>JAVXMM010000086.1:0-15312 GCA_036646255.1 Comamonas sp.
CGCGGCAGCGAACACGCGGGAGGTCACTCGGGTCATCTTTGACCATTTCTAAGCTGCCTACGCGGCAGCGAACTGGTCGGCCAGGGTCTGACCGGCGATCTCGGCTTTCTAAGCTGCCTACGCGGCAGCGAACCTGGATTCGGTGATGTCGATGGCTCGGTCTACTTTCTAAGCTGCCTACGCGGCAGCGAACTCTTGCAGCTTGGCGATGACCTTGGCGTCAGTTTTCTAAGCTGCCTACGCGGCAGCGAACCCGACGTGGCACGCCTGGCTGATGCCACCGCATTTCTAAGCTGCCTACGCGGCAGCGAACATGAGCTTGGCCCACTCGTCGATCAGTTTCTGGTTTCTAAGCTGCCTACGCGGCAGCGAACTGGGTTACAAACCCTCCAATTGTCTGATTTTTAAAGAACAAATGACAAAACAAACTCAACACCCCATTTTCTGGGGCATCACCTAAGTCATTGAATTAGAAAGAACTGCACCCTGCTCCAGAAAAAGGGTCAAAACCAGGGAATGCTGGACCCCAGGCTTAGGCCGTAGGTATTGAAGCCCCCCAGACCAACCGAAGACAACAGTGCTGCGTGCTCCACAAAGAGGCAAAACGGCTGGCCGCTGCTGCTGCTTCGCAGTTGGACATATGGCAGGTCGGGTTTCCGCTCCACCGTATCTGGAATAGCGGCCGCTGCCTGTTCGAAGGTTTCACCTTTGCGCTGCATACGGCGGCGACGCAGGCGATCGGCGTTGGTTTTAAACTGGCGGCGTAGCACCTGACGGTGCTGTGCGTCGCTTGGCACAACCAGCACCGCCGTCAGTTCCACATGGTCGCGCATACCTTGGAGCCAGGTACTCGCCATCAGTTGTGCCAGGCCGTCAGCCGACCCATGCAAACGCAAGACCGCACCCAGTGTGCGCTTGGACAACGGGGCG
This sequence comes from Comamonas sp., assembly GCA_036646255.1. GTDB lineage: Bacteria > Pseudomonadota > Gammaproteobacteria > Burkholderiales > Burkholderiaceae_C > Comamonas. The sequence goes on from JAVXMM010000086.1 coordinate 931, forward strand.
TTCACATGTTCCGGAAAACTCACCCCTATGTCGCTGCGCTGGCCCTGCACCAACGCGCGATGTAGTTTAGACATCAAAGCCCCCAGCAACTGCGCATGGCTGAACTCGGGGTCTTTCAGCAAGGTGATATCGAGATAATGCGTTGTCATAGCGCTTTAGCTCGCATCGCCAAATACGCCGCCGCGGATCAGCACAGCCATCACAAAGTGTTGCTGCTCCACCGCAGGTGCCTGGTCTTTGAGCAGCCAGTTGTCCAGCAGAGTGTAGAAGTCTTGTTTTTGCTTGGGCTGCCGATAGGCCGAGCCTTGTGTGGTGACAGAGCCATAGGGCTCAACGGCAATTGGCCCTAACTCGCCAGCGCCTTCGTACCAGGTGTCAATAGTGCGAATGGCATTACCCACTTTTTGCGAGTGCATGGCTGCCACATCGTCCACGTGATACAGCGTCTTGCTCTTGCCGCTGCTGCCCTTGTCCAGAATCAACTCTTGCGAGGGAAACACTTCCTGCCCCGCGCCCACACGTACGAAGGCGGTAACTTGCAGCAACACATGGCGCTTGCCTGCCAAGCCCTCGGCCACCACTTCTCCCAATGCTTTTACTTCAGAATTAATAGCACCTAGCGCCCGCAGGTTGTGCGCTAGTGCATCAAAAGACCAGGATTTCTCAGTTTGCCCGTTCTGCAGCACCGCCACTTCAATCCTGATCTCTTCCGCGCCTTGACGGTTACGCCACAGAAAGCGGCCATTGGCCAGATTGGCCGCGTAGCGGTTTGCCAGCTCGGTAAAGCCGTGTTGCTGTACATAGGCTTGCACAGTTTGCAGCAACTTGGTAGTCTGCGCTATTGCAGGCCGATGGCGTGCCTGCGCCCGCCAGCACACGCAAGGTGAATTGCACCTTCAGCGTATCTGTACCAGTAGGCAGCGCAGCCACATCAACGGTCTGCAGATTGGGGTTTTGAATTGCCGCGTCCAGCTTGGCGGGGTCCTGATCCTTGGTCTTGAGGCGGTTACTAATGGTGCCGCGTATCGACTTGGTTTTGATCTTTACAGGCACCCAGCTAGCGCCTTGATCATTCCAGTGGCCTGCACTAAATATGGCGTCAGAGGGGTCGAGCTTGCGTTCAAAAGCCAGGACAGATGCGGTTTTCAGAGTATTCGACATGATTGGAAATCCTTTTATCAATGCGTTGAAACGTGGGAAGGGGCATGCGCCAGCAATGCGTGACGTCTAGTCATCAACATAGTCGTCATCCTCCTCATCCCAGTCATCGTCCTGCCCCTCAGCCAGCGCAGGCTCATTCGCCTTGTGCGGCTGGTAGTCATTGCAGCAGCGATACAAACCCTGGGCTTCATCCACTTCGGTACGCCACAGCAACTGCTGCACATCACTCAAGCGGTGGGGGCTGATCCATTCGCCGAGCGAATAGACTGACTCGACAAAACGCAGCGGTGTGCTGGCATCGCGCGCATTCCCCACCACGCCAGGCGCATGGCGCGGCGAGAGCGCGGTATAACCCACGGGGATCGGCACTGTCCAGCCGCTACCTTTGGGCCGCAGCGGATCGCCCCAACGCACCTTGCCGTCCACAGCAGGTTTGGCATCGGTAGGCGGCAACACCTCATGGTTAAAGCGTGCTGCATGCAACCAGGCATCCAGCAGCGTGGCACTGGCATCGGTCTTGCGCAAATACACCAATCGCTCCGCCAGCAAATCGTCACGCGCTACCAGAGCAAAGCCTGGCAACCATTGGCGGCGCCAGCGACGAAAGTTTTCTGCTCGCTGCTTCGGGTCTTCGGGCAATAGCGCCATCCACGGCCGCACCGTCTTACCCGGCATGGGGCGCGAAGGCAGCAGCGTGCCGCCAGCTACACGCATTTGCGCAGCAATATCACCTACTCGCTCCGCCCACTCCTGCATATGATCTTCTGCGCCTTGTACCAAGCTGCTGGCAGCACCAGGCACCAATGGCTCGGCTACGGCAAACACCAACGATACCTGCAAGTGCATGCGCCCCTCTTCCACAATCGCAGCTGTGCTGCCGTCCTTGTCCACAGGGTTGCGCGTGAGGTTGAAAGTACGCACATAGCCTTGGGTTACCTGCTCCTGGTGGTGGTGGCACACCACGCCCACGCTCAGCAATTGCAAGGGAATTTGCGCCTGCTTAAGCTTGCGCTGCAGCGCCCACATCAAACCGGTAAACGCGGTAATAGACGGAAAACCATGCGTCAGCGGGCTGGAGATAGCATTGGCGTTTTGCACGCGCAAATGCGGCAATACCAAGATGGCTTGGGGTTGAAGCGTACTCATGCAGGCTCTCCTCGGCCCGCCATTAGCTCGGCATGCGTTTTGCGAATTGGAATGTAATGCGGTGCATCCAGCTTGTTGCGTAATTTGCGCAAATGCTGCTTAAAACCATCTTCATCGGTCAGCAATTCTTTACGCCACTCGCGGGCTTCTGCAAGGCCAAATTTATTCCCTAAGGCGTGGTTCAGCCATGCGCCAAAACGCTTGCCGATATCTGCGGGCCAGTCCATGTACATCCAGTCGCTGGCAAATTGCGCCTCCTCCTTAAACTCGGCACGCAATGGGTCCAGCCATAGCTGCTCCGCATAGGCCAGGCCTTTAAAGCGCTCATCGTCCTTGCTCCATCCGGGGGGCATCAATTGCAGCAACTCACCGGAAAACGCCACCAACTCGTCCAATAAGGCATCGGTATAAGCTTTGCGACGCTCGCGGGTTTCCAAATTCGGCTCAGGCTCCGAGGCCAGAAATTTGCGCAAGGCACGCACAGTGCGTCGCACCTCGGGCCGGGCAATGAACACCCGCTCAAACACCGATTCTGCATACCCCGGAAGACGCATTGCACTGGGTGCCCATGCAGGCGGCGATGACGAAAGCAGATAGTTCAGCCCACCACGCTCGCTGTTCAACTGGCTTATGTTTTGGGGCTTGGTGCCACCCATTTTTTGCGCAGCCAACCCGGGGGAGTCATGGAACACCCCGTCATGCGGCTTGCGCTCACGGCGGGCAACGCGCGCGGCCTTGTTCGGCTCTCCAAAGCGGTGCTCTTGAAGCTCGCCATACACCGCGTGCGCGAGCGAAGTGGCATATAGCGGTGCCAGCAGTTCATATTGCGCGTCGTCCGTGGCATCGTCCCCCGCCAGCCAATACAACTGCTTGGCGCGCCCATGACTGCTGGGGCCACCAGCACGCGCAGCCGTGATGGACACAAAGGCATCACGCAACGCTTTGGCCTGCACCGGATCCTCATGCAGAGCATGCAATGCTGCCTGCTCCTCAGCCAACAGCGCCGCCAACAGGCTTTGCCCGCCGACTTGCAGCTTCAAGAACTTGTACACATCCAGCGCTGCCGCGTTGCCCACCACATCGCCCACGAACTCCGCCCCCAGCGCATGGCTACCCAGCTCTGCAAGCGGCGACAACTGCGCAGGCTCCACATATACATTGGTACCTCGCGCATCAGGATGGATGGGCTTGAGGGAATGAGTAACCACCTGAATTTGCAGCACACGCCTGGCGGCGTCTTCGAGCCAGGCCAACGGCTCATGCTGCGCCAGCAACTCCTGTCGCTTGGGATCTTCCTCGCCAAGCTTGTCGAGCTTGGCCTGCAAACGCTCGCGGATAAACGCATGTGCCGCAGCCCTAAAACTGCCATGCATGGGTACATCTTCTTCTGCCATTGCTGCCTCCTCCTTTCCCTATTGGGGTTGATTTCAGTTTTTAACTACCTACCTTAGTAAAGCCCAACACTTCATGCCACCACCAGCCACGCTGCAAATCCGGCAAGCTGACGGTGGCATACCGTTTGGCGCAATCAGCCAGCGACAAGCCTTTGGCCTCGGCCAGCTGGCGCAAGGCATCTATCAAATCCATGTGCAGCCAGGGCTGGACGCCATGCTGCGGACTGGGGCGCAAAGCACGCTCGGGAACGGGCGTGCGCAGATCGTCGATGCAAACATATAGCTGCTCGCCCCGTCGCTCGCCATCCACCACGCGGTGCAGCAGCAGCTTTTCCTCGTCGTCATCAGGCAACAGCACTACGTCGGTGCGTGGCTGCGTGTCATCGCGAAAGCGCTGGTATTGCGGTAGTACGCCGGTCAGCCACAGACTTTGGGGGCGTACGCTATCCGCCTCATGCCAGACCAAACAGGCATCGCGTTTGACTGCGGTGCTTGTACTGCTGTCTGCCTCACGCGGCAGCATGGTGTCGCGCATGCGCGCGTGCTCCAGATCTACCCAGTTGCGGCTAGGGCGTAACCTGCCATCGGTGCGCGCCACACGAGGGCTGGCGTCTATCGGCCATTGCACCGTTTTCCATTCCTTGAGCTGCCGGGATAGCAAATCACGCAGGCTGTGCGATTCGAAATGGAAGTGCGCCGCAGCGTCACCGCTGCCAGATGCTTGACGATCCATCTCAAAGCCCGGCTTGCAGTACGCTGCTTGGCCTGGGTGCTCCAACGCCTTGATATTGGTGTCCAGCACTTCCACATTCACCGCCGTGACCGCAGCCGTGCGATGGCGTCGTACGCGGCCCGCTAACTGAATCAACGAGCGCATGGACGATGGCTCGACCACCGCCCAGTCATAGTCGTGGTCCCGGCCCACTTCCGTGACCGGAGACCCAAGCACGATAAACAACTGATCTTGCTCAGCGTGCCCATCAATCAATGCGCGAACACTGGGCCGCTGAAAAACCGGATCCGGCCCGCTATCTGCACCACGGCGGTTCAGCACGGTATCGAGCTGCTGCTCAATTACCGAGCGCGCCAGCAGCGGAAATTGCGAGTGGTATACGCACAAGTGCATGCGTACGCCACGTGCAGGTGCGCCGAGTGCGTACATGGCCAGCGCCACATCAAACAAGGGCGCGATATTGGCCATACGGATCAGGCCAAAGCTCACGCGCTTGCCGCTGACGGGGTCTACGCTATGGTTTTGAGATGCCTTGTGCAAGCCCCAAGCGCGCTGCAGCATGAATTGGGCTAGTTCTTTGCGGCGCTGCACCGCGTCCATGCTCATAGCGTGCAACGCCGCGGGTAACTGGGTAATGCTTGCCAGCCGCCGTGGCTCTGCTTTGGCGTGCTCCGCCAATTTAGCGATGCGCTTTGCCACAAAAACCTGGTGCGCCTCGGTAAATTCGCTGGCGTTGGCGCAGTCCTGCGCATCGCGGTGGAATTCATCCACCCACAGGCAGCAAACCTGGTTCGGTTCATACGGGCGTTCACTGCGGTGCTTTTGAAATACCTCGCGCCCGGCGCGGTAAGCGCGAAACAAGCCTTCCACCAACGCTGGCGGCAAGGTGGCCGACGACAGCAGCACGCGGCTACCGAGCAACCCGGCCCAGTGCACCAGTCGCGTCAATGCGGGCAGGTCTGCCATGTCAAAGTCATCGGGCTCATCCAGCACCAGATCGCCGCTGAGCAAGCGCAGCATGGGGGCAATCTGGCGGCCGCCGCGCAGGCTTTCTGTGGCGGGTGTGAGGTGATCTACCGTGCAAACCAACAGCGGCGCGGCAATCAGGCTGCGCACCTGGGCGTCGTCGCTAAGTCGCTCCAATAACGGATGGCGGTCATTGCCTTCGAACAGTACTTGTCCACCTTCATCCAACAGCGCCTGCGTAGAGGCAGAGCCTGTAGCCTCGGCATGGCGCTCCCAGTACTCAAATAGCGCACGATTGGCAGCGCCGCCGACCTTTATGGCCAGCTGCTCATCGCTCAAGCCCAGATCATGCTGAAAGCTGCGCCCGGTCTGTAAAGTCAAGGTGCGCAGACCAATCGCAAACGCGCAACGCAGGCCAAGCGCGGGATCGGCCAGCGCATTCATGATGCGGGCATTGCCCAAGGTTTTGCCGCAACCGGTAGAGGCCATGTTGACAATAAACCCTCCCTGGCTGGCAGCCCGCTGGCGCACGCTTGCAGCCAGATCAGTCGCTTTGTCTTGCCACTGAAAACGCTCGATAGTGTTGCGTTTTCTAAGGCCCTTGTGGTTTTGCAGCGCTGGCAAACTGCGCGCCAGACTGGGCAACGAATGAGCAATCAGACTGGCATGGGCTTGTACGCCCAGCAAATGCTCATCCAGTGTTTGATTGAATAAAGGCGGTTTGCGCCCACCCTGCAATCGTTGATTGCTATTGTTTTTAATGGTGTTGGCAAACAACGGATACGCAGCGTTGCGATAAAGCTTGCGCCGCGCCTCGTCCTCTATGCTGGAGTAATGGTGGTCAGCCAGCATCAAACACATCCGGCTGATGTGCATGACAAAAGGGTCGTGCAGTGCTGGGGAGTTCTGGTACTGCGGCGCTAACTCTTGCAGCCTGCGTGCATAGCGGGCTGCTTGTTTTCGCCAAGCCAACTGACTAACAGGCAGACCGTGCGGAAACTCCCAATAGGTATGGAGTTTGTCCATACCCACCGCCTCGCGCGGCTCATTCCAGTCTGCATTCACACGCGCCAGCAGGCCATACAGCAATCGATCCGATACATCAGGTGGGCGGGAGCCAAAGCGCTTGAAAATGCGTGCATCGTCGTCCAGATCATCGGCATGCAGGTTATCTACGCGGTTGGGAAGGCAAGGCAGGCGGTGGTGGGTCAGCACCAGCCAGGCCACGGCTTGTGCCAAAGGCGGTAGTTGAGCAAAGGGGTTGGCCGCGTCTTTCTGCGCAACAGCCCATTTCGCATCATCCAGCCCATCGCGTAGCAAACGGCCACTGGCGTGGTCCAGCCATCGCGCTTCAAATGCCTTGGCATCTGCGCCTTCATCCACGCAGGCGACCAAGCGCTGCAACCATGCAGCATCGCCATCCTTACCGACAAAAGCCTGAAACAAGCGCACCGATACCCATTCGTGTCGATAGTGGTTGCGCTCACGCAAATTGGGGGTGCGCAATCTGTCCTGAAACGCCTGTGTGGCTTTGCCCAGATCATGTAGCAATGCAGCCAACGCCGCTAAGGCCGTGATCATTGGCAGGTGGTGCCAAGTATTCTCATCGTCAGCGCGCAGCACATTGCGTGCGGTGGTGTTGGTGGGAACAGCACCTTCCACATTGAATTGGCGGCCATCGCCAACCACCCACAACAGCTCGCTGTGGTCACGCCCACGAATCCAGTGACAGGCTACGGCGGTGTTTTTGCGCGCGCTGGCGCGTAGCAGTTTGCGCACCGTATCTAGCCCGGCCTGGGTGATGGGTGTTTGCCAGGTGCGCTCGCCGCGCCGCTCTGCAAACTGATCAAGAATGCGCCGCGTCTCTGTCAACGCGCGTTTGCTGCATTGGGAGACAAACAGCACATTCATGCCCCGGCCTCTTTTGGCATTAGCTGTGCCGCCATGCGCGAGGTATCGACGGCCATGGCCTTAAGGCTGTCAATGATGAAGTCTAGCGAGTCGCTGCGCATCAACGCTTCAATGCAATTGCGACGAAACGCCTGCTCATCATCGCCACGCATGGCTGACAAAAAGGCCTGAGGCAGGATGGCGGCGTCTTTGACTAAATCGGCAGCATCAAACACGAGCCCGCCACGGCGCGTTTTTCCATGCAAGACCGCCAGGCCATGTGGCAGGCCGAGCACCCAGGTTGCCGTGGCGCCCAGCCCGTACGCCAGATAGTTGCCGTGGTCTAGAAAACGGTTGGCTGAATCAGTGCCCGTACCGCGTTTGGCGCGAACAAAATCACCGTAGCCGGTGGCATCCACCGCCAACTTGAACAAAGCCTTGGTCAGCCTGGCTTCATCGGTTAACAAAGCAGTGACATCGGGCGCGTTAGCCACCAATGGCGTGAACTGCTGCACCAACCCTTGCAGTCGTGCCATGTCAACTTCAAAGCCAGCTTCTCGCAGCGCACGCGTGCCCCACTCTTTTAGCAGACGAGCTAGGCGCAAGCTCTGCAGTTGTTTAGCTGCGATCAGCCGAAGCTCATCGTCAAACCAGAATGCCACCCACGCCTGCAGATACTCGGTGGATCGGTATTCACTTTGCGGCGTGAGCCAAGCGATTTCTACATCCACCTCATTGGCACTGAATAGCGGCGTTCCGCCACCTCCGCAGAATCCAACCAATACGCCAGCCTTGGCCAGCTCACGCATCGCCGCCTGCGTGATCGAGGTACCCGTTCCCAGCAAGATGCTGGTGGTGTTGGCTATGGGAATGTTCCAGTACAAGCTACGCTTGCCTGCGTCTGTCACATATTCAACGCGGCCGCCATTGACAAGAACTCTGCAGTGCTCCAAATAATAAATATTGGCTCTAGAGGAATGCAAAATGGACTTAAGTGAAGAAGCACTAATTTCTTGCATGTGGCATGTACGCATCTTGATACATACATTAAATAATAAAATTTATAAACTGGCAAGCATCAGGCGCCTGAGAGATTCCCCCTACAACAACACTCAGCATGACCAGGAAAAAAATCTTCTTATTTATGACATTCACCGATTTATATCAAACAAGAAGAAGAAAATTTATGTCACAAAATTTGTATGAATATTTAATTTAAATATTTCTTAAAAGTAAAAATTATTGTAGTTACGTGTCAAAAAAACACTACCACCCTAAGCAGCAAAGATAATTATTAATACCTCTGCCATATATTTGGATAATTCATGGAACTAGAGGGTTTTGCTCCGGCTTTCGCCGTCATATACTGCATGTATGCACAGTACCCTTAGATCTATTTCGTCAGATGCCAGCCCCAAGACTCTGCCCGTTGCAGCATGCCGTGTGCATGGAGTAATTCCTAGCTCCACAGAGGATTTGAGCCAGGAACGCCTTGCAAAGGCATGATGAGAGCCCTATGCCGCGCACCCCCAGAAGCCCAGACAACTTCGATATTACGCAGGTGTATGAGTACCCTGAGCACCTTCGCGATCAACTGATTGGGCTGCCTGCAGCACCAGGCGTCTACTTCTTCCACGGCGATGATGAATTCTCTATGCCTCTGTATATAGGCAAAAGCGTCAATATCCGCGCCCGTGTGATGTCGCATTTCCGAACGCCTGCAGAAGCAGTCCTGCTGCGCCAGGCGGTGCGTATTAGCCACATCCGCACTGCGGGTGAGATTGGCGCTTTATTGCTAGAGGCCCAACTCATCAAAAAGCAGCAACCCTTGCATAATCAAAAGCTGAGGCGTAATCGGCAGCTCTGCACTATCAGCTTGGCGGACGGCCTACCTGTGGTGCTTTTCTCCAAAGATGTAGATTTCTCGTCCACGCCAGATTTGTTTGGATTGTTTCCGTCTCGCCGCGCTGCACTAGATGCCCTCCATAGCATCGCTGACATGCACAATCTTTGCTATGGAGCCCTGGGCCTTGAGAAGTTGGCTGCAGGCCGTGCCTGTTTTAGAAGCATGGTCAATATGTGCAATGGCGTTTGCCATGGTGCAGAAACGCGGGGTACACATGATGAGCGCTTTCTGCAAGCTCTGGAAAGCCTGCGGGTGGCGACCTGGCCGTTTGCCGGTGCCGTAGGGCTAGTAGAGTCCTTTGGCGATATGGAGCAGATTATTGTCGTTAACAACTGGTGCTACCTTGGATCAGCAGAGAACCGCCAAGCCGCCAAACAACTGAGCAAGGTGGTTAGCGGGTTTGATGCAGACGGCTACAAGGTGCTATGCAAACCCATCATGCTGCAGTCGGTCAAGATCATTGCGCTGTGAACATGCCACGCCCCATGGCTGACTGATAGCAACGGCTTCGGCATGCACCGCGAACGCCGACTCTCCCGCAGCCGTTCGGGATGCATTATTTAATCGATACTTATGCCACCGCTTGCACAACCAGAGGTGAGTATTACCAAGCTCAGCCCCGCCGCCGTAGAGGAATACACAGCGCTAATATGCGATAGTCGGAATTGGTATATTGAAACCTGTTGAAATTCCACTCTATATATTACCCACTGCAACTTACCTCTTAAGCGCTGCCGCCACTTTCACAAATAAACTTGAAATAGGCGTTAATATATTGCCTTAGCCTGCTTCTTGGAAAAGATGAGCCATAATACCCTCAATAATTCAGAGAGTTTAATAAAAGTAGAAACAGAAAATGTATATTTATCTACTTGGAAATTCCATCGCGGGTAACTGAAAATACCTCCCCAGCTGGCTTACCAAAACTAATATTTCCATTTAAAATGGCAATTCTAGATAAATTACTCCCGAAACCTACAGCGAAAGAAGCCCCTGAGAGCCCAGCAACAATAGATGCCATATCGATTGGCGCTCTGGATGTGAAAGGAATGATGGCCCCTCCACCTCAAGCAGCTTGATGCCCTGTGGAACCTTGAATTCCTAGAAGCCCTCTTTCTCCTTGTGGGCCAGGCACGCCTTGAACACTCTGGATATCCGCAGGGCCGGGAAGACCAGTGGAGTCTGCAGGCCGCTTGTGTCCCTGTTGATGCTACGGCGTAGCATTACCCAATGCACCCCAAGTCCGTCGCGGTAAACCACGTTGGTATAGCTTGCCGCTGTGGGCAAGCCAGGCAACTTCACCTGTTGCCTTGGCATTACCTTAATCGCTGGTACACCAGAATCCGCATTGATCGTCACGCCACCTTCTCCGGGAGCGGGAGTAATAGTGATACCCTCAGCCGCCCACACGCTGGTTGAAGTTAATGAGGCAAGCAATACCACGTTCAAAGTAAAGCAGCTCTTCATGGCCATGTTTCCGACTAAAAATGGAACGTCGGGCTTTAGCTCTTGTAGCGCACGCAAGCCACTCCGAACAGCAAGCATCAACGACAGTGCCATTAACACAGCACTTTGCAGAGATGGCAGCGCCGTAGCTGTTGTTGGTGGTGAAGCGCTCGGATTGATAGCCCTAGGGCGTGTTCACGTAAATAGTTGAGTGCCCGTCAAAGCACTGAGAATCCAGTGCCTGCATGCACATCACTCGCTCTCAGCTCAAACGCATTCGTCACCTGCTGCCAAAGCCCCGGGGCAGCCGACTTATCAGCCACTTCCGGTTCTTTCACGCACTGGCCTACATGGCCAGCAACGGGTGCAAATGGCGGGCGCTGCCCGCTCACTTTGGCCCCTGGCACACGGTATACAAGCCAAGATACCGCCAGCGCAATGAAGTAGAGCGGTTATTCCGCAGGATCAAGGCATACCGCAGGGTGTTTACGCGCTATGACAAGCTGGATCTGATATTTGCCGCATTCGTCTCCATTGCCTTGATCTGCGAACAACTTCGTTATGTGAACACGCCCTAGTGCAGCTTGTGCCGCACAAGCTGCACCGCCTACACGGGTGATAGTGCTGCCAGCGACAGTCACGGGGCCTAGGCTCAAAAAATCTTGGGCAAGCCCTAGTCGAACGCCCGAGACCTCCAGCCAGCCTTCGACATGAATCCGTACGTTGCGCGCTCCGACGAGCAAACCACCGCAACTTTCCACGACATTGCCAGAGGCCTGTAAATCTGTGCATGCAAGGTTGGTTACACCGTTACCCACCCGATAAAAAAGCTCCAGCAGGAACGCTGACCTCAGCCATGGCAGGTGCACTCAAGGCAACCACAGGCACACAGGGGCGAGCGATTTGAAATATTTAGGTCACCTTAATTGTTAAAAATTGCTTCGTACATGCCATTTGAATACATTTGGCATTAGTCAGAAAAATTCTTAACATTTCAACTCTAAATACGCGCATTTCCCCTAGTAGTTGGGATTATTTACCTATTGCCCTCCCTATTACAAGGCTCTACTCGTTGATGCTTCGACATCAGTCCAGGCTCGCTCAATGGTCACCCTGCAGCACAGCACGCGCGGGGTTTACACGTACTAAGCCTGTCCGGACCGCGCTTCAAAAAAAGGACTTTCACGCCCTGGCCACCGCCCTGCGCACGCGGAATAAGAGATAGAGGCACGGCACCTTGCATGTGCTCGCTTGCAGCGCTAGTACACGTTGGAGCTTGAGGCAGGAACCGCGTTGTACCGCCAAGGTTGACATATCCCGATATGTACGTGGCTGAAATGCAGTGCCTGCGGTTTGTGATTAAGACAAGGCTGCTTGCAATATTTCAACGTCAGCAAGCTTGACCAACGTGTAGCACTCAATCAGCTCGCCAATCGTTAAACATGTTGACTTAATCCAATATCAGGCAGGCCAGTATGCCTCTCTGCAAATTGTCAAACAACATTAATAATCAAATAATTTACAAATAAATTCATTAAACAAATAACAAAATACCCGCACATCACTTACAATTTTGTTCAATTTATTTCGTTTCATTCACATATTGAATCACCATGAAATCTGAAAACAAATTCCGCATTGCCCTAGCGGCTGCGAGCCTATCTGGTTTGGGTGCATTCAATGTGCAAGCCAGTCAGCTGGAGCTGTATTTGTCCATGCCAGTTCGCGATACAAGCTTAAATGCTGCGGTACCGGACGGCGCACTGCCTTGGCCAGGCTCCTACGGCCAGTCCTATTCAATAGAGACCTTCAACAACGAAACGCCAAACGTTAAGACCACAGGTACTTGGGCCATTGGCACTTATGAAGTAGCTGCTGGTGGCAATACGAACGTTGAGTCCGCTAATCAATACGGAGGAGCAGGTACAGGCACAGCAATGGGAAGTGGCGGCTCCAATTTCCTGAACGCGGGAACCTTAGGATCCCCGGCGGGCGTGACCATCACGCTAGCCAATCCAGCGCGATATGTTGGGTTCTGGTGGTCTGCAGGCTCCAACGGAAACAATGTGGAATTACTGGATGAGCATGACAATGTGCTCACAACAATGACCACAAATGAGTTGATGACCTTCTTGGGTTCGTCTTCTAATTTCACAGCGATCGGCGGAGCCTCTTATACGAGAAACCAATACAACGGCAATCCGTTTACCGGCAATCCTGGGAATGGGGGCGAGCCCTACGTCTATCTAAACTATGTGTTGAAAGATACGACCGCGAATGGAGCTACAACTATCAAGAAAATTCGCTTCTGGGGAGCTGGCTTTGAACTAGACAACGTTGCAATCCGAGAAGAGGCCCTTCCCGGATTACCAGGGGACACTGGACTACCTCCAACATGGGTTCCAACCAACATTACAAAAACCTTTGCTGATCCACCGGTCACGGCTGATGATGCAGCCACCACACGCATCGACACGCCGTCTACACCGCTAAACCTCACCGGCAACGATCCTTATGCGCCTGATGGCAGTTCTGTAACGCCTCAAACATCCTCTGTAAACGGAGGCAACATTTCGGTGGACCCTCAAAACCCCAAGCAGTTCATATACACACCAGCTCCTGGTTTCCACGGCATTGACACATTCACATATCAGGTGTGCTTGGCGCCTCCTAACCAGGACCTGTGCGCCACATCCACCGTGACTATGACGGTTGTTGCTCCAGATGTATTGGTGGATTTAACGAACCTGCCGCCTACAGCCACTGTAGGTGTGCCTTATGAGGGCAGTTTCACCTGCACAAACCAAGGCAACGCCGATGCCTTGGTTGGAACCACCTGCACTACCGGGCCGCTGCCAGAGGGCCTGAGCGTACAAGCCTGCACAATTAGCCCCTCCAATACCGCTTGGGCTGCTGGCGACACTATTCCTCAAGGAGCTGTTGTAACCTGTCCAGTGTCTGGTACACCGGCCAACAACAAATCGACAACGACGACTACCGGCTCAACCGGCACCACTGGGGACTCTGAGCCCAGCAACAACTCCACCACCAAAGACATCACCGTAGTGGGAGTACCTGACGTGGTGATTGACCTGAGTGGCTTACCGCCCACTGGTACTGTGGACGTTCCTTACAAGGGCACCTTTACCTGTACGAATCAGGGTAGCTCCGACATGACAAGTGCAGGTTGCAATGCATCTGGCCTACCGCCAGGAGTAGCGCAGGGACTTGGCTCGTGCACGATTGTCACCCCCGCCGCTTCGACGCCCACAAACTGGGCATCTCCATCCGCTATCCCTGAGGGAGGGGTTGTTACCTGTCCTGTCGAAGGTACGCCAACTGCAATCGGAACCACCACTGCAAATGGCACAGGTGGTAGCAGTACAGCAACTAGAGATATCGCTGTCCGCATGGCCGTGGCACCAACAGCGGTGCCTTCTCTTACAGCTTGGGCCACGCTCACGCTTGCAGCAATGATGGCGTTTTTTGGCCTAAGACGCGTACGCAAACAGTGCAACTAATTTGGAAGCCGCCTCCGGGCGGTTTTTTATTGCCCTGTCCCTGCAGTGTCGCCCGCATCAGCACTCAACCGTCGCACTATGTTCATCATGGTCGCATAGCTGTGGCTACAGCAGCATCCCACTAAAAAACCCATGCCTCCAGGTGAATGCATAGGTATCACGGGTGGGCTGCTGCCGGTCTCGTAGACACCGACCTAAGCTTCTCGAGCTTCCTCGAAC
>JAVXMM010000087.1:0-14620 GCA_036646255.1 Comamonas sp.
TGGGCTACACGCCAGTCGCTGGTGTGTATGAGTTGATCAAGTCCGGCGGCGTGTCTGAGCTGAAAGGCCGCATGCGCATCGTGCCTGACAACGCCGTGGGCGCCAACCGCGACATGTACTTCCCATCCGTGGTGCTGACCCCATCGGGCGATCTGCCCATCATCACCGAAGGCTCCAGCACTGACTTTGCGCAGATGGAGTTTGGCCTGGAAGTACTCAAGCCCGCCAATGGCGAAGCCGTGTATGTGGGCGGCCGCCCCGTGCCTGGCGTCCTGTAAGCAACCTCTCTAAACCCTCCCGGCCAGGCCATGCCAGCCGGGGTGGTTTGCCCTGCGGTTAGGAGTACTGACCGCAGCGCAAACCGAAGCAGCAACACGGCATGGCATTCAAACCCATTCAGATCATTATCGGCGCCAAGGATGAGGCATCCAAGGTGATCGATGGGCTGTCCGCTCGGATTAAAACCGTGGGTGTGGCCATCGCCGCCTACTTTGGCGTCAACGCCTTTGTGGGCGTGGTCAAGGGTGCTGCTGATCTTGAGGCGGCCATGTCTGCCGTGCAGGCCGCTACGGGTGCCACCAAAGAAGAGATGGTGCAGCTTGAGGCTGCGGCCAGCAAGGCCATTGAGGGCACCAAGTTTACCAGCGTGGATGCTGCTGGTGCGCTGGAGAACTTGGGTAAGGCTGGCCTTGATGCTGGCCAATCCATGCAGGCTTTGCCCGCGGTGGTAAAGCTGGCGGCTGCTGGCAATGTGGATCTGGCCCGATCTGCAGACTTTGTGACCAAGTCCGTGATGGGTATGGGCTTGTCGTTTGACGATGCCCTGCGCGTGGCCGATGTGCTGGCCAAGGGGGCCAACGCCACCAACACCAGCGTAGAAGGCTTGGGCCAAGCGCTCAGCTACACCGCGCCTATCGCGCGCACGCTGGGTGTCAGCCTGGAAGGCACGGTCGCTATGATCGGCAAACTGGCCGATGCGGGAATTGACGCCAGCCGCGCGGGTACTGCGCTCAACAGCATGATGTCGCAGTTTGCTGACCCCGCCAGCAAGTTCAAGCAAGCGCTGGCAGCGGCAGGCATCACCACCAATAATTTTGAAGAAGCCCTCAAGCAAATGGCAGCCGCTGGCCCGCGGGCCAGCGCGGCCATCAATGCCGTCGGTTTGGAGTCTGGGCCTGCGCTGCGCAGCTTGCTCAACCAAGGCATGGGTGCGCTGTTTGGCCTCAAGACCGAATTAGAAAATGCAGGCGGCAGCGCGCAGAGCTTTGCCGATGTGCTGCGCAGCAATCTCAATGGCAGCATTGGTGCCATGGGCCAGGCGTGGACTGCGCTTACCAATGCGCTTGGCAAGCCCGTGCTGCCAGTCCTTCAGTCAGGCGTAGACAGGCTGGCTGAGACCTTCCGCGCATGGGTGGCGGACGGCACCATTGGTAAGTTGGGTGAGGCCATTGCCAAGACATTTGAAGCAGGCATCAAGTGGGTGCAGCAGTTCATTGCCAGCTTTGATATGGACTCGCTAACAGCCAGGGTCAGCGCCTTTGCCGACCGGGCCGGTGCCGCCATGACGGACTTTGGCAACAAAGCCCAGGCAGCTGGTGGGCTTGCACAGGCCGCTTACGGGGTTATGGCGGCGGGCACCCAGGGTGTGATGACGGCGGTATATTTGCTGGGTGGAGCGTTCACCCGCTTGCTCGAAAACGTCTCATTTGTGCACCAAAAGATTTTGGAGTTCTTTTCCAAAATCTCATTTGGCGAGATGTCCAAGCGCTTCAAAGAAGAAGCGGAGCGCATCAAGATAGAGACGGAGGGCATTGGTGCTGCTGCGGAGGCTTTGGAGGCCAAGGCGCGCGAATCGTTTATTGGCATGGCTGAGTCCGCGCAGTCCGCGCGCGATGGGGTTGCTAAGTTCACCGGTGTTGTGGATGACAACACCGCCGCTGTGGTGGATAACAACCGTGCCTACAAAGACGCGGTGGCCATGGCCGATGCGGGCCAGGCGCAGTGGGACAAAGAGACTGCTGCTGCACAGCGATCCACTGCAGCTGTGGTGGATAAAAAGGCCGCACTGGCTGAACTGAAAGCGCAGTATGCCGATGCCGTTGCCAGCGGCAATGTGCAGCGCATGGCCGAGCTACAGAACCAGATCCGCGCGGCCACGCAAAGCGCTACGGGTGCCATGCGTGACCAGGCCGGGCAGGCTGGTGCAACGTCTGAGGCGGTGATCAATGCCTTTACGCAGCTGGGTATTGTCAGCAGCGAGCAACTCAAGACCGCTGCCGACAACGCCCGAAAATCGTTCGAGATCATCCGAGATGCGGGCACCAGTACCCCCGAGGATATTGCCAAGGCTTGGGAGGCCTACGCCCAAAAGGCCATTGCGGCCAACAAGGGCGTAGAGGATTCGGCGCTAAAGACCGAGGGATCGCTCTACAAGTTGCGCGAAGCGGCAAAGTCAGCAGGCAACTCCAGCGGCCAACAGATGGACAGTGCCGAAAAGTCCACCCGTGGTGTGGGTGATGCCGCCCGCGATGCAGCTGCCGCCTACCAGAAAATGGGTGACGAGGCGCAGGCTGCTGGCGACAAGGCGGTGCAGGCTGCAGAGAAGCAAAAGGCCGCCATCAAGACCGACAACATGGGCCACGAGTCGCGCAGCGCAAGCGGCTGGACATGGTTGTCGATCTTGAATGAGTTGAAAAGCCGTGGCATGGATGAGGAATCCGCCCGTAAAGGTGCTGAAGACTTCGTGGACGCCTACGGAAAAGTGGGGTACATGGGTAACGCTGGTCAGAAGAAGTGGCACGGCAGCACCATGTCTGAGGCCATTGGCAACTTGGTGCAGGACTACTTTCGCAACGGCAAAGGCAAGGACGCGGCGCTGGCCGAGGTTAAGAAACAAGCTGCGCCAGAGCCCGCTGCGGCAGCGCCAGTCGCCGCGCCTGTTGCGCCAAGCGCATCCGGGTCAGTGCGCAGCGGCACCACGGTCATCGTCAACATCACGCTAGAGAATAGTAAGTACACCATCCCCACTGACGAAGGTGGGCGCAATGATGTGGAGGCACTGCTCAAGCAAATCGGCTATGCCGCAAAGGTATCTCAATGAGCAACGCGCACCACACCCTGGCGGGCATCCCCATCCCGCGCGGAATGATCTGGATCGATGAGCACGACTGGCTGCCCGTGCAAAAAACCAAGGGCTACAGCTGCGAAGGCGCATTAATGCTGGATGTGGGCGTGGTGGAGGACGGGGTGGGGCGCCCCATCACGCTGCAGGCCGATGAAGACGCGGGCTGGATTGCGCTGGCTGTGCTTAACCAAATCTACGCCCTGGGCAGTCACCCCACAGACACCTACCAGCTGGTGCTGGCAGATGGCCGTACTTTTGACGTGCAGTTTGACGCCGCAGACGACGCCATCACCGCGCACCGCATTGGCCGCCCTGAGCTGCCTGAGGCCAGTTGGCCCTATGTCGCCACCATCAAACTAATCACGGTCTAAACATGCCTCTACTCACCGGTGACATCCGTTTCGCCCGATCTGCCAACATGGCCGATGTGCCAGAGGGCGGCGGGCGCCCATCTGCGCAGCTGCTGACCAGTGGCCGTAGCAACGACATCTTTCCCGACATTTCGGAAGAAACGCGGACCGTTGGGCGGGTGGAGATTTACCGCATCTACGGCGTCCTGCGCAACACCGACCGCGACATGCTGGGCGGCGCCAACGTCATCATCGGCGAGCCGCCTGCTGACCCTAATGTGTCCATCACCATGTTGTCGTTGCCCAGCTCGTTTGCTACGCGCGCAGACATTGCCAAGCGCATCGAGTCTGGCATGGCCACGGGCAGCGAATGGTCGGGCTACCTGCTGGAAAACCACTTCACCACCATGCGCAGCATCCAGTTGCTGCAGCGTGTGGGCATGCCGCCGCCCGTGCTGGGTAAGACCTATGTGTTGGCGTACAAAGAGGGTGTGGCAGGTGAGCGCCGCCAGCGGGTGCGCATCAAGACCGCAACCCCCGTGACGCGCACCTTCACGCAGATCATCAATAACATCGCAGTAGATTTTGAAGCGCAGGTGACAACCTGCGAGTTGTTTGACGCGCTGGCCTACGACTTCCCTGGTAGTCCGCCCATTCGCACGTATGCGCGCGAGGTGGACAAGAGTGTGTTCCGCGAGACGGTTTACTCCGACTCGGGCATGTTCTACAGTGCCAGCCGCCTGACGGTTGCCACGCAAATCTACGACACCTGGTTGCAGGTGGACAGCGTCTACACCCAGGTGGTGCCCAACAGCAAGAGCGAAGTAGCGTCTACGAATCAGCGCCCTAGCGCGCGTCGCGTTATCACGCTGGCTGATGCGCCGCGCAAAGTGGAAGTGGGCATCACGCCACACACGCAGCGCGTCAAAGTGGACGAAGTCAATGTGGGCTTGGTGTGGGTGTTCCAGTGCAAGCCCATGCCGGAGCCGGGCACGATCTTTATCGACTACTGGTCGCTGGGCCAGCGCTACACGTTGACCGATGACGGACAAGGGCAACTCGTGGGCCAAGGCGGCGGGGCGGCCAGCTACATGACTGGTGCGGTCAGTGTCACGCTCAAAGCCGTGCCCGATATTGGCAGCACCATCTGCTTGTCGCACGGCGCCCGCGTCTCCTACGTCAACCGATCCGCCCAAGGCGCTGCCGTGCGAGCACCGGAATACGCCTGGGTGATTGAGGCCGACAGCGACAACGACCGCGTAGTGCCGGGCTCGCTCATCATTGGATACACCAGCGGCGGCCAGGTGCGCACCGTGGTGGACGACGGCAAGGGCAATTTGACGGGCGATGGCACGGGCGTGGTGGACTACCCCAGCCGATCCGTCTTGCTGCGGCCCAAATACATGCCGGATGCTGGTGCGCAACTACAGATCGACTGCCAGACCGAAACCCTGGTGACCGAGATTTTGGCGGCGCCAACGCCCGATGCGGCGGGTTTTGTTTCGCTCACACTTGCTCAGCAGCCTGCGGCCGGCACTCTGCAGGTGCAATGGGTTACAGCGCGCCAGGTCAGCAATACCAGCGGCGGCACGCTGACTACGACCGAGGCGTCCAAGGATACGGACGTTACTTACACCACCCGTGCGGTGCCTGAGTACTACGAGCCTGCGCAAGAGGCCACGGGCGGCACTGCTGGCGGCTCGCCCATCACCTGGCCGCAATCCACTACGAAGAACGGTTAAGGATCGACATGGCAATTCAATACGTAACCCGCCCGTTCACGATCAGCAAGAGCAACACGTCTAGCGCCACGCTCACGCAAGAGACGGGCACCACAGCCGACAACCGCATCATCTGCGCCCGCACGGTGACTGATGACGGTGCGGGCAATTTCATCAACGGCCTGGGCACAGTGAGCTATGCCGGCAAGCAGGTCTCGCTCAAAGTCGTGTCGTTTGACCGCAGCACCAACGCGTACAAGTCTGACTACGAGGATGCCAAAGAGTTTGAGCGCGTGGTGACCGATGGCTCGGGCTCCAGCAGCGCCAACAGCCGCAAGGGTGGCGAGTACGGCACTGCCGCCGTAGGCGAAGAGATGCTTGGCGGCTCGTCCGTCGTAGCCCGCTACCGCGTTGGAGCTGGGGCGCCGGTCAGCAAAAGCCAGACCTACACGCCGGGCGCGGTGGTGCTGGACCTTTGCCCTTACACCTCTCAGCGCATCGTCGCTGGCAGCGTGATGTTCCGCTGGATGGGTCAGATTTATGCCGACTTTGAAGGCGTTGTCTACCGTGGTCGCACGGAGTCTGACCCCGGCATTGCTTGCGGCACGATTGACTACGAGGGTGGCACCGCCCTGATGTACGACTACATCGTGGGCGGCACGGGCCCCACCGACTTCCAGCTGATGAGTTTGTATACGCAGGCGGGCCAGTGGACAACAGCCAGCCTGTTTTTTACGACCGAGGCATCGCCCCTGCGCGCGGGCTCGGGCGGCTTTGTGCTGACGGTGGTAGACACCAGGGGCACTACGCTCACGGCCAATGTGGATGCGCAGGGCATGATTAGCGGCCTGCACATGCGCGGCCAGATAGAGTTTGCCCGCGGTGGAGTAGAGCTGCAGTTTGGTGATTTTGTGTTGGATGCTGAGCTGACGGCTGCTGACAAACTGGAGTGGTGGTACAACGCCGCCGATGTGGGCGCCGTGCAAGCGGGCCGCATCTGGCGCCCATGGCCTGTGGACCCGACCACTCTGCGCTACAGCTGCGTAAGCTACATCTACCTGCCGGTAGATGTCAGCCTGATGGGTATCGACCCAGCTGCCCTGCCACCGGACGGCCGCGTGGCCTACGCCCGCCCAGGTGATACCTGCGTGGTGGGTATCAACCACGGCGGCGCCGAGTTTGCGCCCGCCGTGGGCATGGTCTACAACGTGGGCCACGAGCGTTTGTCGCTCGTTCAAGTGCTGGGCCCAGACGGCGCCGAGATCTACACCGGCTACACCGTTGATCTGGATGCAGGCAAAGTCACCTTCACCAACCTGGCCGACTACCCGGCTGCTGTGCGCGTGATGGCGCGCACTGAGGTGTACCGCCAGATTGCCGAGGTGCGTATCGACGGCAAGGTCAAGCTGACCCAGCCCGTGGGCTACGCCTTTCCTGCGGGTTCGGTGTTCTCCACCGCGCTGCGCCAAGGCGACCGCTTTGCGCGCGTGTCGCGCGTGTACGACCAGTACACATGGGACGGCATCAAGTGGGCTGACGGCTTGGACGGCAACCAGGCGCCGGGCGAATACAACGCAGCCGATTACCCTATTGAAGTCAGCAACCTGGGCGCTATCACGGAGCGCTGGGCACTGCGTTTTCGGACTGATGGGATCACCTTTGACTGTTATGGGCAGCACTTGGGCTTGATCGCCAGCGGCACGCGTAACGTGGACTTTGCACCCATCAACCCGGCAACGGGGGCGCCGTATTTCAAGATCGCAGCGGTCGGCTGGGGGGCGGGCTGGATTTCGGGCAACACCGTATTCATGGACACCGTGGGCGCCGAAAGCCCTATCGACTTGATGCGCTGTACCCAGCCAAGTAGCCCTGCGGGGATTGATGACAGCTTCTTGCTGGTGCAGCGCGGCAGTGTGGACCGTGCACCGGCTACTTCGTTCTAAATTCAGGGAGTAACAAACAATGGCAAACATCCCCGTCAAATGGGTACACAGCGGCATGCGTGGCGCACCCGTCATCAGCGGCACTGCTGGTACGCTGATTGCTGCGATCAAAGCATTTTTAATCACCGGCTTTGCGCCCACAGCTGCGGTCTCCGCAACCGTTGCGGACGGCATTGCCACGATCATGCTGCCCAGCGGTCAAAGTTTTGAAGAGCACGCTGTGGTGTTGATTGCGGGTGGCACGCCTGCCGAGTTCAACGGCGAAGCCCGTGTGCTGACAACGGCCAGCGACCGCATCACCATCGCCACCACGGCGCCCAATGGCCCCATCACAGGGTCCATCACAGTGCGTTATGCACCTGCAGGCGGGTGGGAAGAAGTCTTTAGCAAAACAAATGTCAGTGTGTTCCGCAGCACGGACCCGACGGGCTCGCGTTTTTATCTACGCGTGGACGATACGGGCACCACGTTTGCACGGGTAGTGGCGTACGAATCCATGATGGATGTGGATACGGGTACAGGCCCATTCCCTTCTGCGGCACAAAGCAACGGGGGCGGATATTGGCACAAGTCCGGCGCTGCAAACACAACCACGATCCGCTGGAAGATGTTTAGCGACTCTCGGTTTTTTTCTCTTGCCGTAGCTTCAAACAGCCAGCAAGGCCCGCTGTTTACATCGGCTCCTCTGCGCGGATTCGGTGACCCTATTGCGTTATCGCCTAGCGGCGATGTTTGGAGCAGCCTGATCTGTGTTTCTGGGTCTGGCAATACAAACAATGCCGGTTTCCTAGACTCGTGTGTGACTAGCAACGCTGGTAATGGAATCCACTGCGCGCGCGCTATCAACGGCTTCGGAGGGAGTGTGGTCTGTCACCCCAAGGCATACACATCTCGTGATAGTGATGTTAGTGGGGTTTCATCGTTCCTTGGGATTGCACCTAGCACGGTCGATGGGGAGATAAAGCACAGCCGATTGTTTTTTGCGGAAGCAGCGTCTAATTCTCCGCCGCGTGCAGAGACTCCGGGGGTATTGTTTATTCCGCAGTCGGGCGTAACGAATCTGCTGTCTGACGGGGATATTGTCAACGGAGCGGGTGCGCTACAAGGTCGGCGCTTGATGGCGGTCAATACGAGCACAAACCAAGGTATCTCTTCATCGTTGGGCGCTTACTTTGTGGACATCACGGGTCCGTGGAGGCTGAGCTAATGCCCGTTTTGTTAGCGGCTGTGCCGCACCCTGGAGGTGTTCTTGGCGTGCCTCCTGCGCGCTTTCGACCTGGCGGACTGCTTGAAAAGCCGGGTCGCTTGCAACAGGACTACCGATACAGCAAATCAACGCTTGGGGTGATCCGTGATCGCGTCATGCTCAAAGCGTCGGCCACGGCGCCCGAGGTGCCCTTGCGGAATGCGCGCGTATGGGTGCAGCGCTTGGTGGACGGCTACAAAGCCTGGGAAGGCTTTAGCGACGCACTGGGCTACTACAAGGCAACAGGCTTGGAGGTAGGTGTGACTTACGTTATCACAGGTATTGATACGTCGGGTGAGCATAAAAGTACGGCAGCAGGGCCTGTTGTTGCGCAGAAAGTAACGCCATGAGCAACCCCAGCCGCGATCACCGCGCAGCGCGCAACCAGGCGAGCATCACACTGGCGGACACTGGCGCTAGTGCATCCAGTATCAAGCTATACGACGCGCAGGGTGGTACGCTACTGGCTGTGCGCCGTTTGGCCAAGCCGTGCGGCACTATCAACCCTGCGGGCCGTATCAGCCTGCTGGCCGCTGCTAGTAACGACATGGTGCTGCAAACGGGCGAGCCGACATACGCTGAGTGGTGCGACGGAAACGACGCGCGTATCGAGAGCTTCACCGTGTCGGCAGAAAACGGCTCAGGCGCAATCAAGATCATCGGCACGCTAGACCCCGCCAGCGCCATGATCTACGCCAACGGGCTGCTGCTGTTGGATGCACCGATCCTGCTGGGCTAAGGGTGGCATGTGGCAGATAACACCCCCATCACCAGCGTACTCCTGTTCAGGGAGCCTGCGGACGGCACAGGTCGCCTGCTGTTTGGTGATGCAGGCGGCGGTAGCGAGGTTATTCCCAGCGCTCACGTCGCAATCGATGCGCCGCTGTCGGGCATCGATGGGCAGATCGTCATGCGCGTTGCCCTGCGCATGCAGATTGATGCGCCGCTAGCCGAGCTGGATGCCGATGTGCACCTGCGCTGGGATGCGAATGTCAGCCGCGGCGCCTGGGTGCCTGTCGCGCAGCACTGGCAAGAGGCAGATGCTGTCAACGCTGCTGGGCAGGGCAGCTGGCAAGATGCAGCCAAAACCAGCACGGCCACGGCTGCCCGCTGGCAGCAAGGCGTCGCCTTGCAGGCCACCAGTCGCCAACACTGGCAAGCATCCGCAGCGCTGCGCGCAGCCCTGCAGCAAGCATGGCAAGCGGCAGATTGCAGCGGGGCAGCTGCACGGCAGTACTGGCAAAGCACCGACCAGTTGCGCTGTAGCACGCAGCAGCACTGGCAAGACGCCAGCCATGCATGCGGGGCGGTTGATGCCAAGTGGCAAGAGGCCTTGCGCCTGCGCAGCGCCGTGCAACAGCACTACCAAGAAGCTGTTGGTGTGCGCAGTTTTCTCGCATCGCGCTACAGCGATGGCAGCCCCGTGTGGCGCAGATTGCAGCAGCACTGGCAAGAGGCCATGCGTCCGCCACCCGGCAAGGCCAGCCCCGTGCTGCCGCCCATCAAAGAGCCCTGCTATGACCCGGCCACACTCGCCACGCTGGTGTTTGACGAACGCTGGGCGGGTGACGGCAAGCTGGTATTTGTGTGCTACCGCAAGGGTGATGAGCCTGAGCCGGGCGAGACCATTGTTATTCCCGTTAAAAGGACTTACATCGTGCTAAATAGTATTGCGCTGCGCCGAGTGAGCGACGGCGCTGTGATTGCAGCGGCAGCATTCAGCATGAGTCTGGATGCCAGTAGCTGGACGTGGAGCTGGCAGGCCACGATACAAGGCAAAGACTTGGGCTTGATTGCATCGGATGACGGAGAGCCCGTGCAGATCCGTGCAATCGTCAACAACGTACCCTACACCTTGCTGGCTGAGCGCTGGACCCGCGAGCGCAGCTTTGGCAGCGACCGTATCAATGTGAGTGGCCGTGGGCTAAGTGCGTTGCTAGATGCACCGTTTGCGCCATCTCTCAATCACACGGTGCCCGGCGTGATGACTGCGCACCAGCTGATGCAGCAAGTGCTCACAATCAACGGTGTTCCATTGGATTGGGTGGTGGACTGGGGCCTGACGGACTGGCAAATCCCTGCTGGGGTGTGGAGCCTGCAGGGCAGCTACATGGCTGCGCTGACCGACATTGCAACCGCTGCGGGTGGCTATGTGCAGCCGCATAACACCGACCGCGTGCTGCGCATCTTGCCGCGCTACCCCCAGCAGCCATGGCTGTGGGGCACGCTCACGCCAGACATTCAATTGCCTAGCCACGCGGTGGAGGTGGAGGGTACAGAGTGGGTGCAAAACCCGGCCTACAACTTGATCTATGTGGGTGATGAAAGCACGGGCTTCTCGGGTGAGGTGGTGCGCGGAGGCACGCCGGGCGACTTTGACGCGCCCATGGTAACGCACCCCTTGATCACGGATATAGAGGCGGCGCGCCAGCGCGGCATCGCGGAGTTGTCGGCGGCAGGCAAGAGCGAAACCGTCACGCTCAGCCTGCAAGTGCTGCCGCAAACAGGATTGATCGTGCCCGGAAAAACGGTGCGCTATGTAGACCGCCAAGGCGCGCGCCTGGGAATTGCGCGTAGCGTGGCTGTCAGCTGGGACGGCAAGGCCAAGCTGCGCCAAAGCATTGCACTGGAAGTGCCGGAGGTAACCGCATGAATCTCGCCAAATTGTTTGAACAGGTATTGCCGAAGCGCCCGCTGCAAGTGGGTGACGTGGTGGTGACGGACGGTGTGATTGCCACCGTGCAACTGCCGGGCGGCGGGCGATTGCGTGCCCGTGGTGATGCCGAGGTGGGTCAGCGAGTGTTTGTGCGCGATGGCGTGATAGAGGGTTTGGCCCCCGCCAAAACGCTGGTGCATATTGAGATTTAGGAGGGTAGCGATGCAAGATGATTTTGGCGATATGTTGCCCAGTCAGTCGGAGATTGTGAAGCGGCTGGACGCAGGCGACTCGCGCATGGGGCGGCTGGAAGAGGGGTTGGAGGCCAACACGCGCGCGACGGAGAGCATGGCGCGCGATGTGTCTGCGTTGGTGGAGTTTTTGAACGCCATGCGCGGCGCATTCAAGGTGCTGAACTGGCTGGGCAGGCTGGCCAAGCCGTTGGGCTACATCGTGGTACTGGCCACGGCTGTCCTCAGCTTTTGGGCTGCATTGAAGGGTGGTAAATCATGAGCATGCCCGATGTACTAAAGCGCCGCTTGATCGAAACCGCCCTGGCTATTGCAGCTGGTACCGCAGGCGTGGTGGCGTATCAAAAGATAGAGCAGCCATCGCCTGCTGTGCAGCTGGCGATGGAAATTGGTGCGCACTATGAGAGCAGTGGCCGGCACATTGGCGTGCCGTATGTCGACAAGGTAGGCAAAGGCCAGCCGCTGACGGTATGCAATGGAATCACCGGGCCGGATGTAGTGGCAGGCCGCTACTACACGCGCGATGACTGCAAGCGCCTGGAGCTGCCGCACTACCAAAAAGCCGAGCGCGAGGCCAAGGCAGCGCTCAAGCACTGGGCGCAATACAACATGTTTGTGCAGGCCAGCTTTATCGATGCCTACTTCAACCTGGGTGCTGCTACGGTCAACGCAGGCAGCATACCAGCGCTGGCCAACGCGGGTGCGCTCGATCTGGCTTGCCAAAAAATGACAGTCTATGTGCTGGGCACTGTGGGTGGCAAGAAAGTGCGCCTGGGCGGCTTGGTTGATCGCCGCGCCACCACATCAGAGCTATGCGCGGAATGGGGGCGTGACGGCCACTTTAGCGCAGGCCTGATTGCGAGGGCTGCACCATGACAGCGGTAGCTACAGCGCCTGTGCGTGCTTACATCTTTATCGCCGTGTTGCTGGTGGGCGCTGCTTTGGGTGGCGTGGCTGCGTGGCGCGTGCAGGCCTGGCGGCTGGGTGAGCAAATCGCCAAGGTGGAGGCCCGCGAATTGCAGGCCCAGTCGGATCATGCAAAACAGCTGGGCGCGCTGGCCACTACTGCGCGCGAGGTGGCGGCACTAGTCGCTAAATCCACGCAACTCAACGCAGCAGCAATCGCCGCTGTCGATAAGCAATTGATGGGAGAGCTTTATGCAGAAAAACAAGATGCGGATCGCATGCGCAATTGCATTGCCGCTGGCACTTGCGGCGTGCGCATCATCACCAAGCAGCCACTGTGCCCCAGTAGCCCAGGCCACGGTAGCGGGGGCATCGATGCCAGCCCCGGCGGCGTGGGCGATGCAGCCCAGTCGCTCGATGCAGTTACTGGACTCCGTGTTCTCGATCTCCGATCCAGCATCAGAGAAGACGACCGAAAGCTACGATATCTACAAGCCTTCGCGCAGAAGTGCGGAGGGATCGCAGACCAAAATCAGCAAGTAGATTTGAGACCGAGGTGAAGGCTAGCTGTCCAGATCCGCAAACACCCAGTCCTTGATCTGCTCATAGGGGTTGCTGTGCGGCATATCAAGCAGGCTTGGGTGTTTGGCTTGCAGGTACTCATGGAACAAGTGCACGCACTTGCCTCTGTTGTAGTAGGGGAGTCAGCCATCGTTCAGGTCGCGCATGTTGTTGCGCCACTGGCGCCAAATGCCGACCACTGTTTTATGGCGCTCAGAAGGGGACATCGTCTGAAAAGGAAGGCATGAAATCGGGCGGCACCTTAAAAGCTGGAGGCTGCTGCGGTTTGGGTGTGCTGCGGATGCGTGCAATGGCGGCGTCCAGGCTCTCTTGCACCTCTTGCTCGATCAGCGTTCCCTCTATTCGCCTGGCCTCGGGGTGTGTCCGCATGATGTCTTGCTGGGTGCAGTGGTAGCGCGTAGCCATCCACTTGCCGTTGTACTGCACCCACCACTGGTACTGATGTTCAACTTGCATGTCGCATCCTTTGTGCTGTATGTATGTACAGTATATTGCAACGGCATTGACAGGGCAATTTGCGGGAAACGGCATCCCGTTAAGCGCATGGAATAAGTAGTGTGAATGGCGTAAAATTTCCCGCGATTCATGCTCTAGACCGCATGTATGCTGGATCGATGTACAAGATTGTGATTCCTGTTGTCGTGGGTTCGAGCCCCATCAGCCACCCCAAGGATTTCCCTTACGAATCAAGCACCTACAGGTGCTTTTTTCGTTTCTGGGGTCAGCCCGGGGTCAAAGGGCCTCAATTCGTCGGCCGGAAACCTCCGTGGACAGAAACGCCTCGAGCTTCTTCTGCTCGATGTCGCTGTGGTCGTCGTCGATCCAGATGGCATACGTTTTCAGAAACATCTGCACTGAGTGACCCATCTGCCGCGCCGCGTAAGCTGGCTGGGCGCCGGCCATCAATAGCATCGTTGCGTATGTGTGGCGGCACTGGTACGGCCTCCGGTATCGAATTCCCAGTCGTTTAAGTGACGGCGTCCAGTAAGAACGCCGGAACGCACGCTCCTCATTCCAAGGGGTGCCGTAGCGGGGGTCTAGCCAGATATGCTCGCCAGCTAAGAAAGTGTGGGACTTCTGACGCTGCAGAGCCGCCAGCGCTTTGGAATTGAGCTTAACTTCCCTCGGTTTCTTCGTCTTCGTGCGCTTCTTTTCCCTTCCGCGAACGTTCACTGTATGGATTCGGATTGTTTCCTTCCTCCAGTCCACCGAGCCCCATCGCACACCGGCCATCTCGCTCGTCCGCAGCCCAGTGTGAATCCAGAAGTCAATTTGGTTATAGATCTGCTCGGGGTAGTGCTCGCGAGCGAAATCGATGATCAATCCCGCCTCGACTTTGTCGAAGGGGTCTGGCGGCTCTTCCTGATGCTCCGCGCGGAGCTCTTCTTCATCATCAGCCGGGTTGTCCTTGATCAGCTTGTCTTTGACCGCAAGGTCGAGCGAGCGCTTCAACACAGAGACATAGTTGTTGATCGTTTTGCCAGTAATGCCTCGGGGTGTCGCTGCTTTTATGGCGATCGCTCGCTTGATCTGTGACAGAACTAGGCCTTTGATTGGCACATCCCCGAGGGGATCTCCGCTCTCGTTGTACGGGGCGTTCGTCCAGAACTTAACACCGCTTGCATACCCGTCCAAAGTCGACGCTTCAAGGTTCTGCGCTGCCAGCCAGGTCTTCATCTGTTGTTTCAGCGT
This sequence comes from Comamonas sp., assembly GCA_036646255.1. Classification (GTDB taxonomy): domain Bacteria; phylum Pseudomonadota; class Gammaproteobacteria; order Burkholderiales; family Burkholderiaceae_C; genus Comamonas. Next base: position 14,472 of record JAVXMM010000087.1, read on the forward strand.
CACATCTCCTTCGGTCGAATTCCCCGAGTCGTCGAAGTATTCACGGTAGACGAACACGCCCAAGCGGATCTTGTCTCTGATCTCATTGATCAGCCTGTTAGCGCCGATGCAAATCTGATCAGCTAAACCACAAAGTGCCGATGCAAAAT
>JAVXMM010000088.1:0-14160 GCA_036646255.1 Comamonas sp.
CAAACAGTGCGCCAAAGCCGCCAATACCCGCCATCACGCCTTCGCGCATGGTCTTTTTAGCCAGAGGCTTGATGCGCTCCACCAGCGCGTCGCCTGCGTCGATATCAACGCCGGCATCTTTGTACGAGAGAGGGGTAGAGGTATTTGAAGAGCTCATGGAGGGAATCAAAGGCAGTAAGGCTGGCCAATGCGCCAGAAGCTGCGATTCTATGCCGCAAGCCATACCCGAGGCGACTGAATGCCCGTCTGATGTGCATTGATACCGCATATCGCGTGTCGCCGTGCCCGTCAATCCAACACAATAAGGCGTAAATAAGTGCTTCGTGGCTGTAATGGCCCACGGTAAAGCCGTTTTTACCCGGTCGGTGTGCAGCAAGCGTCTAAAATCAAATGGATTTGCGTGCGGCGCTCTGGTTGCTGCGGGTAGGTTTTGGCATATGCAGCACATATGTCAGGCGGCTTTGCCGCTGTTTTCTAAAGACCTGATTCCATTCCATACAACGCAGCCATGCGTGTACCACTTGCTTTGATCGTTGCTTTCGGCGCTGAGGCTGCCCTGTTGGGTGCGGCTGGGGCGACTGCCTCTGGAGCACGCAGATGAAGCAAATGGCTCTGGATTTGGGGCTGGCACCGGGGCCTAGCTTGAACCGGTTTTTCCCTGGTTCGAACCAAGAGGCACTTCAGCACCTGCGGTTGCAGGCGAGTGACAACTGGGGCACGCCGCGCTCGCCAGTACCCACCTATTTGTGGGGTGAGGTTGGTTGCGGCAAGACCTATTTGCTGCGTGCCGTGGCCGAAACCTTGCGTGAGCAAGGTGCCACAGTGGGCTGGCTGGATGCGTCCACCCGTTTTCCCAGCGCGTTTAATGAACGATGGTCGGCGGTAATTTTGGACGAGGTGCATTTCTACAACCCGGTGCAGCAGGCTGCGGCCTTTAACTGGTTTGTTAATGCCACCAGCCCCGCCACGGGCGCTCGGCGCTGGGTGTTGGCGGCGGGAGCGATGCCTCCGTCTGATTTAAAGTTGCGCGATGATTTGCGCACCCGCCTGGGCTGGGGGGAGATCTACCAGCTGCACTTGCTGACTGAGGAGCAACGCCGGGGCGTGCTGAAGGACGAAGCGCAGCAGCGTGGCCTGGTACTGCCAGACGATGTGATGGACTATATGCTCAAGCGGTTTTCGCGTGACTTGGGTAGTCTGATGCAACTGCTGGACCATTTGGATAATTTTGCATTGCGCAATAAGCGAGCGTTGACGATCCCGCTGCTCAAAGACATGCTGGAGACGGAGTGATTCCGCCCGGCTTAACCGAGAAGATTTTTTGATGAACCACACTGCTGGCAGCCGCCCAAGGCTTGCGCTGTTTGACCTGGACCACACCCTGCTACCGCTTGATTCGGACTACGAGTGGGGTGAGTTCACCTTGCGCAAAGGCTGGTGCGACAAAGAGGCATTTGGTAGCCGTAATGCGGCCTTTTTTGCGGATTACCAAAAAGGCACGCTGGATATCCATGAGTACGTGCGCTTTGCGACCGAAGCCATCCGCGAGCTGGGTCAAGAGGCAGCAGACGACGCGCATCGCGCCTTTATGGACGAGGTGATTACGCCCAACATCCAACCTGCAGCACGCCAGTTGCTGCAGCAGCACCGCGATGCTGGCGACACCATTGTTATCGTCACAGCGACTAACGAGTTTGTCACCCGACCCATTGCCAAGGCATTAAACGTAGAGCATTTGCTGGCGGTGGATTTGGAGCGCGATGCATCCGGCTGGATCACCGGTGAAATTGCCGGTGTGCCCACCATGCGACAGGGCAAGGTCACGCGTATGGATGCGTGGCTGGCCGAGCGCGGCCTGCGCTGGGATACCGTGGACAGCACCTTCTACAGCGATTCGATGAACGACGTGCCGCTGTTGGAGAAGGTGAATATCCCTGTGGCAACCAACCCTGACGAGCGCCTGCGTGCGCTGGCCACCGAGCGCGGCTGGCGCATTTTGGACCTGCTGGAGCCACAAGCATGATTAAGAACATTATTGACAAACTGCTGGGCAAAGGCCCGGGCAGCGCCAAGAGCAAAAACCAGTTTGGCAAGCGTGAAGAGGTGCCAGTCGAAGTCCACAACATTGACCTCGCGCTGGTGGATCGCCGTGCAATCGATGTGGTCAGTACTTTGAAGGAAGCCGGTTTTGACGCCTACATTGTGGGCGGCGCCGTGCGTGATTTGTTGCTGGGCTTGCGTCCCAAGGATTTTGACGTGGCTACCAATGCCACGCCTGAGCAAGTCAAAAACCTGTTCCGCCGTGCTTTCATCATTGGCCGCCGTTTTCGTATCGTGCACGTGGTCTATGGTCGCGGGCGTGAGAACGAAGTGATCGAGGTCACCACCTTCCGTGCGTACCTGGATAGCTCCAAAGTTGAGCACGTGCAGGGCAACGAGAAAACCAGTAAAGCCGCGCTGGCTGGCATGAAGCTGGCTGTAGACGAAAGTGGCCGCGTGCTGCGCGACAACGTCTGGGGTCCGCAAAACGAAGATGCCGCGCGCCGCGACTTCACCGTCAACGCCATGTATTACGATCCGCAAACGCAGATCGTGGTGGATTACCACAAGGGTATCCGTGACGCGCAAAAGCTGCTGCTGCGCATGATTGGCGACCCCGCCACGCGCTACCGCGAAGACCCGGTGCGCATCATCCGCGCGGTGCGCTTTGCCGCCAAGCTCAGCAAAAAGGGCTTCACCATTGAGCCCAAGACGGCCAAGCCGCTGGTTGAGTGTGCTCATCTGCTGCAAGAGGTGCCGCAAAGCCGCATGTTTGACGAAATGCTCAAACTACTACAGACCGGCCACGCGCTGGCGTCCATTGAGCAGTTGCGCAAGCTGGGTTTGGCCAAGGGCATTTACCCACTGCTGGATGTGGTGGTGGTGCGTGCCGACTCGCCCTTTGTGCAAGCCGCCTTGATGGACACCGACCGCCGCGTGGGTGAGGGCAAGAGCGTAGCGCCCAGTTTTTTGCTCGCTTGTGTGTTGTGGCAAGACGTGAAGGCAGGCTGGGACTTGCGCCTGAGCCGGGGTGAGCACCCCTTCCCCGCGCTGCAAGACGCGATTGATGATGTGTTCAACCTGCGCATCGGCGATGTGTCTGGCCGCGGCAAGCTGGCGGCGGATATGCGCGAGATCTGGGTTATGCAACCGCGCTTTGAAAAGCGTACCGGCAGCACGCCATTTGGCATGATTGCGCAAGCGCGCTTCCGCGCTGGATTTGACTTTTTGCGTCTGCGTGCCGATGTGGGCGAGGTGGACGAGGCGGTGGCTAACTGGTGGCAAGAGTTCCAGCAGGCAGATGAAACCCGTCGTGAAGATTTGATCGCGCAGGCGCGCGAAGAGCAGCGTGCCAAACAAAAGAATACTGTTGGCAGCGCCAAGCGCCCTAGCAAAAAAACTGCAGGTAAATCTGCGGAACAGGCTGCTGATGACACCGGCAGTGTGGATGCCGTTGTGCAGCATGCACTGGATGGGGAGGCTGCACTGGACGCGCCCGCTAAAAAGCGCCGTCGCCGTCGTCGCAAGCCATCGGCAGGTGGTGGTGCTGGTGCTGGCGATTAAAGTTACCAGTTCACTTCTAAATTGATAGCTGCTAGCGCCCGCCAGACGGGCGCTATGACTTTTAATGACTATAAATACTCTTGCGTTGCCTGTATCTACCCAGGCGCAGCTGCTGGTGGATGGTGATGCTGTACCGCCCGCGGGCCATGCCGTGCGCGCATGGATTGGCCTGGGCGCCAACCTGGGTGACCGTGGTCATGTCATGGCGCAAGCTTTGCAGCGGCTGCACGCCAAGCACGGTGTGGCGGTGGAGCAGGTGTCGTCCTTGTATGCCAGCAAGCCGGTGGATTCAGACGGGCCTGATTACTTGAACGCGGTGGCTCAACTTGTCACTCGCTTGCCAGCCCATGCTTTGCTACTGGAGCTGCAGCAGCTGGAGCTTTCCGCTGGCCGTGAGCGCCCCTACCGTAATGCGCCGCGCACCTTGGATTTGGATGTATTGCTGTACGCCGACCTAGGTGTGCAAATCGCGTTGCCCGATTTGCAGGTACCGCACCCACGCATGTGGCAGCGCGCCTTCGTATTGGCGCCACTGCAGGAGTTGCAGCCCGCCTGGGTGAGTGATGCGCAACTGCAGCCGTTGTTGATGCAGGGCGTGGTGCGTAGCCAAGGCTCGCAATGGGTGGCGTTAGGTACTTAATTCACATCCGTCAGCTCATTTTCTGGCGCGTAGGTCGGTGCTGTCAACGGCATGGTAGATGACATGTTGTCCCGCAGAGCCTGGTGCTGATCAGGGTCGATAGGCACACCTACCCTGGGCAAGATCATCGCTGTCATGGCGCAAGCGCATATTGAAGCCCAACCCCTTGGCGATCATGTAAATTTTTTTTAGCTAGTAGCTCATCGCTAAAGCGGTCGTGGATACTTGCCAGCGATAGGGCGCTCAGAGTTACCTCCCCACAGCACGTTTATCGATGCACGTGTCGACAAATGCGTGGTGTGTTGCTTGCTATGCGCATTGCACAAAAGCCAACATGTCCCGCCATGAGCCTTGCCAAGTACATACATCTGCAGCGAGCCTACTCCGCCCACAATGCCTACGTCAATGCTGCGTTGCTTCAACATTTCTTAGGACCCAGCGCTTCACATTGTGGGTGGGGTGATCTGAGCGGTGGGGGGCAACGGTGTTTGCCATGGCCGAGCTGCCGGCGCTGTCCGCAAAGCCGCTATGGTGGCTTGATCTGCCAGCCCAATACCGTCACTGCTGAGGTGACCAAAGTGCTGCCGGTAAGGTGGCTCGTAAAGGGGTGGTGTAAAAAGCCCCGCTAGCTTGCGCTTTGCGGGGCTGGTGTGGGTAGGTTGCAGGGCTTAGTCGACCTTGGCGCCCGACATTTTCACGACAGCTTCGTATTTGTTGCGCTCAGCAGCCATGAACTTGTCAAACTGCGCGGGCGTGGTTGGTACGGGTTCTGCCATCAGACTGGTGAACTTGGTCTTGGTGGCCGGGTCCTTCAGCGCATCGGTAAAGGCCTTGTTCAGGCGGTTGATGGTGTCTGCAGGCGTGCCAGCTGGCGCTACCAAACCCCACCAAGTGTCAATCTCAAAACCCTTGAGCGTGTTGGCCAGGGGCGGCACGCCGGGCAGCATGGGGCTCTCGGCCAGGCTGGTAACGGCCAGGGCCTTGAGCTTGCCTCCGTTGATATTGGCCGATGCAGCGGCCAGGTTGTCAATGTTGAAATCGACCTCGCCCGACAACAGGGCCAACTGGGCAGGGTTGGCGCCGCGATAAGGTACGTGTACGGCAAAGATGCCGGCCTGGCGCTTCATCATCTCGCCCGCTAAATGGCCGGAGCTACCGTTGCCGCCGCTGCCATAGTTCAGCTTGCCGGGGTTCTTTTTGGCGTAGTTGATCAGGTCTTGCACGTTGTTGATGTGCAAGTCCTGCGCGCGCTGGGCGTTCATTACCAACACATTGGGCACGCGCACCATCTGGGTGATGCCTGCGAAATCCTTGGATGCGTCAAAAGGCATCTTGGCATAGAGCCAGGGGTTGACGGCGTGGGTGGCTGTGGCGGCCAGGCCAATGGTCAGTCCATCGGGGGCGGACTTGGCGATGATGTCGGCACCGATGTTGCCGCCGGCGCCTGCCTTGTTGTCTACAACCACGGTGCCCAGTTGGTCCTTTACGCGCTCAGCCAGAACGCGTGAAGTCACATCCAGCGGGCCGCCAGGTGCATAAGGCACCACCAAGCGGATGATGGGGTCAGCGGCATAAGTGGCGGGTGCTGCGAAGGCGGAGGCGGCGACGATGGCCGACAGCAAGATATTTCTGCGTTGCATGCTATTTTTTGGTATAGGGAAAAATGTGCGGTGCCAGCTTCGCTGACACAGGCCCAAACCTTTGAGTTTAGTGGCAGGGCTGTGTCGGGGCGATGACGCGTGGCGATTACTTGAGCTTGTCCGCTTCGGTGACGAAGGAGTCGGCGAAGAAAGCGTCGTCTGGCAGGCCGCGCTCTGCGGTAAAGCTGGCACGGGCAGAATCCACCACAATGGGCGCGCCGCAGGCATACACCTCATAGCCTGACAAGTCGGCAAAGTCATCTAGCACGGCCTGGTGCACAAATCCGGTGCGGCCAGACCAGCCATCTTCGGCCAGTGCGTTGGAGACGACGGGCACGTAGTTCAGGCTGGGCATCTCGGCCAAGCGGGCGTTGAGCCAGTCGTCCATGTACAAGTCTTCTGGCCGGCGGCCACCCCAGTACAGCACGGCGGGGCGGGTGATGCCTTTGTGTTGCATGTGCTCGATCAAGGCCTTGATGGGCGCAAAACCGGTGCCCGATGCCAGTAGCACCATGGGCTTGTCGGATGCGTCGTTCAGGTAGAAGCTGCCAAAAGGCCCTTCAATGCGAAGAATCTCGCGCTCTTTCATCTCGGCAAACACGTGATCGGTAAACATGCCACCTGGCATGTGGCGGATGTGCAGCTCTAGCCCTGGGTTGCTGTCTTGCTGGTGCGGTGCGACGGCCATCGAATACGCACGGCGCACGCCGCCTGCCAGCAAAAACTCTACATACTGACCTGCGTGGTAGCGAAAGCTGTCGGCCGCTGGCAGCTGTAGTTGCAGCTGGATTACATCGTGCGACAGGCGGGTAAGGGATCGCACGCGCACCGGCATTTTTTTAATAGGAAAAGAGCTTTCGTCCGTGACATGGCGCGACTCGATCACCACATCGCTGGTGGGCACGGCGCAGCATGGCAGGATCAGGCCTGCGGCTTCTTCCTCGGCGCTTAAGGCACGTTCGCTGTGCGGGCCGTGCACCACGGTACCGCTGATCTTCTTGCATTTGCAAGAGCTGCATGCGCCATCCTTGCAGCCATAGGGAAGGCCTACGCCGCTACGGATGGCAGCGGTCAAAATCGCTTCAGAAGCCTGGGTGGCAAAGGCGCGTCCGCTGGGTTGGACCGAGATTTGAAACGCGCTGGGAGAAGAGCTCATCGCACCAAAATTCCTTATCAACTCAAAACAAAGGCGCCTGCTGGCGCCCGGGCGAGACAGTTCACTGGAGCTTAGCGATAGACTGCACTGCCGTACCTTGTCCACCAGAAAGCCCAAATTTGTCCCCGAATATTGTGCCCTCAATTCAAAGCCCGCAGAGTGAGCAGCGTCGTCCCCGTGCGCTACCGGCGCGCTTCAGGCGCCAGCGTGTGTTGATCGTGGGCTGTGGCGATGTTGGCCAGCGCGTGGCCAAGTTATGGACAGGAGGCACCGGTGATCTTAATAAGAAATTACTCGCTAGCGCCCATCTGATGGGTGCTCATGAATCAAAAAATATAGCAATAAATCACCGGCAAGGCAGCCGCCTGCCGCTGGTGCGCGCGCTCACCTCATCGTCCGCCAAGTGCGCAGTGCTGCGCGGTTTGGGTATCACGCCTTTGGTGGGTAATCTAGATGATGAAGCCAGCCTGCGCCGATTGGCAGGCCTGGCGCAGCGTGTGGTGCACCTGGCGCCGCCTGCGAGCATTACGGCGGGCGCAGTAGCGGGGGGTGACCAGCGTAGTCGCAACCTGCTGCGCGCCTTGGTGCGCCGTGCAGGCCAGGCACCGCGCCTGGTGTATGGATCAACCAGTGGCGTGTATGGAGACTGGCAAGGCGCCTGGGTGCCCGAGACCACGCCGCTGCGCGCCACCACCGCTCGTGCTCTGCGCCGCGTAGATGCGGAGCAGCAACTGCGTCGATGGGGTTTGCGCTTTGGCCGCAGGGGCGCGGCCGTGCATGTGCTGCGCATACCTGGCATCTACGCGGGTGACCGCGAAGGCGGCACGCCTGTAGCCCGTTTGCAGCGTGGCACACCCGTGCTGCGGCGCGCAGACGATGTGTTTACCAGCCACATCCACGCCGATGATTTGGCACATGCCGTGGCGCTTGCGCTGTGGCGGGGCAAGCCTCAGCGGGTGACGAATGTGGCTGATCACAGTCAATTGCGCATGGGCGATTATTTTGATCTGGCTGCGCGGCTATGGGGCATGGCACCACCGCCTCGTATCAGCCGTGCCGAGGCGCAGCAGCAACTCAGCCCCGTGCTGCTTAGCTTTATGAGTGAATCACGCCGTTTGTGCAACCAACGCTTGTTACGTGAACTGGGCGTGGCGCTGCGCTATCCCACGGTGCATGAGGGGCTGGCGGCAGCGCATGCCAGCGAAAATAATAAGTAAAAATGCCTACAGCGGCCACCCAGTGGTCGTTATTTGCTATTAAAAGCGTAGTTTTTTGTTATGGGCGGCGAACGGTCTCTCCCAACTGGCCACGTGGGTGGGTGTAGCCCTGTGCATCACGGCACTTGAACACATCGCAGTGCACGATATTGGGTGCTGGTTGTGGAGGTCGCGGATGGGGGCGTACGGGTGGGCGCGGGTGGCCGTAGGGGGGGCGGCCCCAGTAGTCGTCCGTCACCACCACCGGTGGGGCGCTGGGGCGGCTGGCTTCCAGACGGGCGTAGGCCTCGGGGCCCAGGCAATCCATCTCCATCTGGCGCTTGGCTGCATCCAGTTGCGCACGGCTGCCCATGGTTTTGTCGGTGGCCGCCTCGGATGCAGCGCTGTAGCGCTCACGCGACTGCTGGCAGGAAGCAGAGCTGGCGTAGTCCACACGGGCAGGGCGCTTGGGCTGCAAGGCTGCCTGGGCGGCGCGCTCGTCGGCTTCTAGTTTGCGTTGCTCTAGTGCTTGCTCGCGCCGTTCGGCCTTGGCGCGTAGGGCTTGCTCGGTTCGGGCGCGTTCTTGGGCGAGTTCTTCTTCACTCTTGCGGCGTTCAATCTCAGTCACAGCGGCGCCGCGTGAGCATTCACCGTCGGTATACGTGACTTTGCCGCTGATCGGATCGGTGCAGCGGGTGACCTGGGCTTGCGCGCTATCTCCCGCGCCCAGCCACAATACCGTGCCTAACAAGCCTGCCATGGCGCATGCGGTGATGCGGCATGAGGTAGTCAGTACGGTGGTTGCGGCATGTGGGCGGGGCATGGGTGCTCTCTAGCAAAAAAGTGTACGCGGCTATTTAGCGCTGTTGCCAGCTGGAGCCAAATCGCCCACCGCCATTGCCACCCGAGCGCGAAGGTGCGGACGGTGGGCCGCCGCGGCCAATGGGGCGGCCAAGTTGCGCACCGGTACCGGGTGACAGACTGGGGCGGCTGCTATGTGTTGGCGGGCGGTAGTTGCCGTTACCGCCGTGGTAGTGTGGATTGCCCGGCCGATAGTGGCCCCCGGGGCGGTAGTACGGGCGACCACCGCCATACACATAGGTGGGCGAGCTTTCAATCACCAAAGATGTGCCGCCGTAGTAAGGCGTGCCGCCATAACCATAGCTGTAGCCGCCGGTGGAGTAGGTGGGATATGCATCGCCGTAATACACACCATCCGCAGGGGCGACTACGCAGCCTGTTAGCAGGGCGGCGCCCGCCACAGCGCAGGCCAGGCTGCCGATACGAACAAGATTCATTGCTTTATTCTCCGTGTGAAGGTGGGGCATAGCACTGCCAGCCGTTAGCGGCAAGGGCGGCTAGGGGTGATGACGTTGTCGCTGCCCGAAGCCGTTTGGCGGCGCATGGCTGCACATTCGTCCGCATGTGACTGGCTGCTGCCGGTGCTACTGCCAAAGCGGCCGCGGTCACGGTCACGTTGCTGGCGTTCCAGCTCGCGGCGACGGTCTTCGTCGCGGGCGCGTTGGTCGCGGTCGCGCTCACGGGCTTGGCGGTCACGATCGCGCTCACGAGCTTCACGATCGCGTGCCTGGCGGTCTCGCTCTCGGTCATTCTCCCAGCGCTGGCGTTCACGATCGCGGTCTCGGTAGTGGCGGTCATCGTTGCGGCCGTCGATATAAATGGTCTCTCCTGGCGGACGGCTGTAGCCATAACCGTAGCCAGTGTCACCGTAGTAGCCGTCGCTGCCTGTGGCAACGCAGCCTGTCGTGGCAAACATAGTACCGGCGACTGCCAGAACCCCAAGCAAGTGACGATGTTTCATAAGTACGGACCTTTCATGTCGGGCCAGTAGGTTGCCACCGGCCATACGCCAATGCTAACCGTAGCAAAAGAGAAGTGGACGAACATTCGCCTATGTATGTAAAGACGTTTGTCTACAGCATGGGGTTGACTCAACCTGCATGAAGCGCTGTTGTTTTGCCTAACTTTACAGAATTTGCTGCGTTGCACAATTGGTACAGAAAAATGGCGAATGTGCAGGCGATGAACCGAATTTTCAGAAAACTCATGGTTAATGCGGAGGGGAGTTTCCACTACGCTGCTGCGGTGCAGCAATTGTCGCAATGCCGCATGAATACTGGGTTTCGGGCGGCTTATATGCGATTTCATCATCGCTGTGTCAACATTTTTACAGGACTTCTCCTAATATCGGGGTAGGCACTTGCGGATCAAAAATCTTCTCCACGCTATCGATTCCGATAACGTGCCTATTCATAACAGCAGCCGCATGGTGCGGCCTCTGGGTGGGGGCACCGGTGGCGATCAACAGAAGCACTTGATGGAGTACTACGCAATGGATAAAGGTATCAAAGCAGCGGTGGCCATGGTGGTGGCAGGTATGGCTGTGGCAGCTAGCGCGCAAGAGGTAGTGAAGATCGGCACGATGAGCCCACTGTCCGGCCCGCAGGCCCACTATGGCAAGGACAACGTAACCGGCGTTCGTTTTGCAGTGGAGGACCTGAACGCGAAGGGCGTGACCATCGGTGGCAAAAAAATCAAGTTTGAAGTGGTCGCCGAAGACGACGCTGCTGACCCTAAGCAAGGTACCGCTGCAGCGCAAAAGCTGTGCGATGAAAAGGTGGCGGCAGTGGCCGGTATCCTGAACTCGGGCGTGGCAATTCCTTCCTCCAAAATCTTTAACGACTGCGGTGTGCCCTTTATCACGGGTGCAGCCACCAACCCTGAGCTGACGCGCCCCGGCTACCCCGGCGTGTTCCGTATCATCGCCAACGACAACGCGCTGGGCGCTGCGCTGGCAGGTTATGCAGCTGATACGCTCAAGCTCAAAAACGTGGCCGTGATTGACGACCGTACCGCCTACGGCCAAGGTTTGGCCAACGTGTTCAAAAAGGATGCGGGCGCCAAGGGCGTGAACATCGTCGCGACCGAGTTCACCAACGACAAGGCCACTGACTTCATGGCCATCCTGACTTCGATCAAGGCCAAAAAGCCCGATGCCATCTTCTACGGCGGTATGGATGCACAAGCGGGCCCCATGCTGCGCCAGATGGTGCAGTTGGGCCTGACGAACGTGAAGTTCTTCGGTGGTGACGGTATCTGTACCTCTGAGCTGGCCAAGCTGGCCGCCGGCACCAAGACACTAGACAACGTGGTTTGCGCCGACGGCGGCGCTTCGCTGGCCAAGATGCCTGGCGGCACTGAGTGGAAGAAGCGCTACGACGCCAAGAACCCTGGCGTGTTCCAGGTCTACAGCCCTTACTTCTACGATGCGACGATGCTGATCGTGGATGCAATGAAGCGTGCTGATTCGACCGATCCCAAGAAGTTCTTGCCTGAGTTGAGGAAGTCCCAGTACGACGGTGTAACCGCCAAGATCGCCTTTCAAGAAAACGGCGAACTGAAGGTGCCTCTGTACACGCTGAGCAACTACATCGCGGGTAAGAAGACGCCAATCGGCGAGTAAACCAGGCCTGCTAGGTGGACTCATCGACCTAACCCGCTTCGGCGGGTTTTTGCATGCCCTAAACCGCTGTGACAGTGCGCTGATCGCACGGGCTCTACAATAGTCGTTGTCATCCATACCATTTGATTGTGGATGCAGCAATTCTCAGGGCGGGGTGTAATTCCCCACCGGCGGTATCTGGTGTCAACCAGCAGCCCGCGAGCGCTTGCTGGCCAGTATGGTCTGCAAGGTCAGCAGATCTGGTGCGAAGCCAGAGCCGACGGTCATAGTCCGGATGAAAGAGAATCGCGCAGCAACTGCTCTGGTGTGCCGCCGACTGCGGGCGGCACGCGCTGTGGCGTGGTGCTGCGCGTGCCCTGATTCAGGTAACACTTAGGATCTTTCACCATGAATCAGACGACCCCCGTTTCGTACTCCATCAGCAAAGCTCAGCGTTTGGCCATTGTCAGCGCGCAGTGGCATTCCGATATCGTGCACCAGTCGCGTGACGCGGCGATTGCCGAGCTGGCTCAGCAAGGCTGGCGCCGTGACCAAATCGATCTATTTGAAGTGCCCGGCGCATTCGAGATCCCGTTGTTGCTCAAACGGTTGGCGCAAAGCGGCCAGTATGCCGGCCTGATGGCTTGCGGCCTGGTGGTAAACGGTGGTATTTACCGCCACGAGTTTGTGACCACCGCTGTCATCGACGGACTGATGCGCGTGCAGCTGGATACGGGCGTGCCTGTGTTCTCGGCCGTGCTCACACCGCGTGATTTCCACGACTCGCAAGAGCACCATGATTTCTTTCATCAGCACTTTGTCAAAAAGGGCGCGGAGCTGGCCCGTGCTTGTGCAAGCACGGTGCAGCTGCATCGCTCGTTGGAGATTCCGGTCGAGCAGACGCTGGCTGCATGATGAGGTATTTACTATCTAATTAGTAGCTAGATAGTGCCAGCTGGCGGGCGCTAGCTGGTATTTTGTTTTTTGCAATTGTTTGTCCTGCAAAGGTGCAGTAAGCAGGGCTTTTGGCTGCAAGTGCACATTACCCGCATTTTTTCGGCACACTAGCTGCCCGCCGCGCACTCGCCGCGCCGCGTTCTGCTTTTGCTATGACCGAATCCTCCCCCCTTACCCGCAGCCAAGCATGGTTGGGCGTTATCGCCCTAGCCATGGGTGCCTTTGTTTTTAATACCAGCGAATTCGCACCTGTCGGTCTGCTGAGTGGCATGGGCGCAAGCTTTGGCATGACGACCGAGCAGGTCGGCCTGATGCTGACCATCTACGCCTGGATCGTTGCACTCACCTCGCTGCCCTGCATGCTGCTGACCAAGAACATGGAGCGGCGCAAATTATTGATGGGCGTTTTTGCGCTGTTCGTCGTCAGCCACGGCTTATCGGCTATCGCGTGGAACTATCTGGTGCTGCTGCTCAGTCGCATAGGCATTGCGCTGGCACATGCGGTGTTCTGGTCCATCACCGCATCGTTGGCGGTGCGCATTGCGCCTGCGGACAAAAAGCTGCAGGCCCTGGGTTTGTTGGCCACCGGCACCACGCTGGCCATGGTGCTGGGCGTACCACTAGGCCGTGTGGTCGGCGAGTTGCTAGGCTGGCGTACCACCTTTGGTGGCATTGGCTTGGTGGCGTTGGCTGTCATGCTAGCGCTGTGGCACCTATTGCCGATGCTGCCCAGCGAGAACACAGGCTCGGCCAGCAGCATCCCCATTCTGTTCAAACGTCCCGCGCTCAGCGCCACCTATGCGCTGTTGATTGTGATGGTGACCGCGCAGTTTACTGTCTACAGTTATATCGAACCGCTCATCCAGCGCGAGGCGGGTCTCTCCAACGATGTGACCACTGGGGTGCTGCTGCTGTACGGCGGTATGGGCATTGTTGGCAGTATCTTTTTTAGCGCATTCGGCATGCGCTGGCCGCGCAGTTTTTTGCTGGGCGCGCTCGCCAGCTTGACTGCCTGCTTATGGTTGTTGTTGCCCAGCACGCGCTGGCCGCTGGCGCTGTATGTGGTGTGCACCGTGTGGGGTATTGCCATGCTGTGCATGGTGCTGCCACTGCAAGCCAAGGTACTGCGTTTGGCTTCTGATGCCACTGATGTTGGCATGTCGTTGTTTTCGGGCCTGTTCAATGTTGGTATTGGTGCGGGCGCTTTGCTGGGCAGCCAAATTGGCACGCACGCAGGCCTTCAATACCTTGGCCCGGTTGGCGGCAGCATTGCGCTGGTGGGTGTGCTGTGGTGCACGTTTGCTACCTGGCGCTGGGTTGGCACGTTTACACCGCAGCCGCCGCGCTAGCACAACGGCGTAGATGCAAAAAATGCGATAAAGCAGGCCACTGTTGCCTAGACTCGAGTTAGCCAAAGCCTGATCTGACATGTCATAGCCTGCCAGAGGTAAAGCAAGGAAGTCAGATGACAAACGAGCGGGCGGTGATCAAGAGCAAGAGCAAGA
>JAVXMM010000089.1:0-14145 GCA_036646255.1 Comamonas sp.
ACCCCTCGGGACTCAGCGAGTCGCCATGCGTGGTGCCGCGCTGGGCCACGCTGTCAAAGCCAGCGCCAACCTCCACGGCCTTGACAGCGTTCAGGCCCATCATGGCGTAGGCAATGTCAGCATCCAGGCGGTCGTACAGCGGCTGGCCCAGGCCCACGGGCATATTGCTGGCATTTACACGCAACGCTGCGCCGCAAGAATCCCCCGACTTGCGTAACTGCTCCATGTACTCCTCATAGCGGCTCACATCCGCCACAGGGGCGAAAAACGGATTGTGGGGCACATGCGCCCAGCTCTCGAACGGAATCTCCAACTCGCCTACCTGCGTCATGCAGGCCCGGAACTCAGTGCCGAACTTTTCTTTGAGCCACTTCTTGGCCACGGCGCCCGCAGCCACCGTGGGCGCAGTCAACCGTGCCGAAGAACGGCCACCTCCGCGCGGATCGCGAATACCGTACTTTTGAAAGTAGGCGTAGTCCGCATGGCCAGGCCTAAAGCTCTGCGCGATATTGGAGTAATCCTTGCTGCGCTGGTCCGTATTGCGGATCAGCAGTGCAATCGGCGTTCCCGTGGTCTTGCCTTCATACACGCCGGAGAGAATCTCCACCGCATCAGGCTCATTGCGCTGGGTTACAAACTTGCTGGTGCCGGGGCGGCGGCGGTCCAGATCCTGCTGGATATCTGCCTCGCAAAGCGCCATGCCCGGTGGGCAGCCGTCAATCACACAGCCAATGGCCGGGCCGTGGGATTCACCAAAGTTGGTGACCGTGAAAATTGTGCCGAAGGTGTTACCGCTCATAGCCCGTCATTATCACTGAAGCCAGCGCGGCTGGCAGCTGCGCGAGGCGGTCAGCTGTCACGCTGCCAGCCAAAGCTAAGGTAAGCTGCCCGGCAAACGTACAGACACAGCACACCGCCATGAAATCTATCCCCGCCGCACTGCAAGCCCTGATCGGCCAAGCAGCCACGCATATCGACACCCCTGCCCTCGTGGTCGATCTGGACGCCATGGAGGGCAATATCGCCCTGATGGCCGACTTTGCACGCAAGCACGGCGTGCTGTGGCGCCCCCACGCCAAGCTGCACAAAAGCGCGGCTATCGCCCTGTTGCTAGAGCAAGCCGGCGCCTGCGGCCACTGCGTGCAAAAACTGAGCGAGGCTGAAGCGCTGGCCGCAGGCGGCGTGCGCAATATATTCATCAGCAATGAGGTGGTATCCCCCACCAAGCTGGCGCGTGTAGCGGTGCTGGCCCAAACCCTGCATGCCCATGGCGGCCGCCTTGCGATTGCCGTGGATAGCGAAACCGGTATTTACCGCCTGGCCCAAGCACTGCAACAAGCCCAAGCGGGTGGTGCCACCGTGGATGTATTGGTAGAAATCAACGTCGGCCAAAACCGCTGCGGGGTGGAGCCAGGCGCGGCCGCTGTGGCGCTTATCCACTCTATTCAGCAGCACCCCAGCCTGCGCTTTGCCGGGCTGCAGGCCTACCACGGCGGCGCCCAGCACCTGCGCACGGTGGCCGAGCGTAAAACCGCTATCGACCAGGTGCTAGCCCACGTAAAACTTACCTCCCGCGCCTGCGATGGGGCCGGGCTGCCCATTCCGCTCATCACCGGCGCGGGCACTGGCACCATGGTGAACGAGGCGAGCAGCGGCGTGTATGGCGAGATTCAGCCGGGCTCTTTTCTGTTCATGGATGCCGATTACGCCGCCAACCAGCGCGACACGGCCCAGCCCGCGTTTGCGCATGCGCTCTTCGTCAAAACCCAGCTCATATCCAATAATGGTCAACGCGCCGTGTGCGATGCAGGGCACAAGGCCCATGCCATTGATTCGGGCCTACCCACGATACACGGCCTGCCCGCCAGCCAGGCATTGCGATTTGCCAATGGTGGCGACGAGCACGGTGTGCTCCACCCTGATGCAGCAGCCGGCAACACCAGCGGCTGGCTACCAGCGCTGGGCGATACGTTGTGGCTGATACCTGGCCATTGCGACCCTACCGTCAACTTGCACGACTATCTGATTGGTGTGCGTGGCGGCCTGCAGCGTGGCGTGGTGGAGCGCATTGTTGCCGTAGATGGGCGCGGTGCGCTCACTTGATGGCGGCATGAGATCGCCGGTCTCCGCGAATACTCAGACCATCAATCAATGATTCAACTACTTCAGCAAGCTTCACACCTAGAAACTCTGCACGTGTGCCTGAGCTATGACAAAGCTAAGCTGCGGCCCTTTGCATACGAGTAAGGTTCAGCAAACGGCCGTTATTGGTCGCTTAGCCACTGACATGTCATTCCTAGGAAAACGTTGATTGTTCTCTTTTGAAAAAGGCACTCCTCCCCAGCCTCATGCGGGGAAGGAGCGCCACAGAACACAATTTCAAGCTGCTTTCCAGAAAATGTAGTCGGCTTGATACTGCACGACTCGTTTGCTGCCCATATTGCTGGCTCCGCAGGCCATGCTCGGTGCAACGCCGCCCTTGGTTGCTACGCGCTGGATATAGGTCACACCTTGCATGGCGCCCATGCTACTGGCCGGATTCGCTTTGACCAGTTGCAGCGGTATGCTGCCCATACCTGCAGGCGCCACGGCAACCTGTGTTGCAGTGACCGCCGAGCCATCATTGCTCTCCCAGGTAGCGGGTGGGCCCCAGTATTTACCGATGACTGCACCACTTCGCGTTTGCAGCTTGGCATCAGGGCCGACAAACACCCACTCGTACTCCGCAGCCGTGTCTTTCTTGGCCCGGCACTCATAGGTGATTTGTCCAACACCAACGGTTTCCATGACTACTTTGTGTCCAGCAGGCACCTTCACGGCAGCCGGAAGCTCGGCCTGTGAGTATGTGGAGTGGGTAGCCATGGACGAGCAGGCGGTCAGGCCCAGCACTGATACGAAAACGGCGGCCAGAGAGAGTTTTGATAGATGCGTCATGAGCGTTTCCTTGAGCAAGATGGGAAAGAAGCACACCGGGCAGCTTTGCCCGGTGCTCAGGTGCAACGGCGTGTTAGGCACCAAAAGACAAGGCATTGCTGGGCAATGGGCGCCCCAAAGCCGAGATCAGTGCGGTGTAGTGCATGGTTTCATCGGCAGCCAAGCGCCCCGCGACCTTGGCCAGGTCACGGCTCTCAAAGGCGGGAATGACGCCCAGGTAAGCATTGGTCGCCCCAAGCTCCAGTCTTGCGGCCAGAGCCAGTACATCGGCCTGGCTTTTAAGGGTTGCGGCCTTCAGAGACTCGGCGTAAGCCTGCATCGAGGCTTCAGCCACCGGTTTACCTCCCATTTTCTGAATGGTCGCAATCAAGGCGTCGCGGTGCGCCTTGTGATGACTTTGAAACAGCAAGGCCACATCCAGCACGGGCTTTTGCAGCAGGCCACTACCGGCACCTAACTGGTAGGCATTGATGGCTTCATGCTCCAGCCCCAGGGCCACATTGAGAATGGATACATCCTTGCCCGGATCGTTTCCCATCCCTTGTGCCAGAGCCTCGTTACCCGCCAGCATGGCAACAGCCACGGCTGACAAGGTGCCTGTAGTGCCCAGAAATCCGCGACGCGATGCCAAGAGGGAAGAGCGGCCTTCAAACAGATTGATTCTCATGATGACTCCTAGTTGACTGTGGGGCTGTGTCGACCATTTGCTGTGTCCGACTCTTGGAATACGCAGACTTTGTGCCGATGGATTCAAGATCTTGAAAATATTTTTTAAGGCAATTCGTGGGCTGATCACATCCAGCAGCCGAGACGCTGCGTATAGGTCAATAGGCACGATCGGCAAAGCACCTTGGCATTTATCCAACAGGGCGGCATAAGAGAGATACTTTTGATCACAATGACTGCATGAGCGCCAATACACCGGACAAAGAACTGATGGAACTACTCGACCGCGTAGCAACCCGGGATGAGGTTGCTCTCAAGCTTCTCTACGACCAGACCGCCTCGCGGTTGTATGGACTGGCATTGCGTATCGTGGGTAACAAAGAGTGGGCCGAAGATGTTCTGCAAGACAGCTATTTGGGTATCTGGCGCAATGCAGGAACCTACCAAGACTCGCTCAGCCCGCCCTTGGCATGGATGGGCATGCTGGTGCGCAGTCGCGCGTTAGACTTTTTGCGCCGGCGCAGAGCCGAGCGTTTGCATCTCAATGTTCCGATCGAGGATGTTGAAGAGCTGCTACAGGACAAGGAGGCTCAAAGCCCGATGCAATGGGTGGAGGCCAGTGAGCAGGCTTCAGCGCTGCACCAGTGCCTGCAACAATTGGAGCCACCCCAGCGCCAGGTGGTGAGCTTGGCCTATCTGAGGGATTTAAGTCATAGTGAGCTGGCCAGCAACCTGAAGCTGCCGCTAGGCACCGTCAAAACATGGATGCGCCGCAGCCTAGAGCAACTGCGCAAATGCATGGCTCGCCATGTATGAGCGTCAGGAGTCCCCATCATGAATCTGATCCGAAACCCAGAACTGCTTGACCGCTTGGCTGCGGCCTACTCGCTGGGCACTCTGCGCGGAGGGGCACGTAGGCGCTTTGAGCAACTGGCCCGTGAATCTGCCCAGGTGCGGGCCGCTGCGCTGCTATGGCAAGGCCGCTGGTCAGCCTTCTCCGAGGTACAAAATCCGGTACAGCCCGACAAGGCAGTCTGGACTCGCATTGATAACCTCCTGCAAGCCGAAAAAACCAACACCATGCTGAACCAGCAGCGCGGGATTGTTGCATCGAAGTCTCCAGTGCGTGCACTGGCATGGTGGCGTGGACTGGCCCTAGCTGGTAGCCTGGCTGCTGCCGCTGCCATCTCGGTGGGGCTTTGGTCACACCAAGGGCTCAAAGACGCCACGCAGCTGCAGCTGTCTTCGCTGAGAACCCAGCTTCAAACGGCGCAGGCCGCATTGGAGACAGCGCCCCAGATTCAATATGTGGCGGTGTTGACTGACGGCAAGGCCAATGCGTCCATGCTGGTGACGTTCGATCCCCGTCACAACCAGTTGGCATTACAGCGCGTGAGTGGCTTTAGGGAGGCAAATAACAAATCCCTGCAACTGTGGGCATTGCCCCAACAAGGCGCACCACGCTCTCTGGGCATCATGGGAGATGGCAAGCTTGAGCAACTCACGGCGCAAGAGACCGATGTGGAAACAATCCCAGCCCTGGCTATTAGCCTTGAGCCCAAAGGCGGCGTACCCAGCGCAATGGGGCCGACGGGTCCAGTGCTGTTCAAGGGAGCACTAATCCGCCGGGATCTTTGATTCAGGCTTCCGCTAACTCTGCGGCGGCCTGTGCCCGATTTACCCCAAACCCAACGAGGCCCTAACGGCCGCTATGGGTTGCAGCCATTGCAGCACGCTTTAAATGAACTGGATGGGAGCCTCTAAAGGCTGTTGGCAGAAAAATGCCGCCCATTCTCCAATGGCTACGGACGTTCGCAGTTACTTCAGCTCGCCAAAATCGCTATCAATATTAGAGCTGCTAGTGCCCGGCACATAAGGAATTCAGTTCAATAAAACCTTGAATCCTTTAGACACTGTGCGCCAGCAGCTATTCATTTACAGAGCACTCAGCCACCCTCTGGCCACCAGCCGTCCGCACGGCGCTCCATACGTGGGCAGTCATAGGCGCCCACCACGGGGATAGCCGATCCATCAGCACGCACCAGCTTTTGTTGCCACTGCGTGCCCTGGCGCATGGCTACGGCAATCGCAGCCACCTCGGCGCCGCAGCGCTCCAGCAAACGCAGGCCTGACACCATGGTGGTGCCGCTGCTCACCGCATCGTCCACCACCAGCACACGCTTGCCGGTAATGAGCGGCAATTGGTTCGGGTCTACATACAGCAGCTTGCCCTTGCCCGGCGTGGTGATGGAGCTGACGGGCTCACTCAGATCATCGCGATACCAGTATTTGCGCGAATAGCCCAACGGCACATAGCGGCTGTGGCCCACATGCTTGGCCACCAGTGGCGCAAAGGCCAGACCCAAGGTGGGCAGACCAATGATCACATCGAAATGGAGTCGCTTAGCGGCATTTGCCATGTGTAGCGCCAGCTGCTCCACCACATCGATGGATGCTTGGTTGGCAATCAGCGATGCTACACAGCGATCAGGCTGGCTGGGCATGCCGCGCAGGGGCAATACCAGATAGCGGCCATCGGGCAGCTGTGCCGGGTAGCTTCGCGCATAAGGGGGCAAGGGCGACTGCGCCAGCTCAGCAGCGGTTACCGTGCTTTGCCAATAGTCGGTCGTCGAATCAAAGCCTGGCAAGTTCTGGCCACTCAGGTCGGTCATGTTCATAAAAACTCAGTCCCGTCGCAAGTAGGCTTCTGCCAGTTTGACCCAATAGGATGCGGTGACCGGCAGCAGATTGTCATTAAAGTCGTACGCGGCGTTGTGCACCATGCAACCACCTTCACCCAGGCCATTGCCGACGATAAAGTAATTGCCCGGCACCTCATTCAGCATAAAGCTGAAGTCGTCGCTGGCTTGTAGCGGCTGCAGGTTGGGAATCAGCCAGTCCTCGCCCAGAAATTCTCGCGCGACATCGACGGCAAAGTTAGTAGCGGCCTCATCATTGATGACGGGCGGGTAGCGCCAGATATAGTTCACATCGGCACTGGCGCGGTGCACAGCAGCCTGGGCGTGCGCAATCTCGGTGATGCGTTCGCGCAGTTGCTGACGCACCTCTGGCGTGCGGGCACGTATGGTCAGGCGCAACTCGCAGCTCTCGGGGATGACATTGGGCGCATCCCCTGCGTGGATGGCGCCAATAGTCACAATCGCCATGTCGTTCGGGTCTACCTCGCGCGAGCGAATGGTTTGCAGCGCCAGCACCAGGTGCGAGGCGACCACGATTGGATCGACCGCCGCATGCGGCATGGCACCATGGCCTCCCTTGCCGCGCACGGTGATGATGGCCGTGTCCGAGCTGGAATACATCACGCCCGAGCGGAAGCCAAACAACCCAGCTGCGTAGCCAGGTTCGTTGTGGAAGGCGTAGATCGCATCACAGGGAAACTGCTCAAACAAGCCCTGCTCCACCATTTTTTGCGCGCCACCATGGCCTTCTTCGGCAGGTTGAAAGATCAAGTTGATCGTTCCACTGAGCTGGCCTTTGCGATCCGCCATCACCTTGGCTGCAGCCAGCAAAGTGGCCGTGTGGCCATCGTGGCCGCAGGCATGCATCTTGCCTGCGTGTTGGCTGGCATAGGGCAGGCCTGTGGCTTCCACAATCGGCAGTGCATCCATATCGGCGCGCAAGCCCAGGCGCTTGCCGTTTTGATAGTCGCCACAGCGCAACTGGCCCACCACGCCGGTGTCGCCCAGGCCCCGGTGCACGGTATAGCCCCACTCGGCCAGCTTGGCCGCTACGAGATCGCCAGTGCGGTGCTCCTCGTAAGCCAGCTCGGGGTGGGCGTGCAGATCATGGCGAATGGACAGCATCTCGGCCGCAACTGCAGTCACTTCGGGCAGCACGGGCGGATGGATTTCCGCATGAACCGGGTTTAAAGGCTTGGTCATGATGCGCTTACTCCTGCTGAATGTTGGCGCTCTTGACGATGGCGGAATAGGTCGCTTTTTCCTTCTTCAAATACGCCGCAAACGTGGCGGGCGTGCCGGTGCCGGGGCTGGCGCCGCCATCCTTCAATCGTTGTTGCACCTCAGGTGTCTTCAGCACGGCATCCAATTCAGCAGCCAGCCGGTTAACGATAGTGGCGGGCGTCTTGGCCGGGGCAAACAAGCCTGTCCAAGTGTTGATCTCTAGGCCCTTCAAAATCGGGGTTTCGGTAAATGCGGGCACGTTGATGATGGAGTCAATGCGCTTGGCCGAGGTCACGCCCAACGCCTCCAGTTTGCCCTTGTTCACCAAGGGGGTCGCACTGGTCGTTACCAAGTAACCAGTGTCCACCTGGCCGCCCATCACATCATTGGTGATTTGCGCGCCACCGCGGTAGGGCACGTGCACCATTTGTACTTGGGCGCGCTCTTGCACCATCTCCATCGCCAAATGCAGCACAGTGCCAACGCCTGACGTTGCATAGGTGATCTTGCCCGGCTCTTTCTTGGCCAAGTCAATCAGCTCTTGCATGGTTTTGGCGGGCAGGCCGGGGCGGGCCATCAGCACCACGGGGGCTACGCTCACCAAGCCGATCGGCTCCAAATCCTTTTCGGCGTCGTACTTCACATTGGCATTCACCAACTGGGCCACGCTGACCGGGCCGTCAAAACCCATCACCAAGGTGTAGCCATCGGGCTTGGCGGCCACCGCCCTGTTCACGCCCAGCACACCGCCAGCGCCAGCCACGTTCTCCACCACCACCGACTGGCCCAGGCGCTCACCCAGTTTTTGGCCAATCAGGCGGGCTTGAAAATCCACATTGCCACCAGCGCTGAACGGAACAATCAGCGTAATGGGCTTGGCCTGTGGCCAATCTTTACCAGCGGCCATGGCAGTGGTGGAAAGGCCAGCAACCGCTAATAGTGCGGCTGCCACAAAGGTGCGACGGGGAGAAAACATGGGATTGAGACTCAGCAGGTGGATAGCTGCAGCGCCCTGCGCCACGGCTAAATAAGGCTGCGCCAGAACAGACTGGCAACAGCAAATGGCAAAAATTCTGCCATATTGTCGCGTAGGCAACAGTCTGTCGGGCAGATAGGCGATAGGGGTATCTGGCTATTGATCTTAATTATTACCAACCTGTAAAAATTAAATTTAGCAAATTACCAACACCACCAACTTACCCCATTTACCAACGAGCCGCGCTGCTACCCGGAGGCATGGCCGCATGCGGCCAGTGCGCAGGCATACCCGCCAGCACGCCGCTATGGCGCACTGCAGTCAGCTCGCCAAAACCGCTGTCCAAGGTTTGCAGATAAGGTTTGAGCGAGCTGGGCTGCCACTTTGCCGCTGGATCAAAACCGGCCACTGGCCGCAGGCCCATGCTTTTGAGCCACTGCGCCACCCGAGCCAGCGACACCTCTACATGCCAGGTGCCGCCTTGCGTGGCCTGGCGATACAGTGCTGCCTGCATACCAAGCGCCAGCAAAAAGCCCGCGCCATAGTCCAGCAATTGCATGGGCAACGCGCGCGGTGCGGCATCACCAAAGGCAGCGGCCTCTGTCACGTTAATGCCGCTCACCGTTTGCACCAGCGAATCAAAACCGCGCCTGTCCGCCCACGGCCCGTTTCTGCCATAGGCCGACAAACTAGCGTAGACAATACCCGGACGCAGTTGCGCCACAGCCTGCGCCCCAAAACCAAGCCCCCCAATTGCACCCGGCCGGTAGCCTTGTAGCAGCACATGGGCATCGCCCAGCAAATCTTTCAACCGCATGGCGCCCGCGGCCGTCGCCAAATTCAGCAGAGCTGACCGCTTTCCCCGGCTGACATCGGCAATCGCCTCGATATTGGGCAGCCCCGGTCCGTTCACCATCAACACATCGGCCCCTTGCGCGGCCAGGCTGCGGGCGGCCACCGGGCCAGCCAAGATGCGGGTGAGGTCCAGCACCTTTAACCCCGCCAGCGGCGCGGCACCTTGCTGCAAGGCAGGCCAAGTGCGGGGTGCAGCAGGCACGGCGCTGTCTAGTTGGGTGATGCTGATGAGCGGCTGCATAGCCACGGCGGCACTTTGCGGGTGAGCCGCCCACTCGGCAGGCGTGCGGATTGCTGCCACTACCAGGCCTGCGGCAGCGGCCTTTTCTTCAAAATCTATAGCTGCAATCGACCGCAGGGTAAGCGCTAATGCCTCTTTTTTTACTAAACCATCAACCGGTAAACCCAGCAGTCGCAGCACACCATCACGGTGGTGCTCAAAGTTGGCGTGTATCCGTAGCCAACCGGGTTCCCCCACATCAGCGCCACAGGCATACAGGCCCGACAAAGGCGCCCAAATCGCGGGCAGCTGGCCATCTAGCGTGAAGTAACCCGTGGTCTCAGCCAGTACATGGGCCAAGTCGATCCGTGCTTGCGGAGGCAGGCTGCCCGGCTGACGTAAAGCGGCCAGCTGGGCACTGGCAACCGTGGAGCTGGCCAGCGCCGCCGCGCCCGCTATATCCACACAGAAACTGGACGGGTAAGCAGCCCCACTACCAGTCAACTGCAAATCTTGTGCAGCCAGCGGCGGCAGGCCTACGTCGTGCAGCAGCTGTGCTACGGCTTTATGTATGCGTGCATGCGTGGCGGCATGCGCCTGTGCGGTTTCAGTGTTCATAACCCACATTGCACGCCAGCCCCCTTCGCAGCGTCAATCTTGATTGGGCCAATCAAGGCCAAGCACCGCTACGATGTGTACATGCCTCGCACGACGAAACCCTCCGATTCGCATTGGCTCAGCGCCCAAGATGCTGCAGCCTTGCTTGGCGTGCAGCGCAGCAGCCTCTACAGCTACGTCAGCCGCGGTTTGTTGCAAGCCGGGCGCCAGCCGGGGTTGCGCGGCAGCGTCTACGCCCGTGCCGATGTGCTGCGCCTGGCTCGCCAGCGCCAGACCGTGCGCAACCCAGCACGCCTGGCGCAATCTACGCTGGACTGGGGCCAGCCTGTGCTGGATTCCGCCATCACCCAGGTAGCTGACGGCCAGCTGTACTACCAAGGCCAGCTGGCCACCACACTGGCGGATGCGGCTACGCTGGAGCAGATTGCCTGCCTACTTCTAGAGGGGAATATGCCTCTAGCGCCCGACCATCAGGCGCTAGCAGCTATCAAAAATAAAGCACTACTGCCTGCCGCACCACGCACACCCAGCGCCGCACTGGCCGCTTGGTTTGCCAGCGATGTCGAGCAAGACGCGGACGAGCCAACATCTGCGCACCACACCCACGCCCTGCTGCACCATATGCTCGATGTGCTGTGCGGCCTGCCAGTGCGCGGCGCTGCGTATTACCATGATGCGCTATCAAAATCAAAGCCATTGCGCCCATTGCATGGGCGCCTGGGGCGAATATGGCATGTAGACGATGCAGGCCAAGCCACCCTGCGCCAGGCCCTGGTCTTGTGTGCGGACCATGAGCTGAACGCATCCAGCTTTGCCGCGCGCGTAGTCGCATCCACAGGCGCTAGTCTGCACGCCTGCCTAGGCGCAGGCCTGGCCGCCCTCACCGGCCCGCTGCACGGCGGCATGACGGCGGTGATCAACACCCATTGGGACGATTGGCACGCCAGCCACCCGCATGCTCTGGCTCCCGGCCTGGCCCAATTGCTGCAAGCCACCCACAGCGGCCAAACCCCCAACTACTGCGCCGGTTTTGGCCACCCACTATATCCAGCAGGTGACCCGCGCAGCCTGCACTTGCTGGCCCTGCTGCCACACAACCCACAGCGCGATGATTTGCTTGCCGCCGTGCATACCCACACCGGCCTGCACCCCAGCCTTGACTACGCCTTGGTCGCTATTGAGCGCAGCCTGCAGCTACCCAGTGGCGCGGCCTTTGCGCTATTTGCACTGGGCCGCACGGCAGGATGGATCGCCCATACACAAGAGCAACGTGCCAGCGGCCAACTCATAAGACCCCGAGCGCATTACACCGGCACCCTGCCCACAGACCAAGCAGTGCGACAAGCGGCACCCGACCGCCGGGTAGTTCGGTTTCGGTAAGGCATTGGCGACAGTTGCCACGTCAGCGGCATGTATGGATCGGCTATGGTTGAGCCCATAACCACACTACTAGGAGACTAAGCATGCTTCGCCATACCACCCTTCTCTGTGCAGCTGCCATCACAGCCTGTGCCGCACTGCCTGCGCTTGCGCAAAGCTTCCCCAGCAAGCCCATCAATTTTGTGGTGCCCTACGCCCCAGGCGGCACTACCGATTTGGTAGCACGCCTGGTAGGCGAGCACATGGCCAAAACACTGGGGCAACCGGTAGTCATTGAGAACAAACCAGGCGCTGGCGGCAATATCGGTATGGACGTGGTCGCCAAAGCCAAGCCCGACGGCTACACCATTGGTTTTGGTGCGATCTCGACCAACGCGCTCAATCCGCATATTTACAAAAGCATGGCGTTTGATCCACGCAAGGACTTCAGCGCCGTCAGCATGCTGGGCTACTCCACCATCGTGTTTGAGGTGAGAAAGGACTTCCCCGTTAATACGGTCAAAGAATTCATTGCCTACGCCCAAAAGAACCCTGGTCTGCAGTACGGCACAGCAGGTGCAGGCACTAGCATGCATTTGGCAGGCACCATGTTTGGGCAACTCGCTGGGGTAGATCTGACCCATATCGCCTACAAAGGCAGCGTACCCGGCATTACCGATATGTTAGGGGGCCACTTGCCCGCCATGTTTGATAACTTGCCAGCATCACTGCCGCATATCCAAGCAGGCAAGCTGAAAGCCTTGGCGGTTGCAGGCAGCCAACGCAACCCAGCCCTGCCCGATGTACCAACCATGGCAGAAGCTGGTTTGAGCGGCTACGCTGTTGACCCATGGTTTGGCGTGTACGCACCTGCGCACACTGATAAAGCAGTGGTCGCCAAGCTCAACACCGCCATCAACCAAGCACTGGCCGACAATGCAGTACAAAGCAAGCTGGTGGCTGCGGGCTTTACGCCCAAAGGCTCAACCGCCGAGGCATTCGAACAATTAACCCAAAGCGAGTATCAACGTCTAGGCGATGTCGCACGCAAAGCCAAAATGCAAGCGGAATAAAACACCCTTCATCCATAAAAAATGCGGCTAAAAAGCCGCATTTTTTAACTGTCACTTAGCCGTTTATTCCTCGCCCTCCACCGGCCAATCGCGGATATAGGCTTTGAGCATCTTGTTCTCAAAGTTTTGGCTGTCCACCACAGCCTTGGCCACGTCATAGAAGCTCACCACGCCCATCAGCAGCTTTTTATCCATCACAGGCATATAGCGTGCGTGGCGATCCAGCATCATGCGGCGCACTTCGTCCATGTCGGTTTCCATGGTGCAGGTCAGCGGAGCATCGTCCATCACGCTGCGTACCAAGAGTGTGCCGGCCGTGCCACCATTGCCGACGATGGCCACAATCACTTCGCGGAAGGTGAGCATGCCCACGACATCACCGTGGTCCATCACCACCAGCGAGCCGATGTCTTTTTCGGCCATGGTCTCGATAGCGGCACTGAGCGGATCGTTCACGCTCACGGTGTAGAGGGTGTTGCCTTTAAGGCGCAGGATGTCGCTGACTTTCATGCTTGTCTCCTTTTTACTCCCAGCAGATGCATTGTCTTGGCTGGCACATCAAACACTGACGGGGTTGCTCACGTTGGTGACATCCGCGCCCGCAATCGTTCGCTAAATATAGCCGACAATCGTTGCCAGCAAAGACAACTTGATGGAGACAAACCATGCCCGGCTACTCAGACCCCGGATTTGACACCCTGAGCCTGCATGCAGGCGCACAGCCCGACCCTGCCACCGGCGCGCGTGCCGTGCCCATCCATTTGACGACGTCCTTCGTCTTCGAATCCAGCGACCACGCAGCCAGCCTGTTCAATCTGGAGCGCCCTGGCCATGTCTACAGCCGCATCAGCAATCCCACCAACGCAGTGCTAGAGCAGCGCGTATCCGCCTTGGAAGGCGGCGTAGGAGCCATTGCCGTGGCCAGCGGCCAGGCAGCGCTGCACCTGTCAATTGCTACGCTGATGGGTGCTGGCAGCCACATCGTGGCCAGCACAGCACTGTATGGCGGATCACAAAATCTGTTGCACTACACGCTGTCGCGCTTTGGCATTGAGACCACCTTTGTAAAGCCCGGCGACATTGACGGCTGGCGCGCCGCCGTTCGCCCCAACACCAAGCTGTTCTTTGGAGAAACCGTGGGCAACCCCGGCCTGGATGTGCTGGACATCCCCACCGTCAGCCAGATCGCCCACGAAGCCGGCGTTCCGCTGTTGGTGGACTCCACCCTCACCTCGCCCTGGCTCATCAAACCGTTTGAGCATGGCGCGGATATCGTCTACCACTCGGCGACCAAGTTCCTCTCTGGCCACGGTACGGTGATTGGCGGCGTCGTGGTGGACGGTGGCAGCTTTGACTGGGAAAAATCGGGTCGCTTTCCCGAACTGACCGAGCCCTATGACGGCTTTCACAACATGGTGTTCAGCGAGGAAAGCACTACGGGAGCTTTTTTACTGCGCGCGCGCCGCGAAGGCCTGCGCGACTTTGGCGCCTGCATGAGCCCGCACAGTGCCTGGCTGATCC
>JAVXMM010000090.1:0-14094 GCA_036646255.1 Comamonas sp.
ACCCCGAAGCACCGTTTGATGCGCAGGACATCACCGTCACCATCCCCGCATCGTTCGACCCCGCCGCGCGGGAGCTGACGGCCGAGGCTTGTAAGGCCGCAGGTTTCCAGAACCTCACGCTGCTGGAGGAGCCACAAGCCGCGCTGTACAGCTGGATTCAGGCCAGCGGCGGCGACTGGCGCAAGCAGGTGCAAAACGGCGACGTGATTCTGGTTGTGGACGTGGGCGGTGGCACCACTGATTTGTCCTTGATCGCTGTGCTGGAGCGTGATGGCAATCTGGAGTTGCAGCGCGTGGCCGTGGGTGAGCACATCCTACTGGGCGGCGACAACATGGACTTGGCGCTGGCCTATGGGGTGGCGCGCAAACTGGCGCAAGAAGGCAAGCAGCTGGACGCTTGGCAAACCCGTGCGCTGGCCCACGGCTGCCGTGCTGCCAAAGAGCAGTTGCTGGCTGACGAAACCCTGGAATCCGTGCCCGTGGTGGTGCCCAGCCGTGGCAGCAAGTTGATTGGCGGCAGCATCCGTACTGAAGTCACGCGTGCCGAAGTACTGGCCATGCTGGTCGAAGGCTTTTTCCCCAAGATCGCTGTTACGGATAAACCTATCACCCGCGCACGCGGCGCGCTCACGCAGCTGGGCCTGCCCTATGCACAAGACGCCGCCGTTACCCGCCATCTGGCCGCCTTTTTGGCGCGCCAAGCGGGTGCTGCCGAGCAAATCGACGGTTTGCAAGGCACACAGCCGGAAGGTGCCGCCTTCCTGCATCCGAGCGCAATCTTGTTCAACGGCGGTGTGTTGAAAGCACCGCAGATCGAGCAGCGCATTCTGGAAGTTATCAACGGCTGGCTGGCTACCGATGGCGCACAGGCTGCACGCCTGCTGGACGGCGCCAACCTTGACTTGGCTGTGGCCCGTGGTGCTGCCTACTACGGCCACGTCCGCCAGGGCCGTGGCGTGCGCATTCGCGGTGGCACGGCTCAGTCGTATTACGTGGGTGTGGAATCCAACATGCCAGCCATCCCCGGCATGGAG
This sequence comes from Comamonas sp., assembly GCA_036646255.1. Taxonomy (GTDB): domain Bacteria; phylum Pseudomonadota; class Gammaproteobacteria; order Burkholderiales; family Burkholderiaceae_C; genus Comamonas. The sequence goes on from JAVXMM010000090.1 coordinate 1,035, forward strand.
CCGCCCATGTCCGCACTGTGCCTGGCGCCGTTCGGCATGGAAGAGGGCACGGAAGTGGCCTTGGACGCGCAAGAGTTTGGTCTGGTTGTGGGCGAGCCGGTGCGTTTGCGTTTCTTCGGCTCCAGCGTGCGCCGTGCAGACCAGGTCGGCACTATGCTGGACTTCTGGGGACCGGAGGAATTGGTTGAGCTGCAAGAGATTGAGCTGAACTTGCCGGCTTCAGGCCGTGCAGCCGGTGATGTTGTACCCGTCACCCTGGAAGCGCGCGTCACCGATATTGGCACTCTGGAGCTGAATGCGGTGCCAGTGGGTGGCAGCGAGCGCTGGAAGGTAGAGTTTGATGTACGTGCCGAAGCCTCTGCTGCCGAAGGCGAGCCCGTCGCATATTGATACGCTGAGACAAAGACTGCCGCATGACTGCCGCGACTGAAAGCACCTCTTTTGGCCCCGCACAGCATGTGGCGGAATTCGTGGTTGGTATCGATCTTGGCACCAGTCACACTGTCGTAGCCAGTGCCCCGCTTGCGGGTGCTGCTCTGGATATTGAGCTTCTCAAGATCCCCCAGCGCAGCACGGCTGGCGAGGTCATCGCTCAGCCGCTACTGCCCTCCGTGCGCTACCAAGCTGCCCCCGGCGAGCTGGGCGATGCATGGCGGCAGCCTTGGCTGCCACAACAAGCATCCGAACAAGCCCCTGCCGTGATTGGCCGTTGGGCGCGCGATTTGGGCACGGCCGTACCGGGGCGCTTGGTGGCCAGCGCCAAAAGCTGGCTCTCGCACACGGGCGTGGACCGTACTGCGGCCATCCTGCCCTGGGGCGCGGTGGAGGAGGTGGCCAAGGTCTCTCCACTGCTGGCCTCTGCCTCGTATCTGGCCCATGTCAAAGCGGCATGGGACAAGGAGCACCCACAAGCGCTACTGCACGATCAAGCCGTGGTGCTCACGGTTCCCGCATCATTTGACGAAGGCGCGCGTGCTTTGACTCTGGAGGCCGCCCAACTGGCTGGTTTACCCCGCGTGCAGCTGCTGGAGGAGCCCAAGGCCGCCTTCCACGACTGGCTGGTGCTGCAAGGCGATGCGCTGGCGGCGCAGTTGGTTGATAGTCGTTTGGTGCTGGTGGTGGATGTTGGCGGCGGTACAACCGACTTGACGTTGATTCGTGTCGAGCCTGCCGCAGACGGTGGCCTGCCCACACTCACACGTACAGCGGTGGGCGAGCATTTGATGCTGGGCGGCGACAATATGGATTTGGCGCTGGCGCACCAGATCGAGTCTGCGTTTGCGGGTGATGGCAGCAAGTTGCCCGCAGCCCGTTTCGCCCAGCTGGTGCAGCGCTGCCGTACTGCCAAAGAGCAATTGCTGGCCGCTGATGCGCCCGAGCAAATCAGCATTACTTTGCTGGGCGGCGGCAGCCGTTTGTTGGCCAAAACCCAGAGCGCCTCGCTTTCGCGTGATCAGGTGCAGCGGGTGGTGGTCGAGGGATTTTTGCCGCTGGCGCAACTTGGCGATGTTCCAGGCAAGCGCCAGAGCGCGCTACGCGGTTTCGGCTTGCCTTACCCGGCGGATGCGGCGATATCGCGGCATTTGGCGCAGTTTCTTTCGCTGCACGCTGGCGTAGCGGATTCCCCTGTTTTGCCTGATACCGTGTTGCTGAACGGCGGCGTGTTCCACGCGCATGCGATTGTGCAGCGGCTCACCCAGCAACTGTCGCAGTGGCGCGGCGAGCCAGTGCGTGTGCTGCATAACCCGCACCCTGACTGGGCGGTGGCGCGTGGCGCAGCCGCTTATGGTCTGGCGCGTGTGCAGGCGGAGTTAGCGGTAAAAACGGCCGCAGCGCAGGCGGGTATCAACACTGAGCCAACACCTGCACCACGCATTCCCTTGATTGGCGGGGGCTCGGCTCGCAGCTACTGGCTGGTGCTGCCTGGTAAAAAAGGCGATGCGCCACAGGGCCTGTGCCTGCTGCCGCGTGGCACGCCTGAGGGCGTGCGCATGGTGCTGTCGGGCCGTCGCTTTGCACTGAGGCTGGGGCAGGCCGTGCGCTTTAGCTTGTTGGCCAACAGCAGCAGCCTGCCTGCACAAGCCGGGCAGTTGCTGCCTTTGCAAGGGGACGGCTGGGTAGAGCTGCCGCCGATTGCGACGGTGTTGCCGTCTATAGAAGGACAAGACCAGGCGCAGATTGAAGTGCAGTTGCAAGCCAGCATGAGCGAGGTTGGCACACTGGAAGTGCGTTGCGTGGCGGTGAATGATGCGGAGCATTCATGGCTGTTGCCGTTTGCGGTACGTGGTGTGTATGCTGCAAAAAACATAGCTTCTAGCTTAGATTCAACGGGCGCTGGCGATCAAAAAAACCTAATGACTGTGGATGTGCAGTTGCCGCAAGCTGTGGCGCTGGTTGAGCGCATTTTTGGCAACCAGGCGCAAGAGGTGCCGGCCAAAGAAGTGCGCCAACTGCGCCAGTCGCTGGAGAGAGCACTGGGCCCGCGCGAGTGCTGGGATGTGGCGCTGCTGCGTGCCTTGTTTGATGCGCTGCTGGCCCGCGCCAAGCGCCGTCGCCGCACGGTGGAGCATGAGCGGGTGTGGCTCAATTTGGCGGGCTGGTGCTTGCGTCCCGGTGTGGGTGCCGAGCTGGATGCGTGGCGCATGGAGCAGGTCTGGGCTTTGTATAGCCAGGGGCTGGCCCATCCCAAAGAAGCTGCGAACTGGACGGAGTGGTGGGTCTTCTGGCGCCGCGTAGCGGCGGGCCTCGATGAATCTCAGCAAATGCAGGTGCTCGAAGCCGTAGCCGGCCAGATGCAAAAGGCAGTGCAGCAAACTACAAGATCAGGCGGGAAAAGCACGCACGGCAGCTATGACGACATGCTGCGATTGTTCGCAGCCATGGAGGCCGTGCCTTGGCAATACCGGCAAGAGATGGGGCAATGGATGCTGCAGCGGCTAAAGCGCGAAGGCGAATCGGTACAGACGTGGTGGGCCATTGGCCGCCTGGCAGCGCGCCAGTCACTCGCTGCCAATGCGCACTTGGTCATGCCGCCCGAGGCCGCGCAGGAGTTTCTCAATGCAACGCTGGCGCAGGACTGGCGCAAGAACGAAACGGCGATGTTTGCCGCCGTGCAAATCTCACGCATGACAGGGGATCGTGCGCGTGATTTTTCGGATGATGTGCGTGCACAAGTGCTGGAGAAAATGCATTCAGCTGGTGCGCCGCAGCGCTGGATAGAGCTCGTCGAGCAAGTGGTGCAGATGGAAGCGGAAGACCAAAAGCGCAGCTTGGGCGATAGCTTGCCACCAGGGTTGGTCTTGCTTTAATCGTATGCAGCTGCTGGTGTGCTCAGCGCTAGCATTGCAACTGCCGCTGACTGGGCGAATGTTGTCTGTTTGTTTATTCTAAAAATCAAGGAGAAGTATGTATTCAGTTTCACGTCGCCATGCCATGGCTGTTGTTGCGGCACTTGCTGCTGCGCATGCAGGCACTGCTTTTGCGCAAAGCAGTAACTGGCCTGCCAAACCCATCAGCTTTGTAGTGCCCCAGGCGCCAGGCGGTGCCAATGATGTGATCGCACGTGCCGTGGCGCAGGGGCTGGAGAGTTCGCTGGGCCAACCGGTGATTGTGGAGAACCGCCCTGGCGCCAATGGCAACCTGGGCACCAGCCAGGTGGCACGCAGCGCGGCGGATGGCTATACGTTTTTGGTGACAGCGCAAAGTGCCTACACCATCAACCCGGCGCTCTACAGCAGCATTCCGTTTGATCCGATCAAGGACTTCACGCCCATTATGCAGCTGGCCGTGGCACCGTATTTGCTGGTGGTCAACCCCAAGTTCCCAGCCTCCAATCTGGATGAGTTGGTTGCCTATGCCAAGGCCAACCCGGGCAAGGTGGAGTACGCATCGGCCGGCAACGGCACGCTCAACCATCTGCTGGGCGAGATGCTGAAAACGCAAAAAGGTATTGACTTGCTGCATGTGCCGTACAAGGGCGCATCGGCTGCAGCAACCGATGTAGTGGCTGGCCAATTGCCGATGACATTTGGCAGCTTCCCAGGTGTGATGCCTTTTGTCACCAGCGGCAAGCTGCGCGTGCTGGGGGTAGCGTCCGACAAGCCCACGTCGCTGGCACCTGAGATCCCGCCGCTTGGCAGAGCCCTGGCCGTAACTAGCTGGTACGGGCTGTTTGCGCCGGCAGGCACGCCAGACACCATCGTTACCAAGATGCATGCTGCCATCACCAAAGTGATGGCCACGCCTGCGATGGCCGAGCGTTTGAAGGCCTTGGGTGCGGAGCCAGTGATGTCTAACCCGCAAGGTTTTAAGGCGTCGTTGCCTGCGGAGCTGGCGTACTGGAAGAAGGTGGTCAAGGATTCAGGAGCGAACATTGACTGATGCACGGCTGATGGACAGCGCCCAGCCGCCGCACGTAGGTCACCTGCCAGCGGGAGCGCGCAATACCGTGGCCGATGTCACGGGCGTGCGCGTAGGCCACGCTACCGTGGCCGATGGCCCGCTACAAACCGGGGTGACAGTGCTGCTGCCGCCCGGTGGTAACTTGTTTATGCACAAGCTGCCTGCGGGTTTGGCCGTGATTAATGGTTTTGGCAAAAGTGCGGGCTTGGTGCAACTGGCAGAGTTGGGCCAGATCGAGACGCCGATTGCGCTCACCAATACCTTTGGCGTACCCGCTGTGGTGCAGGCGCAGATTGCGGACTGCATTGCGGCCAACCCCGAATGTGGGCGCAGCTTGCCCACCGTTAATGCACTCACCCTGGAGTGCAACGATGGGTATCTGAGCGATATCCAGCGCATGGCGATTACTAATGTGCATTACCGTGCTGCGTTGGCTGATGCTTCAACTGATGTTCTGCAAGGCGCGGTGGGTGCAGGGCGCGGTATGTCGTGCTTTCAACTCAAAGGCGGCGTTGGGTCGGCATCTCGTATGGTCGATGTCAACGGCGGCGCCTATACGGTAGGCGCGCTGGTGCTGGCTAATATGGGCAGGCTGGCGGATCTGCGCTGGGGCGGTGCCATGGTGGGTGATGCCCTGCAGCAGCGTTTGCACGCCAGGGAGCGCGAGCAGGTGCTGGGTGACGGCGTAGACAAGGGCAGCATCATCATGCTGCTGGCGACCGATGCGCCGCTGGACAGCCGCCAGCTGACTCGCGTGGCGCGGCGTGCGGCGGCAGGGCTGGCCAACACAGGGTCTTGCTACGGCCACGGTAGTGGCGATATTGCGCTGGCGTTTTCTACGGCCTATACCATCCCTGCGGATGCCAACGAGCCTATGCCGCAGATCGCCATGCTGCATGAAGCGCAACTAGACCCTATCTTCCGCGCTGCCGCAGACGCCGTGGAGCAGGCCATTGTGCATGCGTTGTGGCATGCCGAAACGGTGACTGGGCGCAATGGCCACTGCCGCTGGGCGCTGCAAGATTTGTTGAAAGAGCTGTGATGAAAGTTTTGATTTCTGTCGATATCGAAGGCGTGGCCGGCGTTTTTCATGGTGAGCAAACCCGTGCAGGCAATCCTGAGTACGAGCGCGCACGCCGCCTGATGGCGCTAGAGGCCAATGCTGCCATTGACGGCGCGTTTGCTGCGGGCGCGGCCGAAGTCTATGTGAACGACTCGCACGGAGGCTTTCGCAATATGCCGCCCGACTTGCTGGATGCGCGTGCTCAGGTTATCCAAGGTAAGCCGCGTTACCTCAGTATGGTGGCTGGCGTAGAGTTGGGTGTGGATGCGGTGTGCATGGTGGGCTACCACGGACGCGCCCAAGGGCGAGGCATTTTGGCGCACACCATTAATGGCTTTGCGTTTGCACGCATTGTGGTCAATGGGCAGGAGAGCAGCGAGGCCAGCATCTACGGCGCGCTGGCAGGTGCATACGGCGCGCCAGTGGTCATGCTGTCGGGTGATGATGTGCTGCGTGCAGAGAACGAGGCTTTGTTCCCCAAAGCTGTTTTTGTGCATACCAAGCGCGCTACGGGCCACGCCAGCGGTATTAGCCTATCGCCTGAACAATCGCAGCAGGCCATACGTGCTGGCGTGATGCAAGGCCTGGCCCAGCGTGCACAATGCCTGCCGCTGCAAACCGCTACGCCAGTGCAAGTCGAGATCCAGACCACATCGCCTGGCATGGCCGATTTGTTCTGTCAGTGGCCCACGTTGGAGCGCGTGGATGGCAGCACGGTGCGCTTTAGCGCGCCTGAGATCGAATCGGCCGTGCGCGTGACCAATTGCCTGTCGGCCATGTCCAGCATGCTTCGTTAACGATAGCAATCTACGATAGGCAGGAGGGCATCACTGCGTGGTTGGAGTGAGGCGGCATAGATGCTGCGTTACCCATTCCAAACGATGGTGATGTCCTACATGAAATCTTCTCTGCATTTTTTGGTTGCTGCGCGTCAGCATGAAATCGTGGCATTGGAGCAACTGGACAACGCCTGTTCGCTGGTGGTCAGCATGTCCGGTCTGGTGCATGCGCTGCAAAGGGAGCGCGGCCTGTCTAATATGCTGCTGGCCAGCGGAGGCGTACAAGGCGATGATTTACTGCTGGCGCAGCAGGAGCAGGTGAACGCAGAAATCGCTGTAGTGCGGCAGGAGCTGGAGCAACTTGGCCCCTGCCAGCCTGGCGGCCACGGTGCCCGGTTGTGCAATGCCATTGCCTACAGTTTGCAGGGCTGGAATGCCTTGCCTGCATTGCGTGCGCAGGTGCAAACGCTGCGCATGACACCTGACGAGAATACGCGCCATTACATTCGCCTGATATCGGGCTGCCTCTCTGTGGTGTTTGAGGCAGCAGACAGTGCTAACGAGCCTGCGCTGTCGCGCATGTTGGTGGCCATGTTTCATTTCATGCAAGGCAAAGAGCTGACTGGCCAGGAGCGCGCTACAGGCACGGCGGTCTTTGCCTCGGGGGTTTACGATGCCGATCGGCAGGTGCACTGGCTGCATTTGATCGAATCGCAAGAGCGTAACTTTCAGGTATTTACCGATCTGGCGACTGAGTCCGCACGCTCACTGTGGCAGTCGCAGGCACAGGACGATGCCGACATGGCCGCCATGGAGCGCTTGCGCCGGGTGGCCAATACGGCGCCGGTGGGGGCGCCGCTGGATGTGGGCCTGAGCGCCCAGTGGTTTGCTATTTGCACCCGCAGGCTGGACGCCATGTTTGCCATTGAAGTAGCCATGGCCCAAGAGCTGCAGGCCTTGTGTCGGCACAAGCTGGACGCCGCCCGTGACGCCTTGCAGGCCCAGCAGCGCCTGCTGGCTCCAGATGATGGGATGGACATATCGGCCGCGTCTGAGGCAGGTATGCATTTTTTTGCCGATGCGCCCGTGCCGCTGGATTGGCCGCTGGAGGCGGTCTGCACGCCACCGATAGGGCGGGCTATTTTGTTGCTAGTACAAGAGCAAAGCCAGCGCCTGCAAACTATGCAAGCTGAAATCCAACAGGCCAAGACGGCCTTGCATGAGCGCAAAACGATAGAGCGCGCCAAGGGCATCTTGATGCAGCACCAGCAGATGAGTGAGGGTGCTGCTCATCAATTTTTGCGTCAGACCGCTATGAACCAGAACAAGCGGATGCTGGAAGTAGCCGATGCTGTGCTGGCGATGGTGGCGATCTTGCCGCGTGGGCCGGTTTTGTAGCACTGTGGTGAGAGCTGGAACGGCGTGCACCAAAGCGCGTCGCGCAGTAGTACAAGCATGCTGCAATGCACCATCCTAGGGAGCTGCTCAAAGGCCATCGGATAGCAAAAACAGCGGTTTCAATGGCGGTTTGACGTAGAGGTAGGAGGGAGGCTGAGAACTTGGCACAGAACCTGCATATGCCCCACTAGGTCAGCCAAAGGCGGCTACCTCTTTCTTTTTTCCTTGCGAGTTACTTTGGGATAACGGCGTCCTTTTCCACTGAGCGAAAGTTCAGTGCGAAGGGGCGCCGTTTTTTGTTGGAAGTAACCGTCCGCCCACCGATGGAGTTTGACAATGATTGTTCGTCCTCAGACTGATTTTTCTATTGCGAGCCGCACGGGACGCCGTGATTTTCTGCACCAGAGCACGAGCGTGGTTGCTGGGGCCGTACTCTACGGCGCGCTGGGTCACCACGGAGTCTGGGCGGCGGGCTCGGATGCGCCGGAGAAGAAGGAAATCAAGATTGGCTTCATACCGCTGACCGATTGCGCCAGCGTGGTGATGGCATCAGTGCTGGGTTTTGACCAGAAATATGGCATCAAGATCATCCCCAGCAAAGAGGCGAGCTGGGCCAGTGTGCGCGACAAGCTGGTCAACGGTGAGCTGGACTTTGCGCATGTGCTCTACGGGCTGGTCTACGGACTGCACTTGGGCATTGGCGGCCCTAAAAAAGACATGGCCGTGCTGATGAACCTGAACAACAACGGCCAAGCCATCACCTTGTCCAAAACGCTGGCCGACAAGGGCGCTGTGGACGGGGGCAGTCTGGCTAAAGTAATGGCTAAGGAAAAGCGCGAATACACGTTTGCCGGCACCTTTCCCACCGGCACTCACGCCATGTGGATGCACTATTGGTTGGCGGCGGCGGATATCAATCCGTTGTCGGATGCCAAGCTGATCACCGTGCCGCCTCCCCAGATGGTGGCCAATATGCGCGTGGGCAACATGGACGGCTTTTGTGTGGGAGAGCCCTGGAACCACCGCGCCATCATGGATGGCATCGGCATTACGGCCAATACCACGCAGGACATCTGGCGGGATCACCCTGAAAAAGTGCTGGGCACCACAGGCGACTTTGCCAGCAAGAACCCCAATACCGCTCGCGCTGTGGTGATGGCGATTCTGGAAGCCAGCCGCTGGATTGACGCCAGCATGCAAAACAAGTTGAAGATGGCAGAGACCGTGGCCCAGAAGTCCTACATCAACACCAGTGTGGATGTGATCAACCAGCGCATTTTGGGACGCTACCAGAACGGTCTGGGCAAGACCTGGGATGACCCCAACCACATGAAGTTCTTCAATGATGGTGCGGTGAACTTTCCCTACCTGAGCGACGGCATGTGGTTCCTGACCCAGCACAAGCGCTGGGGCCTGCTCAAGAGTCATCCCGACTATCTGGCCGTGGCCAAGCAGATCAACCGCATTGACCTGTACACGCAGGCCGCGAGCCAGCTGAAGGTGAACGTGCCCAAGGAAGCCTTGCGCAGCAGCAAGCTGATGGATGGCGTGGTGTGGGATGGCAAGAACCCCGCCCAGTACGCCGACAGTTTCAAGATCAAGGCCTGAGGCCGTAGCCCCCCGGTCTTCACAGGAGAGCCAACATGGTCAGTGCCGTATTTCATTCGCCGCCGGAACTCGATCCCCAGCATGATCCGCAGCTTGCTGCCCCGTTGGGTGACGAGGCAGTGGATGCTGCTAAAAGCATAGCTTCTGGCGTGCAACCAGTGCACACCACAACCCTAAAAGGCCGTAACCCCAAGCCTCTGTCTGCCGCCACGGTGGTTGCGCCCAGTCGTTGGCGCCAGCGTGTCGAAAGCCTGATCGGCTCCTTGATGCCGCCGCTGCTGGGGCTGGCGCTGCTGGTGGGGCTGTGGTCCATTGTCTCCAGCACCACGGGCAACAGCATACCGACGCCGGCAGAGACCTGGACGCAGGCGGTCGAAGTGTTTCGCGACCCGTTCTACAGCAATGGCCCCAACGACCAGGGCGTGGGCTGGAACGTGCTGTCGTCCTTACAGCGCGTGGCACTGGGCTTTGGTCTGGCGGCGCTGGTGGGAATTCCGGCAGGCTTTTTGATTGGGCGTTTCAACTTTCTCTCGCGCATGTTCAATCCGCTCATCAGTCTGCTGCGCCCCGTGTCGCCGCTGGCCTGGCTGCCGATTGGGTTGCTGGTGTTTAAAGGCGCCAATCCGGCTGCAATCTGGACCATCTTCATCTGCTCCATCTGGCCCATGGTCATCAACACCGCCGTTGGCGTTCAGCGCGTTCCGCAGGACTATATGAACGTGGCCCGTGTGCTGAACCTGAGCGAATGGAAGATCGCCACCACCATTCTGTTTCCCGCCGTGTTGCCCTATATGTTGACGGGCGTGCGCCTTGCGGTGGGCACGGCTTGGCTGGTGATTGTGGCAGCCGAGATGTTGACGGGGGGCGTGGGCATTGGTTTCTGGATCTGGGACGAGTGGAACAACCTCAACGTCAAGAACATCATCATCGCCATCTTCGTGATCGGCATCGTGGGCTTGGTGCTGGAGTGGACCCTGGTCAAGCTGGCTTCGGCATTTACGTTTGAAGAGGTGAAATCATGAACGCATCACTGTCCACCAAGTACATCGAGATCCATGGAGTGGAGCAGACCTTCAAGACCGCCAAAGGTCTCTTTCCGGCACTGCGCGACATCAACCTGAATATTGCCAAGGGCGAGTTCGTGAGCCTCATCGGGCACTCGGGCTGCGGCAAGTCAACCCTGCTTAACCTGATTGCCGGCCTGACCACGCCAACAGGTGGCGCGCTGCTGTGCGCCAACAAGGAAATCAAGGGCCCAGGGCCTGAGCGCGCCGTGGTCTTCCAGAACCATTCGCTGCTGCCCTGGCTGACCTGCTGGGGCAATGTGTACCTGGCTGTCGAGCGTGTTTTTGCCAAGCGCGAGACCCGGGCACAGCTAACGGGGCGTACTGAAGCGGCGCTGGCCATGGTGGGTTTGAGCCACGCGGCGCACAAGCGCCCTGGCGAAATTTCGGGCGGTATGAAGCAGCGTGTGGGCATTGCGCGCGCGCTGTCCATGGAGCCCCAGGTCTTGCTGATGGATGAGCCCTTTGGGGCCCTCGATGCGCTGACGCGCGCCAAGCTGCAGGACGAGCTGCTGGAGATTGTGGCGCGCACGCACAGCACGGTGGTGATGGTGACGCACGATGTGGACGAGGCCGTGTTGCTATCCGACAAAATCGTGATGATGACCAACGGGCCCGCAGCCACGATTGGTGAGGTACTCCGTGTGGAACTACCCCGTCCGCGCAGACGGGTCGAGCTGGCTGACGATCGGCAGTATCAAGGCTATCGCAAGGCCGTGATCGACTTTCTCTACACCCGCCAGGGCCATGTGGAAAAAGCGGCCTGAGTATTGATCACAGCAAGCCGCATGGCGCCTTAGGGCGCCATATTTGTTTCTGCACAGCAAAGAAGCGCATAGGCACAAAAACAGTGCGCAGCAACCTCGATGTAGTCTGCTTTATGGGGTGATAGACCTGGCATGGCAATTGCATGTTGTTCAGCGTGGCCAAGGTGGGCCACAGGGCAAAGGTGCAAGGCTGTGCCAGAGTCCAAAGACAAAGACGTCTACGCGTTCATGCAATTCATGCAGCGCGCAGACGTCTTTTTTTTCGTAAGCCCACGGGGACTGAGATGAAAAAATCCAAACTGGTCATGATTGGCAACGGAATGGCGGGCGTGCGCGCTCTGGAAGAGTTACTGGCCATTGCCCCCGACCTGTATGACATCACGGTGTTTGGCGCCGAGCCGCATCCCAACTACAACCGCATCCTGCTGTCGCCCGTGCTCGCTGGGGAGCAAACGCTCAGCGATATCGTGCTCAACGACTGGGCTTGGTATCAGGACAACCATATCCTGCTGCACGCCGGCTATACCGTGACGGCCGTGGACCGCGCTCGCCGCACGGTGCATGCAGTCAATGCCAAGGGGGAAACAGCCTGCGCTGACTATGACCGCTTGATCATGGCAACGGGCTCCAATCCCTTCATCCTGCCCATTCCCGGCAAGGATTTGCAAGGGGTGCTGGCCTATCGCGATATTGCCGATACCGAGGCCATGATCGAGGCCGCCAGGACTCTCAGGCATGCGGTGGTGATCGGTGGAGGCCTGCTTGGCCTGGAGGCGGCCAACGGCCTCATGAAACGCGGCATGCAGGTCACCGTTGTGCATGTGGGTGACTGGCTGATGGAGCGTCAGCTCGACGATCAGGCTGGCCGCATGTTGCAGAAGTCGCTGGCCGAGCGGGGTATGCAGTTCTGCATGCAGGCTCAGACGCAGGAGTTGCTGGGCAGCGAGGGCGGTGGCCACAGCGGCCGCGTGCGCGCGGTGCGCTTCAAGGATGGCAGCGAGATCCCGGCCGAGCTGGTGGTGATGGCGGTGGGCATTCGCCCCAATACCGAGCTGGCTGAGTCCATGCACCTGCATGTAAATCGCGGCATTGTGGTGAGCGATACCTTGCAGACGGTGACTGACCCACGCATCTACGCCGTGGGCGAATGCGCGGCACACCGTGGCATTGCCTACGGGCTGGTAGCACCCCTTTTTGAGCAAGGCAAGGTGCTGGCTAATCATTTGGCCGAGTTTGGCATTGGCCGCTACGTGGGGTCGCTGACTTCCACCAAGCTAAAGGTCACAGGCATTGATCTGTTCTCTGCGGGTGACTTTCAAGGCGGTGACGATACCGAAGAGATCTTGATGAGTGACCCCTACGCGGGTGTCTATAAAAAGCTGGTTATCAAGGGCGATAAATTGGTTGGTGCCTGTCTGTATGGCGATACGGTGGATGGCAGCTGGTACTTCAAACTGCTGCGCGAAGGCCGCAGCGTTGCGGACATCCGCGACAAGCTGATGTTCGGTGAATCCAACCTGGGCGACACCGGACATCAAGGTCAAAGCAAAGCTGCCGCGCTGGCCGACAGCGATGAGGTCTGCGGTTGCAATGGCGTGACCAAGGGCGCTATCTGCAAGTCCATTAAGGACAAAGGCCTGTTCACGCTGGAGGACGTGCGCAAGCACACCAAGGCCAGTGCCAGCTGTGGCTCGTGCACGGGGCTGGTCGAGCAGATCATCATGTTCACCGCAGGTGGCGACTATTCTGCATCGCCTAAGACCAAGGCCATGTGCGGCTGTACCGATCACGGGCACCAGGCTGTGCGTGATGCGATTCGCGAGCATAAGTTGTTGAGCACCGATGCCGTGTTCCGCTTCATGGAATGGCGTACGCCCAATGGCTGCGCATCCTGTCGCCCAGCGGTCAACTACTACCTGATCAGCACCTGGCCCAAGGATGCCAAGGACGATCCGCAAAGCCGCTTCATCAATGAACGCA
>JAVXMM010000091.1:0-13986 GCA_036646255.1 Comamonas sp.
GCTACACGCTCTCAAAATCAAGTGCCCGCTACACAGCTGAACAACGGCACCAAGACGAATATGGCGGTGTCGGCACCTGCTGCGCAGGATCCGGTTGTCGCAAGCATTTACCAGTTGGATGGAATTGTGCGTCGTGCGCCTTCATTGCAAATGACGGCAGATGCCCGCCAATCCTCGGAGGTGGTGGCACCATGATTGACGCAATTTACAACGGTGGTTTGAATCTGGTTGCTGCTGGCTGGTGGTCGACGATCATCTGGCCCGTGATCTGGAATCTGATCAAGATTCTGTGCATTGTGTTGCCATTGATGGGTGCGGTTGCATACCTGACGCTGTGGGAGCGCAAGCTGCTGGGCTTTATGCAGGTGCGTCATGGTCCTAACCGCGTGGGCCCCTTCGGTTTGCTGCAGCCATTGGCTGACGGCTTGAAGCTGATGACGAAGGAAATCATCACGCCTAGCGCTGCGAATTCTGGCTTGTACCGCTTGGGTCCGCTGATGGCGATCATGCCAGCACTGGCTGCCTGGGTGGTAATCCCGTTTGGTCCTGATGTGGCGCTGGCCAACGTTAATGTTGGCTTGCTGCTGGTGATGGCGATTACGTCGATCGAGGTTTATGGCGTAATCATTGCCGGCTGGGCATCGAACTCCAAATACGCTTTCTTGGGTGCATTGCGTGCTTCGGCCCAGATGGTGAGCTATGAAATCGCTATGGGCTTTTGCTTCTTGGTGGTGATCATGGTGACGGGCAGCATGAATCTGACGCAGATCGTTCTGTCGCAGGGCCAAGGTATGGCCGCATCTGCTGGTGCTGGTATCCTGTCTTGGAACTGGTTGCCATTGCTGCCGATGTTCATCGTCTACCTGATCTCCGGTGTTGCCGAGACCAACCGCCACCCGTTCGACGTGGTGGAAGGTGAAGCTGAAATCGTGGCAGGTCACATGGTTGAATACTCGGGCATGGGCTTTGCGGTGTTCTTCTTGGCTGAGTACGCCAGCATGTGGTTGGTGTCTATCCTGGCCGTGGTCATGTTCTTGGGTGGTTGGTTACCTCCATTCGATTTCTTGTCCTTTATCCCGGGCTGGATCTGGCTGGCTGCCAAGACCTTCCTCGTGGTGTCGATGTTCATCTGGATTCGCGCTACCTTCCCTCGTTTCCGCTACGACCAGATCATGCGTCTGGGCTGGAAGATCTTCATCCCCGTGACCTTGGTGTACCTGGTTATTGTTGGCGGCTGGCTGCTGTCACCCTGGAACATCTGGAAGTAAACGGAGGACACACAACATGAGTACTGCAGTTTCTCCTCGTTCCTTCTCTGTGAAGGACTTCTTCAAGAGCTTCATGCTCTGGGAGCTGGTCAAGGGCATGGCCCTGACTGGTCGCTATGCGTTTGCTCGCAAGGTGACGGTTCAGTTCCCTGAAGAAAAGACCCCGCTGTCACCCCGTTTCCGTGGCTTGCACGCGCTGCGTCGCTACGAAAACGGTGAAGAGCGTTGCATCGCTTGCAAGCTGTGCGAAGCCGTGTGCCCGGCGATGGCTATCACCATTGAGTCTGATGTGCGTGAAGACGGCTCCCGCCGAACCACGCGCTATGACATCGATCTGACCAAATGCATTTTCTGCGGCTTCTGCGAAGAAAGCTGCCCCGTTGATTCGATCGTGGAAACCCAGATTCTGGAATACCACGGTGAGAAGCGAGGCGACTTGTACTTCACCAAAGAAATGCTGTTGGCGGTGGGTGATCGTTATGAACCTGAAATTGCTGCAGCCAAGGCTGCAGACGCAAAGTTCCGTTAACACGGCACTTGGAGACTGATTGAAAAGAGCCCCACATGGACGTCACAACTGGTTTTTTCTATCTGTTCTCGGTAGTGCTGCTATATGCGGCATTCCGGGTCGTTACTGCCCCAAATCCGGTGCACGCTGTGCTGCACTTGATGTTGGCATTTTCTCAGGCAGCCGGTATTTGGCTGCTGCTTAAGGCTGAGTTCCTGGCCATCGTTTTGGTGATGGTGTATTTGGGTGCTGTGATGGTGCTCTTCCTCTTCGTGGTGATGATGCTGGATATTCGCATTGATCAACTACGCAAGAGTTTTTGGAAAAACTTCCCGCTGGCTGCAGTCATTTTTGCCATCGTCGCCTTTGAAATGGGTGTTGTGCTGATTGGTGGTTTTAGTGCGGTAGATGCACCAAAGGCCATGCCTGCAATGGTAGATGCCGCAGGTCAGGTGGTGCCATACAGCAATGTGAAGGCATTGGGGCAGCTGCTCTATACCGAATATCTGTTCCCTGTTGAGATCGCTGCTGTGATTTTGCTCGTGGCCATGATCGCTGCCATTGCATTGACACTGCGCCATCGCAAGGATTCCAAGGCTATCGATCCTTCGTTGCAGGTACGTGTGCGTGCATCGGATCGCCTGACCTTGGTCAAAGTTGAGTCGATGAAACCTGCTGCACCTGTGGTGCAAGAGGCGGCTGCCGCCGAGGAGAAGAAGGTATGACACTCACATTAAGTCATTTTTTGACGCTGGGAGCGATGTTGTTCGCTCTGTCTGTGGTGGGGATCTTCCTGAACCGCAAAAATTTGATCGTGCTGCTGATGGCGATCGAGCTGATGCTGCTCGCCGTGAATATGAATTTCGTTGCTTTCTCCCATTACTTGGGTGATATGCATGGTCAGATCTTCGTGTTCTTCATCCTCACGGTTGCTGCAGCGGAGTCCGCGATTGGCTTGGCCATTTTGGTGCTGTTGTTCCGTAGTAAATCCACCATTGATGCGGAAGATCTCAACGCCCTGAGGGGTTGAGGCACCAATACTTGCAAGGTTAAGAAGAATGAGTCAAACCCTTTCTGCTTCAACACTGTTGGCGGTGCCTTTGGCCCCGCTCGCAGGATCTTTGTTGGCGGGCATATTTGGTACTGCACTAGGCGGTAACCGTATTGGCCGCGTTGGCAGCCGCACCCTGACGATTTTGGGTGTGTTTATTGCCTTCGTTATCTCTGCTCTGACTTTCCAGAGTGTGGTCTTTGAAGGTGCAACCTTCAATCAGACGCTCTACACCTGGATGACAGTTGGAACGCTGAAGATGGAAATCGGTTTTATGATCGATTCCATCACCGCGATGATGATGTGTGTGGTGACCTTTGTGTCGCTGATGGTGCACATCTACACCATGGGCTACATGGCGGAAGACGACGGCTATGACCGTTTCTTCTCGTACATCTCACTGTTTACCTTCTCCATGCTGATGCTGGTGATGAGCAACAACCTGCTGCAGCTGTTTTTCGGCTGGGAAGCGGTGGGCCTGGTGTCGTACCTGCTGATCGGCTTCTACTTCAAGAAGGAAACGGCGATCTTCGCCAACATGAAGGCCTTTGTGGTCAACCGTGTGGGTGACTTCGGCTTCATCCTGGGTATCGGCCTGATCGCTGCCTATACCGGCACCTTGAACTACACCGAAATCTTCGCCAAGACGCAAGAGCTGAGCGGCATGACCCTGCCAGGCTCTACCTGGTCGCTGATGACGGTGATCTGTATCTGTCTGTTCATTGGTGCCATGGGCAAGTCGGCGCAGTTCCCTCTGCATGCTTGGCTGCCTGATTCGATGGAAGGTCCTACCCCCATCTCGGCGCTGATCCACGCGGCCACCATGGTGACTGCCGGTATCTTCATGGTCTCGCGCATGTCGCCGCTCTATGAGCTGTCCGATACGGCGCTGAACTTTATCCTCGTGATTGGCTCGATCACTGCGCTGTTCATGGGCATTCTGGGCATCATCCAGAACGACATCAAGCGCGTGATTGCGTATTCCACGTTGTCGCAACTGGGCTACATGACCATCGCGCTGGGCGTATCTGCCTACTCGGTGTCGGTGTTTCACCTGATGACGCACGCGTTTTTCAAAGCGCTGTTGTTCCTCGGAGCCGGCTCGGTCATCATGGGCATGCACCACAACCAAGATATCCGCTGGATGGGTGGCGTGCGCAAGTACATGCCCATCACCTGGATCACCTTCCTGCTGGGTAACCTGGCGCTGATCGGTACGCCGTTCTTCTCGGGCTTCTACTCGAAGGACGCGATCATCGAGGCGGTGCACGCCTCGAACTTGCCTGCCGCCGGCTTCGCCAACTTTGCCGTGCTGGCTGGTGTGTTCATCACCGCGTTCTACTCGTTCCGCCTGTACTTCATCGTGTTCCACGGTAAAGAACGCTACGACCAGAACCCCGATGCCCACCATGATGACCACCATGCTCACGATGACCACCACGGACATGGCCACGATGCCAAGCCGCATGAGTCGCCTTGGGTGGTAACGCTGCCGCTGGTGCTGCTGGCGATTCCTTCGGTGGTGATCGGTGCGATTGCGCTGATGCCGATGCTGTTCGGTGATTTCTTCAAGGGCGTCATCTATGTGGATGGCAGCAAGCACGGCGCAATGGCCGAGTTGGCTGAGAAGATCCATGGCTGGATTCCGATGGCACTGCACGGCTTTACCGCTGCGCCGTTCTGGTTGGCTCTTGCAGGCGTCGTGACTTCCTATGTGTTCTACATGATCAAGCCAGAGATTCCTGCCGCTATCAAGCGCATGAGCGAGAAGGTCGGTCTGTACCAGGCACTGGAAGGTAAGTACGGTGTGGACTGGGTCTACGAGAACATCTTTGCCCGCGGCTCGCGCGTGTTGGGCACCGTGTTCTGGAAGGTGGGCGATCAGGGTCTGATCGACGGTCTGATCGTCAACGGTTCCTGGAAGGTAGTTGGTCGCATCTCGGCTATGGTGCGCTGGCTGCAGACGGGTTATGTGTATCACTACGCATTGGTCATGATCCTGGGTATCTTCCTGGCCATGACGTACTTCGTGTTGCTCAACAAGTAAGGAAGAAGAAAAATGGGATTGTTGAGTCTTGCAATTTGGACGCCCATCGTCTTTGGTGCGGTCCTGCTGGCCTTTGGCAAGCAGGAGCAGGCCAAGATGGTGCGCTGGATCGCACTGGTCGGTGCGTTGATAGGCCTGCTGGTCACGCTGCCTTTGTACACCGGCTTCCAGCTGGGTACGTCGGCGATGCAGTTTGTCGAGAAGGCTTCCTGGATTCCTCGCTTTGGTATCAACTACTATCTGGGCGTCGACGGTATCTCGTTCTGGTTTGTTCCGCTGACAGCATTTATCACGGTGATCGTAGTGTTGGCATCGTGGACCAACATCACCGAGCGCGTGAACCAGTACATGGGTGCTTTCCTGATTCTTTCGGGACTGATGATTGGCGTATTCTCTGCGCTGGATGGACTGCTGTTTTACGTCTTCTTTGAAGCAACCCTGATCCCGATGTATTTGATCATCGGTATTTGGGGCGGCCCGAACCGTATCTATGCTGCGTTCAAGTTTTTCTTGTACACCTTGATGGGCTCCTTGCTCACTTTGGTCGCCATTCTGTATCTATACACCAAGGCTGGTAGTTTTGAGATCTTGGCATGGCACCAGTTGCCACTGTCGATGAAAGAGCAAACGCTGATTTTCTTTGCCTTCTTTGCGGCATTTGCAGTGAAGGTCCCAATGTTCCCAGTGCACACTTGGTTGCCTGATGTGCACGTGGAAGCGCCTACAGGTGGCTCGGCGGTATTGGCTGCCATCATGCTGAAGCTGGGTGCTTATGGTTTCCTGCGATTCTCGATGCCAATTGCACCTGACGCGGCTCACAAATGGGCATGGCTGATCATTGCTCTGTCTTTGGTCGCCGTGATCTATGTGGGCTTGGTAGCTATTGTTCAGAAAGATATGAAGAAGCTGGTGGCGTACTCGTCTGTCGCGCACATGGGCTTTGTGACCTTGGGCTTCTTTATCTTTAACGATATGGGTGTCATGGGTGGTCTGATGCAGATGATTGCGCACGGCTTTGTGTCGGGCGCTATGTTCCTGTGTATTGGCGTGCTGTACGACCGAGTTCACTCGCGTGAAATTGCCTCCTATGGTGGTGTGGTTAACACCATGCCAAAGTTTGCTGCGTTCGCTCTGCTGTTTGCGATGGCGAACTGCGGCTTGCCAGGTACAGCCGGCTTTATTGGCGAGTGGATGGTGATCCTGGGTGCTACCAAGTTCAACTTTTGGATTGGCGTATTGGCTGCTACGGCCTTGATCTTGGGTGCTGCCTACACGCTGTGGATGTACAAGCGTGTGTACTTTGGCCCTGTGACCAATGACAACGTGCGTGCGCTCAAGGACATTGGTTGCCGCGAATTCTTTATCTTGGCCGTGTTGGCTGCAGCAGTGCTGTATATGGGCATCTATCCTGCTCCGTTCGCGGATGTGATGGGCCCATCGGTTGCAGACCTGCTCAAGCATGTCGCCACGTCCAAGCTGTGATGCCCGGACAGAATTGAGAGACTTGAGATGATTGATAACATCAGCTGGCTGGCTATCTATCCTGAAATCGTGTTGTTGGTGATGGGTTGCGTCATCACCTTGGTGGATCTGGGCGTAAAAAGCGCAGGTCGCACGGTCACCTACATCCTGTCGTTACTGACTTTGTTGGTGGTGGCTGTTATTACTGGCATATACGCTAGCAGTGGCAACACCTTCTATGCCTTTGGCAATATGGTCGTTAGCGACTCTATGGGCAACTGGCTAAAGTGCTTCGGCGCCATCGCTATGGCGGTGACCTTGGTCTATGGCCGAGGCTATGCGCGTGAGCGTGGCATGCTGCGCGGCGGTGAATACTTTGCACTGTCCATTTTTGCGCTGTTGGGCATGAATGTGATGATCTCGGGTAACAATTTCCTGATCATCTATTTGGGCCTTGAGTTGCTGACGCTGTCGAGCTATGCCTTGGTCGCGTTGCGTCGTGACAATGCCGCGTCGGTGGAAGCTGCCATGAAGTACTTCGTACTGGGTGCTATGGCTAGCGGTTTCCTGCTGTACGGTTTGTCCATGATCTATGGTGCTACGGGCTCGCTTGATATTGGTGAAGTCTTCAAGGCTGTGAACTCTGGTCTGATCCGTCACCAAGTGCTGTTGTTTGGTCTGGTGTTTGTGGTTGCTGGCTTGGCTTTTAAGTTGGGTGTTGTGCCTTTCCACATGTGGGTGCCAGACGTGTACCAAGGTGCACCAACGGCTATCACCATACTGGTGGGTGGTGCGCCCAAGTTGGCTGCATTCGCCATCGTGATCCGTTTGCTGGTAGATGGTTTGCTGCCGCTTGCCTTTGATTGGCAGCAGATGCTGGCGGTGTTAGCCATCATGTCGCTGCTGATCGGTAACCTGGCTGCGATTGCACAGACCAATATCAAGCGTATGCTTGCCTACTCGACTATCTCGCAAATGGGCTTTGTGCTGCTTGGCTTAATGTCGGGTGTGGTGAACGGCAACGTAGAGGCAGCTACGGCTGGCAATGCTTACAGCGCTGCCATGTTCTATGTAGTGACTTATGTGCTGACCACCTTGGCTACCTTCGGTGTGATCCTGCTGTTAGCCCGTGATGGTTTTGAGAGCGAAGAAATTGCCGATTTTGCAGGTCTGAACCAGCGCAGCCCGCTGTACGCTGGTGTGATGGCGATCTGTTTATTTTCCATGGCAGGTATTCCTCCTCTGGTGGGCTTCTACGGCAAGCTGGCAGTGCTGCAGGCCTTGATTGCATCCGGCAGTGCTTTGTATATCGCACTGGCTGTATTTGCGGTCATCATGTCGCTGATCGGCGCCTTCTACTATCTGCGCGTTGTCAAGGTCATGTACTTCGATAAGCCTATTACCGCAACCAAGGTGTCCGCGCCGATTGATGTGCGCTTGGTCTTGGTTATCAACGGTGCATTGGTGTTGATCCTGGGTATTTTCCCGGGCGGTCTGATGACTCTGTGTACCGACGCTGTGCTGCGCGCACTGGCTAGCTAATAAAACGCTTTCAATCGTATAAGGAGCCCGCATGTCTATCACTGCATCCATCTGGTTAGTGATAGTGGCGGGTTTCGTCGCTGCCAATATTCCGTTTTTTAACCAACGTATCTTAGCTGCAGGTCCTAGGGGTATCGGTGGTGACATTAAGCCCTTATGGATTCGATTGGCCGAGCTAGTCCTGCTTTATGCGTTGGTCGGTGCACTCGCGCTGCTGCTAGAGGGAAGGGCTGGCCAGCGAAGCCCCCAAGGTTGGGAGTTTTACGCCATCACGGCCACACTTTTTTTAACCTTTGCCTTCCCCGGTTTTGTGTACCAATACCTGCTGCGCAAACATCACCGCGGTGATTGATTGCTAGTAGTTAGGTTAGTGTTGCTATGAAAGTGTTCAATCTACGATGCGCTTCGGATCATGTGTTTGAAGGCTGGTTTGCGTCTGAGGCTGAATTTACCCAACAGCAAGCCAAGGGCTGGCTCAGCTGTCCGCTATGTGAATCAACAGATGTTGTTAAGGGCTTAAGTGCTCCGCACCTCGCGCGTAAATCCAATGCAGCATCGGTGCGAGCTGTAACGTCGGCTGCCAAAGATGGATTGAAGCCCACGCTCCCATCGGCCACAGATACTGATTTGCTGCGCATACAGCAAGCCTTGTTAGCTTTTTCACGCCATGTGGTGGCCAATACCGAAGATGTAGGCAGCACCTTTGCTGACGTTGCAAGGCAAATGCATGAAGGCGAAGCAGAAGAGCGCCCGATACGCGGCACCGCAACGCCTGAAGAGCGTAAAGCCTTGGCGGATGACGGAATAGATGTCATGCCGCTGTTGCTACCAGAAGCCGCCAAACACAGCTTGCAGTAGCCTCTTTATGTATTTTTATTAAAACAGCCAGTTTCGCACTGGCTGTTTGCTTTTTCAGATCTCAAAAAATATAGCTTTTTTGGCTAGGCTTCAGCCTTGTTTTTAGACGCTTAAATCTTTGCCATGTCGCGTTTGCGACTATGAAAAAATGAGCAAGCAAGGCTCACGGGTAAACGCCTACGAAGCCGTACTTACTGGCTTTCCCCACTGTTGCGGAGAGCCGTTATTTCTTAGCATTGCACCATCGGAGCGGCGTGCCCCATCGTTAGGGATACGCCGAACTTTTTTCAAGCGAAGTGGTGCAGTGCCAATGAGTGATGTCATTCTTCAAACCCAGGATCTCACCAAAGAGTTTCGTGGATTTACAGCGGTTAGCAACGTCAATTTGTCCGTGCAGCGGGGCTCGATCCATGCGCTGATCGGCCCCAATGGCGCTGGCAAGACCACTTGCTTTAACTTGCTGACCAAGTTTTTGATACCTACCAAGGGTGTCATTCATTTCAATGGGGTCGATATCACCAAGGAAGAGCCTGCACAGATCGCGCGGCGCGGCGTGATTCGCTCTTTCCAAATATCGGCCGTGTTCCCGTATCTCACCTTGATGGAAAACGTGCGTGTTGCCTTGCAGCGCCAGTTGGGCACGGCGTTTCATTTTTGGACCAGCGAGAAAACACTGGACCAGCTGAATAGCCGCGCGGTCGAGTTGCTGGACGAAGTCGGGTTGGCACATATGGCCAACGAAGTAACGCTGAATCTGCCATATGGCCAAAAGCGCGCGCTTGAGATTGCTACGACGTTGGCCATGGATCCAGAGTTGATGCTGCTGGACGAGCCAACGCAGGGTATGGGGCACGAGGACGTGGACCGCGTCACTCAGTTGATCAAAAAAGTCTCCAAGGGCCGCACCATCTTGATGGTGGAGCACAACATGAAGGTGATCTCTACCATCGCAGATCGCATTACGGTATTGCAGCGTGGCGCGATCTTGGCGGAGGGGGATTACCAAACGGTGTCGCAGAACCCGCAAGTGATGGAGGCCTATATGGGTACAACCGATGGTCAGTTGCAGGGAGCGCACTGAGATGAATGACAAGAATATGACGCCTGCGCTGGAGATTACGGATTTGCACGCTTGGTATGGAGAGTCGCATGTGCTGCACGGCGTCAACATGCGTGTAATGCCTGGCGAGGTGGTGACGTTGCTGGGCCGCAATGGTGCAGGCCGTACCTCCACCATGCGTTCTGTGATGGGGCTGACAGGTGCTCGCAAAGGCTCGATCAAAGTCAATGGCGTTGAGACTATCAATATGCCTACGCACAAGATTGCGCACCTGGGTATTGGCTATTGCCCTGAAGAGCGTGGCATCTTCGCGAGTCTGTCGTGTGAGGAAAACCTCATGCTGCCCCCAGATCTGAAAACTGGCTCGGTCGGCATGTCAGTGGCCGAGATTTACGAGATGTTCCCCAATCTGGCGGAGCGCAAACAAAGCCAGGGAACGCGCCTGTCTGGCGGCGAGCAGCAAATGCTGGCTGTGGCGCGTATCTTGCGCACCGGTGCCAAGCTGCTTTTGCTTGATGAGATCTCAGAAGGCTTGGCGCCTGTGATCGTGCAAGCCCTAGCTCGCATGATTGTGAGCCTGCGTGCCAAGGGCTACACCATTGTGATGGTGGAGCAGAACTTCCGCTTTGCCGCGCCGTTGGCTGATCGCCTGTATGTGATGGAGCACGGGCAGATCGTGGAGCAATTTGGCGCTAGCGAGCTGGAGGCCAGGATGCCTTTGCTCAACACCTTGTTGGGTGTGTAGCGGCCAGCCCTGTTGAAGAATTATTGGTAAGCCACGCGCCTAGCACACCAAATTACAACGTATTTTTAGGAGATAGAGATGAAAGCAAAAATGAAAACCATTGCTCAAGTTGCTTGCTTGATGGCTTTAGCCGCCGGTGTAGCCCATGCGCAAGAGAAGGTAAAGATTGGTTTCATCACCGATATGTCGAGCTTGTATGCCGACGTGGAAGGCAAGAACGGCGCGGTTGCCATTCAGATGGCGATTGATGATTTTGGTGGCAAAGTGCTGGGTCAGCCTATTGAGATGGTGTCTGCCGATCACCAAAACAAGGCCGACATCGCCGCATCCAAAGCGCGTGAATGGGTGGATACCGCTGGCGTGACCATGCTGTTTGGTGGCACCAACTCTGGTACCGCCTTGGCTACCGCCAAGGTCGCGCAAGAGAAAAAGCGTGTGTACTTCAACAATGGTGCAGGCTCGTCGGCATTGACTAATGAGCAATGCAGCCCGTACACCGTGCACTACGCCTATGACACTGTGGCACTGGCTAAAGGCACCGGTGGTGCTGTTGTGGATCGTGGTGGCAAGAGCTGGTTCTTTCTGACTGCGGACTATGCCTTCGGCCATTCGCTGGAGTCGGACACCACCAAGGTGATCAAGGAGAAGGGCGGCCAGGTGCTGGGGGCGGTGCGCCATCCTTTGAATGCTTCAGATTTTTCATCCTTCTTGCTGCAGGCGCAAAACTCCAAGGCGCAAATCTTGGGTCTAGCTAACGCTGGTGGAGACACCATCAATGCCATCAAAGCGGCGCGTGAGTTTGGCATTAACAAGACCATGAAGACTGCCGGCTTGCTGGTTTTCCTGTCTGACATCCACAGCATGGGCTTGAAGAACACAGAAGGCCTGTTGCATACCACCAGCTGGTATTGGGATATGAATGACGAATCGCGCAAGTTTGCCGAGAAGTTTTTCGCTAAAACCAAGCGTATGCCCACCGACATTCACGCGGCAGATTACTCGGCCACGATGAACTATTTGAAGGCTGTAGCAGCGGTCAAGACTACTGATGCCGACAAGGTAATGGCTGAGCTCAAGAGCAAGCCGCTGAGCGATTTTTACGGTAAGGGCATGATCCGCCCTGATGGTCGCTACGCCCATGATATGTACTTGGTCGAGGCTAAGGCGCCTGCTGAATCCAAGAAGCCTTGGGACTATCTGAAAGTCTTGGCAACGCTGCCAGGTGATCAGGTGTGGACCACCAAGGCCGAGTCCAAGTGCTCGCTCTGGAAGTAAGCTGAACGTTGCACATCGCGTGTCCATCCACTGATTCGTGAGCTCGTCATGGAAATTTTTGGTGTTTCGGTACCGGCCTTGTTAAGCCAGCTTCTGCTGGGCTTAGTCAATGGCTCGTTTTATGCCATCCTCAGTTTGGGGCTGGCCGTTATCTTCGGCCTCTTGAATGTGATTAACTTCGCACACGGAGCGCTGTTCATGCTGGGGGCCATGTTCACGTGGATGGCCGCTGCGTACTTTCAGATCAATTACTGGGTAATGCTTTTGCTGTCGCCCTTGTTGGTCGGGGTGATAGGAGTGCTTATTGAGCGTTTCCTGCTGCGCCACATTTACAAGCTGGATCATCTCTATGGTTTGTTGCTGACCTTAGGCTTGGCGCTGTTGATTGAAGGCGTATTCCGCTCGGTCTACGGTGTATCGGGCTTGGGCTACGACACGCCAGAGCTGCTTGAAGGCGCGACCAACGTGGGCGTGATGATGTTGCCCAACTACCGCATGTGGGTGGTGGTCGCATCTTTGGTAGTGTGCTTTGCTACCTGGTTTGTGATTGAGAAGACGCGCCTTGGTGCCTACCTGCGCGCAGGTACTGAGAATCCACGCTTGGTTGAGGCCTTTGGTGTCAACGTGCCCTTGATGATCACTCTGACCTACGCCTTTGGTGTTGGCTTGGCCGCGTTTGCGGGTGTGTTGGCTGCCCCTGTTT
Organism: Comamonas sp.; assembly: GCA_036646255.1. Taxonomy (GTDB): domain Bacteria; phylum Pseudomonadota; class Gammaproteobacteria; order Burkholderiales; family Burkholderiaceae_C; genus Comamonas. The sequence goes on from JAVXMM010000091.1 coordinate 12,519, forward strand.
ATCAGGTCACGCCGCTGATGGGCCAAAACCTCATCATCACCGTGTTCGCTGTCGTGGTGATTGGTGGCATGGGCTCAATCATGGGTGCCATCGTTACCGGGTTGGGCTTAGGTGTGATCGAAGGTCTGACCAAGGTCTTCTATCCAGAGGCGTCGTCCACGGTCGTGTTCGTGATCATGGTGATCGTGTTGCTGGTTCGTCCAGCGGGCCTGTTTGGCAAAGCGAAGTGAGGGCTAGGGGATGAATTCCAAGAAATTTGCCAAGCTGGGGTACGGTTTGCTGCTGTTGGGGCTGATTGCCGCCCCGCTAATGGGCGCCTACCCGGTATTTGTGATGAAGCTGATGTGCTTCGCGCTGTTCGCCTGTGCATTTAACCTGCTGTTGGGCTATACAGGTTTGTTGTCCTTCGGCCATGCGGCTTTCTTTGGTGGCGCGGCCTATATTACGGGCCATACCATCAAGATGTGGCATGTGACGCCTGAGATCGGTATTATTTTAGGCGTCGTATTTGGCGCTTTGCTCGGCTTGGTGTTTGGCTGGTTGGCCATCCGTCGTCAGGGTATTTATTTCTCGATGATTACTTTGGCGCTGGCGCAGATGCTGTTCTTCGCCTGCCTGCAAATGCCTTTCACCGGTGGAGAAGATGGTCTGCAAGCTGTGCCGCGCGGCAAGCTGTTTGGCGTGCTTAGCCTTGAGAGTGACCTAACCATGTACTACGTGGCGCTGGTGATTGTGGTGCTGGCATTCTTGCTGATCATGCGTACCGTGCATTCACCATTTGGCCAAGTGCTCAAGGCTTTGAAGGAGAACGAGCCGCGCGCGATTTCTCTGGGCTACGACGTTAATCGCTTCAAACTGTTGGCTTTTGTGATCTCGGCTGCCTTGGCGGGTTTGGCTGGTTCGCTGAAGACAGTGATTCTGGGCTTTGCCACTTTGACTGATGTGCACTGGACGGCATCGGGCCAAGTTATTTTGATGACCCTCGTGGGTGGTCTGGGCCTGTTGTCAGGTCCGATCGTGGGCTCTGCCGTGATTGTTGCGCTGGAGAATAAAATCGGTGACATGGGCTCGGCACTCTCACGCATGACAGGTGTGGAGTGGTTTAACACGCTGGGTGAATCGGTCACCATCGTTACTGGTTTGATCTTTGTGGTGTGCGTGTTGGCCTTTCGCCGCGGCATCATGGGCGAGATCATCGCTTTTATCGACCGCAAGAAAAAATAGGTACTCACCTCTCTCTAATCCAAAAGACCGCATTGCGGTCTTTTGTTTTTGTAGAGGCTGCGTGTTTGTGGTGAGGTAGCAAAGTCCAGCTTGAAGAAATGACGCAAGACAGGATTTGCCAGCTATACTGCCTGCAGCTCCGGGGTGTGCGAAAGCGCTGAGATGCGAGCCGCTGTGAAAACAGTGGCAAGCGAACCCGACGAACTTGATCCGGTTCATACCGGCGGAAGAAGAGCGGGACCCT
>JAVXMM010000092.1:0-3692 GCA_036646255.1 Comamonas sp.
CGACGACGGCTCACCATGCGCAGCAGGCCGCGACGACCGTGGTGGTCCTTGGCGTGTTGCTTGAAGTGAGGGGTCAGCTCGTTGATACGGGCGGTCAGCAGAGCCACTTGGACTTCTGGGCTGCCAGTATCGGTAGCGGAACGTGCGTTGGCCTTTACAACTTCGGCCTTGATAGATGCGGCGATCATTTGATTTTCCTGGTTGGAGTGCGGGTTGCCCCACATTCTGGTTACTTGCGTCACCGCTGGAAAAGCTGGTGACGTGCGTCTTGCACCATGCAAAACCTGTCGATTATAACCAATCTTGGTGCCCAGGTCTTTACAGCAGCCAGCGAACCAAGGCCGACGCGGCCGCGCCCAGCACCACCACCAGCAAAAAAGGCAGACGCAGCGCCAAGGCAATGCCCGCCACCACCAGCGCCGCCACCCGGGCATCCAGCACCAATTGCTGGCCGCTGGCAACGGTGTTCATTGCCGTCAGCGCCGCCAGAAGGGCCACAGTGAGCGAACCCGCCACCCTAGCCATGCGCGGATGATGCAGCCAGCGCGCAGGCACCATATAGCCCAGCAGCTTGGTGGCATACGCAATGGCACTGGCCAGCGCAATCCAAAACCACCAATCACCGGTCATCGCACACCCTCCCCATGGGCCGCTGCTTTATGCGCAGGTTGCGGGCTTTTGCCAAACCAACCCCAAACCGCACCGACGACAGCAGCGATCAAGATAGGAATCCCCGGCGGCACTACGGGCACGGCAATCAGCGTAATGGCCGCAGCAGCCACCGCCAGCGCCATGGGCTCGCGGCTCTTTAATCGCGGCCACAGCAAACCGAGGAACGCCGCCACCGCCGCACCATCCAGCCCCCAGCGGCTCGGGTCACCCAGCGCATTGCCCAGCAGCGCGCCCACGGCAGTAAACAGATTCCACAGCAGATAAACACCAACCCCTGCCGCCCAGAAACCACGTCGCTGCTCAATCGGCTCGGTCTGGCTAACCGCCGTAGCGGCAGATTCATCAATGGTCAGCTGCGCCGCCAGCAATCGCGCCAAGCCTTGTGGACCCAGCAAGGCCGTCATCTGCATGCCATACACCGCATTGCGCACGCCCAGCAAGCTGGCAGCACCCAGCGCAGCTGCACCTGCGCCGCCGCCGGCAACTACCCCGACAAACGCAAACTGCGAACCACCAGTAAACATCAACAAACTCAGCGCACAGGTCTGCCACACGGTCAACCCGGCCGCCACACCCAAAGCGCCAAAGGAGATGCCGTACAAGCCAGTCGCAATACTGATCGACACCCCCATACGCAGCGCTGGCGAAGCGCGCCAACGCGAAAAAGACAATTGCATAGGGCGTGGATTTTAGGTCTGAATCACGGCTTGACGGGCAAAGCCTGCAACACATCCAGCCGCCTCTGCACGCTCTGTGCCAGCGCTGCATCACCCTGCTCTTGCGCCAGGCTCTGCTGGTTGATCAACCAGGCCATCAGTGCTCGGCGCCAGCCCTGGGCGGATGCGGTGTCCACCGCTTGCTGTACCACGGCCATGGGCAGAGGGCCGCGCACGGCCAGCGCGCCAGCGGCCACCAGGCGCGATAACGGGTCCTCTATTACGGCCAGCGCGGCAGCAGCATTGGCGGGCAGCTGGGCGGCTACCGCTTTTTGTGCTTGGGGCAGCAGAGCAATATCGGTGGCTTGCTGGCTACCGCGCAGGTAGCGAGCGTAGGCTTCCTCAGGGGCAGCTGCGTCTTGCGCGATGGCGTCGTAGCTGCTGCAAGGTGATGCGTCTAGCGCTGCAATTTGCGCGGCACAGCGGGCTAGCTCTAAGCGGGCTAACAAATCAGGTCGCGCGGTGCGGGTGACTTCTTCGCGCGCTTTGCGCCATTCGGCATCGGCCACGCGGGTGTTGCCTGACAAGTAGGCCTCGGTCGCACGCTCGGCCGCGCCTTGCTCGTTCACCGCCCAATCAGGAACCTTTTGGCCACCAGCACATGCTGACAGGGCACCTACCGCTACAAAAAAAGAAGCAACTAATTGGCGTGATGGGTATGTCATGGCAGCTTGACCTCGGCGTCTTTCTTGGCAAATGGCCACTTGCGGTTCAGCTCGCTCAGCATGCCCTCTACCTTGCGCAGGCTAGCCTCCACATCAGCGCGTAGATCGCCCAGGTTGTTGCTTGCATCTTTGGCATTAGCTCCCACGGCCTGGGCCTCGACCAACACGGCATCCACCTTTTTCAAGCTACCGCGCACATCAGCCAACACGGCATTCAGTTGCTCTACCGTGGCACGCACCTCGGGCATCACACCCTTGGCGCCAAAGACTTGGTTGTCGGCATTTTTAGCAATACCATCCAGCCGCGCCAGCAGTTGATTCGTTCGATCCAGAGTTGTGGCGATTTTTTTCGCTTCCGCATCGCTCCCCAGCATTACACCTAACGCACCACCCGGGCCATTCAGCTTGGTGCTCAAATCACGTAATTGCACCAAGGTGCTGCCCAGCGCCGAGCCACTGGAGGTCATCATGTTCAGGTTCTCCAGCAGCTGGCGGGCATTACTCATCAGCTGCGGCAGCTCGGCCGTTGCATCACCCGACAATACGGCGCGCACGGCGCCATCCTCCAGCTGCGGATCATCCAGCACGCCGGAATACGCCTTGATCGTTGTACCACCCACAAGCCCTTTGACCAAGGTGAATACGCTGCTGATGCGCAGCCAGTGCGCATCCTTTTGCGGCACCGCCACGTGAATGCGCACAGTGCCATCCTTGGCTAGCTCAATCTCATCTACCTTGCCGATGGGGAAGCCCGAGAACGTCATATTCATGCCAATCGCCACGCCTTCCGAGTCATCCGCTGTCAGGATCAGCGCCTGCTTGGGCTCAAATACGCCACGCGCATACAACAGGTAGAAGGCGGATCCAACAATCAGCAGCAGGGTAAAAATCAGCAACGCCGCCGCTTTGCGCTCTAAGTGCGGCACGGGCGCAAGCCCTTCAATGGGCACGCTATCAGACACAGCGCTGCGCCTCTCAGATGGCGCTGCCACGCCTGACTGGGGGCGGTCTGCGGAATCATGGGGTTCTGGTATTTGCATGTGCACCTGATCTTAACCGGCTTGGCTACTTAGCAACAAAAAGCCTGCTGGCGCCCACCGATAAAGGATTGTTAGCTATGTATTTGATAAAGCGTGTCAGCGCATTGCTACAGTTACAGACAAGGTGAATTTTCAGCTTTATACTGTATATAAATACAGTATTCAATCATGCCAAAACCTTCTCCATCCATTGCCCTGCCGCCATCGATTGCCGCCGCCGTCTGGCGCGGCGATCGCATTGTGCGCACCCAATTGGCAAGCACGCCTACCGGCTGGGATGCGCTGAATGCCGAGCTGCCCGGCAAAGGCTGGCCAAGTCAAAGTTTGATTGAAATCTTGCAGCCTCAACCTGGCCAACTAGAGTGGCGCTTGACCGCCGCCGCGCTAAAGCAACAAGGCACGCAGCGCAAAGCCATCATCGCGCTGGCTCCCCCCCTGCCACCTCACGCCAGCGGCCTGGCCCAGCAAGGTTTGGCGCCCAATCAATTGGTGTGGATACAAGCCAATAGCCCGCAAGACCGCTTGTGGACACTGGAGCAGTTGATACGCGCCAACTGCGCTGACGTACTGCTGGCCTGGCTGCCGCAAGCGCATCCCGA
>JAVXMM010000092.1:3702-13903 GCA_036646255.1 Comamonas sp.
CCCGAACAAATCCGCCGCCTGCAAATCAGCGCGCAGCAGTTTCATGGGCTGATTTTTCTCTTCCGCCCCGACAGCTGTCAGCGCCAGGCATCGGCCGCGCCGCTACGGGTGCTGGCACGCTGCGGTGCGCTGTGGTCGCTGCAATTACAGATCACCAAACGCCGCGGGCCAGTGCATACCGGCACGCTTGATCTCCCCGCCGTACCCACCAGCCTGCAAGCCGTGCTCACACCCCGCATGCTGCAGGCTGCGCCCATCACCCGCCCCGCCACCCCTGCCGCCAAGGCAGCCCCACACCATGAAAAGCCTCTGGGCCGCCCTGCTGCCCCACTACCCCACCTCGTCAGCCAGCCCGGCTGAAGCGGCCCATATGGACGGCCTGGCCCTGTGGGCCCTGCAGTTCACACCCCGGGTGGTCTGCGTACCTGCGGCACAGCTGACGAATGGAGAGCCGCACTTTGGCGATGCACTGGTGATGGAGCTATCTACCAGCGAACGCTTGTTTGGCGGCCAAGTGAAGCTAGCACAGCGTATTCGGCGTGAAAGCCGCCAACTGGGCATAACCACCATCGCCTGGGCGCCCACGAGCCTAGGCGCAGTAGCCCTAGCACGCTGCGGCCTGCGCCATGGCTTTGGCAACCAGCCCTGGGATGCACAGCTGGATACTTTGCCCCTGCACGCCATTGATGCCGTAGCGCGCCACGCAGCCATCTTGGCGCAGCTAGGTTGCAACAACTTAGGTGCTGTGCGCGCGCTGCCGCGCAGCGGTGTAGTAAGGCGTTTTGATACTCAGCTACTGGCCGCACTCGACACCACCTACGGCCTGCGTGCCGATGGCTACGCCTGGATAACCCCGCCTGAGCACTTTGACGCCCGGCTGGAGCTAGCCCTTCGGGTAGAGCATGCCGATGCCTTGCTACACGGCGCCCAACGCCTGCTCTTGCAGCTATGCGGTTGGCTAGTGGCTAAACGTGCCGGCATCCGCAGTTTCACCCTGCGCTGGTGCCACGATGCCATGCGCTCTAAACATGCGGGCGATGGCGGCGAGCTAACGCTACACACAGGCAGCGCCACGCGCGATATACAGCACTTATCACGCTTGCTGCAAGCCCATTTAGCCCATGTGCAACTACTAGCCCCAGTGGGCGAGCTCAGCCTGCACGCCCACCAGCCTGAGCCCTTGCAAGAAACCAGCGCCAGCCTGCTGCTAGACAAAGCGGCCGAAGACGAAAGCCTCGCGCAAGTGCTGGAGCGCATCAGCGCCCGCCTGGGAACCCATTTGGTACAGCGCCCGGTACTGTGCGCCGACCACCGCCCAGAATGGCAGGTGCAGTGGCAGCCCGCCAGCCAAGCCTTGCCCGCCACAACCGCCGCGCCACCGCCCCTCCCCCAGCCCAGTTTATTGCTGGCCGAGCCACTGCGCCTGCTGCAAAACGGCAATAGCCAGCTGCTGTACCAAGGGCAACTACAACTACTGGCAGGCCCGCAACGGCTAGAAGGCGGCTGGTGGCACCGCAGCCCCAGCTTTTTGGCAAGCAATAATGAAGAAAAAGACAAACAAACAACCCAGATCGCCCACACCGCCGTGCGCGACTATTGGGTGGCGAATAGCCCGCATGCGGGCTTATTGTGGGTTTTTCATACGCGCTTATCACCCGATAACAGTGCCTGGTTTCTGCACGGCATCTTCGCTTGATCCACCATGCCAGCCCGCACGCCCTTTAACCCGCCCGACTACGCCGAGCTGTGGTGCCTGAGCAATTTCAGCTTTCTACGCGGTGCCAGCCATCCGCATGAGCTGGTAGCGCGCGCCCAGCGCCAAGGCTACCGCGCGCTGGCGCTGACCGATGAGTGCTCGCTCGCCGGTATCGTGCGTGCGCATGTAGCAGCTAAAGAGCACAACATGCATCTACTAGTGGGCGCACAGTTCCTCGTGGAGAGCAATGACGTCAGTGCGCCGCCCTTCACCCTGATCGCCATCGCCTGCAATCTGTACGGCTACGGCAACCTGTGTGCTTTCATCACCCATTTACGACGGAAAGCACAAAAAGGCCAATACCATCTGACGCAGACAGCCATCAAAGGCAGAACATTACAGGATTGCGTGATACTTGCCGCCCCGGCGCGCAATGCCAGCACCGTGCAAATACACTCGCTGGCCCACTGGCTTGATCAGCAATTTCACGGCCAGAGCTGGCTGGCCGTGCACCTGCAGCGCCAGCTAGATGACGAGGCCTGGCTGCTGCGCCTGCGCGATGCCAGCACAGCCAGCGGTGTGCCCTTGGTAGCAGCGGGCGATGTGCACATGCATGTGCGCTCACGTAAACCGCTGCAAGACGTGCTGACCGCCACCCGCTTGTGCCAACCGCTGGCCACTTGCGGCTACGCGCTACAACCCAGCGCCGAACGCCATTTGCGCAGCCGCCTACGCTTGGCGCAGATGTACCCCCGCAATTTGCTGGATGAAACCTTGAAGGTAGCGTCACGCTGCCACTTCAGCTTGAGCGAGCTGCGCTACCAGTACCCAGACGAGGTAGTGCCATCCGGCGTGACGCCAGCCCATCACCTGCGCCAGCTAACCTACACCGGCGCTGGCGAGCGCTGGCCACAGGGCATACCGATCCAGGTGCAAGCCACCATCGAAAAAGAACTGGCGCTGATTGAGGAGCTGCACTACGAGCACTATTTTTTGACGGTGTACGACATCGTGCAGTTTGCACGCAGCGAGAACATTTTGTGCCAAGGCCGGGGCTCGGCCGCCAACTCCGCTGTCTGCTTTTGCCTGGGTGTGACCGAGGTGGACCCCGCTAAAAGCACTCTGCTATTTGAGCGGTTTTTAAGCCGCGAACGCAATGAGCCGCCCGATATCGACGTAGATTTTGAACATACGCGGCGCGAAGAGGTGATCCAGTACCTGTACAACAAATACGGTCGTCACCGCGCCGGGCTCACCGCCGTCGTCATCCGCTACCGGCGCAAATCCGCTATCCGTGATGTGGCCAAGGCGCTAGGCTTTGCGACACTGCAAATTGATGAGCTAACGCGCAACCATTCGCAATGGGACCATGAACTACTGCGCGACCAAGCTTTAGAGCGCACCGGCCTCCAGTCGTGCGACCTTGCCGTGCGCCAACTGGTAGAGATGGTGAACACACTCACCCAGTTTCCACGCCATTTATCACAGCATGTGGGCGGCTTTGTACTGACGCGCGGCCCCCTGTCACGCATGGTGCCGATTGAAAATGCCAGCATGAAAGACCGCACCGTCATCCAGTGGGACAAAGACGACCTGGATGCAGTTGGCCTGCTAAAAGTGGATGTGCTGGCCTTGGGCATGCTCACCGCGCTACAGAAAATGCTGCACTTGGTAAGCCAGCGCCAAGGCTGCGCGTTTGGGCTCAAAGACATTCCGCACAACGACGAAGCCACCTACGACATGATTTGCGAGGCTGACACGATTGGCGTGTTCCAGATCGAAAGCCGGGCACAAATGAGCATGCTACCGCGCCTGCGCCCGCGTAACTATTACGACCTGGTGATTGAAGTGGCACTGGTGCGGCCAGGGCCGATTCAGGGCGGCATGGTGCACCCGTATTTGCGCCGCCGCCAAGGGCTAGAGCCCGTGCGGTATGAGAAGGAAATTCTCAAGCCATCACTAGCGCGGACTCTGGGCGTGCCCATCTTCCAAGAACAGGTAATGCAAATCGCCATCGACGCCGCTGGTTTTACCCCTGGTGAAGCCGACCACCTGCGCCGCAATATGGCCGCCTGGCGGCGCACAGGCAATCTGCAGCAATACCACGACAAGATCATCGACGGCATGTCGGCCAACGGCTATACGCGCGCGTTTGGTGAATCTATTTTTCAGCAGATCCAGGGCTTTTCCGAATACGGTTTTCCCGAAAGCCATGCCGCCAGTTTCGCGCTGCTGGTGTATTTCAGCGCCTGGCTCAAGCGCCACTACCCGGCCGAATTTTTGGTCTCCATGATCAACAGCCAGCCATTGGGTTTTTACAGCAATAGCCAGCTGGTGCAAGACGCACGGCGCCACGGCGTGGTCGTGCGCCCAGTCGATGTGCTGTACAGCCGCCATGACTGCACACTAGAACCAACGGACAGCAACTTACCCGCCGTGCGCCTAGGGCTACGGCTGATTGACCAACTACCAGCGAGCACCGCTAAGCACATCGAGCACATCCGCCAACAAGCCCCATTTACCAGTGCCGAGGACTTGGCTCTACGCTGCAACCTAGATACCACTGCGATGAAGCAGCTAGCCGCCGCCGATGCCCTTAACAGCCTAGAGGGCCACCGCCGCCAGCAACTGTGGCAAGCCGCCGCGCCCATGCGCAGCAGCGCCTTGCTGCACGATGCGCCGATCCACGAAGCTGGACTGGAGTTAGCCGCCGCCGCCGAGCCGGAAGCCATCCACTGGGACTATGCCGCGCTGGGCTTGAGCCTGCGCCGCCACCCCATGGCTTTGTTGCGCGAGCGGTTGGCGCATCACCACTTTCGCACCCACGCCGATTTAGACAATACGCCTGACGGTAGCTGGGTGCGCGCCTGCGGCATCGTCACCCTGCGCCAGCAGCCCCCCACCGCCAAAGGCGTAGTATTTATCACGCTGGAGGATGAGACCGGAAACCTGCAAGTAATTTGCTGGCCCAAGATACGCGAACAGCAACGCGACGCCCTGCTGCAATCGCAATTTTTAGCAGTGCAAGGCCGCTGGCAAAAAAGCGGTAATGCCGGCAATTTGATCGCCCACCAGTTGCGCGATGTTTCGGATTGGATGACAGCGCTGCGCATCAACAGCCGCGACTTTCATTAAGCACTGCAGCTGACTCAGCAGCACTTCAAAAACACAAAAGAAAAACGCCAGTACTTTGCAGTACTGGCGTTTCATTTATTTGGGGTGGCTGATGGGGCTCGAACATGTGAACTGTCCTATCAGGTTGAATCCAGTTGCATAAGTTGTTGATTTCATTGGATATCGCTCAACCTGATGCGACTGAAAACAACGCTTCTGACCCCAGGATTGACCCCGGCCCACAGCTAGTAAAGCTTGGTGATTCGCTCCTCTCGACATAGACTAGAGGCTTCTCACAGCGATTTTCGCATGGCCCGTTTTTTGGGCTGATCGGCCCAGCTTCCGGGTCACCTTGTACGCGCCGGCTCCAGTGAGCCGCCTTCGGCCCACCCGCGCGCGCTCAAGGCACACATGAAAATCCTGAAACTCCCCAAGCACCGTCTGCTGGCGCTGGTCGCAATCGCCCTCTCAGCAGAATGGGGATCGCGATGAGCATTCTTGAAACTGAAACACAGCTAGACGAAGACGGCCACATCATCGTCGACAGCCTTCCTGAGCCGTTCCGCACGCAACTGCGAAAACTAGGAGAGGAGCGAACGATCGACTGGATCACGGACGGAGCGGAGTTCTCGATGCCCCTTGAGCAGCTCTTTCTGCTCAGCCATTGGTGTGGATTCGACATACAAACACAGCACTGAGCTGCATCAAACCTGGTCCATCGCGTTTCCAATAGGAATTACCTAGAAACGGCGAAATGAATGGGGTCCTTACGGGCCCCGTTCTCGTTTCTGGATACAGGAAGCTCAGAACATAGAAGTATCAACAACACGGAGCTTCAAATGTTCTCTTCCTTCCTTCATACCGACCTCTCCCTCTTGAATACAGCTGAGATCGCGGCGATGCAGCAGCACGCCAAGTCGATTGGACACCGCAGCGTCTTCATGACGATCTACATCGACACGCTCGACAAGCGCGACTACATCGAAGACCTTTGGTCCATCAAGAACGGCGACAAATTCGCATACACAAAAGCGCTCGACGGCATCCTCTTTGGCACCGAGATGAATCCATCAGAAGTGATAGCGAATCTCTGGGCGAGCGCCGGTCACTTCAGTGATTGCATCGATCCAAAGAAGTTCGCCGCGGCACAGCCTGTACTCGATAAAGTCATGAGGGGTCTGTGATGAGTCCGACGTTCCAAAGCGAGTTCTCGCTGCTCTTCGCAGCATTCTTTAATCCGCCGACGAAACCAGCGCCAGCACACTGGCCAGACATCGGCGCTCTGGCCGGCTTACTGGCTGGCGCCGCGACACCAGTCTGCATCAAGGAGATCTGACATGAAACACACACTTACCCCACTGGCTCAGATCCTCTCGCGTCACCGCGAGGACCTGGAGGATGACGAGCTTGAGGTTGGCGAAACGCCCGCTGAGACGTTGAAGAGGCTGGGTCTGAAGCGCCCCGACGAGCTTCCGGAATTCAGGAGCATGCCAGCACTACCCACATCGGCTAGCGCTGACGAGATACAAAAGGCTATTGCTCGACTCATCCGTCAGTACCTACTGCCCAAGTTCCTCGGCGGCGGCTTCACAAACATCGAAATCGAAGCGATGCTCGATGACGAAGACAGCCCGATCGAACGCGACCAGGCAAAGACGCAGGTGGAGATGTCGAAGCTTCAAACACGTCTCACGCAATTCGCAGACAAGTGGGACCCCCTCGCAGCCGATGACAGCGCATACGTTGAACAGCTCGAACGCATCCGCGCCGAGTTCGAAGCGCCCGCACCGCGAAAGGGAGTCCGGCCATGATCACCGATACCGCATTTTCATCGGTCACGTTGAAGCAGGCCACGGATTGGCTCGCCCAACTCATCCTTGGCAAACGGCTTGGGCGGACAGCTGTCACCTTCGTTGGCGATTGGGCTCCGTATTCATCCCCCCGCCGCTTCGTCATCGCAGGTATTTCGACACCGAAGACTTCGATAACGATGCCCACCCCGAATATCGAGGCACAGACAATTTCGATTCCGCTGGACATCGCAGCCGAAGATCTCTACTCAGAGCTCCGAAGATTTGGGGCTCGTGTGGAACGCCGGCAACGCGACTTGAATAACCGCTTCGATTTTGTTGGAGATTCCGCCGGCGTCGGTCACACTGTCCATGCGTATCACCACGTCGCACTGTGCGGATCAAAGGGCCCCTGGGTCCTCGGGCTCACATCGTCGACGAAGTGCCCTGACTGCGTTAGCGTAGCAGCTACGAAACCGAAGCATCGCGCCCGATATGTACCGCTGCAACCAGCGGGTTAGGCTCCGATGGCAACGCTGAAATCCTGTATCCAGGTTTTCAGCTCTCTGGTTACGTTACTGTGATGTTCGCCGGGTACAAGGTTTGGGTACAAATCTGGGTACAAGAAAGGCGGCTCACAGTGTTTCCAAAATCAGGCGACAACTACAACCCCATCAACGCGCTGCAGGCGGTTGACGGCTGCCTGGATGGCCTTGATCGGGCTGTGGACGTGCTGGCTGGCGCTGGGCATGAGTACCGCGTCGGCATCGCTTTCGAGCGCTCCGAGGCAGCTCGCAGGAAACTACTACTGCAGAACGCGCAGCTGCGCACTCAGATGCATCGCGTGCTCGATGACAACGAGCAACTGCTAGCGCGGGTCGAGAGCGTCCGCGACGTCCGGCTCGACCTGGCTCGGGCTCAGATGCGAATCGCTCAGCTTGAGGCGCAGCTCAGGTCACGGTAATCACCGACTTACTCATGGAATTCCGGGAGTTGGGCCGGCGATTCCAGGACTTCGACCGGGAATTCCGGCTGAAAGTCCCCGAAGTACAGGACTTAGTGCGACTAGATGGCCAAAAGGTCGCCCTGGGTCGAGCGTCCACTTTTGCCACGCTTGACGGTCGCAGTAGGCCGATCAGACGGTCGCACGTCCATCACGAGGCTTTCACCCTTGAACCCAGGGTAAAGAGCCGCGAACTGGTCGATGTGTGTCTCGAGCCCGCTGTAGTACGTCTCATCGATCTCGACGCCCACAGCGTCGTAGCCGATGGCCTTGCACGCCCCCAGTGTCGATCCGCTTCCGGCAAACGGTTCGAGGATCAGCCCCTCCCCCATGGGCAGGAGCGTGCGCGCGAGGATGCGAAGGATGTGCTGTGGCTTGAGTGTCGGGTGTGGGCTGATGGCGGCCTCGGCAGATGGCGTCTTGCCACTAGTGATCGTGTCGGGCAGCGGGATGTCGCGATCGACGCGCCGCAAGGCGCCCGTGCCCCACTTCCGAAGATTTTGGGCGACTGTCCTCTCGCTGATCGGCTTGCGGAACAGCATCCAAGGCTCGTACGTGCCGCGGGGCGTTACGCACGTGTCGATGAACTCCTCTTCAGCTAGCTTCGGGCGATCCCCTCCGCGGAAGCCGTGGTAGACCCGCATGACAGCGCCGCGTACCTCGAAGCCGGCCAGCGCCATGGCATCCTGCACGAGGTACTGCAACATCGGAGTGCCCGCCAAGAATACGTGGCCGCCAGGGATCAACTTGGGAATAAGCGCTTCGCCGAACTCCCGAAAGAAGGTCCGGACGTGCTCACGCTCAGCAGCGGTGAGAACGGTGAAACGAGGCAGAGGCGCGCGCTCAGAGCCGCCCATCTTCGGCGGAATTCGCCAGATCCCGCCCTTGTTCCCATTGCGAAGCTTGCCTACTTCTTTGGCTGTGAACTCGACGATGCCGAACGGCGGGTCGGTGCAGACGCCATGGAATGTGTTGTCAGGCTGCTCGCGGAGCCACTCGAATGAGTCGGCATGGTGTACTTGGATACTGGACATATACCCAGATTGTGCCCGACTCAAACGTTAAACTCCTATGAAACATCTAGAAAGTAGGTTATATGAGTGAGGCGGAAAAGACAATCGGCGTCATGGTGCGAGCGCTGCGCTTGCAAAAAGAGATGCCCATTGAGGCGCTGGCTGCAGCATCCGGCGTTAGCGTAGGCGAGCTAGCAGCTATCGAGGCCGGTGAAATCTCTTTCAGCGTGAAAACTTTGGAGAGGATCGCTGGTGGCCTTCGGCTCCCGCTTCGCACCCTGGTTGTGTCTGCTTTTGAGGATCCGGGCGGACCCAGGCCGCCCGTCCTGAATCCGGCCTACCTGCGCCGTGCGGTACCGCTCCCGACCGGCTTGACGCACGACCATCTCGCGATGGCGCTGAACCACACCCAAGAAGTGATCCACAAGATCAACCGAAACATGGTTGTCGAAGTTGGTCTGCCGCTGCAAGGCCTCATCCAGGGCAACAACTTCTCGGGACTCGTGTCGAACGTCTTGAGTAACAGCTTCGACCAGTGCACGCCCTACAAGCACAACCATCACCAGCGCTACCCTGACCTGATCAACCCCACCGCCGGTGGTGAGGGCCTCGAGATCAAGACGACGATCCAGATCGGCAAGGGCGGCGAGAGCCACAACGGGCACAGCGGCTGGCACCTGATCGCTTGCTTCAACTTCCGCGATGACGGCGACATACGATTCATCCACGCGATGTTTGGCCAGCTCGTTGGACATCAGTACGAAGGTGCGGACTGGGCCTACGTTGGCAGCAAGACGAACGCCACCACGGGCAGCCGCCGAACCGAGACGTACAACACCAATCTTCAGGGAGCTACGAAGTTGCGTGACGGATCGGCATACCTCGATCCGAACTTCGTCGAGTACGCCCGCTGGCGTCAGTCCCGTACTGGCGCATGCCCGCCATGGAGCATCTTCGCCGCGCCCCCTGCGGCCCGCCTCTTTTAACCCACCTCGAGGCTGGCTACTTCGACGCCGTAGAGCTTCGCGAACGAATCGAGTTCATCCGGCCTGAGCGGCCGGCTCTCGTTCTCGATCATTGAAATCGACGAACGAGCGAAGCCCAGGCTCATGGCCACCGTCAGCTGCGTCATTCCAGCGGCTAGCCGAGCGCTTTTCAGGCGCAAACCGATGCCGGATCGCTGGGGCGTAGCGACCGTGCGAAGATCAGAATCCAGGTATTTGATGTGGTCGGTGGAGGGTTTTTCCATGCCCTCCATTCTGCTCTCAAGGCGCCGGCCGCACAGGCCAAGCGTCGATCAGCGTCCGGACGTCGCTGGCGTGTCGGTCAGCTGTTTCTGCCAACTCTCGATATTCGAACGAGCAACGCTCGAGTACGACTGTGAGGACAGCGGCTGTGTCAGCTCGGGCCTGGCTGGAAGCTTCGGCGAGTCCACCACGGATGGTGGCGAGCTGGTCGCGCAAGCTGCCAGCAGCAGCACGGGAGGCAGCAGCATCACTACGGAGAGTCGTTTCACGTTTTCGGGCCGCATGTTAGGGCCGATGCAATCTTGACCAGCAGTGCCAATCGAGCTTTGACCAGGTAC
>JAVXMM010000093.1:0-13728 GCA_036646255.1 Comamonas sp.
AAGGCATGATCATCGGCATCCACAGCCGTGACAACGACCTGGTGGTGAACGCCACCCGTACCAAGCAGCTGACCAACTTCCGCGTGAGCGGCAAGGAAGACGCGATCAAGATCACGCCTCCTATCGAGTTGTCGCTGGAATACGGCGTTGAGTTCATCGAAGACGACGAGCTGTTGGAAATCACCCCCAGCAGCCTGCGCGTGCGCAAGCGCCACCTGAAGGAACATGACCGCAAGCGCGCATCGCGCGAAAATGCATAAGCTGCACTGCTAGCTGTACGCAAACCACACTAAAGGCCGCAATATGCGGCCTTTTTTTGCTATTTAAAAGCTCTGGCATCCGTTGGGTCAGCGCTAGTAGCTACTAAATCCATAGCTGAAATGGGGTGGCTTATGGTGCTGCCAAAAATGCCGTGCTGGCGCCCGCCAGCAGGCGGCCAGGTGATGAGGAAGTACTAATTTTGCATCGATGGCTGTGCCAGCAAATCCCGTAACCGCTGCGCCGTTGCCACGGGCTGTCTCTGGTTGAGTGCCAAGGCGATTCCAATCTGCGGTAGGTTCTGCGTATCCGCCAGATCGCGGAAGGCGACGCCGGGTGTCGATGTTTTAGCCACCACGGCAGGCACCAGTGCCACACCTAGGCCAGCGCCTACCAGGCTCACCAAGGTCTGCGCTTGTACGGCGTGCTGCTTGATCTGCGGCATGAACCCGGCTTGCTGGCAAGCCAAAATGACTAAGGCATGCAGGCCGGGTACTTCACTCGGGCGGTAGTTCACAAATGGCTCATCAGCCAGGTCAATTAAGCGCAGCACAGGTTTGTCCAAGAGTGCATTGCTTTCGGGCAGGGCGGCAATCAGGCGGTCGGGCTCCACCATCTTGATGGCCAGGTCGGTGGCCTGCGTTACGGGGTAGCGCAGTAAGCCGGCGTCAAAGTCGCCGCTGGCCACATGGTGGCAAATCTCCCGCGTGGTGGATTCCGTCAGCACCAAATCAATGGCAGGGTAGGCCGCGCGAAAGGACTGCACCAGCTTGGGAATCAGCGAGAACGTAGCCGATCCGATAAAGCCGATATGCAGGCGCCCGCGCTCGCCGCTGGCGGTAGCTTGCGACACGGCCTGCACCTGTTTGGCGTGGTAGAGGGCGAGCTTGGCACTCTCTAGTGCTGCAACGCCAGCGGTCGATAGTGCGGTACCGCGCCTGTCGCGCTCAAACAGCTGCACGCCTAAATCGTCCTCCAATTTGCGAATGGATTGCGACAGTGGTGGCTGCGACATATGCAGTTGCTCGGCTGCTTGGCGGTAGTTCAGCGTTTGCGCCAGGGTGACGAAGTGGCGCAGTTGGCGTAGGTCCATTGATATCTCCGGTGTATCAGGAGCTGTCAAATACGACATAGACAGCAGTGTGGAACATATCAAATAATGGGTCGCAGAGCTATCGCAAGAATGACGGAATCAAGACGGAGACAAACGTGAACGGTGCGTTGAACGGTGTGCGTGTGCTGGATTTATCCAGCGTAATTTTTGGTCCTATGGCCAGCCAGGTGCTTGCGGACTATGGCGCCGAGGTCATAAAGATCGAGCCGCCGGGGGGAGATTCCACCCGCTACACCGGCCCGGCGATGGAGAGCGGCATGGCGGCCATGTTCATGGGATCGAACCGCAGCAAAAAAAGCGTGATGCTGGATTTAAAGCAGCCGGCCGCGCAAGAGGCGCTGCACGCGCTATTGCAAACCACCGATGTTTTCATGCACAGCATGCGCCCTCAAAAACTGGCCAAGCTAGGGCTGGACCCGGATACGCTGCGTGCTCAGTACCCGCGTCTGATCTACGTAGGCCTGCACGGCTTTGGTGAGGATGGCCCTTACGCTGGCCTGCCTGCATATGACGATGTGATTCAGGGAATGAGCGGCTTGGCTGATTTGATGAACCGCCAAACTGGCGAGGCGCGCTACCTGCCCACCATTGCCGCCGACAAAACATGCGGCCTGGTAGGTGCGCATGCGGTGCTGGCTGCACTGTTCCAACGCGAGCGCACGGGCACGGGTTGCTTTGTAGAAGTGCCCATGTACGAGACCATGGTCGGCTTTAACCTGGTGGAGCATTTTTACGGAATGCACTTCACGCCGCCCTTGAGTGGTGCAGGCTACCCGCGCGTGATGGCGCCTTGGCGCAAGCCCTACAAAACGCTGGATGGACATGTCTGCATGATGCCGTACACCGACATGCACTGGCGCAAGTTTTTTGAAGCCGTAGGGCAGTCGCATCTGGCAACGGATGAGCGATTTGCCACGCAAGCCAAACGCACGCAGAACATTGCACAGCTGCTAGAGACCATGAGCAGCTACGTGGCGCAAAAAACCACGCAGTACTGGCTAGAGACCTGTCAGCAGTTGGAGATACCTGCAGCCCCTGTCGCACGGATGGACGACTTGCCACAAGACCCGCATTTGCAAGCGACCGGCTTTTTTGCGGAGGTGCAGGATGCGGTGATGGGTACGGTCAAGTTTCCGCGCTCATCGGTGCGCATGAATGGAGAGCAAGCGCCGATTGGTATGCCACCGCGCCTAGGCGAGCACACTGATGCGCTGCTGCGCGGTGCTGGCTGGGACGATGCACGCATTGCGGCGCTGAAGTCATAAATTAATAGCAAGAAACGGATACGCAATGGGCGCTAGCAACATTATTTCCTCTATAGACAACCGTGCAGCAGCGCTGGCCGCTACGCCGCGTATGGGCCAGGGCTTTGTCTGGCAAGACTTGAGTGTGGGCCAGCAGTTGCGCACCTTCCGTCGCACGGTGACCGAGACCGATCTGGTCAATTTCATCAACACCACGGGCATGCTGGAAGCCATCTTTATAGAAGACGGTTACGACGGCGGTGCTATCCAAGGCCGCCCGGTGCCCGGCGCGCTGACCTACACCTTGATCGAAGGATTCATCTTGCAAAGCATGATCCAAGGCACGGGTTTGGCGATGCTGGAGCTGCACCAAAAAATCCTAGGGCCTGTGGTGGTTGGCGACACGATTGAGGCACTGGTGGAGGTGACTGATATCAAGCCAACCAGCAAGGGCAACCGTGCCGTGGTTACGTCGCGTATTGAGGTCTATAACCAGCGCCAGGAGCAGGTGATGGTCTACACCGCCGTCCGCCTGCTGGCCGGGCGCTAGGCATTCATAGCGCCGTTGATTCATCGTTGCAAGAGTTCGTCGTAGCGCTGCTACTGCCTTCACTCTAGACGCCTGGCCTGAACGGCGCGATGAATGCCTTGGGGATCAGAAAAAGATTAGCAGGAGACAAAAGATGAAAAATGTATTGGCGAATCGTTCCCGGCGCTTGCTGTTGGCCAGCATGGCGGTTGCTGCCGTTTGCGGCGTGGCGCAGGCTCAAGACACGTGGCCCAGCAAGCCCATCACCATGATCGTTCCTTTCCCGCCCGGCGGTCCGACGGATATGGTCGCCCGTGTTCTCGCGCAGCAAGTGAGCCAGCAATTGGGGCAGACGGTGGTGATTGATAACCGGCCAGGTGCCAACGGCAATATTGGCAATGCCATGGTGGCCAAGGCGCAGCCGGATGGCTATACCGTGCTCTACAACACCTCGTCGATTGCGCTCAGCCCGTCGCTGTACAAAAAGCTGAGTTATGACGTGAACAAGGATTTGCAACCCGTGGCGCTGACGGCTGTGGTACCGCTGGCCTTGGTCGTCAACCCCAAGGTGCCCGCCAATACCGTGGCTGATTTTGTGAAGTACGCCAAGGACAATCCGGGCAAGCTGTCTTACGGGTCAGCGGGCAATGGCAATGTCACGCATTTGGCTGCCTTCCAGGTGGTGCAGCACTTCAAGATCGACGCCAGCCATGTGCCCTACAAAGGCAGTGCACCGGCCGACGTGGATCTGGTGGCCGGGCAGATCGAGTTTATGACCGACACCATCAACTCGGTGGCGCCGTTCATCAAGGATGGCAAGCTCAAGCTGCTGGCCGTCAGCACGGCCAAGCGCATCCCTAACTTCCCCAGCGCGCCTACCTTGGCCGAAAGTGGCATGACAGGCTTTGAAGCAGGTGCATGGCAAGGCGTGATGCTGCCCGCTAAAACACCGGAGGCGATCGTGCTGCGGTTGAATACCGAGTTGATGAAGGCGCTGAAAGACCCTGGCGTGTTGGAGAAGCTGCGCCTCCAAGGCACCGAGCCGCTGGGCTCGACCCCCAAAGAATACGGCAACTACATCAACAGCGAGATCAAGCGCTGGGCTGGTGTGGTGAAAAGTACTGGCGTGCAGCTGGATTAAACGCGATCAAGATGGCAAGAAAGAGCATTGACACATGACGATATTGGATGCATTGACCCTGACGCGCATACCTGCCGAGGACGAAGCCCTGCGTGCCGAGGTGCGGGCTTTTTTGCGGGATGCGGTGAAAGATATTCCTGCCCATATCCGCGCTAAATCCTGGAGCGGCTATAGCCCCGAGTTCAGCCGAAAGCTGGGCGCGCAAGGCTGGTTGGGGTTGACCTACCCCAAGGCCTATGGCGGCCACGAGCGCAGCGCGTTTGCACGCTATGTGCTGGTGGAGGAGTTGCTGAACTTTGGTGCTCCCGTCGGCTCGCACTGGATTGCCGAGCGCCAAAGTGCGCCGCTTATTTTGAAGTACGGCACTGAGGCGCAAAAGCTGCGCTACGTGCCCGGCGTGACCCAGGGCGAGACTTACTTTTGCATTGGCATGAGCGAGCCTAACGCAGGCTCCGACTTGGCCAGCGTGCGTACCCGCGCTGTGCCTAACGAGCAGGGCTGGCTGCTGAATGGCCAAAAGATCTGGACCACCAATGCCCAGCACTGTCACTACATGATTGCGCTGGTACGTACATCGGGCGAGGCGGCGGACCGCCACAAAGGCCTGTCGCAGCTGATTGTGGATTTGAGCCTGCCGGGCGTGACGGTGCGACCGATTGAAGACATGTCTGGCGACAGTCATTTCTGCGAGGTATTTTTTGACAATGTGCAGCTGGCGCCCGATGCACTGATTGGAGCAGAAGGCCAAGGGTGGGAGCAGGTGACTGCCGAGCTGGCTTACGAGCGCAGCGGGCCAGAACGGCTGTTCTCCTCCATCGTACTGTTTGACCAGTGGCTGGCCTTTGTGCGCAGCGAGAAGGCGCCGCGCCCCGAGTCCATCAAGCTGGCGGGCCAAATCTTGACGCGCTTGGCGCCGCTACGCGCCCTGTCGGTGGCCGTGCAAGAGCAGCTGGTGCAGGGCAAGAGCCCGATTGTCGAGGCAGCGTTGGTCAAAGATCAGGGTACGGTGCTGGAGCAGTTCATCCCCACCGCGATTGCCGACGATTTGATGGCCCGCGCAGACGAGGCGATGCCGCCCGAGCTGCTGCTGACTTTGAACTACCTGACCTTGGTGGCGCCCAGCTTTACCCTGCGCGGTGGCACGCGCAGCATTCTGCGCGGCATGATCGCACGCGGTTTGGGTTTGCGTTAACCACGGGAGAAGGAGAAAAACATGGATCACTTGATTGTTGACGCGCTGCGCGATTTGCTCACCGGCCAATGCACGCCAGCGGTAGTGCGTGCTATAGAAAATGAAGTGGTTATGCCCACTGGGCAATCGCTCGCGGCCAATAGTACCCAAGCATCTAGCAGCGCAGCGCAGCTGTGGGCGCAGATAGAGGAAACCGGCTTTGCCGACTTGCTGCTGCCCGAATCCGCCGGCGGTGCAGGCTTGGCGTTGCGTGATGCCTTCGCTGTGTGGGACTTGCTGGGCCAGCACGCCATGCCGCTGCCGTTGGCCGAAACTATGCTGGCCCGTGCTTGGCTGGCGCAGGCCGGGCTGGTTGTGCCGCAGGGCGCCATCACGCTGGCGCCACAGTTGCATGGCCATGGCCATGGCGATGTGCTGGTCGCTACCAGTGTGCGCAGCGCCCGTGTGGCTGACTGGGTGCTGGCCGGGCAGGGCGATCAGCTCTATCTGTTGTCGGTAGCCGATGCCGTGCTGTCGCCCAGCCCCTTTGTGCTGGATGCCGATTTGCAATGGAGCGCCGCTGCGCTGGCTAAGGCGCCATCGTGTGCCGCACCAGCACCGCTGTTGCCAGCTTACGCAGGCCTGCTGTCTGCCTTGTTGGCTGGTGGTTTGACAGCGACGTTTGAGAAAACTCTGCAGTACGCGAACGACCGCCAGCAGTTTGGCCGCCCGATTGGCAAGTTCCAGGCCATACAGCATGAGCTGGCCGTGATGGCAGAGCATGTGAGCGCGGGCCGCATGGCGGCGCAGATCGCTTGCGAGGCGGATGGCATCATCGCCGAGCCGCTGAAAGTAGCCGTTGGCAAGGCGCGCACCAGTGAGGCGGCGGTTGAGGTTGCGGCGCTGGCGCATTCGGTGCACGGAGCGATTGGATTTACTACGGAGTTTGACCTGCAGCTCTACACCCGCCGCCTGCATCTGTGGCGCCAAACGGCGGGTAGCGAAGGCTATTGGCAGCTGCAGGCCGGGCAGGCGCTGCTTGCTGCGGATGGTATGGGCTTGGATGTGATCCGCCAGATCACCGACAGCACCGCTGCCATACCTGCATAAATTGACACCTGATTGACCGCAGCCTGCGCCGGTTTTCGGCTATGGTTGCGGTTTGTTTTAATACGAGCGACAAACACGACAAGGGTACGGCACGGCGAGGCAACGATGTATCAAGGGTTGTGTCAGTCGCTCCAAGAATGAGGAGCAAGGCATGTCGGTTTATACAGATGAGGTGATCAGCGAAGTCAGGGGCCAGGTTGGTTTTATTACGCTGAACCGCCCCAAGGCGCTGAACGCGCTGTCGCTAGCCATGGTGCGCGAGCTGATGGATGTACTACTGCGCTGGCAAAAGGACACCCAGGTGCTGGCCGTTGCTATCCGCGGCAGTAACAAAGAGGGCGTGTTTGGTGCATTTTGCGCGGGCGGCGATATTCGCTTTTTGCATGCGGCAGGCTCGGCTGGCAACCCGGAGCTAGAGGACTTCTTCACCGAAGAGTACGCGCTCAACCACCTGATCCACCACTTTGGCAAGCCCTACATTGCGTTCATGGACGGCATTGTGATGGGCGGAGGCATGGGTATCAGCCAAGGTGGCACGATGCGCATCGTGACTGAGCGCACCAAGATGGCTATGCCTGAGACGGCGATCGGTCTGTTCCCCGATGTGGGTGGTGGCTATTTCCTCTCGCGTTGCCCTGGTCATGTGGGTGAATACTTGGGGTTGACCGGCCAAATGATTGCAGCAGCTGACGCGCTGGCTTACAACTTGGCCGATGGCTACCTGCCAAGCGATCAGCAAGCCGCAGTGTGGGAGGGGTTGGCGGCTGGCAGTTTTGCTGACAGTAAGGCGGTTGAAAATTTTGTTGCTTCTAAATTAGGAGCGTCTGACGCCCGACAAGCAGGCGTTGACGCCGAGATTGAGCAATATTTTGCGCTAGCCGATGTACCCACCATCATCCGGGCGCTGGAGGCGGGTAGCAGTGACTTTGCCAAGACAACTGCGGAGACCCTGCGCAAGCGATCGCCGCTGATGCTGTACGTGGTGCTGGAACAAATCCGCCGTGCCCGCAAGCAAACTCTCGCCGAAGACTTGCGTATGGAGCGCGATATGGTGCGCCATTGCTTCTACCTGCGCGCTGACCGCAAGAGCGAGACGCTGGAAGGCATACGTGCTCTGGCCGTGGATAAGGACCACAGCCCGCAGTGGGTGCCTGCTCGTATTGAAGATGTGGACCTGAACGAAGTCGCGCAAATGTTTGTGAGCCCGTGGCCTGCTGCAGTCCACCCGCTGGCAGCACTGCGCGATTAAATCATCTCCGTCCAGCAAAAAGCCGCACCCTGTGCGGCTTTTTTACGCGGATTGTGTGTTGATCAGGGGCGCGCCAGCTTCCAGTTACCGCCTACGCCATCACCTGTTTTATCGCCTGCCTTGCTGTCTTTGACAAAGTAGTACAGCGGCTGGCCCTTATAGGCCCATTGGCGGGCATTGTCGCGGCGCACGATGATACTGAAATCCCCCATTGGTTTGGCAGATGGGGAGACCGCCAGAGGTGGCCAGTTGACGGCGCATTGCTCATAACAAGCGGATGTGCCGCTGCCTTTTTCATCCTTGGCAAAAGTGTAGAGCGAGCGTCCATCCGGCCCCACCAAGCTGCCATCGGCAGCGCGCACTGGCGTACTGGGGGGGGCACTTGTGCCCGTGGTGCCGCAGGCGGTTAACAGCAGGGCTGACAGCGAAAGGGCTAGGGCTGAAAGTGGAGTGCGCATGGCGGATCCTCAGTTGGGTGATCGAACCCAGCCAATATAGAGGAGTCGTCCCTGCTAGCTTGTCGGACTGCTACGCGTGTCGTGGGGTTTTAGCGCGTGTGCACCTTCATGGCACGTTCGACCTCGCGTTTGCCTTCACGGTCCTTGATCACGTTGCGCTTGTCGTGCTCGGCCTTGCCCTTGGCCAGAGCGATTTCGCACTTCACAAAGCCGTTCTTCCAATGCAGGTTGATGGGCACCAGGGTGTAGCCTTTTTGCTCGACCTTGATGGTCAAACGCTCGATGTCGTCCTTTTTCAGCAGCAGCTTTTTAATGCGTACAGCATCCGGGTTGATGTGGGTGGATGCCGTTTTCAGCGGGTTGATCTGGCAGCCCAGCAGAAACATCTCACCCTGCTTGATGAGTACATAGCCGTCAGTCAGCTGCACCTTGCCCTCGCGCAGTGCTTTTACCTCCCAACCGTGCAGCACCATGCCTGCTTCATAGCGTTCTTCAAAAAAATAGTTGAATGCTGCCTTCTTGTTATCGGCAATGCGGCTGTTGGTGTTGTTCGTCTTCGACATAATTGCAATGTTAGGGGCAAAACCAGCTTTCCAAGGCCGTGGGGCTGTTTATAGCGCTGATTTTGCCTGTCCTTGTGTCGAATTTACCCGTGGCGCAGCTCTGTGCTGCCTTTGCGTCTGCATGAAAACTGTCAATAAGTCCGTTCTGATCTGGTACAGCCCCCAGGAGATGTTTGATCTGGTGGCCGATGTGCCGCGTTACCCCGATTTCTTGCCGTGGTGCGATGCTGCGCAGGTGATCGAGCAGCATGCAGACGGCGTGACAGCTGAAGTCGGCATCTCGCTGGCAGGTATCAAAAAGTCATTTATTACCCGTAACACCTATGAGCCCGGCAAACACCTGCAGATGAATCTGGTCAAAGGCCCGTTCTCGCACCTGCAGGGTGATTGGCAGTTTCACGCTGTGGGTGATGGCAGCCAGCGCGCCTGTAAGGTTGAGCTGAATCTGAGCTACGGCTTTGACAGCATGGCGCTGGGCGCCGTGGTGGGGCCGATTTTTGACAAGATTGCGGCGACGATGATGGATGCTTTTATCCAGCGTGCCGAGAAGATTTATGGCTGATACAGGCCATATTCAGGTTGAAGTGGTGTGGGCCGATGCAGGCCGGGTACAGGCTGCAATGCTGCAACTGGCACCGGGCGCATTGCTGGCCGATGCCTTGGCTGCCGCCAGTGCACAAACTGGCGAGGTATTTGCGCCGGATCAAGATGCGGGCATTTGGGGCAAACTGCAGTCGCGCAGCACGCCGCTGGCCGATGGCGATAGGGTAGAGCTGTACCAGCCGCTGAAGGTAGACCCTAAAAAAGCCCGTCGTGAGCGCTTTGCCAAGCAAGGAGCACGCCGCACCGGTTTGTTTGCGACACGCAGGTCGAATGCCAAGGCCGGTTATGGGGCATAAGGCCGGTTGATTTTTCATCCATGCAAAAAGCCAAGCAGTTGCTTGGCTTTTTTTGTGGGGCAGGGGCAGATTAGCAGTTCGTGAAAATGGCCTCTTCAACACGCTTTTGCTCAGCGGCGCGGCGATCAGCATCAATAAACACCATCTCACCCTTTTCATTAGGCATGCGCACGGCCTTACCGGTGTCAAACATGGCCTTGGATTGCTGGGCACGCTTGCAGTTATCCGCTTTGGCAGCTATTTGCTTTTCTTTGGCTGCCTTCTCGGCATCGGCCTTGGCTTTTTCCTCGGCGGCTTTTTTTGCTTCTAGCTCTTTATCCTTGCCGGCTTTGACCTTGTCGGTCGATTTGGCGGCTGGGGTCGCACCATCGGCTGGGGTAGCCGCGGCTTCGCCCACTTCAGTGGGAGGGGCTACATCACGCATGGCGGGGCCAGTACCCGAGGTTTGCACGCCATTCAGTGCACCATAGCCCTTAGGGCGTTTCACGATGTTCTTTTCAGGCACTTCCAAGCCCGGTGGGCGGTCGCTAAAGACCTTGCGGCCATCTTTGTCGATCCACTGCCATTGGGCCATGGCAGGCGCAGCAGCGCCCATGGCTATAGAGATAAGAAGCAGCTTGATTAGTTTCATAGGAAATAAGTGTAGCGCGCCTGTTGAAGAAAACGTATGAAGTTGTTGGCTGAACCGAACACCCTGTAAGACTTGTTGGAAATGTAGGGCCGCTGCAGACGATATGCGAAAGACGATAGAATCTTTCTTTTGGAGCCTTCACAATGCGCCTGATCGGAAAAGCGCTCACCTTCGACGATGTGTTGTTGGTGCCCGCATACTCCCAAGTCCTCCCCAAGGACACCTCTCTCAAGACCCAGTTCTCCCGCAATATCACGCTGAACCTGCCCCTGGTGTCTGCCGCCATGGACACAGTGACAGAAGCGCGCTTGGCGATTGCTATCGCTCAAGAAGGTGGTATTGGTATCGTGCACAAGAACATGACAGCCGAGCAGCAAGCGGTTGAAGTGTCCAAAGTCAAGCGTCACGAATCCGGCGTGGTGCATGACCCGGTGGTTATCACCCCTGAGCACACCGTGCTGCAAGTGCTGGAGCTGTCCGAAAATCTCGGTATCTCGGGCTTCCCCGTGTGCGACGGCGGTAAGGTGGTTGGCATTGTGACCAGCCGTGATCTTCGCTTTGAAACCCGTTATGACGTCAAGGTGCGCGACATCATGACGTCGCGTGATCGCCTGATCACGGTCAACGAAAAAGACGACACCACCCCAGCCGCCGCCAAGGCATTGCTCAACAAGCACAAGCTGGAGCGTATTTTGGTCGTTAACGACGCGTTTGAGCTCAAAGGCTTGATCACCGTCAAAGACATTACCAAGCAAACCACCTTCCCTAATGCTGCTCGCGACCGTGCAGGCTCGCTGCGCGTTGGCGCAGCCGTGGGTGTAGGCGCTGGCACTGAAGAGCGGGTGGAGCTGCTGGCCCGCGCTGGTGTGGATGCCATCATTGTTGATACGGCCCACGGCCACAGCAAAGGTGTGATCGACCGTGTACGCTGGGTTAAGCAAAACTACCCGCATATTGATGTAGTGGGCGGCAATATTGCTACCGGCGCAGCTGCGCTGGCGCTGGTTGAAGCAGGTGCGGATGCGGTCAAGGTGGGTATTGGCCCAGGCTCGATCTGCACCACACGTATCGTGGCTGGTGTGGGTGTGCCTCAGATCATGGCGATTGATAGCGTGGCCAAGGCTTTGGCTGGCACGGGAGTGCCGCTGATTGCTGACGGCGGCATCCGCTTCTCGGGTGATATCGCCAAGGCACTGGCTGCAGGTGCGTCAACCGTGATGATGGGGGGCATGTTTGCTGGTACCGAAGAGGCTCCTGGCGAAGTGATTCTGTACCAAGGCCGTTCTTACAAGAGCTACCGCGGCATGGGCTCTATTGGCGCTATGCAGCAAGGCTCGGCAGACCGTTACTTCCAAGAGTCGTCTACCGGCAACCCCAATGCCGACAAGCTGGTTCCCGAAGGCATTGAAGGCCGCGTGCCTTACAAGGGTTCGATGGTTTCCATCGTGTATCAAATGTCGGGTGGCGTGCGCGCAGCCATGGGTTACTGTGGTTGCAACACTATTGAAGAGATGAACAACAAGGCCGAATTCGTCGAGATCACCGCTGCCGGTATTCGCGAATCGCACGTGCACGATGTGCAGATCACGAAAGAAGCGCCTAATTACCGCGCTGATTGAGTGACGCTTTGACTGCGCATAAGCAGGGTTGGCATGTCCAGCCCTGCTTTTCTTTTTGGAGGAGTCCTCATGAAACTTGCCGAAGCCCTGCTGTTGCGTGCTGATTTGAAGAAAAAGCTAGCTTCGCTGCGCGAGCGTATTGGGCGCAATGTCATGCTGCAAGAGGGTGAAGAGCCCAAGGAAAAGGTTGAAGACTTGCTAGCTGAAGCCACATCTGCCCTGCAAGAACAACAACAATTGGTTCGCCGTATCAACGCAGCGAACGAAGCCACCAAATTGGCTGATGGCCGCTTGCTGGCAGATGTATTGGGTGAGCGTGATACCTTGATTGCCCGCCATTCTCTGCTGGTTGTAACCATTGCAGCAACTCACAAAGATGTGGACCGCTATAGCCAGCGTGAGATCAAATGGGTGCCGCAGGTCAACGTAGCCAGCTTGCAAAAGCAGGCGGATGATCTGTCCCGCAAAATTCGCGAAGTAAACGTGACCGTGCAAGCTGCCAACTGGCAGATTGATATCTAACTCCATTTCTAAATCATCCATAGCGTTGGCGCTTTCGCCTTGCCTCGTGCCAGCAATGTTAGCGGCTAGGCGTCGCTTCATGAATGATGGAAAAATGGAGTAACCCACCAAAACAAGTTTTGGGGCGCCGCGGGCGAGTGCAAAGACCCCAATGGGCAACAGGGGGTTGAAAATATACTGGAGCCCTCATGGACGCGCGGAGGGCAGCGCATCGTGCTCACACCACGGCCTACAACTGAGCCCATGACTGCTTACTCTGTACATGTAAGACTTCACACTTCACTACCTTGCACTGACGCGGCGTTCCTCTTTATCGCAATAGCCATTTATTTCTAACCAGAATTTACAACTCTGGTCAGAATGCTAAAATCTAGCCTGATTTCAAATCACAGACTAGATTTTTACTTTTCACGCCATGCAATCCGTCGGCATCTACGAAGCCAAAACCCGTTTCTCTGCACTGATCGAGTTGGTCGAGCAGGGCGAGGAAGTGCGCATCACGCGCCACGGTAAAGAGGTCGTGCGTATGCTGCCTGTGCGCCGCAAGCCCGTGATTACTGACGAGCAGATAGCCCGTGAGTTAGAGCAAATTGAGGCTCTGCAGCGCACCATCCGGGCGCCAGTCGCTACAGATTCGGTAGCTGATTTGCGCCGCACCGGGCGCTCAAGCCGTGTGGGCCGAGGTGGTGCATGAGTACCGCCGTCACCGCTTTCGTACTGGATGCATCGGTCACCGCTGCCTGGTTATTGCCTGATAGCGCGAGCGAGCATACGCAGCGCCTCTACACCCGTATTCGTCGCCATGAGGTAGACCCGCAAGCGCCCAACATTTGGCAGTGGGAATGCAGTAATTTGATTGCCAGCGGAGTGCACAGTGGGCGCGTTCCGCACAGCTCGGTTGAAGGGCTATGGAGCGTGCTGGAGGCTATTCGCCACCGCGTAGAGTTGCACGATTTGGCGCCTGCGCAGCACAAAGCCGTGCTGGGGGTGGCGCTGGATACCGGTTTGCCCACATACGATGCTGCCTATTTGTGGCTGGCGCAATCGCTGCGCCTGCCTTTAGCTAGTTTTGATGACGCGCAGATCGCTGCTGCCCGAAAAAGTGGTGTGGCGGTGTTGGATTTGTGTGATTTTTAACCTGTTTTCTTTTCTTCCTCCAGCCCTGGATAACCATGCAACACGACAAGATCCTCATTCTTGACTTTGGCTCCCAAGTCACC
>JAVXMM010000094.1:0-12868 GCA_036646255.1 Comamonas sp.
ACCCACGACCCTTGGCTTCGGAGGCCAATACTCTATCCACTGAGCTACAGCCGCAATTGCCACAACGCCTCTAAACATCGCAGCAATGAACTCTGTAATTATGGCATGGGAACTGCGCCAGTGTCGCTGGACGGCGCTACTTTAAAACAGCACCATAACCGCTCTAATCCTTTGAGCAGGAACCAAACCCTAGACCTGATAAGTAGACCTCGACTGACATCTCCCCCATTCGCCGCAATGGAAAATTCCCTTCATTTAATACCCATCCATGTATTAGGCCAACAAACAATGAATGCAACCCAAGCGCCGCCTCTTCTGGCGTCATAGGCATGTCAATACCTCGCTGCGCTGCAGCATCAGCCAAGTCAGCCGCGAATTTCCGCTGCGAACAAGCGAAGCTCTCGATATGCCCCGCACGCACGCTCTCCAATTCACCCACGTATTCCAGCTTGAAAAGCGCTGTATCAAACACCTTGCGCCGGCGCTCATCCCCATCCATGCTGTCAAACACCGCATATATTGAGCGACGGATACGATCCAGTGGAGCTAGATCACCGTACCGGTCATCACAAATCTCCTCGAAGGGCATGCAGATGCGCGCCAGCATGGATGAAAAGACATCCACCTTGTCTTTGAAGTGCCAGTACACCGCGCCACGCGTAGCGCCCGCACGCTGGGCAATCTCATTGAGCGAAGCACGTGCCACGCCTTTTTCAAAAAAGACCCGCTCTGCAGCATCCAAGAGCTTGGTGCGCGTTTCGTCCGCTTCAGCCTTTGTGCGCCGTGCCATGTTGAACTCATCTACCTATACAAAGACATTGCACACTCCAGAGACGTGCAATATTAAATTTACCAAACCCTCACAATTATACATTTATGCATGTATGTATAATCGCGCAGTGATTTTGTGGGGTTTAGGGGTGAGTCATGCCCAGCCTTGACAGAACCCACACCCGAGCGCAAGTGGCTCGACTTATTCATTTCATATCTACCGAAGGAACTTTCATGCAGCCTATGTATGAAGCTAACCCATCCGCAGGGAACAAGCCAAGCGCACAGCAACGTATCTCCAAAGGCACTTTGGCTCTCACCCTAGCGGCAACGCTGGTGTTAGCTGCCTGTGGCGATAAAAAACAAGAGCAACATTCGCAGCCAGGTGGAGCACAGCAGCCCCCAGAAGTCAGTGTATTGACGGTCAAGCTGGAGAGCATTCCTCTAGTGTCCGATCTGCCCGGTCGCCTCGAGCCCTTCCGCGTGGCGCAAGTCGGTGCACGTGTCGCAGGTATCTTGCAAAAGCGCCAGTTCCAAGAAGGCTCAACTGTCAAGGCCGGTCAGGTACTTTTCCAGATTGACAACGCACCATACCGCGCAAGCCTAGAGAGCGCACAAGCTAGCCTAGCGCAAGCCCAGGCGACATTGGCGCAAGCTGCATCTACCGCCCGTCGCTACAAGCCGCTGGTAGAGGCCAACGCCATCAGCAAGCAAGAATATGACGTGGCGGTTGCCAACGAAAAGGCCGCACAAGCTCAAGTCGCTGCAGCTAAAGCTGCAGTCACCAATGCCAATATCAACTTGGGTTATGCCACGGTTACGGCACCAATCGCTGGCCGCATTGGCCGCTCGCTGGTAACGGAAGGTGCCCTGGTTGGCCAAGGCCAAGTGACGGAGCTTGCGGTTATCCAGCAAATCAACCCGCTGTACGTGAACGTTACCCAGTCGTCCGCAGATATTTTGCGCATGCGTGAGGCACTTAATTCCGGCAAGCTGGCCAAGGCTGGTGATAACGCCGCCAAGGTCACGGTATACACCGATGACGGCAAAGCTTACGCCCACGAAGGCAAGTTGCTGTTCACCGATTTGACCGTGGACCCTACCACTGGTCAAGTGAGCATACGTGCAGAACTACCCAACCCTGATGGCCTGCTGCTGCCAGGTATGTATGTGCGCGTGCATATCCAAGAGGCACAAGTTGACAACGCCGTCTTGATCCCCCAACAAGCCGTCACCCGCAATGAAAAGGGTAATACGGTCATGGTGGTGGCTGATGACGGCTCTGTCAGCCCGCGCGCCGTTCAAATCAGCCAATCCAAGGGCACCAACTGGGTTGTCACATCGGGCTTGAAGACGGGTGACAAGGTCATGCTGGATGGCTTTACCAAGCTGGGCATGGGCGCGAAAAAGGTCACTCCCGTGCCATTGAAGAGCGAAGCTGCAGCAAATGCAGCTCCCGCTCCAGCTGCTGAGAAAGCGGCAGAACCAACGACAACCGCTGGTTCGAGCAAATAAACAGGACCCAGCTGTATGTCTAAGTTTTTTATTCACCGACCGATCTTTGCCTGGGTGATCGCCATCTTTGTGGTGCTCGCCGGCATTGTGTCCATCACACGGCTGCCAGTGGCACAGTTCCCATCGGTGGCGCCACCCACCATTACGGTTACGGCAGCCTACCCTGGCGCCACTGCACAGACCTTGACCGACTCCGTCTTGCAGCTCATTGAGCGAGAGATGAACGGCGCCGAGGGCCTGATGTATATGGAGTCCAGCGCCTCCGCCACCGGCAGCGGCACCCTGACCATCACTTTTGAGCCAGGCACCAATCCTGAGCTCGCTCAGGTGGACGTGCAAAACCGCTTGGCACGCGCTACACCTCGCCTTCCGTCTATCGTGCAATCGCTGGGCGTACGCGTGGACAAATCCATGAGCAACTTTCTGATGATTCTGGCTTTTCAGGCTGAATCAGGCGAAACATCGCGCGACGATATTGCTGACTACGTGAACCGCAATGTGCTGCCCGAAATCCAGCGCCTCGATGGCGTGGGTAAGGCGCAACTTTTTGCCTCAGGCCGCGCCATGCGCGTATGGATTGACCCTGCCAAGCTGCAAGGCTACAACCTGTCTATCGCCACGATCAATGCGGCGATTGCGGCACAAAACCTGCAGATCTCGGGTGGCTCGCTCGGCGACACGCCTAGCCTCCCAGGCACCAACATGAACGCCACGATCGTCGTTCCTGGCCAGCTAAGCACCCCCGAGGAGTTTGCGGAAGTCGTCTTACGCTCCAACGCAGATGGCTCCACCGTGCGCATCAAAGACGTTGGCCGCGTAGAGCTCGGCACTGAGAGCTACGGCTT
The DNA here is from genome assembly GCA_036646255.1 of Comamonas sp. Lineage (GTDB taxonomy): Bacteria > Pseudomonadota > Gammaproteobacteria > Burkholderiales > Burkholderiaceae_C > Comamonas. Next base: position 3,132 of record JAVXMM010000094.1, read on the forward strand.
TAACTCGCGCCTAGATGGCAAGCCTGCGGTAGCGCTGGCAGTGCAGCTGACCTCTACCGCCAACGCGATGGCGACGGCCAAAGAGGTCTACAACAAGATGGGTGAGCTGGAAGCCTTCTTGCCTGCTGGTGTGAAATGGTCTGCGCCGTATGACACCTCGAAGTTCGTCAAGATCTCGATCGAAAAAGTGGTGCACACCTTGCTCGAGGCCATCGTGCTGGTGTTCATCGTGATGCTGATCTTCCTGCAAAACATCCGCTACACGCTGATCCCGACGATTGTGGTGCCAATTGCTTTGCTAGGCGCATTTGCTGTGATGTACTCCATCGGGCTAACCATCAATATTCTGTCGATGTTTGCGATGGTGCTCGTGATCGGCATCGTGGTGGACGACGCCATTGTGGTCGTTGAGAACGTCGAGCGAATCATGTCCGAAGAAGGCTTACCGCCTAAAGAAGCGACCATCAAGGCCATGGGCCAAATTCAAGGCGCTGTAGTTGGTATTACCGTGATTCTGGTGACCGTGTTCATTCCGCTGGCCATGTTCTCCGGCGCTACGGGCAATATCTATCGCCAGTTCTCGCTGGTGATGGCGATTTCGATCTTCTTCTCTGGCTTCTTTGCGCTGACACTGACGCCTGCGCTGTGCGCCACCATGCTCAAGCCCATCCCCAAGGGCCATGCGCACGACAAAAAAACTGGTCTGCTTGGCCCGTTCTACAACTGGTTCAACCGCGTGTTTGGCAAGGCTACCAAGGGCTACCAAAAAGTCTTGGCTGGTGTCGTCAAGCGCGTGTTCCTGGCTTTTGTCGTGTATGCCGCTGTGATTGCAGGCGTGGTATTTGGCTTCAAAGCCTTGCCGTCCGCCTTCTTGCCAACCGAAGACCAAGGCTATGTGATCTCATTGGTGCAATTGCCGCCGGGCGCTACCCAAGAGCGCACCAGCAACACCATGAAGCAGTTGGAAGACTTCGTAATGCAACAGCCTGAGACGGACCATATCGTCAGTATTTTGGGCTTTAGCTTTGCAGGCCAGGCGCAAAACATGGGTTTAGCGTTCACTACTCTCAAAGACTGGTCTGAGCGCACAGCCCCTGGTACAGATGCCAAATCATTTGCAGGCAAGGCCATGGGCGCCATGATGAGCCTGCGCGATGGTTTCATCTACACCTTGGTGCCGCCCTCGATCCCAGAGCTAGGTAATAGCGATGGCTTTACCTTCCGCCTGCAAGATCGCGGTAACAAGGGCCATGCAGCGCTGCTACAAGCACGTAATGATCTGGTTGCCAAAGCTAACCAAAGCGCCATCCTCACCGGCGTGCGCTTTGATGGTGTGGAAGACGCACCGCAGTGGCAAGTCGATCTCAACCGCAATGCGGTGTATGCGCAAAAAGTGAGCATGGGCGATATCGCCACCACCTTGTCGACAGCACTGGGCTCGGTCAATTCAACTGACTTCCCCAACCAAGGCTATATGCAGCGCGTCACCATCCAAGCCGATGCAGCCACCCGCATGCAGCCTGAGGATGTGCTCAAGCTGACGGTACCAAATGCTGATGGCAAGTTGGTTGAGTTGTCGACCATGGTTACGGCCAAGTGGGTTACCGGCCCCATGCAAATGTCGCGCTACAACGGCTACTCTTCAATGAGCATTACCGGCCAGGCCAAGCCCGGCTATACCAGCGGCCAAGCCATGGAAGAGATGGAAAAACTTGCCGCCGAGCTGCCTCAAGGTTTTGGCTATGAGTGGACCGGCCAGTCGTTGGACGAAAAGAAGGCTGGCTCCTCCGCCATGATCCTGTACGCGTTCTCGATTCTGGCAGTGTTCCTGTGCTTGGCGGCTTTGTATGAGAGCTGGAGCATTCCGCTGGCTGTGATGCTGGTGGTGCCACTGGGCGTGTTGGGTGCGGTTGCTGGCGTGCATATGCGCGGCATGCCTAACGACATCTACTTCCAGGTAGCCTTGATCACAGTGATTGGTTTGTCGGCGAAGAACGCGATTTTGATCGTCGAATTCGCCAAAGACCTGCACGACCAAGGCATGAGCGCGCTGGATGCAGCACTGGAAGCCGGTCACCTGCGCTTCCGTCCTATTTTGATGACCTCACTGGCATTCATCTTGGGTGTGGTTCCGCTCTACATCGCCTCGGGCGCTAGCGCGGTCAGCCAGCACGAGATCGGCACCGGCGTGTTCTGGGGCATGATCATCGGCACCATCCTCGCGGTGATGCTGGTGCCTGTGTTCTTTGTGGAAGTATTCCGCATCTTTGGTGGCAAGAAGGACAAGGGCAATAGCCCACAAGGCGGTTCACCCGCCCCGCAATCGCCCACCGATGGCGACGGCCATGCCTTGTCTGCCAACGTGGGGAAAGGATCCCACCATGAATAAAAAACTACTCGCTACTGCGCTGGCCGCAGCCTTACTCGCCAGCGGCTGCTCGCTCATCCCTGCGCTTGATAAACCTGCGTCGCCCGTGGCTACACAATACCCCGTTGCCACCACGGAGAGTCAGCAAGCCGCAGCCGATATCCCATGGCAAAACTTCTTTGCCGACCAGCGTCTGCAGCAACTGATCCAGATTGCGCTGGACAACAACCGTGATCTGCGTCTGGCCGTGCTCAATATTGAGCAAGCCCGTGCGATGTACCAGATCCAGAGCGCGCAGCAGTTCCCTGAGGTAGGCGTCAGCGGCACGGCCTCGCGCCAACGCAGTCAGCTCACCGGCCAGTACGGTAATGCCTTCAGCGTTGGCGTGGGCATCCAGAGCTGGGAGATTGACTTCTTCGGCCGTGTTGCGAGCCTAAAGGAGCAAGCTCTGGCCCAGTACTTGGCTACGGAGGAAGGCCGCAAGGCTGCGCAGATCAGTTTGGTCGCCTCGGTGGCCAACATCTGGCTCACCTTGCAGGCGGATGAGGAATTGCTCGACATCTCCCGCCGCACGCTGGAGACGCGCGAAGAATCCATCAAGCTGACCAAGCTGCGCCTGGATTCTGGCGTTGCATCTGAGCTGGACTACCGCCAGGCTCAGTCGCTGACGGAGAGCGCCCGCGCCACCTTCGCCCAGCAAACGCGCCAGCGTGCACTGGATGTAAACGCACTGACTCTGCTGCTGGGCCAAACGCCGCCACCAGATCTGCTCAACAGCCTGCAAGGCAAGCGGTTGAGTGATCTACCCGTGCTGAGCGATGTGCCTGCTGGCCTGCCATCTGACCTGATGCTGCGCCGCCCTGACGTGCGCCAGGCCGAACAGGCCATGGTGGCCGCCAACGCCAATATTGGTGCGGCGCGTGCTCTGTTCTACCCGTCCATCTCGCTGACGGCCAACGCAGGCTTTGCTAGCTCTGAGCTGTCGAACCTGTTCGACTCTGGCTCCAGAGGCTTTAGTATTGCGCCATCGCTGTACCTGCCCATCTTTAACGCAGGCCGCAACCAGGCCAATCTAGAGGTCGCCGAGGCACAAAAGAAGATTGCAGCTACGCAGTACGAGAAAGCCATCCAGACGGCATTCCGCGAAGTGTCGGACTCGTTAGTCAGCCGCCAAACCTTGGCCGATCAGCTGAAATCGCAAGAAGCCCAGGTCACGGCAGAGACGGCTCGCCTCAAACTGTCTGACCTGCGCTACAAAAATGGTGTCGCCAGCTACCTAGATCTGCTTGACGCACAGCGCTCACTGTTCAGCTTGCAACAAGCAGTGGTGCAGGTCCGCCTGGCCCAGCTGCAAAACCAGGTTTTGCTGTACAAAACACTGGGCGGTGGCTGGACGGCTACGCCGGTTGAGGGCAACCCTGCTGTCACCCAGGCGGCGCCCACTGCTGGCAAACCATAAGCCCGGCTCCGGCTCACCTGCCGCACAATGGCTTGCCAGCACACTGGCAAGCCATTTTTTTATGCCCGACCACGCCCGGTGCGGCCACCACAACGCCCACCCCACCCGGTAGTCACAAATGAAAGTCGGTCGATATAATCATTTTGGCCTCTGCACGATGAACAACAAGCCCCAAAGAATTTGAGGACGTAATGAGCGACATCCAGCACGAAGAAGAACACACGGGACCTGTCAAAACACCCAAACAGCTTTTGTGGACGGTGATTTTCTCTTTCGTAGTCCCTGTCTTTGCCATCATTGGCCTGGTGATGTATGTCACTGCCGCCAACAAACCCGGCGCAGGCGCTGCCGATGAGTCAGCCCAAGTGGCCGCGCGGCTGCACAAGGTGGGCACGGTAGAGATTCGCGATGCCAATCGCCCCCTCAAATCTGGCGAAGAAGTCTACAAAGCCCAATGCGCTGCCTGTCACGCAACAGGTGCAGCGGGTGCGCCCAAATTTGAAGACGCTGCCGCCTGGGCGCCGCGCATCAAAACCGGGCTGGACGCCTTGGTACACTCCTCCATCGCCGGCAAAGGAGCCATGGCGCCACAAGGCGGAGGTGATTTTGACGACACCGAAATCGCACGCGGTGTGGTCTTTATGGCCAATGCGGCTGGCGCTAAGTTCCCTGTTCCTGATCGCCCTGCAGCAGGCACCGCCGATACCAGTACAGCGGCTCCTGCGCCCGCAGCTGTTGCATCCGTAGCCACTACTACACCAGCAGCTGCGGCTGAAGCACCTGTACCCGTCACCCAGGCAACGCCAGCAGCAACCGCCGCAGCCAATGGCAAAGGTCTGTATGACAAAGCCTGTTTTGTCTGCCATGCCGCTGGCGTAGCAGGCGCCCCTAAATTTGGCGACAAAGCAGCCTGGGCGCCTTACATCGCACAAGGCCTGGACAACATGGTGAAGATCGCTATATCTGGCAAGGGCGCCATGCCACCCAAAGGTGGCTCCAGCGCCTCAGACGAAGAAATCCGCGCCGCAGTGCAATATATGGTGGAGCACGCTCAGTAACCACGAATGGTGGCAGCACAACAACAACCGGCTTCGGCCGGTTTTTCCATACCCTGATCAAATCAGCATTTAAAGATCTGGTCCGCTAGCGCCTGCCAGATCTTGCGGACAACTCACAAAATCATAGCGATCAGGCAAACTATTCCGTAGCACTTCTTGCGGTGCAGGTAACAAGCCTTGCTCCAGCGCGGTAGCCAATTCCAACACATCTTGGGTATGTACCATGCCTAGGCCTTGCGGCGCAGCCAGGTACACAGCCCCGCTTTCGTCCACCAACACCTGCTGCACTGCACCTGCCGCCAACGGTACCCCTGTATGGCTGTGGATAAGCATGGCACCCGCCTGCAACTGCACGCGCCAGATCCACGGTGTAGCCTCCAGCGCGACAAACACCTGCTGCGGCCCATTTTGAAAGAACCAACAGCCGTTGGCATCGCGCTGGTAATTGCGGCCTATGAAGTCAATCAGCTTGGCATGCTCCACCCGTGAGCCCTTGGCACCAGGTACACCACTGGAAAAGGAGCCAAAGGCTTGCGCGCTCGCATCACGCAGCCACCAATTGCCACGCGCATCCAACCCCAGCCAGCCCCAGCAAGCAGGCACGTTAGGCCACTTGGCCATGGCTTGTTTCACAATATCGTCCATACATGGCATGGTAGCGCAGCCTGGCAGCATCAATAATCGCTGACAAACTGTCACCGCAAACTCGGTGACAATGGGCCCATCCCACATTGCCCACAGGGCGAGGAACACACATGAACGCTTTGAAACGACTGCTGGTATTGGTGACTGCTGCCCTGGCACTGAGTGGCTGCGGCTACAACGGCTTCCAGCGTCTGGACGAAGAATCCACCGCTGCCTGGAGCGAGGTGCTGAACCAGTACCAACGCCGTGCTGATCTGGTACCCAACATCGTGGCGTCCGTCAAAGGAGAAGCCAGTTTTGAGCAAGACACGCTGACCAAGGTGATCGAGGCTCGCTCCAAAGCCACTTCCATTCAGGCCACGCCTGATCTGATCAACAACCCCGAGGCCTTCAACAAGTTCCAGCAAGCGCAAGGGGAGCTGTCCAGCGCGCTATCGCGCCTGATGGTCGTCTCCGAGCGTTACCCAGAGCTGAAAGCCAACCAGGCCTTCCGCGATCTGCGCGTTACCTTGGAAGGTACGGAAAATCGCATCGCCGTAGCACGTGACCGCTACATCGGCACCGTCAAGGCCTACAACATCATGGCGCGCGAGTTCCCAACCAATTTGACGGCCAAGGTCATGGGCTACAAGCCCAAGGCCAACTTCACGGTGCAGAACGAAGCGCAGATTTCACAGCCACCTACGGTCGATTTTTCTACCGATAAGAAATAAGGGTAAACAGTGTCTTTTGCGCACGCCCTCCGGGCGCTAGCAGCTACTTTTTTAGTAGCGTTATCGCCGTGGCTGGTGCAGGCCGCCGTGCTACCCGTGCCCGCGCTCACTGCGCACGTCATCGACCAGACTGCAACCCTGAGCGCGCAAGAGCTGGCCGAGCTAGAGACCCAGCTCAACCAACTCGAGCGCGATACTGGCTCGCAAGTCGTGGCCCTGATGGTACCGACGACTGCACCCGAAGACATTGCCGCCTATGCCAACCGCGTGGCCAACACCTGGAAGATTGGTCGTAAAGACGTCGGCGATGGCCTACTTATCGTGGTTGCAAAAAACGACAGGCGCATGCGCATCGAAGTGGCCAAAACGCTAGAAGGCGCCATCCCCGATTTGCGCGCGGCCCGCATTATTGATGGCGTGTTGCAACCTGCGTTTCAGGCCAACCGGTACGGTGCAGGCCTACAAGGGGCGATCACCCAGATCAGCGCAGCTATCAAGGGCGAGGCGCTGCCTTTGCCCCAAACACGCAACCAGCAAGGCCAAACCACTCAAGCATCAGGTATGGACATTGGTGAGCTGGCTATTTTCTTCTTCGCCTTTGTGATGATTGCTGGCGGTTTTTTACGTGCATTACTTGGCCGCGGCCTGGGCTCGCTTGTTGCAGGCGGTGCAGCGGGCTTTTTAGCCACCGTGCTCACGTCCAGCTTGTTGATTGGCGTAGGCGCCGGTGTGGTGGCCCTATTCATTGTGTTGCTGACAGGCGGCCTGCGTCCGGGCGGTGTGATCACCGGCGGTGGTAGTGGCAGCTATGGCGGTGGCTTTGGCGGCGGCGGCTTCGGCAGTAGAGGCGGCGGGGGGGGCTTTGGCTCCGGTGGAGGTGGTAATTTTGGGGGCGGTGGTGCCTCGGGAGGGTGGTAATGCCAGGCTGGATCAATCGCTGGGCTCGCCAGTTGCGTCACCGTTTTTTAGACCGCGATGCAGCCCATGCACTGCCCGCAGATGCGCGAGAACGTATTGCCAAGGCCATCGCTGCATCTGAGGTTCAGCACACTGGGCAGATCCGGGTTTACGTGGAAACTGCTCTGCCCTGGAGCTATATCCGTCGTGATGCACCAGTACGTGAGCGCGCCTTGATGGAGTTCAGCAAACTGCGCGTGTGGGATACCGAACACAACAATGGCGTGCTGATATACCTGCTGCTGACCGACCACGCGATCGAGATCGTAGCCGACCGAGCTCTGGCCCGCTGCGTAGATGACGCTCAATGGAAGGCAGTTATCAGTAAATTGAGCGCTGACCTACAAAGTGGCAGCTACGAACAAGCATTGCTGACCGCCGTGGCCCAGGTGTCTACCTTGCTGACTGGGCAGTTTCCCCGCACGGCGAATTCAGCACCGCAAGGCAATGAACTACCCGATGCTCCGGTAGTACGCTAATGCGCAACACACCATCAAAACGCTACATTAACGATAGCTGTTAGCGTCTGAAAAATAGGCACCAACAGCCTTTTCGTTGGTGAACTTTAGCCAAAAACAAAAGCCACCTTTCGGTGGCTTTTTATGCGTACATGACAGCTTTCGCTGATTAACGCTTTTTGCGGTACTTTTGCAGCGCAGCAATCTGGGCAGCCATAACGGCCAGTTCAGATTGGGCCTTGGCCAGGTCCAGCTCGCCTTTGGCGTTCTTGACTGCTTCTTCGGCCTTTTGTTTGGCTTCAACTGCCTTTTGCTCATCCAGGTCCTTGCCGCGCACAGCGGTATCGGACAGCACGGTCACGCAGTCGGGTTGCACTTCCAGAATACCGCCGGCGACGAAGATGAACTCTTCGCTGCCATCGGTCTTCTCAATGCGCACCGCTCCTGGCTTGATACGGGTGATCAACGGCGTGTGGCGGGGGTAGATACCGAGCTCGCCCATCTCACCAGGCAAGGCCACAAAACGGGCTTCGCCGGAGAAGATGGATTCTTCAGCACTGACCACATCAACGTGGAAGGTGTTCATCGTTGCTCCTCAGAGTGAAAAAGAAATAAGGTGGACTTAAGAGCAGCAGCGGTTACGCCGCCGCTCAAGGCAAACCTTAGAGCTTCTTCGCCTTTTCGATAGCTTCGTCGATGGTGCCAACCATGTAGAAGGCCTGCTCAGGCAGATGGTCACACTCGCCGTTCACAATCATCTTGAAGCCACGAATGGTTTCAGACAGGGGAACGTACTTACCAGGTGCACCAGTAAACACTTCAGCGACGTGGAAAGGCTGCGACAGGAAACGCTGGATCTTACGAGCGCGGGCAACAGCCTGCTTGTCTTCAGGGGCCAGTTCGTCCATACCCAGAATCGCGATAATGTCACGCAATTCCTTGTAGCGCTGCAGCGTACCCTGCACTTGACGAGCTACGGCGTAATGCTCTTCACCCACCACTTGGGGATCCAGCTGACGGCTGGTGGAGTCCAGAGGATCCACGGCAGGGTAGATACCCAGCGAAGCGATGTCACGAGACAACACCACGGTGGAGTCCAAGTGAGCAAAGGTGGTAGCTGGCGATGGATCGGTCAAGTCATCGGCTGGCACGTAAACGGCCTGGATAGAAGTGATCGATCCCACCTTGGTCGAGGTAATACGCTCTTGCAGACGACCCATTTCTTCGGCCAGCGTAGGCTGGTAGCCCACGGCGGAAGGCATACGACCCAGCAGCGCGGACACTTCGGTACCAGCTAGGGTGTAACGGTAGATGTTGTCCACAAAGAACAGCACGTCCTTGCCTTCGTCACGGAAAGCTTCAGCCATGGTCAGGCCGGTCAGCGCAACGCGCAGACGGTTGCCTGGTGGCTCGTTCATCTGACCGTAGACCATCGCCACCTTGGACTCGTTCAGGTTCTCCTGGTTCACGACGCCCGCATCGGACATTTCGTGATAGAAGTCGTTACCTTCACGAGTACGCTCGCCCACACCAGCAAACACCGACAGACCGCCGTGGCCCTTAGCGATGTTGTTGATGAGCTCCATCATGTTCACGGTCTTGCCCACACCCGCGCCACCGAACAGACCAACCTTACCGCCCTTAGCGAAAGGAGAGATCAGATCGATCACCTTGATGCCGGTTTCCAGCAGCTCTTGCGATGGCGACAGTTCGTCGTATGCAGGAGCCGTGCGGTGGATAGATGCCGTCACGGTTTGGTCCACAGGACCGCGCTCGTCGATGGGGTTACCCAGCACGTCCATGATACGACCCAGCGTAGCCTTGCCCACGGGAACCGTGATGGCCTTGCCAGTGTTCGTAACCATCAGACCGCGTTTCAGGCCGTCGGAAGAGCCCAGTGCAATGGTACGGACGATGCCGTCACCCAGCTGCTGCTGCACTTCCAGCGTCAGGGCTGTGCCCTCCAGCTTCAGTGCATCAAACACGTTGGGTACCTGGCCGTGGGGGAACTCAACGTCCACCACCGCGCCGATACATTGAACAATCTTGCCTTGTACTTGAGCCATTTTTTGCTCCAAT
>JAVXMM010000094.1:12878-13719 GCA_036646255.1 Comamonas sp.
CGTTTACACAGCGGCTGCGCCTGCCACGATTTCCGACAACTCGGTCGTAATCGCAGCCTGACGCGTCTTGTTGTAGATCAGCTTCAACTCGTTGATGACGTTGCCAGCGTTGTCGGTAGCAGCCTTCATGGCCACCATACGTGCAGACTGCTCGGAAGCCATATTGTCTGCAACGGCTGAGTAAATCAGCGATTCCACATAACGCACGAGCAGCTCGTCGATCACACTTTGCGCATCGGGCTCGTAGATGTAGTCCCAGCCGTGGGCCGGTGCCGTTCCCTGCATCGCTTCTTGCGACAGGGGCAACAACTGCTCAACCAGGGACTCCTGCTTCATCGTATTGACGAACTTGGTGTAGCACAGGTACACCGCACTCAGCTTGCCTTCGGCGTACTGATCCAGCAATACCTTAACGGGGCCAATGAGCGTGTCCAGATGCGGCGTGTCACCCAGACCCGTAGCATTTGCAACCACCTTAGCACCCACGCGGTTCAGGAAGCTGAAGCCCTTGCCACCAATGGCAACGGCCTCTGCACTGACACCTGCCGACTGCAGTTCCCTGAGCTTGTTCGTCACGGCACGCAGCACATTGGTGTTCATGCCGCCGCACAGGCCTTTGTCGGTGGTCACCACGATCAAGCCCACCTTCTTGGTGTCTTGCGACACCATGAAAGGGTGAACATACTCGGGGTTTGCCTGACTCAGGTGAGCCGCAATTGCGCGAATTTTTTCGCTGTATGGACGGGCTGCCAGCATCCGTTCCTGCGCTTTGCGCATTTTGGATGCGGCAACCATTTCCATGGCTTTGGTGATCTTCTTGGTGTTTTCCACCGATTTGATC
>JAVXMM010000095.1:0-13573 GCA_036646255.1 Comamonas sp.
GTTCTTCGTCCTCGATGGTGCGGATCTGCACATAGTTGCCCAGACGGATACCGCGTGAGTTGTCAGTCACCTTGCGGATCATCTGCGTCACAGCGGTGTCGGTGCCAGGATGCTTCTCGTAGAAGCCAGACTTTTCGGTCAGGTCATACGCAGCCATGGTCACAGGCAGATAGCCGGTGCGCTGGTGGGAAGCGGCTTGTACCTTGGTTTGCGACAGGAATTCGAAGAACTTGGCGACGCCCTTGTACTCTTCGGATTTCTTGCCAGACATCACCCACAGGGATGCGCCACCAATCACGGTGTTTTGAGGTGCACCCTTCACGTCTGGGTAGTAAGGCAGGGCGGCCAAGCCGTAGGCAAACTTGGCGTTCTTGGCTACGTCGCCGTAGAAGCCAGATGAAGTCTGGATCATGGCGCACTCACCAGCGGTGAACGACGCTTGGGCGGTAGAGGCTCGGCCCTTGTAGACAAACTCACCGGCCTTGGCAGCTGCGGACAGGTTGTCAATGTGTTTGACGTGCAGAGGCGAGTTGATCTTCAGGCGGGCTTTGTAGCCGTTAGCGCTCAGGCCGTTGTGCTCGGTTGCAAATTCAACGTTGTGCCAGGTGGAGAAGGACTCCAGCTGGGTCCAGCCTTGCCATGCCAGGGTCATCGGGCAGCTGTGGCCGCTGGCCTTGAGCTTCTTGGCAGCTTCAAACACTTCAGGCCAAGTAGTTGGGGCCTTGTCAGCGTTCAGGCCTGCCTTCTTGAAGGCATCCTTGTTGTAATAAAAGATGGTGGTGGAGCTGTTGAACGGGAAGCTCAGCATCTGGCCGTTAGGGGCGGTGTAGTAACCAGCCACGGCGGGGATGTAGGCCTTGGGGTCAAACGAAACGCCCGCATCCGACATCACCTTGCCCACAGGCACGGTAGCGCCCTTGGAAGCCATCATGGTGGCGGTGCCCACTTCAAACACTTGCAGAATGTGTGGCGCATTGCCCGAGCGGAACGCAGCGATAGCGGCGGTCATGGACTCGTCGTACACGCCCTTGAAGGTTGGAACAACCTTGTATTCCTTCTGGCTTTCGTTGAATTCTTTGGCCAGATCGTTGACCCACTCGTTGTTCACGGCGGTCATGGAATGCCACCACTGGATTTCGGTGGCGGCTTGAGCCGACAGGCTGGTAGTGGCTGCGATACCGGCAGCGATGGCCAAACGCTTGAAATGCATGAATGCTCCTGGGGGTTGTAAAAAAACGCTCAAAAACGAATCGTAGAGGGCGTTTATGAATGTTCTGTGACGTTGTGGCATAGCGCTTGCTCATAGGCAACTGGGAAAACCCGGTTGTATGGGCATACAGCGTCAAGAAATACAAGGCGTTACGATTGTAAGTCAGGCCGTATTCTAGCGGCCTGAAAAAAGTGTAAACACCTTGGCGAAGACCCGGGTTGTTGCTGGGACTGTCATGTACAACTGTCAAACAACTGTGCTAGCCATGCCAGTGTAGGTGGCAAATGCTCAAATTCGATCAAATGAGAACAAATTAGAAAATCGACGGGTGTGCGGAAGAGGGCGTGATTTGTCGCAAACTACAGTGGCTTATCTGCTTTTGTGAGCAGGGACGATGCGTATTTGCCCCATGTCTTAAAATTGGCCCCCCACTGCTAACTCTGGGGAGCCTAGACTCCCCCACAGGTCCCATTCATGAATGCACCGATTGCGCTGGCAACCCTGCAAGCCCAGGTCGACGGGCCAGCCCGTCTTCGAGAGATTCCTTACAACTACACCTCGTTCTCCGACCGCGAAATCGTGATTCGTTTGCTGGGGTCCCACGCGTGGGACCTGCTGAATCAGTTGCGGCAAGAGCGTAAGACGGGTCGATCCGCCCGCATGCTCTATGAGGTGCTGGGCGATATCTGGGTGGTGCAGCGCAACCCCTATCTGCAAGATGACCTGATCCACAACCCAGGCCGCCGTAAGCAGTTGGTCGATGCTTTGCAGCACCGTTTGGCGGAGGTGCAAAAACGCCGTGTTCCTAGTGAAGACGCTGCGCGTGACGCATTAGTGGGTCAGCTCATTGACGCCGCGCAAGTGGCCGTGGCCGAGTTCGATATCACCTTGCAAGAGTCCACCAGTCTGCGCCGCGATGTGCAGCGTGCGCTCAAGCATCTGACGGCCAAGGACAACATCAAGTTTGACGGGCTGTCGCGCGTTAGCCATGTGACCGACGCGACCGATTGGCGTGTCGAGTATCCATTTGTGGTGCTGACGCCTGATTCTGAGGAAGAAATCGCTGGTTTGGTCAGGGCCTGTATTGAGCTGGGTCTGACTATCGTTCCCCGTGGCGGTGGCACGGGCTATACAGGCGGAGCCATTCCGCTGACCTGGCGCAGCGCGGTCATCAATACTGAAAAGCTCGAAAAGATGGGCGAGGTGGAGATGATGTCACTGCCCGGTATCGACCATCCCGTACCCACGGTGTGGTCGCAGGCCGGTGTGGTGACCCAGCGTGTGGCAGATGCGGCTGAGCGTGGCGGTTTTGTGTTTGCGGTCGATCCGACCTCGATTGAGGCATCGTGCATTGGCGGCAATATCGCGATGAATGCAGGCGGCAAAAAGGCCGTGCTATGGGGTACAGCACTCGACAACCTGGCCAGCTGGCGCATGGTGACGCCTGATGCGCAGTGGTTGGAGGTCACGCGGCTCGACCACAATTTGGGCAAGATTCACGACGCCGAGATGGCCAGCTTTGAGCTGAAGTACCTGCAGGCGGATGGCAAGACGCACATCCGCACCGAACGCTTGGACATCCCTGGCCACACCTTCCGCAAGGAAGGCTTGGGCAAGGATGTGACGGACAAGTTCCTCTCGGGCCTGCCTGGTATCCAGAAAGAGGGCACTGACGGACTGATCACCAGTGCGCGCTGGATCGTGCACCGTATGCCAAGCCACACACGCACTGTGTGTCTGGAGTTCTTTGGCAATGCCAAAGATGCCGTACCGTCGATCGTCGAGATCAAGGACTATATGTTTGCCGAGCAAAAGCGCAGTGGTGTGCTGCTGGCAGGCCTGGAGCACTTGGACGACCGTTATTTGAAGGCCGTGGGCTACGCCACCAAGAGCAAAAAGCATGGCGGCCTGCCGAAGATGGTGTTGTTCGGCGACATCGTCGGCGACAACCCGGACGACGTGGCGCGAGTGACCAGCGAGGTGGTGCGCATTGCCAACTCGCGCAGCGGCGAAGGCTTTATTGCTATCAGCCCTGAAGCGCGCAAGAAGTTCTGGCTTGACCGCAAGCGTACGGCGGCCATCAGCCGCCACACCAATGCCTTCAAGATCAACGAAGACGTGGTGATCCCGCTGCCGCGCATGGCCGAGTACACCGATGGCATCGAGCGCATCAATATCGAGCTGTCACTGCAAAACAAGATCAAGCTTTGCGATGCACTGCATACGTTCTTTGCCAGCGGAAACTTGCCGCTGGGCAAGCAGGACGATGCGAACGACATCCCCTCAGCGGAGCTGCTGGAGGATCGTGTAGCCCAGGCGCTGACCTTGGTGACCGAGGTGCATGGCCGTTGGCAAGGGTGGCTGAATAACGTGTCTGAGCAGTTCCGCCTGTTGCAAGACCACACGCTGCGTGCTAGCTGGAAAAGCGATTTGCGTGCGCCGCTGCAAGCCATTTTTGCGGGGTCGGCCTACCTTCCAATCATGGACGAGGTGGTTGCCATTCACCAGCGCGTGCTCAAGGGCCGCGTGTTTGTGGCCCTGCACATGCATGCCGGTGATGGCAATGTGCACACTAACTTGCCGGTGAACAGCGACGACTACGAAATGCTGACCACGGCGCACGCTGCTGTGGCGCGCATCATGGATTTGGCGCGCAGCCTGGGGGGGGTGATCTCGGGCGAGCATGGCATTGGTATTACCAAGCTGGAGTTTTTGAGCGACGACGAGCTCCGTCCTTTTGCCGAGTACAAGGCAAAGATTGATCCGAACGGCCACTTCAACAAGGGCAAGCTGCTGCGGCCTGAAGAGCGCAAAATTTTGCTGGAGCAAACGCACGAAGGCGACAAATCGCGCAAATCGCTGATGTATGCCGATTTGACCAATGCCTACACGCCAAGCTTTGGTCTGATGGGGCACGAGTCGCTCATCATGCAGCAAAGTCATATCGGCGCGATTGCCGACAGTGTGAAGGACTGCCTGCGCTGCGGCAAGTGCAAACCGGTGTGTGCCACCCATGTGCCGCGCGCCAATTTGCTGTACAGCCCACGCAACAAGATTTTGGCGACTTCGCTGCTGGTTGAGGCCTTTTTGTACGAGGAGCAAACCCGCCGCGGTGTGTCTATCCGCCATTGGCAAGAGTTTGAGGATGTGGCCGACCATTGCACGGTCTGCCACAAGTGCGCCACGCCGTGCCCGGTCAAGATCGACTTTGGCGATGTGACCATGAACATGCGCAACTTGTTGCGCCAAATGGGTAAAAAGAGCTTCCGCCCCGGCAACAAGGTGGCCATGGCGATGCTCAACGCCACCAATCCGGACACCATCAAGCTGCTGCGCAAGACTATGGTGGGCGTGGGCTTTAAGGCGCAGCGCTTGGCAGCCGATGTGCTCAAGAGCTTTGCCAAGCGCCAGACAGCGCACCCGCCCGCATCGGTGGGCTTGCCGCCCATCAAGGAGCAGGTGATTCACTTCATCAACAAGAAGTTGCCCGGTGGCCTGCCCAAGCAAACGGCGCGTGCCTTGCTCGATATCGAGAACAAGGATTACGTTCCTATCATTCGCGACCCGAAAACCACCAATTCGGAGACCGAGGCGGTGTTCTACTTCCCCGGTTGTGGATCGGAGCGTTTGTTCAGCCAAGTGGGTCTGGCCACTCAGGCCATGCTGTGGCATGCGGGCGTGCAAACGGTGCTGCCGCCGGGCTACCTTTGCTGCGGTTATCCACAGCGTGGCTCGGGCCAGTTTGACAAGGCGGAGAAGATGATCACCGATAACCGTGTGCTCTTCCACCGCGTGGCGACGACCTTGAACTACCTGGATATCAAGACCGTGGTGGTGAGCTGCGGCACCTGCTATGACCAATTGCAGGGCTACCAGTTTGACAAGATCTTCCCCGGTTGCCGCATCATCGACATTCACGAGTACCTGCTGGAAAAGGGTATTACCCTGCAAGGCAAGGGTGCCTACCTGTACCACGACCCTTGCCACACGCCGATGAAGCTGCAAGACCCGATGAAGACGGTCAAGGCGCTGGTGGGTGACAACGTGCTGAAAAGCGAGCGTTGCTGCGGCGAGTCAGGTACTTTGGGGGTGACGCGCCCGGATATTTCAACGCAAATTCGCTTTCGCAAGACCGAAGAAATCCGCAAGGGTGAGGCGACGCTGCGCGAGAGTGGCGATGTGGGCGCTAAGGACAACGTCAAAATTTTGACTAGCTGCCCGAGTTGCCTGCAAGGCCTGAATCGCTACCAGGACGACCTGCAAAATGGCCTGCTGGAGGCGGATTACATCGTGGTTGAGATGGCGCGCGAGATTCTGGGTGAAAACTGGATGCCTGAGTACGTGCAGCGCGCCAACAACGGTGGTATCGAGCGGGTGCTGGTATGACCAAGCATCCTGTCGAGCCGAACCCCGACTGTCCGCTGTGCCACACCGATGGTGGTCGCTTGGTATGGCAGGGCACGCGGGCGGGCGGTGTGCTGCGCGTGATTCATGCGGATGAGGTGGGATTTCCCGCCTTTTACCGCGTGGTCTGGGGCAGCCATGTGGCCGAGTTCTCTGACCTGAGCCCCCTTGATCGCGCATGGTGCATGGATGCCGTGGTGGCGGTGGAGGTGGCTCTGCGGGGCATGACGCCTGCGCCGCGCAAGATCAATGTGGCGACCTTGGGTAACATGGTGCCCCACCTGCATTGGCATGTGATTGCGCGTTATAGCGCAGACAGCCACTTCCCTGCACCTGTATGGGCTGGTGCGCAACGCGATCGCGATACTGCGCTGGAGGCTGCGTTAACTGCTGAGCTGCCCGCCGCCGAGGCGCGGATGGTGGCCGCGCTTAACCGTCTGCTATAAACAGGTTGCTATAATTTTTGATGCCGCTGCTCCCGCCACCCGGGCGCCAGCGGCCATTTTTATCAAAACATTGTGTGGCGCCGCTGCTGAGTGGGTGCGACGCAAAGCGATACCAAGGATGCAAACATGGCGGGCCTGACCCCAGAAACCCCAACCCCCACCGGTATTACGGTGCATGGCGCATCGCGCGTGCTGGAGGTGCAATATGCCGATGGCGCCACGTTCCGCCTGCCGTTTGAGCTGCTGCGCGTCTACTCCCCTTCAGCCGAGGTGCAAGGCCACGGCCCAGGGCAAGAGGTGCTGCAGACTGGCAAGCGTGAGGTGGGCATTGTCGCTATCGAGCCTGTTGGTCAGTACGCGATCAAGCCGATCTTCTCAGACGGGCACGAAAGCGGCCTCTTCAGCTGGCAGTATTTGTACGAACTGGGCAGCCGCGAGCAAGAGTTGTGGCAGGCCTATCTGGCCAAGTTGCAAGAGGCTGGCGTAGACCGCGATCAGCCCATGGCGCCTAAGGGCGGTAGCGCCTGCGGGCATAACCATTGACGTGCACAGCGGCAGTCGGGTATCCCTGCTGCGCTGACAATACGCAATATTTTGTATATAAAGCTATAAATTGAATAGCTGGTAGCGCCCGCGAAGTAGGCGCTACAGGCATAAATGCCTTATGGTGCATACCCGCCCGTCTGGCGGGGTATGTATCCCGGGCGCTACATAGCTTGCTAGCATTCCACATATGAGTACCACCCACTTTGGTTTTGAGACGGTAGATGAGCAGGACAAGGCGCGCAAAGTGCGCGGCGTGTTTGATTCGGTTGCGAGCAAATACGATGTGATGAACGACTTGATGTCGGTCGGCCTGCACCGGGTGTGGAAGCAGTACACCGTGATGGTCGCCAACCTGAGGGAAGGCCAGCGAGTTCTGGATATCGCGGGTGGCACAGGTGATTTGTCGCTTGCTTTTGCTAAAAAAGTAGGCAAGAGCGGCCAGGTGGTGCACACCGATATCAACGAAGCCATGCTGCGGGTGGGGCGCGATCGCCTGATCGACAAAGGCCTGCATTTGCCCACCTTGGTGTGCGATGCTGAGGCCTTGCCCTTCCCTGATAACTACTTTGATGTGGTAAGCGTGGCCTTTGGCTTGCGCAATATGACGCACAAGGACCTGGCGCTCAAAGAGATGAACCGCGTGCTCAAACCGCGCGGCAAGCTCTTGGTGTTGGAGTTTTCCAAGGTGGCCAAGCCGCTGGAGAAGGCCTACGATCTGTATTCCTTCCAGGTGTTGCCGCGTATTGGTCAAATGGTGGCCGGTGATGCTGAAAGCTACCGTTACCTAGCCGAGTCGATCCGCATGCACCCTGGCCAAAAAGAGTTGAAGGCCATGATGCAAGGTGCTGGCTTTGGCCATGTGGATTACCACAACCTGACAGCAGGCGTGACCGCGCTGCATGTGGGGATTAAGTGCTAATTTTTTGAGCAGAACCGGTCGCAAAACCAGATGCCGCCCAGCATCTGGGTCCTACAACACAACAGACCGGTTTTGTAGATCGTGGGGCGTAGTAGTGAATGAGTCGGCGCTAATAGGGCGCTGACAAAGAAACGGAGCAAATATGACGAAATTGTGGTCAGTGGTCTTGATGGTGCTGCTGGCATTTGTGCACCTGGATGCCGATGCCAAGCGCATGGGTGGTGGCAAATCCATGGGTCAGCAGTCCGGTAATGTGACCCAGCGCCAGGCATCGCCACAGCAGGCGCCTGGAAACCAGGCTGCACCTGCGCAGCAAGCACAGCGCCCTGCCACGGCAGCGCCGCAAGCCGCAGCTAAGAAGCCATGGGGCGCCATGTTGGGCGGTATTGCAGCTGGCTTGGGTCTGGCTTGGCTGGCGCACAGCCTGGGGATGGGCGAGGCGTTTGCCAACATGTTGCTGGTTGGCCTGGCCATCATGGCAGTGCTGGCTATCGTGGGCTTCATCATGCGCAAGAAAGCGGGTGCTGCAGCACAGGCTAATAACTCACCATTCGCCTTCCAAGGCGCGGGCAATGTGGGTTCGCAAGCGCCTGCATCGGCACCTGTGGCACCGCAATACAACCCTGCAAAGGTGGGTAACGACGCATCGGCTCGCCCTTGGGAGCATGCAGCAGCCCCAGTGGCTGCAGCAGCAACCGGCGGAAGCATGATTGGCGCTGGCCTTGCGGGTTCGCAAAACTGGGGCGTGCCAGAAGGCTTTGATGCCCCTGGCTTCTTGGAGGCTGCAAAACGCAACTTTGTCACCCTGCAATCCGCTTGGGATAGTGGCAATGTCTCGACGCTGCGCTCGATGATGACGGACGACATGCTGACCGAAGTCAAGGGCCAGTTGCAAGACCGTGAGCAGCACCGCGAAGGCGTGCAGCCAAA
This sequence comes from Comamonas sp., assembly GCA_036646255.1. GTDB lineage: Bacteria > Pseudomonadota > Gammaproteobacteria > Burkholderiales > Burkholderiaceae_C > Comamonas. The sequence continues at coordinate 8,456 of JAVXMM010000095.1, forward strand.
CCAGACCGATGTGGTCATGCTCGAAGCCCAATTGCTGGGTATCGAAGACTTGGGCAATGCCTATATGGCGAGTGTTGAGTTCTCGGGCATGATCCGTGAAGAAGCCGATGCAGGCCCAAGCCCTTTCCGCGAAGTCTGGAACATGACCAAGCCCAAGGACGGCACTAGCGGTTGGTTGGTAGCAGGTTTGCAAGCTTTGCAGTAAGCAAACGGCCATAAAACTCCACCCCTTTGCCCGTTAATGTGGGCCCGGGTGGTGGAGTTGGGGAATAATCGGGGGCTATGGCAACACAGTCCCCTTTTTCATTCCCGGGCGGCATCTTTGCGCGCATCCTGCAGTCGGCCCAGCCACCACAGTGGTTGGTGTCAGAGGTGCAGCACCGCGTCGTGCTGTTTTTGAACCATGTGCTGATGCAAGAGAGCGTCGCCATGGACCGCCTGGTGCGCCAGAGCGGACGTGTGGTGCAAGTGCAGTGGCGCAGCATCAAGCTCTCTCTCAAAATCACGCCAGCCGGTCTGCTCGATCTGGCTGGTGACGAAGAAACGCCAGACTTGCGTGTGCAGGTGGCCGATGAGTCGCCGCTGGCGCTGGCCCGTGATGTGCTACAGGGAGAAAAACCCTCAATCCGCATTGATGGCGATGTGCAGTTTGCCGCTGAGATCCAGTGGCTGGTTGACCATGTGCGGTGGGATGTTGAAGAAGACCTGGCACGCATTGTGGGCGACTCACCAGCACATTGGCTGGCGCAAGCAGGCCAACGCATTGCCGTGGCCCTGCGCCAGTTTGTCAGCATGGGTGTGCGCACGGCCGACCGTTTTGGCAGCCGTCAAGAGGTGCAGCCACCCGCGCCGCCCACGCCTCCAGGCTACGGCGCAGATCGTGATATGGCCAGTGAGCGGAATCCTTCATGAAGCGATTTTTCCGCGGCTTCACCATCCTCTGGGTGGTGTGGCGTTATGGGCTGGACGATATGGTGCTGTCCAGCTTCAACCACCCCTTCCTCCAAGGCGTTAGTCGCGTCTTTCGCTTTGGCCGTAAGTGGACCGATCCACGTGGCCAGCGCCTGCGTGAGGCACTGGAGCAGCTGGGTCCTATCTTCGTCAAGTTTGGCCAGGTGCTGTCCACCCGCCGCGACCTGCTGCCACCTGATATGGCTGAGGAACTGGCACTGCTACAAGACCGCGTGCCTTCGTTTGACCCGCGTATTGCGGTCGAGACGATTGAACGCGCCTTTCGCAAGCCGATTGGCGAGGTCTTTGTATCGTTTGAAGAAAAGCCGGTTGCCAGTGCATCTATTGCCCAGGTGCACTTTGCTACCATCCGCACCCGTCAGGGCGAGCTGCGCGATGTAGCCGTTAAAGTGCTGCGCCCCGGCATGCTGCCGGTGATTGATAGTGACTTGGCGCTGATGCGCACCATGGCTGGTTGGGTCGAGAGGCTGTCTGCCGATGGCAAGCGCTTAAAGCCCTTGCAAGTGGTGGCCGAGTTTGATACCTATTTGCACGACGAGTTGGATTTGATGCGCGAGGCATCGAACGCTGCCCAACTGCGCCGCAATATGGAAGGCTTGGATTTGGTGCTGATCCCCGAAGTGGTTTGGGATTTTTGCCACCAAGAGGTAATGGTGATGGAGCGCATGAACGGCGTGCCCATCAACCAGGTGGAGACTTTGCGCGCTGCAGGCGTGGATATCCCCAAGCTGGCACGCGATGGCGTGACGATATTTTTTACCCAGGTGTTCCGCGACGGTTTTTTTCACGCCGACATGCATCCGGGTAATATTCAGGTGAGCCTGGAGCCAGAGAGCTTTGGCCGCTATATATCGCTGGACTTTGGCATTGTCGGCACGTTGACCGAGTTTGACAAAGAGTATCTGGCGCAGAACTTCACGGCCTTCTTCCGCCGCGACTACAAGCGCGTAGCCGAGCTGCACATCGAAAGTGGCTGGGTGCCGCCGGACACGCGTGTGGATGAGCTTGAAGCCGCCATTCGCGCAGTATGTGAGCCATATTTTGACCGCCCACTGAAAGAAATCTCGCTGGGCATGGTGTTGATGCGCCTATTCCAGACCTCGCGCCGTTTCCAGGTCGAGATCCAGCCGCAGCTGGTGCTGCTGCAAAAAACCCTGCTCAATATCGAAGGCTTGGGTCGCCAGCTCGACCCGGACTTGGACTTGTGGAGCACGGCCAAGCCTTTCCTCGAAAAGTGGATGCTGGACCAAATGGGCCCGCAGCGCTTGTGGAACGAGTTGAAGGCGCAAGCACCACGCTACGCCAAGTTGTTGCCCGATATGCCACGCTTGGTGCACCAGTACTTGTCGCGTAGCGGCAGTGACAATGATGAGGCGCTCAAGGAGCTGCTCGCGCAACAAAAACTGACCAACAAGCTGCTGCAAATCATCATTTGCGGCGGTATCGGCTTTGTGTTGGGGCTGGTTGTGTTGCAGCTCCTGATTCGTGTCCGTATTTTTTAATTCCTTTTCGATTCCCAGGAGTGACAAAGTGCTGCTCTATATGGTCATTGCTTACCTGTTTGTAACCATTGGTGTGGGGTTGTGGGCTGCCAAACGGGTAAAAAACACCGCTGACTTTGCCATCGCAGGCCGTAATCTGCCGATGTTCATGATCATTACCACCACGTTCGCTACCTGGTTTGGCTCCGAGATCGTGCTGGGCGTGCCCGCGAAGTTCATCGAAGGAGGCCTGCGCAATGTGGTGGAAGACCCGTTTGGCGCCGGTATGTGTTTGATCCTGGTGGGCCTGTTCTTTGCCGGCAAGCTCTACCGCATGACCTTGCTGACTATCAGCGACTACTACCGCAAGCGCTATGGCCGCTCGGTAGAGATCATCTGTTCACTGATCATCATGCTGAGCTATCTAGGTTGGGTATCGGCTCAGGTCACGGCGCTGGGCTTGGTGTTTAACCTTTTGTCGCAAGGCGCAATCAGCACCCCGATGGGCATGGTGATTGGCGTGGTTTCCATCCTGGCCTATACGCTTTTTGGTGGCATGTGGTCCGTGGCGGTGACGGATTTTGTGCAGATGATCATCCTGGTCGTCGGCCTGATGGTGCTGGCCTTTTTTGCCAGCGATATGGCGGGCGGCGCGGGCAAGGTGATTGACTTGGCTACCAGTCGTGATCTGTTCCAGTTCTGGCCCGAACCCACCTGGCATGACATTGTGTTTTTCTTCGCCGCTGCGATCACCATGATGCTGGGCTCTATCCCGCAGCAGGATGTGTTTCAGCGCGTGATGTCAGCTAAGAGCGAGAAGTCCGCCACGCGTGGCACGGTCATCGGCGGCTCGGCCTATATTTTGTTTGCCTTTGTGCCCATGTTCCTGGTTGCCAGTGCCTTGCTGATCATGCCTGAGGAGGCGGCCGCGCTGCTGAAGGATGACCCGCAGAAAGTGCTTCCGACCTTGGTGATGGACAAGATGCCTTTTGTGATGCAGGTGCTGTTCTTTGGTGCACTGCTGTCGGCTATTAAATCCTGCGCATCGGCGACCTTGCTGGCGCCTAGCGTGACCTTTACAGAAAACATTTGGCGCCAGTTCCGCCCCAGCATCAGTGACCGTGAAAATCTGCTGACTATGCGTATCAGCGTGCTAGTGTTCAGCGCCTGTGTGCTGGTTTACGCCATTCAAATGGAAGGGACACCGATTTATGAGCTGGTGTCTGGTGCTTACCAAGTGCCACTGGTCGGCGCTTTCGTGCCGCTGACCTTTGGTCTGTACTGGAAGCGTGCCACTACGCAGGGCGCCTTGATGGCGGTTGGCTTGGGTATTGGCATCTGGCTGGCTGGCCTCAATATGGCTTGGGGTGCGGTGTTCCCTGCGCAGTTGGCTGGTGTTTTGTCGGCCATGGCCGGTATGGTGGCTGGCTCGCTTGCGCCGCAGTGGATTCGTAACGAAAAAACGGATGTTGTACCCTTCGTCCGCGAAGCACTAGCCCCATCAGGCGTCGCTGCGCGCTAAATGCAAGCGGATGCCTGCCATGTGGTCTGCAAGGATTTGGTCGGGCATTTTCATGCAACACGCCTATAATCAAGGGTTTTCCTTCGTTTTTTGATCTTGCGAGATGCCGATATACGCTTACAAATGCAGTGCTTGTGGTTTTGCCAAAGACGTTTTGCAAAAAATGTCGGATACACCGCTGACCGAATGCCCGGAGTGCCGCCAGGCCAGCTTTTCTAAGCAGCTGACTGCGCCCGGCTTCCAGCTCAAGGGTACCGGCTGGTACGCCACGGATTTCAGCGGCAAAAAGGCCAGCGCTGACAGTAGCGCGCCTGTTGCTGCACCAGCAAGTGCTCCGGCTCCTGCAGTGCCTGCGCCTGCGCCGGCACCCACCACTTTGGGATCGGCCAAGTAAAGGCCGCCGCTCTGGATTGAACACTTCATGTCTTCTCTGCGCAAATGGTTGTTGACTGGCTTGCTGGTCGTAGTGCCCGGTGTCATCACCGTTTGGGTGCTGCACTGGATCGTCAGCACGCTTGACCAAACGCTGCAGATCCTGCCCGCCGGCTGGCAGCCTGATGCGGTGCTGGGCTACCACATCCCCGGTTTTGGCGTGGTGCTTACCCTGGCAATTTTGCTGGCGGTGGGTGGTATTGCCAGTAACTTTGTGGGGCGCAAGCTGGTGTCTTGGGGGGATGCGCTAGTCAGCCGGATTCCGGTCGTGCGCTCCATTTACTCCAGCGTCAAGCAGGTGTCAGATACGTTGTTCTCCGAGAGTGGCAACGCCTTTCGCACCGCTGTGCTGCTGCAGTGGCCCCAGTCCGGAATGTGGACCATCGGGTTTGTGACGGGTGCCCCGGGCGGTGAAATTGCCGGGCTGCTGGAGGATGCACAAGATGAATTTGTCAGCGTGTATGTGCCCACCACGCCTAATCCCACGGGTGGCTACTTGGTGGTGGTGCGCAAGAGCGATTGCAGAGAACTGAACATGAGCGTGGACGCCGCGCTCAAATACATCGTCTCGATGGGTGTGGTGGCTCCACCTGAGTCGCGCCCATCGGGGTCTAAATAAATTATTAGCGCGCCCACAAGGCGCAGGAAGATTGGCTATGGCAATGCGTTCCCAATACTGCGGTCTGGTGACCGAAGCCCAGATGGGCGAAA
>JAVXMM010000096.1:0-13395 GCA_036646255.1 Comamonas sp.
ACGGCGGCTACGGCTATATCCGCGAATACCCGCTGGAGCGCTTGATGCGCGACGCGCGCGTGCACCAGATTTTGGAAGGCACGAACGAGATCATGCGGGTGATTATTGCAAGGCGAATGCTGGATGGGGATGCTCCGGAGGTGATTCGTTAACTCCCCCGACCAGCGGATTAAATGTCCGTTACTCCATATAAAAAGACAACCGCCATGCTCAACACCACTGTCCAAGCCGTCCACCGCGACAGCCAGCACCGCTTCAGCAAGCAAGCCGTGCCCGCGATCGTGCTGGAACCCGGCTTGGGCGTGGTGGACGATGCGCACCATGGTGCCACGGTGCAGCATCGCTCACGCGTCAAGGCAAACCCCTATCAGCCCAATTTACGCCAAGTGCACCTCATCAGCGCTGACCTGTTCGCCCACCTAACCATGCAGGGCTTTAGAGTAACGGCCGGCCAGCTAGGCGAGAACATTACTTTAGCTACTGCACATGGCTTGGGCTGGCGCGAACTGATCTGCCTGCCAGTCGACACCCAATTACAGTTCACCCAAGGGCCTGTGCTGCGGCTTACCGGCCTGCGCAACCCTTGCGTGCAAATCGACAACTTTCAAAAAGGCCTGTTCGCCGCCATGCTGGACAAAACGCCCGACGGCCAGCAGGTGCGCAAAACCGGCGTCATGGCCGTTGTGCTGCAAGGGGGTATCGTGCAAGCGGGTGATACCGTTACCGTGCAGCTGCCATCCGCACCGCACCGCGCGATGGAGCGGGTCTAAGTAGACCAGAGACACCACCATGCCCCGCCGACCTATCGACCCCGAAACCCTACAACTGATTGACGCCGTGCGCGACGCGCTTGCCGAGCACGCGCCGGGCCTGAGTGTGCAAGAGAAAACCATGTTTGGCTGCCATGTGTTTATGGTGGACGGCAAGATGTGTCTGGGCGTAGAAAACGACGAGTTGCTGGTGCGTTTGCCGCCCAACTGCCACGCGCAGGTGGCTGAGGTGCCGGGCGTGCGCCCGCTCTCTAACAAAGGGCTGATGGATGGCTATTTTTTGATTGGCCCGGCAGCCTACGCTACGCGCGAAGCCTGGCAACGCTGGATCGATGCTGCACTCGCCTTTAACCCGCTGGCCAGGGCCACTCCCAAGCGCAGAAAACCGGCAGAAGCCTCAGATAACCCAGCTGACAAAACCACTGAAGCTCCTCAAGCCACCACCGGCAAGCGCCACAGCGTTTTTGACAACGATTAACTAGCCAGAAAGCAGCCCTGCACCATGCCCATTCGCATCGTACAACTTGGCAGCACGCGCACAGCGGACGAAGGCCTGCGCATTGGTACCGTACGCCGCCCACCGCGTGGCGTGCCCAAGGCCGAATTCTCCAGCCGCAACTACTACGACGTATGGCTGCCCGAGCTATCGCCCGAGCCCGATTTGATGCACCAGGCCCTGGCCGCCATCAAGTTGTATGCCGATGGCAAAACCGAAGACGCCGACAAAATCTGGAAGGTGTTTGACAAAGCTTTCCGTAAACAACTGGCCGATGCGCCTGCCAATCGAACGCTGGATTTGCTGGCTGCCCTGTCACAACAAACCAACTTCGCCATCGGCTGCTATTGCGTCAACGAGGCGCATTGTCACCGCAGCATTCTGCGCGATGTACTACAAAACAAACACGCCCAGGTCTTATAGAAAAATTAGACATTAGCGCCCAGCTGACAGGCGCTCAATGCTATCAAAAACATAGTATTTACACCCTATATCAACCCAACGACAACCAGGAGACAAATATGGCAAACATCGCATTTATCGGACTCGGCAACATGGGCGCTCCCATGGCTATCAACCTCGTCAAGGCCGGCCATGCCGTCAAAGCTTTTGATTTGAGCGCCGATGCACTCGCCAAAGTGAAAGCCGAAGGCGGCCTAGTCGCCCAAAGCGCGCAAGACGCGGTGGCTGACGCCGAATTCATCATCAGCATGCTACCCGCCAGCCAGCACGTGGATGCGCTCTACCTGGGCACGGCCAGCCAAATGGGTGTGCTGCCCAACATCAGACAAGGCGCGCTGATCATCGACTGCTCTACCATCGCCGCCGCCACCAGCCAGCGCGTGGCCAAGGCGGCCGAGCCATCGGGCATTGGTTTTATCGACGCGCCCGTATCCGGCGGCACAGGCGGCGCCATTGCAGGCACGCTGACCTTTATGGTTGGCGGCAACGCAGCTGATTTGGAGCGCGCCCGCCCGCTGCTCGAGAAAATGGGCAAGAACATCTTCCACGCAGGCGACGTGGGCGCGGGCCAAACCGCCAAAATCTGCAACAACATGCTGCTGGGCGTGCTGATGATTGGCACTAGCGAAGCGATTGCTCTGGGCGTAGCCAATGGACTCGATCCCAAGGTGCTGAGTGAAATCATGCGCCGTAGCTCCGGTGGCAACTGGGCGCTGGAGGTCTACAACCCCTACCCCGGCGTGCAAGAAGCCAGTGCCGCCACCCGCGGCTACACCGGCGGCTTTGGCACCGATTTGATGCTGAAAGATTTGGGCTTGGCGCAAGAAAGCGCTATGACGGTGAAAGCCAGCACCCCGCTAGGCGGCATGGCACGCCAGCTGTACGCAGCGCATAGTCTGGCCGGGCATGGGCCGGAGGATTTTTCTAGCGTAATTAAGATGTTGCAAAAGAAGGCTTAACGCTCGCTCGCAAGTATCTGCACAGGCAACCCAGAGCGCTGTAGCTTTTCTACAGCGCTTTTTTCATATCTATTTGCCTGATGAAAACCGTGGCTGTTCGAGCGGCAGCCCATATGGACACATCCGATAAACTAAAAACTTACCCACCAGCTGATTCACCATGCAACAAACCATCCAACACGAAGAAGCCAACTCCAAGGGCGCTTTCTACATCCCAAACGGTAGCCAGCGCGTGGCCGAGATGACCTACAGCCGCACCAATGCAACCATGATCATCATTGACCACACCGATGTGGATGAGTCGCTGCGCGGCCAAGGCGCTGGCCGCCAGTTGCTGGATGCGCTGGTAACTTGGGCGCGCAGCACAGACACCAAGGTGCTGCCGCTGTGCCCTTTTGCCAAGGCGCAGTTTGGCAAGGATGCGGCTATTCGCGATGTGCTGGTCTAAACACCGCGCGCATCACATTACAAACCCATTGAGGTGCTAGCACCCGTCCAGCAGGCGCCAGTAGCACTTGTTGTTACAGCAGCTCACCTAAGCGCACTTGTGTATTGACGTATTTACGCACTCTGCCCACCGCCAAGCTAAACGGGCGCCGTAGCATCAACCGCTACAGCGCTTTTTTTGTTTGCACGCAAGATTTTTCTAAAAGAGCACGTTGACGGAAGAGATGCCATGTACATGCAGCCAGAAATCCGCTTTGCGACGGTCGAGATCCACCGCAGTCCCTGGGATGCAGAGGTCTGCCGCGCGTTGCTGCAGTCTGAAGGCATTTCCGCATTTCTGGCCAGCTCGCACCATGTGTATGTGCAGTGGCCCATGTCGCTAGCACTAGGCGGTGTGCGGGTGATCGTGCCAGCCCATCAACTGGCGGATGCAAGCAGCCTGCTTGCCGAACGCGATCAAGGCTTGATGCTGGCGGCGCTAGAGCAAGACTGGCCGCCCCAAGACTGGGCATGTGCGGCCTGTGGCGGCACACAGTTTGTGCGCAAGCGCAGTTGGGGCACCGCAGTGGCTGCGCTTGCCATGCTGTGTCTATGGAGCGCGCCGTTCCCGCCAGCCAAACAGCGGCAATGCACGTTTTGCAGAGTGGAAAAGCCTTAACTAACACTTTGCGGTGTGCCTGATGCTTGGGCAGGTGCTTGCACACGTCAGTCTGCAGCGAAGAACTGTTTTTGATGCCACCGATCGCCCTTTATGATGCGGGCATCAAAAGATAGAGGAAGTCCATGTTTCGTATCCACACCGTTATCGCGCTGGCCTGCTGCGCGGCTTTGACTGGCTGTTTGGTGCCTGAGAAGTTCAGCGCGTCTGCCGACTTTAAAACGGATGGCAGTTACCGTTACCAGTTTGACGGCACTGTGGTCAATGCCTTGGCAGCGATGGAGATCCAAAAGAACGGCAAGCTGAGCGACCAGGACAGAGCCAAGGTGCAAAAAGCGCTGGACAAGGAGGCCAGCCGCCCCGGCATGCAAAAACTGCAGGCTACCAGCGACACGCGTTACGCGCTGAAGTACGACGGCGAGCTGAAGATGAACGAAAAGCACTCGGGCAGCCCATATTTTGTCTTGAACGTCTCTACCCGGGACTGGAAAGAGCGCCGTGTGCTGACGGTGAGTGGCCCGCAAATCAAGCCCAAAGAGCAAAAGGAGTTGGAGCAACTCGGCATCAAACCCAGTGGCAAGATTGCAATCACCCTGCCCGCAGATGCCAAGGTGCTACAGCACAACGCCAAAGGCACGCCTGGTTTGCTGAGCAAGGCATATACCTGGGATGTAGGCTCGCTAGGCGATAAGCCAAGCATTCAGTTCCAGTTGCCTTAGAGCCATTTAACGCCGCTACGCGCCCTGGATGCACACAAAACTCTCACCCTTTATGCCAGCTGCGCCTTCTTGGCATGCGTAGGTGGGGCGCTGCAGAAGTTGGTTGAATGATCAACTCAGCAAGGCTGGAATAAGCAGCCGGGGCTTGCGCTGAGGGCGTAAAACCCGGTTACGACAACAACACAACAACGCGGCGCACGCACCTATCAGGGGTTTCAATAAAAAATAGCTCTTGGCGCCCAGTTACTAGGCGCCAAAAGCCAGTTTGTTGTGGCTAGGTGCAGGCGAACAGCAATTCCCGCTGGGAATGGGGGTCTGCACTCCCGCATCACCACCGTATCGGCCGGCGTCTACCAGTGCTGCCCGCGCGAGCACACCATGCGCGATATCTCCCGCGAGAGCTTTCGCACCAGCATTGGCGCAGAGGCGTTTGCAGTAAACCAGCTTCTCCTTACCTTGCCGGCCGACCAGGCCCGCCAAGGCGCAGTACCTGCGGCATCTGGTGAACCAGGGTTAGGCTCTAATCCAGCCCAATGTTCTGCACAATTGCCCCCTCGTCTGCAAACAATTTCTTGGCGAACGCGCTGTAGTCCTGGGCATTTCGGTATTCCAGTCGCACACCGTAGTTGGCGGCAGCTTGTTGGAAAGCGGGGTCATCCATGGCGGCTTTCACCGCACCTTCCAGCTTTTTCACGATATCCGCAGGCAAGCCTTTAGGGCCTGCAATGCCCAGTGGCGATGGGGTGACCACGTCGTAGCCCTGCTCGCGGAAGGTAGGCACATTGGCAAATGCGGGCGGGCGTGTTTCTGAGGCAATCGCCAGTGCCCGCAGCTTGCCCGAGTTCATATACGGCAGCACAGTATTACCAAACACGCCGGTCTTGGTGTGGCCTGCGATCAGTGCATTCACGGCCTCGGCATCGCCCTTGTAAGGCACATGGGTGAACTGCACGCCTGCCTTTTTCTCCAGCAGCGCCATCAGCACATGGTTTGCCGAAAACTTGCCGGGTGTGCCGTAATCGACCGAGCCCGCTTGCTTCTTGGACTGCTCAATAATGTCCTTCACCGATTTGAAGGGTGAATCCACAGGCACGGCTAGCAAAAAATCATAGGCCATATAGGTGGCCACATAGCTCAGGTCGGCAATCGGGTCGTACGCCACTTTTTGGATGTGCGGCTGGCGGAAAATTCCCACAGGGCTCAGGGTCAGGCGGTAGCCATCGGGTTTGGCATTCTTCATGTCCATCACGCCCATGGATGCCCCAGCGCCTGGCTTGTTCTCAATGATGATGGACTGGCCCAGCTGCTTGCCCATGGCCTGCGCCAAGGCGCGAGCCACCACATCGCTCACGCCACCGGCGCCATAAGGCACGATCAAGGTGATGGGGCGGCTGGGGTAATTGGCATCCGCCCAAGCGCTGGTGCCCCAGGCACCTGCAAACAAAGAAGCGGCCACCAAGGCTACGGAACGTCGTTGCATGTTTGTCTCCGGTCTGGTTGTGGTAATTGCAGACTAGCGGAGTGCGTACGTATCGCAGGATACGCAGGCGACAGCTCTGTGGCTGGCATCCAGCAGGGGCGTTGATACACACAATCCTCACCCTTGAAGCAAGCAACAAAAACAGAAAATCGTTGAACAATCTCTAATAACACATTCAACAATTAATCAAACCCATCCTACAAAATTTGCGTATTGTTGAAATCCCTGATGGTGGATTTGCCACATCAATGTTACTTTTACGGGGTATTTGTTGCACTGCACACTTGTTTCCACCCTGGCCTGATGACTTTGGGCCGCACTTCATCCGTAAGGAGCCTTCATGAAGCGTCGAATTTTCTGTGCCACCGCCACCCTGATTGCCAGCGTTGGTTTTGCTACTGCTGCTGCAGCGCAAACCAAGTGGGATTTCGCCACGGCGTACGGCCCCGGCAACTTTCACTCTAAAAACAACGAACTGTTTGTGAAGGATGTGGATGCAGCCACCGGCGGCAAGCTCAAGATCACGCCGCACTTTGGTGCTTCGTTGTTCAAGATGCCCGAGATCAAGCGCGCCGTGCAAACCGGCAACGCGCAAATGGGTGAGTTCTTTTTGGTCAGCTTCCAGAACGAATCGCAGATTTTTGGCGTAGATGGCCTGCCCTTCTTGGTGAGTAACTATGACGAAGCTTTCAAGCTGTACCAAGCGCAAAAACCTGCACTGCAAAAGCTGCTAGACAAACAAGGCCAGGTACTGCTGTACTCGGTGGCGTGGCCACCACAAGGCATTTACACCAAAAAACCTGTCAACTCTGCCGCAGACTTGAAGGGTATGAAGTGGCGCGTGTACTCGCCCACCACCGCCCGCATTGGCGAGCTGATTGGTGCTCAGCCCGTTACGGTGCAAGAGGCCGAGCTGTCGCAAGCGCTGGCCACGGGTGTGGTGGATGGCCTGATTACATCGAGCGCCACTGGTGCCGACAACAAGCTGTTTGAAAACCTGAAGTACTACTACAACGTGCAGGCCTGGATCCCCAAGAATGCCGTGACTGTGAGCAAGAAGGCGTTTGCCGCACTCGACAAGCCCACGCAAGATGCAGTGCTGAAGGCTGCCGCTGCTGCAGAAGAGCGCGGCTGGAAGGAATCCAAGGAAGTGGATGCCAAGTCGCTGGCAACCTTGAAGCAAGGCGGCATGAATGTGGAGCAACCCTCCGCACAGCTGAAGGCAGACCTGAGCAAGATCGGCGATGTCGTGGTCAAGGAATGGACCGAAAAGGCCGGAGCTGAAGGCCAAGCCATTTTGGACGCTTTCAAAAAGTAATGAACGCGGCTTGATCGCTCAAGTGCTGGCACCAAAGGCCCTTGTCTTGCGCTCTGCAAAGCAAGGGCCTTTTCTGATACAGGGATGAGAGCGATTACTGCACCGCTTTGGAACACCACCATGCGTAAATTTTTAGATGGGCTGTATGCCACCAGTGCCTGGCTGGCCGGCCTTGCCATGATTGGTATCTTGGTGATGGTGCTGCTCACCATACTAAGCCGCCTGATGGGCTTTAGTGCGCCCGGCACCGATGCCTATGCAGGCTATGCCATGGCGGGCGCGGGCTTTATGGCGCTTGCCAGTACGCTCAAAAAGGGCGAGCACATCCGTGTCACCCTGATTATTGGCGCCCTCAAAGGCAAGGCCTACAAGGTGCTTGAGGTCATCTGCCTGGCCGTCGCCACTGTGCTGTCGGGCTTTTTGGCTTTTTACTCGGCACGACTTGTTTGGCAGTCGTGGGAGATTGACGATATCTCGGTTGGCATCGATGCCACGCCGATGTGGATCCCACAAATTTTCATGGCGCTGGGCACCTTGGTGTTCTTTATCGCATTTTGCGATGAGCTGGTGCTAGAGCTGATGGGCAAACGCAAAGCCACCGAGAACGAGGACGCGCACCATGAATGAAATTACCGCAAGCATTGCACTCATCGTAGTCTTGCTGGCCCTGTTGAGCGGTGGCGTCTGGGTGGGTTTGACACTCGCTGGTGTCGCCTGGTTTGGAATGGAGTTTTTTACCGCCCGTGCGGCCGGTGACGCCATGGCCATGACCATCTGGGGATCAGCTAGTAGCTGGACACTCACCGCCTTGCCACTGTTTGTGTGGATGGGTGAAATCCTCTACCGCACCAATTTGAGCGAAAGCATGTTCCGTGGGCTGGCGCCTTGGGTCAACGCCTTGCCTGGCCGTTTGCTGCACACCAATGTGATTGGTTGCACGATCTTTGCCGCAGTCTCCGGCTCATCCGCTGCTACTTGCGCCACCGTGGGCAAGATGAATGTGCCTGAGTTGATGAAGCGCGGCTACCCAGAGAACATGGTGATCGGCTCGCTGGGCGGCCCTGCCACATTGGGCCTGTTGATCCCACCTTCCATCATTTTGATTGTGTATGGCGTGTCGGCCGAGCTGTCGATCTCCAAGCTCTTCATGGCGGGCGTGCTGCCGGGTATCATGCTGGCCGTCATGTTCAGCGGCTGGATCATCGTGTGGTCCTTGATGAACCCCGAGAAAATCCCCAAGGCTGACGCCACCCTGACCTTTGCGCAAAAACTGCATGAGGCCCGTCACCTGATTCCCGTGGTGCTGCTGATCGCATCCGTCATCGCCAGCATCTATAGCGGCATTGCCACGGCGACTGAGGCAGCGGGAGTGGGCGTAGTGGGCTCGCTCATCCTGTCTGCACTGCAAGGCGCGCTGACGTGGAAGAACTTCAAAGATTCACTCTTTGGTGCCACGCGCCTGTATTGCATGATCGCGCTGATCCTGGCCGGTGCTGCGTTTATGACGCTGTCCATGGGCTATATGGGCCTGCCGCGACAGCTGGCAGAGTTTGTGGGCAGCCTCAATCTGTCGCCCGCCATGCTGATCGTGGTGCTCGGTATCTTCTACGTCTTGATTGGCTGCTTTTTGGACGGTATCTCGACCATTGTGCTGACCATGAGCGTGGTGCTGCCAATTGTGCAAGCCGCAGGCATTGACCCGCTGTGGTTCGGCATCTTCCTGGTTATCACCGTAGAGACTGCGCAAATTACGCCACCAGTGGGCTTCAACCTGTTTGTGCTGCAAGGCATGACAGGCAAACAGATCACCTACCTGGCCCGCGTCTGCGCACCCTACTTCTTCTTGATGGTGCTGGCCTTGGCGATCCTGTGGTTCTTCCCACAGATCGTGACAGCGCTGCCGAACAACATGTAAGGCAACTGCAGCCCCCCTATCAACCGGCCTTAGTGGCCGGTTTTTTGTGGGCATGGCTGGCAGGCGACAGCACTTGTCGCGGTGCGCTGGTGGCAACCACAATGGGTGCGATGACTGGCTTCCCCACCCAAATGCTGATCCACCAGCCGCTGGCACCCATGTGCGTATTGGCGCTCGCGTATGCCCTTGAAAAAACTGGCAACCGTTTCAATTCCCATGGGGAGATTGCTTTGGTGGTCGCAGCCACGCTCGTCGCCGGTGTGATTGCACTATGGATCGAGGGATTTGCTGTCCCGCGTGCATGGCGCTTACTAAAATCGCAGGTGCGCACTGCGCACACCCTGTGCAATGCATCGTATTCGCCTACAGTGCAGGCTATTTATTGATAACGACCATTGGCTTGGGTGCACTCCTCACTCCACCCCTGCTTCTGACCTGGGAGCGCTAAGCATGCATATCCACGGCTCCTGCCACTGCGGTGCCATCAGCTTCACTGCCGATATCGATCCTGAGCGCGTCACCGTGTGCCATTGCAGCGATTGCCAGGCCTTGTCGGGCGCACCGTACCGGGCCTTTGTTCGGGTGCCTGTTGCGCAGTTTGTGCTGACGGGCAACCCTAAAAGCTATACCAAAACGGCGCAAAGCGGCCAGCGCCGCGCACAGGTATTTTGCCCCGATTGCGGCACGCCGCTATATGGCAGCGAGGTGGAGAACCCGCAGTTTGTCGTGATCCGCCTGGGCTGCGTTGCAGAGCGCGCACAACAGCCACCGCGCAAGCAGATTTGGACGAGTTCCGCCATGCCGTGGATCCACAACCTGGCCCTGGCGCCCGCGCTTACCCAAGGTAGTTAGTAATAAAACAGCCCCTAGCGCACGCCCCATAAGCATGACGACTCCTAAAAACGCAGCAAAGCTACGCATCTTTCAGATCGCAATCCCAGCCACCGGTATCTTGGTATTTTGGCTGCTGTATAGCAGCTACCAAGCACCCACCATGAAGTCGCTACAGCTCAGTAATGATGGTTTCCGCGTGAATCTACCCTGCCAGTCACACAGCAAAACCAGCAGCGCTGACAGCCCCTTTGGCACGCAGAGCCAAACCGACCATATTTGCGATGCCGATGGTGTCACCTACGTGGTGGGCTATACCGACCTCCCCACCGAGCTGCTGGAGCCACTGGAAAAAGCGCAAAACACTCAGGCCTTGATCGAGGAGTACACCGCCAACATGCTGGGGCGCACCCGGGGTAAATTGCTCAGCAGCCAAGCTTACCCCGGCTACGGCAATTACACGATTGGGGTGCATGGCGACTCGGGCTGGGCCAGCAAACTACAGCCCTTGCTACCCCGTTTTTTAAGAAATACATCGCAAACGCCCCAGCACAGCCACGTGATGATCGGCAGGCTACAGCTGCAAGGCGGGCGTTTATACATGATGAATGTGCTGCGCCCCGAGCCGCCGTCATACAACCAAGAGCTGTATGCCAACCGCGCTTTGCGCTCGTTTCAAGTGCCTCAATTAGATAAAACAAAGCGCTAGCGAAGATCTGGCAGGCGCTAGCAGCTTTCAATTTAGTAGCAAATTCCGCCAACAGACTCTGCGACAATCGCCGCATGCAGCGCTCTTTTGAATTTGCCGACTCCGAAATCAGCAGCGTAGATACCCAGGACAACACCGTCGTGGTGCGCTTTGCGGCCGCCTTGCTGCACAGCAACGGCGAGCAGGGTTACACCAACGGCCTGTGCCTGGTGCTGCAAACCGCCACGATTACCGGTGATACGCCTCACTGCATAGGCCGCATATCGGCGGGCCACCTGCGCATCCATGGCGAGCGCTTAACCAGCTTGCCCGTTCCCAGCCACTACTCCGCCCCACCAAACATGCTGCGCCTCGATCTGCAAATGGCCAATGGTGCCTGGCTGCAGATAGACACGTGCAGCCTGCAGTGTGATGCGGTGGCTGAGGCTTGCACAGTAGATGTTTTCCAATGCTGATAGACAGGCGCTCAGCGGTCTCCGATGTATTAAAAAAGGCGGCCAAGGGCTGCCCTATCTTATTTTCCAGCTATTAATTTATGCGTTTTGAAGGCAGCTTGCAGTCGTGGAATGACGAGCGCGGTTTTGGTTTTATAGCCCCCGATGCGGGTGGCGATACGGTGTTTGTACACATTAAAGCCTTGGGCCCAGGCGCGGCGCGCCCGCAGATCCGACAGCGCTTTAGCTTTGCCGTAGAACGCAGCCCCGACGGTAAAAAACGCGCTTGCGATGTGCGCCCCTTGAGCAGCGCACAACGCCTACCCACACAGCACACGGCCAACCAGCGCACAGGTGCAGATCGCGCCAACCACCCTGCTCCTCACCGCTTTTGGCACCGCCCGCGCAACCCGGCCGTGCTACTGCCCATTCCCTTGCTTTGCATGCTGCTGTGGTTTTTGGGCACGCACTACACACCCACACGTTTGGTGGCCACGTGGTATGCCATCATGTCCGCCGCCACTTTTTGGCTTTACGCCCGCGACAAGAGGGCTGCACAACAAGGCGAATGGCGCACCGCAGAAAACGTGCTGCTCACCATGGGCCTGCTGCTCGGCTGGCCAGGCGCGCTACTGGCGCAACAACTGCTACGCCACAAATCCAGCAAAACATCGTTTCTAGCGCTTTTCTGGATCACAGTGGCCATCAACCTGGCCTGGCTCATCTACCGTTTTTCACCCCTTGGCATGCATGAGCGCTGGGCATTTTTATGAATTAAAGCCCATTGCCACAGTGCAATGCACTATCAATTAGATAGCTGGCGGCACCCATCACTCATGCGCTAGATGCATCTCTACGTCGTCAATCGCGGTGCGCACTAATGCTGATGGCCAAGCGCTCAATGCCTGCATCGCTCAGATCATCTGTTGCATAGCTTTGGCGGGCGGCCCATTGTTTAAAGTTGTTGAATTGCGAGCGCTCGTAGTGCGGGTCGTAGTGCAGCGACATCAGCTCAGCAAACAGCGGCGAAAGATCGCCTGCTTGCGCCCAGGATTGCCAGCGTGCAACGGCCTCTTTGCCTTGCAGCTCTTTCAAAAACCCTAGTTTTTCAGCCAATCCGGTGGCATCGTCGCCCAGGTAAGCGTAGTCACGCAGCAAATAGGCCAGGCGTGCCTCGGCGGTAGCTTGTACTTCAATCACCGGCGCGGCGCGCATCTGCTGCATCAAGGACAGTGGTACGGCGATGCGGCCGATTTTGGCGCTTTCACCTTCTACAAACACGGGCTGGCTCAAATCAAGCTGGGCGATTTGTTCAGCCAGCAGGGTCTCAAAATGCTTTTGGCTGGGCTGATCGATGCCAGGTAAATTACCGAGCAGCGAGCCTTTGTGGCTGGCGTAGCCCTCCAAATCCAGTATTTGCGCACCCTGCGCTGCCATGGCGTGCAACACGCGGGTTTTAGCGCTGCCGGTGGCGCCGCACAGCACGCGCAGTTGCAGCTGTGGCACGAGGGTGTCGATCTGCTCCACGACATGGCCACGAAAGCCTTTGTAGCCACCGGCCAGCTGCTGCGCATCCCAGCCTACCAAGCGCAGCCAGGTCACCATGGAGCCGCTGCGCAGGCCGCCGCGCCAGCAGTAGACCAAAGGCTTCCAGTTGGCGGGTTTGTCGTGGAAGGTATCGCGCAGGTGGCGGGCCAGGTTGGCCGACACCATGGCCGCGCCTAAGCGCTTGGCCTCAAACGGGCTGACTTGCTTGTAGATAGTGCCAATCTGGGCACGCTCCTCATCGCTAAGCACCGGGCAGTTGATGGCGCCGGGGATGCGGTCTAGCGCAAATTCACTGGGCGAGCGTGCGTCGATGATGGTGTGGAATTGGTCGATGTCGCTGATGCGAACGGGCTGGCGATGGGACATGGGGAGGCGCTGCGCCCATTAGCTGGGCGCGTGGGTCAATCAAGGTGGGCAAATGCCGCGCCCTGTACACAAGGGGCGGCAGCTGCGCAGCGTTGATCGAGCCTCGATACAGCCTTCGCGCACGGTTTGCATTGCAAGCCGTCGCTCTGCGCACGAAAGCGACGATTATCCCATTGCGGGCATAAGCAAGCGCCGGGCTTTGTTTTAGCCGTCTACGGGCTGTGCAGGTGTTGGCAGTAGTAGCTGGTACAGCGCTAGGTCGAGCCAACGGCCAAACTTAAAG
>JAVXMM010000097.1:0-13369 GCA_036646255.1 Comamonas sp.
CTTGATGATCTTGTTCTGGTTGATGTTGATGAAACCGACGGTGGCGTCCATCAAAAAGTTGATCTTGTCGAACAAGAAAGCGGTGTGGTTGTCCAGCGACTCAATGTCGCGCAGGATCTGGCGCGCATCCTCAAACTGGTCGGAGTTCAGCATCTTGCTGCGCATCATGAAGCTCACCGCGCGGCGCGTGTCCATCACATTGCGGCGGATGCGGCCGTTCAAGTCTTCCTGGCGGGCGATGGCGGACAGCACCTCGCTAGCGTGTGTGTCGGTCACATTGCCAGCCAGCACCTGATTACTCACTTTTTCCAGATCGTCGTAAATGCCTTCCAGCGTATCGGCGGAGTATTCGGCATCGGCGTCAAACAGCTTGAGTAAAACGTCCTTGCTGTCCTCGATCAGACCGGGCGCGCGCCGTGCACGCAAGCGCAGCAGGCGGAAGACAGGTACGTCTTCATCATGGATGGAGAACAGCACACCATAGCTTTTCAGCTCGGCGTTGTTCAGGTTCATGATGAAGGCCACGCGCACGCTGCGGGGGTCTTCGTCGTCGTCGATTAAAAAGTCGCTGCGGATGTGAAGATCGCCGTTGTCTTCTTCGTAGAAACGGGCGGATTCTTCAATGTCCTGGTCCATCGCATCTTCGGGGATGGAAAGGCCATAGTGCTGTTTGATCCAGCGTTTTTCTTCCAGCGTGGGTGACTCCAGATCGACCCAGATTGGCTGAAAGCGCGCTAGCTCTTCCAAAGATTCAATCTCTTCCTGGACGAGACGGCCATTGGCGAGCGTGAAGATGTTGAGCATGGGCTCACTTCCTTGTTCTTATTGGTTTGCAAGAGAGGGAGAGGGGGCGCTTCCAACCCTTGCGCAACCATTTGCCAGCCAGGGTGGGAAGCTACCAACTAGGGTAGGGTTCCAAGGAGAATGCTCCGATTGATAGCGTTGGGCGCCATTATGGCACTGCAGCATGGCTTTGGCATGGCTTGGCGCTATACCGGGGTTTTGCGTTGCCTATGCCCTACGATGGGGTGGTTTTGTGGGGGGCAGAGTGGCGAATACGATCCTGCAAGTTGCAGATTTGCAGTTAAGTCTATACGTGAAGCCGCAGGCAGTGCCCCTGTACGACAAGGCGAAACAACGGCGTTACAAGGGGCGGATTCGTCGCTCTTATCGGCCTGCGTGCGCCAGGGCTCGGCATAGGTCAGCCCAAGTCTCGCCTTTGGCTTTGGGCGTGCGCAGCAGGTAGCTGGGGTCGTAGCTGACGATTGCGGGCAATTGTTTGCTGCCCAGCTGGTGGATCTGCTGGCGCAGGTTGACCAGGGATTGATCGCCGCCAATTAAATGGCGTGCAGCGGGCAGGCCCAGCAGCACCGCCATGCAGGGCTGGCAGTCTTGCACCAGGGCGTCAATGTTGAAATCGGGCTGCTCATCTGCATTCGTATCCGCTTGGCCGGGGGCAATGCGCGCTAGCGGTACCCAGTACACGGGTGCGTCCGTCAACCCCATGGCGCGCAGCATGTTGATGACGAGCTGGCCCGCAGCGCCTTTGGGTGGTACTCCGTCGGGCAGCTCGGCCACTAGCAGCCAAGCAGGCTTGGTGGCTGCAGGCGCAGCTTCGGTCTGGGCTTTGGCGTCGCGCAAATCCAGCAGCACCGGTGTACGCAGCGCAAAGCGTACACGGGGAAAGTCTTGCGGAATGGCTGCCGCAGGTACGGGCGCATCGCGCAGGGCACGCTCTGGCGCAGGCGCGGAGATATCGACGGGCGTGCTGGTAGGCGCTGCAGATGGCTCGCTCAACACCGTGCAATCGTCGTTTGCTATATTTTCAGGAGCTTCTGGCGCCCGGCTGGCGGGCGCTAGTGTCTCTTTAGGCTTGAATGCTGCTGCAGGCGCCACGGCACCCGCTTGCGGCGCGGGCGCAGCAGATTCTGGCCACCACAAGGGGTGGCCCATCTCTTGCAGCATGGCGCGTTGGCGGGTATCCAGGTTCAGGCTCATGGGTTCTTAGGTAGAGGCAGGCAACAAGTAGCTCATCACCACGGCGTCTTCACGCTCAATGTGGGATAAGGGATAGTAGCGCTTTCGCAGGCCTGCCGATTGAAAGCCAAAGCGGAGGTACACCTGCTGGGCGCGCTCATTGCTTTTGCGTACCTCTAGCCAGATGGTGCCTGCGCGCACACTGGTAGCCCAGTTGCACAACTGATCGAGCAGCACCTTGGCCCAGCCTTGGTGCTGGAACTTTGGGTTGACCGTGATGTTGAGTAAATGCACCTCGTCCACCCCTTGCATGGCGACGAAGTAACCCACCAGTTGTTCATCTACCCACAATAAAGGTATGGCGTAGCCCATGGCCATGGAGTCGATAAAGTTGCCGCGCGTCCAGGGGTGGCTGTAGCACTGGTTCTCGATCGCGAGCAGGGCATCCAAGTCGTCTGCCCGCAGGGCCGACCAGTGCAGCTGGGGTGCGGGGTTACGGCTCATGCCTGCTGTGTGGCGGCAAGGGCAGCGGCTTGCGCGGCCTTTTCGGCCTCACGCTCGGCCGTGGTTTTGGCAACCTTATCGCGTATGTAGAGCGGCAGCGCATCTTTCGCTGCAACCGCCAGGCCCTGGGCCAGCAGCGCGGGCGCGAGGTTGAGCAAGGCGTTGGCAGTGGGCATCGCGTGCAGGTGCTGGGCGGCGGGTGCCAGGCGCTCGCCATAGGCTGCATGGGCATTACCCACCACCACAAAGCCTGCGGGCACTTGAATGTTTTGCGGTGGGCACACGGCCAAGTCGGCCTGCGCTTGCCACTGGCCGTTGGTGTACTGGTAGGGCGCGTTGTAGACCTCGTCCATACGCGCATCCATGCACACCATCACCTGGTTTACGCCATGCTGGTTACGGGCCTCTTCGGCCACAGCCATCAAGGTATCCACCGGTAGCACAGGTACGCCCTGGCCCTTGCGGGCGGCAAAGGCCAAGCCTTGCGATATGGCACAGGCTGTACGCAGACCGGTGAACGAGCCCGGGCCACGTCCAAAGACGATGGCATCGAGCGCATCAAAACTCAATCCCGCTTCATCCATCAACGTGCGGATAGCGGGTAGTAGCTGGCTAGACGCCTGCGCACCACCGGCACCGCTGTGCAGCCAGCGCTGGCCGCTACGCGCCACGGCGATGGAGAGGATGTCGGTACTGGAGTCGAGGGCGAGCAGATTCATGGAGCTAGGCGGGCGCCGTGCCAGGCAGGCGCGCAATGGGGGGCTGTGGATGACACAGGCAACATGGCATTATCGTGGCAACAGTAAGGCTGCATGCTTGCATGGGACTTAGCGCGCAGAGTGCGTTATCGCTGGGATAGACTGCTGCGACGCAACAGATTGACAAGATAGCCAGAAAAATGACGCATTCGCACACGATTGAGGGCATCACCACCAACACCCGCCGCTGGCTATTGCCCGCTGCCATTGCTGTGAGCCAAGTGGCTTGCGCGCAAACCGTGCCGCAGCGCCTGGCAGACAGCAGCCAGCCGGTGACCGCCACCCCGGCCAACCCCGTACCTGTTGCCATGCCTGCCGCCGCGGTGCCCAAGCCGGTGCCAGCCGCCGCGCCCGTGCCTGCAGGCCGTTTGCCGGCTGAGGTAGAAGCCGCCCTGCAACGCGGTAAGTTACCCACCGAAGCCGTGTCCGTCGTCGTGATGGACGCCAGCGGCAGTCAGCGCCCGCTGCTGGATGTGCGCAGCGACGTGGCGCGTAACCCCGCATCGGTGATGAAGTTGGTCACCACCTTTGCAGCGCTGGAACTGCTGGGCCCTGCTTACACCTGGGACACGCAAATCACCACCGATGGCACGGTTGCCAATGGCGCACTCAATGGCAACCTCTACATCCAAGGCTCGGGTGACCCCAAGCTGGTGATGGAGCGCCTGTGGCTGCTGCAGCGCCGCCTGCAGGAGCGCGGTATCAAGGTCATCGTGGGCGATGTGGTGCTGGATCGCAGTGCCTTCCAGCTGCCGCCCATCGACCCGGCGCGCTTTGACAACGAGCCCTACCGCCCGTACAACGCCGTGCCGGATGCGATGCTGCTTAACTACAAATCCATGACCATGCACTTTGTGCCTGATGTGGCCGCAGGAGTGGCTCGCATCGCTACCGAGCCCGCCCTGGCCAACCTGGCCGTGCCCAGCAGCGTGCCGCTGGCCAAGGGCAAAGGCGGCTGTGGCGATTGGCGCGGCGCGCTCAAAGCTCAGTTTGCCAACTCCGAGAAAATCAGTTTTGCAGGTGCTTACCCAGCTGCCTGCGGTGAAAACAGCTGGGCCGTCGCACCCGCATCACCTGACAGCTTTGCACCCCGCGTGTTTGAAGGCATGTGGCGCGAACTGGGCGGCAAGGTGACTGGCCAAGTGCGCGTGGGACAGGCCCCGCAAGGCGCTACGCCGCTGATGACCTTTAGCTCGCCAAGCCTCGGCGAGGTGATTCGTGACATCAACAAGTACAGCAACAACGTGATGACCCAGCAGGTTTTTTTAACCTTGGGCAAACAGCGCGCAGGCGTGGGTACGTTTGAAGGAGGGCGTCAAGCGGTCGCTCAGTGGTGGAGCGAGCGCGTAGGCATGACCCAGCCCACGATCGACAACGGCGCAGGCCTGAGCCGGGACGCCCGGGTCACCGCTGGCAGCCTGGCCAAAATGCTGACGGTGGCGTGGAACGCGAACGTGATGCCAGAGTTCATTGCCTCCATGCCCATCGTTGGTGTAGACGGCACCATGAAGAAGAGTAAAAGCGCCCACGTAGGCGGCGCCCACCTTAAGACCGGCACCTTGCGCGACGCGTCCGCCATCGCTGGCTATGTAACCGGCGTCAACGGCAAGCGCTGGGTAGTGGTGGCACTGGCCAACAGCGACAACGCCCCCAATGCCCGCCAGGCCTGGGATGCACTGATTGATTGGGTGGCAGTGCAGTAGCGCTATGAATTGAGGAGCTTTTAACGCCCATTGGCTGGGCGCTAAAGCCGATTTATATCTGAAGAATCACCCTCTGCAAGCGTCAAAAAAGCCAGCAGCCTTCAAAGGCTCGCTGGCTTTTTTGTGTGCGGTGTTAGCTGCGTAATCAGCGGAAGATCACCGTCTTGTGGCCGTTCATCAGTACGCGGTGCTCGCTATGCCATTTCACGGCGCGGGCCAGCACCTGGCTTTCGGTGTCGCGGCCCTGAGCCGTCAGGTCTTCTACCGTACGTGAGTGGTCAACGCGCGCCACGTCTTGTTCGATGATCGGGCCTTCGTCCAAATCCGCCGTCACATAGTGGGCGGTAGCTCCAATCAGCTTCACACCGCGCTCATGCGCTTGGTAGTAGGGACGCGCACCCTTGAAGCTGGGTAAAAAGCTGTGGTGAATGTTGATGGCACGGCCTGACAGCTTGCGGCACAGATCATCCGACAGGATTTGCATATAGCGCGCCAGCACAACCAGGTCGGCTGCTTCGTTTTTGACAATCTCGAACTGCTTGGCTTCCACCTCTGCCTTGTTGTCCTTGGTCATGGGCAGATGGTGGAAGGGGATGTTGTAGCTGGCCGCCAGCTGATAAAAATCGCGGTGGTTGCTGATGATGGCGCGGATGTCGATGGGCAAGAGGCCCGATTTCCAGCGGAACAGCAAGTCGTTCAGGCAATGACCTTCGCGGCTTACAAAGAGCACGGTGCGCATGGGCTCAGCCGCCGAGTACAGGCGGAGCTTCATATCCATGGGTTTGGCAAACTCGGCCAGCGCTGCGCGCAAGGTGTCGTAATCCGTATTGGCGCAGGCAAAGCGTACGCGCATGAAGAACAGGCCCGTGTCGCGGTCATTAAACTGAGCGGCCTCTTCGATATTGCCGCCTTGCTCCAGCAAAAATCCGGTAACCGCGTGCACGATGCCGGTGCGGTCGGGGCAGGAAAGCGTGAGGATGTAAGCGTTGGTCATAAGCGTGCCATTGTCGCAGGACTAGGGGCTTACCCGGAAAATGGAGAAATCAATTTAATCCAGGGTAAAACTAGCGATGAAGGATGTAAATGAGTGTTAAATAAATTGGACGAAATCATAGCGTTTTTCCTGCTGACAGTTGCTGGAGAAGCAAAAATTCCCTGAAAAATCAAGCACCTTTCGTCTCGCATGGTTTTGCAGAAATGATAGCAAAGAAGCGAACTACAATATCGCCCTCACGCCCTGTTTGGGGCGTAAAACAGGCGGCCAGGTGCCGCTTGGGCGACAAGCCGGGCCATGGCTGCGGCCACACAACAATGGTGGTCTTCGCGGTTTGCAAGCCCGGCTTTTGCCGTTAGATTCGAGTATGTCCGGCAACCGCTTCGAGGTTGGCGTGGCAGATAGACACCATAAAAATTCCCCCCAGCCACGCCAGCCAGCGCCCCGCGCTGGGCTTGCCCATGGATGCGGGGAATTTGTCTGGGAAACGGGTTGATTGCCTGTTTTTTAGGCGCCGCGGATGGGTGAATCCCTCCGCAACGTACTGATTTTTGAGGAAACACCATCATGAAGCGCGACAACATCACCCAGCAGCCTCTGGCGCTGGTACCCCAGGCCATCAGCATGGATGTGCTGCAAGAGAAATACTTCAAGGGCGATGAGTCGAAGATCGAAGACCTGTATTCTCGCGTCGCGCGCGCGCTGGCATCGGTCGAGAAGGATGAGATTCGCGCTGAATGGGAAGCCAAGTTCTACGCCAACTTGCAAGCCGGCGCGATTGGCGCAGGCCGCATCATGAGCGCAGCGGGCACTGACATCCAGGCCACCTTGATTAACTGCTTTGTGCAGCCGGTGGGCGATTGCATCCAGGGTTTTGACGACGAAGGCTACCCCGGTATTTACGAAGCGCTGCGTGAAGCCGCTGAGACCATGCGCCGTGGCGGTGGTGTGGGCTATGACTTCTCGCGTATTCGCCCGCGTGGCGCTGAGGTAAAGGGAACGGCCTCGATGGCGTCCGGCCCTTGCAGCTATATCAACGTGTTTGACCAAAGCTGCTCCACTGTTGAATCCGCTGGCGCACGCCGTGGCGCGCAGATGGGTGTGCTGCGTATCGACCACCCCGATGTGATGGAGTTCATCACCGCCAAGCGCACACCGGGCCGCTGGAACAATTTCAACGTCTCAGTTGGCGTGCCAGATGCCTTTATGCAAGCCGTGGTGGATGGCGCTGACTGGCAATTGGTGCACGTTGGTCGCCCCAACGCCAAGCTGCGTGCCGAAGGCGCCGTGCAGCGTGATGACGGACATTGGATCTACAAGACTGTGCCTGCCCGCGAGATGTGGGAGACAATCATGTCGTCGACCTACGACTTTGCCGAGCCCGGTATTCTGTTCCTCGACCACATCAACGATGACAACAACCTGCGCTATGTAGAGCGTATTGCCGCCACCAACCCGTGTGGCGAGCAACCGCTGCCATCGTATGGTTGCTGCGATTTGGGCCCGATCATCCTGACCAACTTTGTGCGTAACCCGTTCGGTTTTGGTGGCCTGCCTAGCTTTGATTTCGAGAGCTTCCAGCAAGTGGTGGCCACGCAAGTGCGTGCGCTGGACAACGTGCTGGACGTCACCTTCTGGCCGCTGCAACAGCAGCGTGAAGAATCGGCAGCCAAGCGCCGCATTGGCGTAGGCTTTACTGGTATGGGTAATGCCATCGCCATGCTGACCTTGCGTTACAGCGACCAAGAAGGCCGCGACATGGCCAAGCGCATTGCCGAATGCATGCGTGACTCGGCTTACCGCGCATCGGTGGCGCTGGCTAAAGAGAAGGGCGCTTTCCCCAAGTTTGACGCCAAGGGTTATCTGGGCAAGGGCACGTTCGCGAGCCGTCTGCCCAAGGACATCCAGGAAGACATCAAAAAGCACGGCATCCGCAACAGCCACCTGCTGTCTATCGCGCCTACTGGCACGGTGAGCCTGGCCTTTGCCGATAACGCATCCAACGGTATCGAGCCTCCCTTCTCGTGGACATACACCCGCAACAAACGCGAGGCTGATGGCAGCAAGAGCCAGTACCAGGTTGAAGACCACAGCTGGCGCCTGTACCGTGAGCTGGGCGGTGATGTGAACAATTTGCCAAGCTACTTTGTGTCGGCACTTGAGATGTCCGCCACCGAGCATTTGGCCATGATGGAAACCGTGCAGCCATACGTGGACACCGCTATCTCCAAGACGGTGAACATTCCTGCTGACTACCCTTACGAAGACTTCAAGAGCCTGTACCTGCAAGCCTGGCGCGGCAACCTGAAGGGTCTGGCCACCTACCGCCCCAACAGCATTTTGGGTGCCGTGCTGGAGACCACACCTGTTGCCGAGCCCGCTGAAGTGGCTGCGCCTGCGGCGGAAGCTGCTGCTGCGGTGCTGGACCCGATGAAGGTCGTGATCGAGCGCCGCCCTGAGGGCGAGCTGAGTGCCGTGGCCGATAAGGTGGAGTACTGGACGCAAGAAGGCCAGCAGCGCCTCTACATCATCGTCTCCTTCCTGCCCGTGCCAAGTGCTGATGGCAAGAGCACGGTCGATCGCGCGGTTGAGTTCTTCATGCCTGTGGGCCAAAGCGGCGAGTCGCAGCAGTGGATCACCTCCAGCATGCGCCTGCTGTCGTTGGCGGCACGCGGTGGATTTTTGGAGCGCGCTTTGGGCGATATGCGCAAGGTGGCATGGGATCGTGGCCCCGTGCGCCTGGGTACTTACCAAAAGGCCGACGGCACCCATGTGCCGATGTGGCATGACTCGGAAGTGGCTGCCATCGCCTACGCGGTACAGCAAATTCTGGAGCGCCGCCGTCAGCAAAGCCTGCCTGGCATCACCAACACCACGATAACTCCCGTGGCTGCTGCACCCGTGGTCAACACCGGTCTGCAGACTATGGCCGGTAAAAAGTGCGGTGAATGTGGCGCTCACGCCGTGATCCGCAAGGACGGCTGCGAATACTGCACGGCCTGCGGTGCCGTGGGTTCTTGCGGCTAATTGCCTGCCTGCTTCACGCATGTACTTTGCCGGCTGCGCTTGCCTTGCTCTGGCAATGTTTGCGCTTCGCCTTCGTGCTCATGTAAGAGGTAGAAGCGGACGCATCGGCTAGTCCCGCTAAAAACAAATCGCCCGAGTCGCAAGACCGGGCGATTTTTTATGTGCAGCAACTACTAAATAGATAGCTGCTAGCGACTGCTGGGTGGGCGCTAGCAGCTAGTTTTATCTAAATCTATCTACGTGTCATCTTGGGCAGCAGCGCTGCCACCAGCCCCAGCAACGGCAAATACGCAGCAACTTGGTAGACGTATTCGATGCTGGTGCGGTCGGCAAGCATGCCCAGCACGGCCGCACCCAGGCCACCCATGCCAAAGGCAAAGCCAAAGAACAGGCCCGACACCATGCCCACCTTGCCGGGGATCAGCTCTTGCGCATAGACCAAGATGGCCGAGAACGCAGACGACAGCACCAAACCGATAAGGATGGTGAGCACCACGGTCCAGAGCAGGTTGGCGTGTGGCAGCAAGAGCGCAAACGGGGCAACACCCAAAATAGACGCCCAGATCACCGGCTTGCGGCCAATGCGGTCACCCACGGGGCCGCCTGCCAATGTGCCTACGGCCGATGCGAACAAGAACACAAACAGCAGCAGTTGTGCATTTTGCATGCCCACGCCAAAGTGCTTCATCAGGTAGAAGGTGTAGTAGCTGGACAAGCTGGCAATGTAGAAGTACTTGGAGAAGATCAGCACCAGCAGCACCACAATCGCCCACTGCACTTGCTGGCGCGACAAGCCGTTGCTGATGAGCTTCGGCGCAGCCTTGGTTGTGCGCTGCTGCAGCGCATACCAGTGGCTCACCCGCGTCAGCAGCACAATGCCGACCACCGCCGCCAGCCCAAACCAGGCTGCACTGTGCTGGCCAAACGGCACAATCACTGCCGCTGCCAGCAGCGGGCCCAGGGCGCTGCCGGTATTGCCGCCTACTTGGAACAGCGACTGGGCCATGCCGTGTTGCCCCCCAGATGCCATGCGCGCCACGCGTGATGACTCGGGGTGGAAGATAGACGAGCCCGTACCCACCAGCGCTGCGGCAATCAGCACCGTGGTGTAGTTGGGCGCAAAGGCCAAAAGCAGCAGGCCGCAGAGCGTAAAACACATGCCAATGGGCAGCGAATACGGTGTGCTGCGCTTGTCGGTATACGCGCCTACCAAGGGCTGGAAGATGGACGCCGTCATCTGATAGACCAAGGTGATCAGGCCTATCTGGCCAAAGCTGAGCTGGAAGTTGCCCTGCAGCACCGGGTACATGGCCAGAATCAGCGACTGCATCATGTCGTTGATCATGTGCGAGGTGCTGATGGCGCCCAAGATGCCAAAGGCCACGCGCGGCTTGGCCGCCGCGGCTGAAAGAGTTGGGTTAGAGGCTGGTGGAGAAGTCATGACGGGCAGTGCGCAGAACAAATAACGGTGACCATGCTACGGATGGGTGTCATGCCTGTCGTGCGCATTTTGGGCTGCTATATTTGCGAAAAGGACATGTCATGCCCAAGTACTTTCAAACCTTAGAGGAGATGGAGGCCAGCCCTGTGCCTGTGGTTTGCCACGCCACAGACTACCCTGCAGGCAGCTCCACGGGGCAGCACCATCATCCTTTTCACCACCAACTGATCCACGCCGTGGATGGCGTGATGGTGGTGATTGCCGAGGCCGGTCAGTGGATCGTGCCGCCTACGCGCGGCATTTGGATGCCTGCTGGCACCGTGCACCTGGTGCGCTACGTAGGGGAGGTGCGCATGCGCAGCCTGTTTGTGCGCCCCCACGCGGCTAAAGGTTTGCCTATCGAGGCTCAGGTCGTGGGGATATCGCCGCTGCTGCGCGAACTAATCCGTGCAGCAGCAGCGGTTGATAAATGCTACGACTCCGATTCTCGTGACGGCCGACTGATGCGCTTTTTGCTGGACGAGTTGCACGCCCTGCCTGTGTTGCCCATGCACCTGCCCAGCCCTAGCGACTCGCGCCTGCAGCGCATTTGTAGCCACATCCAGCAGCAGCCCGACGACAACACCACACTAGCGGCCTGGGCTGATCAACTGGCGGTAGATCCCAAAACCCTGCAACGCCTTTTTGCGCGCGATACCGGCATGGGCTTTGCCCGCTGGCGCCAGCAAGCACGGTTGCTAAAGGCTCTGGAGCTGCTGGCGCAGGGCGACAAAGTCATTGACGTCGCCCTGGCCTTGGGTTACGAAAGCCCGGGAGCCTTCGCCACCATGTTCAAGCGCCAGTTTGGGCAGACGCCTAGCGGATTTTTCCGGTGATGGTGTGTATAAAAACGGCTGCTAGCGCCTGCCTATAGGGCGCTAAGGTTTAATTTAGATAGCGAGAAAGTTGTCAAATCAACTCGCGCGCACGTGCGCCAATGGCTTGGAGGTGAAGCAGGGCTTGGTGCCCAGCCTGTGCACCGTTGGGTAGATCACCGCGCACAAACAGCGGGCGTAGTTCTTCAATTTCCTCCAGGTGTTCGATCATGGCGGGCTCCGCAAGTTTGTATTTGCGCAGCGTGCTGACAGTCGTCATAGAGGCGTGCACCATGTCTTCGTGGACCGAATTGACACCAGTCTGGTGGAGTACGAAGTTCACCCAGTGGGTGCCTGCCAGCATGGCTGCTTCGATCTGGATCTCCCAATCGGATGGTGTGAGCTTGGTGAGCGAATGTTCAATGCGCTCTGCTTTGAGGCGGTGGTTTTCTGGGCTCATGGCTTGATCTTGGGTAGTACCAAGGCTTCATAGACTGCGACGGCTTGTGCGAGCGCTTGATTGCACTCTTCCACAATACTGGGGCTTGGCAGGCGATCACCTCGTAAACAGGGGTCGCGATGCTCCTCCAGTGCATGCAAGGCCGCTTCCAGGTTTTGGATGGGCGAAGGCATTTCTCCGGGGATGGGGGGCCAGCCCACGTGGCTGACATCCCCTGGCCCGCGTAGCTCGCGCCGGTAACTGCCATCTTCTTGCGGCACTACGTGCACGCCAGGAATGGTAGAGAAAATACGCGCTTCGCTGGTCAATCCCGCAGCATGCAGTGAGGCGTTCCAGATGTTGGTGCCGGCGGTCAGTCCAGCCCAGTACCAGAGTTCAAAATCCTCAAGGGGGTCGAGCCGGTGGCGAAGGGCCAAAAGGCGATTAATTTTGTCCGCGTGAGAGGCGATTTTCATGGTGGCTTTTCCAAGCGCAATGCTGAGTAGGGCGTGATCCTCGCCAGTGATTCGTGCGGCAAGATTGGTTTATCAGGTTGCGCGAAACACTGGTGTGTAGACCGTGCGCGTCAGGATGCAGAAATCTTCCCGTCCACCACTACTTTGCGCCATGTCGCCAAGTCATTGGCAATGGTTTGTACAAAGGCTTGGCGGGATACGGACTCGGCTGGCGGCACGTTCGCTTGTAGCAGGGCCTCTCGAAAGGCCGGTTGCACCTGTTCGTGGTTGATGGCGTTATGCAGGCGCTCCACAATGTCCATTGGCGTACCCTTGGGTACAAACACACCTTGCCAGCCTGCAGGTGTAAAAGGAAACCCTTGTTCAGACAACACCTTGACATCGGGTAGCTTGGGGCTACGTACAGTTCCCGTTAGTGCGATGCCGCGGACTTTGCCTTGCGCGATAAAACCAAGTGGCGAAACTGCATCGATCCACCCGATCGGGATGACCCCAGAAACAATGTCCGTGAGCAGCGCCGGTGCTGTTTTGTAAGGGACATGGTTGATCCCCAGGCCCGAGTGCTGTTTGATCCACTCCATCGTGAGGTGGCCATTCGATCCGATGCCCCAGCTGCCATAGGACTGGTACTTTTCTGGCTCGCGGCGGATCAGCTCCACCAGTTCTGGCAATGTCCTGGCAGGAACCGAGGCATTCACCACCAGCAAAACACCGCCGACTGAGGACAGTGCAACGGGCTCCAGGTCTCGCAAGGCCTTGACCGCAATGTTGGGATCCAGTGCTTCGGACATCACCATGGACGATGCGGTGCTGTGCAGGATGGTATAGCCGTCAGGGGCCGCATTT
Organism: Comamonas sp.; assembly: GCA_036646255.1. Classification (GTDB taxonomy): domain Bacteria; phylum Pseudomonadota; class Gammaproteobacteria; order Burkholderiales; family Burkholderiaceae_C; genus Comamonas. Next base: position 13,020 of record JAVXMM010000097.1, read on the forward strand.
TTGACGGCAGACGAGCCAATCAAGCCATTGGCGCCGGGGCGGTTGTCGATTACAAAGGGTTGCCCCATGCTGGTCTGAAGGCGTGTGTACAGTTGCCGAGCCAAGGTGTCCAAAATAGCACCAGCGCCACCGGGCACAATGACTCGCACTGGTCGAGCTGGCCAGGGCTTCGTTGTCTCGGCTCTCGTCGCTCCGACGGTGAGTGCAGCAGCAGCGCCAAGAATCAGCTCTCTACGGTTGAGGGTTGCAGTCATGTTTGCTCCTTGTTTGTTATGTTTTGGGTAGGCAGGTGCAGTTATGCAAAAGCGGGCTTGCGCAAGAATCCCTGGTTAGCGCCATTGCGGTTAGGG
>JAVXMM010000098.1:0-13010 GCA_036646255.1 Comamonas sp.
AAGGGCGCTTCAAGGTCTTCATGATCGACGAAGTGCACATGCTGACGAACACGGCTTTCAATGCCATGCTCAAGACGCTTGAAGAGCCACCCGAGTACTTGAAGTTTGTGCTGGCTACGACCGACCCACAAAAAGTGCCTGTCACCGTGTTGTCGCGCTGTCTGCAGTTTAACCTGCGGCCCATGGCGCCAGAGACGGTACAAGAGCATCTAGGCCATGTGTTGGCGCAAGAGAATATCGCCGCTGATTCGCAATCGCTGCGCCTGCTGTCGCGCTCTGCGCGGGGATCGATGCGCGATGCGCTGTCGCTGACCGACCAGGCCATAGCCTTTGGCGGCGGGCAATTGCAGGAGGCGGGCGTGCGCCAAATGCTAGGCGCAGTCGATTCTAGTTATGTGTTTGGCCTGATTGATGCACTGGCGCGAGCCGATGGTGCGCAGGTAGTGGCCACGGTAGATGCACTGCGCCACCAAGGTTTGTCGGCTGCATCCACGCTAGAGGATATGACGGTGCAGCTGCAGCGCATGGCCGTGTTGCAAGCCGTGCCAGAGAAGGCGCAGGCCACGCTGGCCACCGATGACCCAGAGCAACAAGAGCTGCTGCGTTTGGCGCAACTACTGCCAGCTGATGAAACCCAGCTACTCTATAGCATTGCCCTGCATGGCCGTGCTGAGTTGGGCCTGGCACCTGATGAATACGCAGCGTTGACCATGGCGCTGCTGCGCCTGTTGGCCTTTAAGCCCGCAGGGCAGGCAGAAAAAAAAACACTGAATAGTGCCGCACCCGTTGCGGATAGCCCAGTAGTAAGCGCAGCAGCTGTAGCAGGGAAAATGGCTGTAGCGCAGGACCAGCAGGCGTCAGCAGCTATTAAAAAAATAGAGGCAGTAGCGTTGCCGGCAGTGCTGGCAACTGCAGCCGAGCCGCCAATAGCTACTGCGCCATCTCAGGCTATCGCAGCGCCGATAGCTGTGCCTATTGCGCTAGCACCAGAGCCTGTGCCCCAGGTCGCCGTCAAGCTGCCTGTGCGCACGGCCGAGGATTTAATCCCCGTGCGCGCCGTGTCTCCGGTGGTTGAGCGCGCCCCAACTGCGCAGCCAGCAGCCATCGCACAGTCACCGGTATCCAGCGAAGTGCCGGATAGCGAAGAAGACCTTGACAACGACCGCGATGAGGATGACTACGGTGGCAATGTCGAGCTTAACCCCGATGCAGAACCAGCGGATGCCGATACTGCGCCATATTTTGAGGATGTGCCTGACGAAGCCTACCTGGATGACGCTGCGCCCGCCGGGCAGGCCGCACCGCCTGTGGAGGCTGAGCCTCACGCCAGCCTTATCAACCTGCCTGTGCAAGCCCACCAGGTAAGCGATTTTGACCGTCCGGCGAACACCTTTGGTGAAAGCCTGGGCCGTGTGCCCGCTGATTTTTTAGATACCGAAGAAGGCCGCTTTTGGAATGATGTGGTCGTCAAACTTATTGATGCGGAAGCTATCCAGGCCGTGGCTCGTCAGTTGGCACTGCGTTCACAACTTGTTAAAAAAGAAACGGATTGCTGGTGGCTGCAGGTCGATCTGGAGTCGCTGGCCCAGCCCGGCACCATAGAGCGACTGCGCACTGCGTTGGTGGCGGCGGGTTGGGTGGGCAAGATCCAAGTGAGTGTGGGTGCGGTTGAGGACAGCCCTGCGCGCCGAAAGGCCCATGCTACCCAGGCGCGCCAGCGCCAGGCTGAGGATGTGGTGCGCAATGACTCCTATGTCCAGTCGCTGATACAGCAATTTGGCGCGAAAATAGTGCCCGGTAGCATTCAGCCCCTATGATTTGTGGTTTGGCGCATGCACCGGTTGCGCACCACCTCTGTTTTTAAAGAAGAAGGATCTCTCATGTTCAACAAAGGACAACTCGCTGGTTTGATGAAGCAGGCGCAAGCCATGCAGGACAACATGAAAAAGGCCCAGGACGAGCTGGGCAATATTGAAGTTGAAGGCGAATCTGGCGCTGGCCTGGTCAAAGTGCTGATGACCTGCAAGCACGATGTAAAGCGCGTAACCATCGATCCGAGCCTGCTGGCTGACGATAAGGACATGTTGGAAGACTTGGTGGCCGCTGCTTTTAACGCCGCCGTTCGCAAAGCAGAAGAAACCAGCGCCGAGAAGATGGGCAAGATCACGGCGGGAATGCCTGGCCTGCCCGGCGGCATGAAATTTCCTTTCTAAATTATTGTGATAGCACGCACCGCCCGCTGCAAAAGCGGTACGGTGCTTTTTTATTTAAAGCAGAGCCATGTCCGATACCAGCACCCTTGAAGCCCTTGTGCAAGCGCTGCGCCGCCTGCCCGGTGTGGGCGTCAAGTCGGCGTCGCGCATGGCTTTTCACCTACTGCAAAACGACCGCGAAGGCGCCGCGCAGCTGTCGAGGGCCTTGCATGAGGCAACGACCCGTGTACGCCACTGCGAGCGCTGCCACACATTTACCGAAGCGCAGGTCTGCACAACCTGCTTGGACGACGGCCGCGATCTTGCACGACTTTGCGTGGTGGAGACGCCTGCCGACCAAGCCGCGCTAGAGCGCACAGGTGCCTACAAAGGCTTGTACTACGTGCTGATGGGGCGTTTGTCTCCGTTAGACGGCATTGGTCCACGTGATATTGGCGTGCAGCAATTGTTGGAGCGCGCCACCGACGGCGTGGTGCAAGAAGTGATCTTGGCCACCAACTTCACCGCCGAGGGTGAGGTCACCGCTCATGTGATTGGCGAAGCGCTGCAGCGCCGCGGCATTGGCTTTACGCGTCTGGCGCGTGGCGTGCCCATTGGTAGCGAGCTGGAATACGTAGACCTGGGCACCATCGCTCACGCACTGGCAGATCGCCGCTAGGGTTCTGGGGGCAGTGGCAGCACTAATTTGCCTGCTAATCACTATCAAATTAATAGCTGCTATCGCATACCAAGCGGTAGCTTGTGGCGATTTCTATTGATAATTCATTGCGCATGTAAAAGATGCGGCGCTTGGTCTGTCTCGCAACTAGTGCCGTCTACAATTTGAAGCTGGTCTTGGTGGCGTTGCAGGCAGTTTTTGCATGCGTTTCGTCGGCTTATGTTTCGAGGACTTTTCCGTGCTTTGTCTCGCAGCCTGTTAGCCGAGGTGCGCTTCATCCATGGCCATTTTCGTGAACTGCAGCGGCACTCTGCCGTCAGCGGTGATTTGTTTTTCTAATCCATTTCTCAATCTTCGCAGCACCAAACTGGGCTGCAGGCATTGCTGAGGCAGGGCTAAGCGAGGGTGACAAGGCAATGGATGATTTAGAGATGGAATTAGGATTTTCGCGTGCAATCTACTGCTGTATCCAAGAGAAATATTCTGGCCGCTGTCATTGGCAATGCGCTGGAATGGTATGACTTTTTAGTCTTCGCCTTCATGACGCCCATCGTGGCGAAGCTGTTCTTCCCCAGCAACCCCAACGATCCGTCGGATGACATCAACAAAATCTTGATGACCACGGCTGTGTTCGGCGTGGGCTTCTTCATGCGCCCGGTAGGCGGCATCTTGCTGGGTCTGTATGGTGACCGCAAGGGTCGCAAGGCAGCCATGGTGATGGTGACTGGCATCATGGCTGTAGCGATTGCGTTGATTACCTTTGCTCCTACCTACCAAGGCGTGGGCATTTGGGCGCCAATCTTTATCGTGCTGGCGCGCTTGCTGCAAGGCTTTGCGGCGGGTGGCGAGTTTGGTACGTCTACTGCTCTGCTAATTGAGTTGGCGCCCAAAGGCAAACGCGGCTTTTACGGATCTTGGCAGATGACGGGCCAGATGGCGGCGCTGTTGATTGGTGCGGCGGTCGGTACCTTGATTACCGATTTCTTCACGCAAGAGCAGCTGATGTCCTGGGCCTGGCGTATTCCGTTTGCCGTTGGCCTGCTGATTGTGCCGGTAGCCATCTACATTCGCCGCCATGTGGAGGAGCCTGAGACTTTCCAAAAAATGAAGGCTGCGCAAGATGCCGGTACCGTCAAACAAGTTGGCGTGATGGAGATGCTGCGCACCCATTCGCGAGAGACGCTGGTGGGAATGGGCTTGGTGGTGACGGCTACGGTGTCAATCTATATCACCTTTACTTACTTGGTGACCTACTCCACGGTCACTTTAAAGCTGCCGCTGCACGATACCTTCATGGTGCAAATGGCGGGTGCGGCCATGATGGTTGTACTGATGCCATTTATGGGCGCTTGGTCGGATCGCGTGGGCCGTCGCCCGTTGATGATTGGGTCGCTGATTGGGTACCTGGTGGTGCTATATCCGCTGTATGCATGGTTGTGCGATGGCCCGACTATCGCCAAATTGCTGGCGGTTCAGGTGGTAGTCTGCTTGTTTGTGTCGGTGTTTTTTGGTGTGTTCAGCACAGTGATGGCTGAGCTGTTCCCGGCAAATGTGCGCTCGGTGGGCATGTCCATGGCCTACAACATCGCGGTGATGGTGTTTGGCGGCTTTGCTCAGTTCATCGTCACCTGGCTGATTCGCGCAACGGGCTCGCCTATGGCTCCCGCCTTCTACGTGATGTTTGGGGTGGTGCTGGGCCTGGTGGCTGCATTCTTCATCCGCGAAGGTGGTCACCAAGAGGCGTTGGATGAATAAGCAGAGCTGATCAAATTTGATAGCAAAAGGCCCTGGTGCAATGTGCGCCAGGGCCTTTTTTATAATGGTGCGAACACTTAAAGCGCTTGCAGCATTGCAGTCCAGGGGGCCTCCAAGGCTTGTACCGGCTCGGCCAAGCTGATGGGTAGTAATTGTTTGGCTGACTGCGGCAGCGTCAGGCCCAGCATGTGGCCCTGCAGCAAAGCGTGGGAGACCAACTGTAGGCTGGCGGCAGGGACATCGGGCCACGCGGTTTGCGCTGCGGCCTCCAAGTGTGCACGTTGCGCACTGTACTGCCGCTTGGCGGCAGGCGAGCGAATGGTTTCGGTGGCTACAGCTTGCAGCATGGTGGCCCAGGCGCGCAGTGTATCGATGCCCATCGCGGTTACCAGTTGCTCAATCGATGTGTAGGTGGCTCGCCACTCCAGCCCTTGCGAGCAGGCCATGCGCAACAGGTTAAAGAGCAGGGCAGGCTGCTCATGTAGCTTGCGGGCGATGAGGGCGATGTTGAAGGGCTCGTGCAGCGCGGTCATCAGCTCGTCTATCTCGAGCGTTGTGGGCAGCACCACGCGGGCGAGTATGGGTTCGGGGCGGCTAACGGCATAGCCTTGCAGCAGATCAACAGTGTTTTCCTGCGCCAGTTGTAGTTGTGCGGCGGATTCAATTTTGTCAGCGATCAGCGTGGCACCTGGAATGCGGCGCGCCCAGTGGATCATCAATACTGCGCGCTCAGCAGTCAGTATTGAGAAATCAATCTTCAGGTAGTTAACCAGATCATGCCAAGGTGTATAGGCAGAGTTGAGTACGGAGTGGTTGAATGCCAGTGCAAAACCTTTTGCGCGCAAGGCTTCGAGCGCCGGACGACGTGCTTCGACCTCGCTCGAAGCGGCGTGGCCCAGCGAGGGGATCTCGAGCACGATGCGGCTGGCAGGCAGCAGGCTCAGGTGGGTGCCGCCTAAGCTTTCATAGGTGGTGTTGAGGAACAGCCGGCTGTTGTCGAGCAAGGGCGAGGGCTGGATGTGGCTAAGAACGGCGTGCGCCAGCGCCAGATCCGAATCAATAGTGTGGGCCGATGCGGTGCGGGAGCGGTTGAAGATCTCGTGCCCTGCCAGGTTGCCATTGACATCTCTGATAGGCTGCCACGCAATGGGCAGAGCAGGAGATGTGTAATCTGTGGAGGCGACCGCAGGGTTGGAAGAGGTAGATGACGCGCTTGTGTGTTGCATGGACCGCTGAACACTGCCCGCATGGGTTGGGCCACGCCAACCGAAGCGCAAGCAGTGTCTGCATTTCGTAATATCTGAGAATCGACAATTATTCTCGCCCATATTTAGTGCGAGCACTGGCGTGGGCATGACTAGAGTCGCAGGTTTTTGTAGCAAGCTGCACCGGCTTAGTAAGCAGAGAGGCAGACTTGTTACAACTGGGCTTGCAGCCACGCCAACTCGGCCTCGCTAAAACCGGCTTGGCTGCGGGCGGCTAGGTTGATCGGCGGCTTAGGTCGAGGTGCCTGGTAGCGAGTGACCAGTTCGCTGTAATGCGCCTCTGGGTCTAGGCTTTGAGCATTGCACAGGTGGCGGTACCAGCGGTTGCCAATGGCGACATGGCCTACCTCCTCGTGCAGGATGATGTTCAAAATAGCCACTGCCTCCAGCGCATCAGCAGCGCCTGTCTGTTGCAATTTCGCCTGAATCTGCGGTGTTGCATCTAAACCACGCGCTTCCAGTGTACGTGGCACCAAGGCCATACGGGCGACGATATCGGGCGCGGTCTTCTCGCACATGGTCCATAGGCCTTGGTGGGCCGGGTAGTCGCCATAGTCGTGACCCCACTTTTGTAAATGCGCGCGCAGCAGTCGAAAGTGCTTGGCCTCCTCTGCAGCTACTTGCAGCCAATCCAGATAAAACGCGCGCGGCATATCGGCATAGCGCCATATGGCATCGAGGGCCAGATTGATGGCATTGAATTCGATATGGGCGATCGCATGTATGAGTATGGCCCGGCCCTCAGCGGTGGCGGGTGAGCGGCGTGATACCGCGGTATGCGGCATCAGTGCAGGCTTGGCCGGGCGGCCAGGCAGATCTACGCCTACAGGGGCAGAAAGTTGTAGACCAGTTGCTATTGAAATATGAGCTGCTTGCGCATACATATCGAGCGCCAGGGTCGATTTTTCTGTTGGATCGCTGGCGCACAGTGCATCTAAGGCGGTTTGACGTAATTCCATCCTTACAATTATGGATCACCCCTCTGCGGCGCTTTGCGCCTTCCCCTAAGGGGGATGATATTTTTGCCGTGGGCGGCCCTTGCTCGATGTCAGCTCGACGAGACGTGTCTGTGCAAGTGCGGCGGCCCTGCGATAGGTGCAAGAAACTAACGATAAAAACTGGAGGCAAGATGGCGAAGTATGAATTGGATGGTGTTGTGCCTAATGTGGATAGCTCGGCCTGGATTGCTGACAGCGCACAGGTGATCGGCAGTGTGAATATGGCGGCTGACAGCAGCGTGTGGTTTGGTGCCGTCTTGCGTGGTGACAACGATCCGATCAATGTTGGCGAGGGCAGCAACATCCAAGATGGCAGCGTGTTGCATACCGATAAGGGCAAGCCGCTTCATATCGGCAAACACGTCACCATCGGGCACAACGTCATCTTGCATGGTTGCTCGATTGGCGATGAATCGCTGATTGGCATGGGCGCTATCGTGCTGAACGGTGCCAAGATCGGCAGGCATTGCCTGGTGGGCGCGGGCGCGTTGGTAACCGAGAACAAGGTGTTCCCCGATGGCAGCCTGATTGTAGGTAACCCCGCCAAAGTGGTGCGTGCCTTGACGGATGAGCAGATCGCTGGCCTCAAGCGCAGCGCAGAAGGTTATATGACCAACGCCAAACGCTTTAAGAATGGTCTGCGAAAATTAGCGGATTAAAAACTGCGGGAGTGGCCAGGCCGCGACCCGCATGCAAAGGATTGGAAAACACAGTGTCTGAACTGCATAAATTTATCTTTGACGGTTTGCCAGTGCGTGGCGCCATCGTGCGTTTAACGGATGCTTGGCAAGACATTTTGCGTCGCCGTGCCAACAACACGTCAACAGGCCCTTATGCGCTGCCGGTGCAAGAGCTGTTGGGTGAGATGACTGCTGCGGGCGTGTTGATGCAGTCCAATATCAAGTTCAATGGCGCGCTGGTGTTCCAAATTTTTGGTGATGGCCCGGTCAAACTGGCCGTGACCGAGGTGCAGTCCAATATGGGTGTGCGCACCACCGCTACTGTGCATGGAGAGGTGGAACAGGACGCCGCACTGACTGACATGCTCAATACAGAAGGTAATGGCCGCTGCGTCATTACCTTGGACCCCAAGGACAAGTTGCCCGGCCAACAGCCTTACCAAGGTGTGGTGCCGCTGGTGGATGCGCAAGGCGTTCCGCTAGACAGCTTGGCCGCGATCTTGCAGCAGTACATGCGTCAGTCAGAGCAGCTCGACACCGTGCTGGTGCTGGCTGCTAACGATCAAGTGGCTGCCGGTTTGATGGTGCAGCGCATGCCGATCAAGGGAGAGGCTAACCTGGCTGGTACCGCGCAATACACCGAAGACGTTGACCAGATCGACCAGAATGAAGAGTACAACCGCATTGCCCACTTGGCATCTAGCCTGACGCGTGACGAGTTGCTGAGCCTGGATGTGGAAACCATCCTGCACCGCCTGTTCTGGGAAGAAAAACTGTTGCGTTTTGTGCCCGAAGACGGCGAAGGCGGCCCGCACTTTGAATGTACCTGCAGCCGCGAGCGCGTAGGAAACATGCTGCGTAACCTGGGCCAAGAAGAGGCCGACAGCATTCTTGAAGAACAGGGCATGATCGAAGTAGGCTGCGAGTTCTGTGGCCAGCAATACCGTTTTGATGCGGTAGATACCGCGCATTTGTTCACCGTGCCGGGTAATGACCCACCTGCGTCGAACCTGATGCAGTAAGCGCTGCAGCTAACCAAGAAGCCACGCATTGCGTGGCTTCTTGGTTTCAGGCTGGGTCGATCAAACCTTTAAACAACCGCAGTTCGCACTCTGGGTCGCTGCATTTTTCGCAGGACCAGGCCCAGCGCGCTAGGTTACCGTGCTCGCGCAGGGCGGCGCGTCGCACTTGTAGGGCGGGCGATTGGGGGAACCAGTTGCACAGGGCGCTCATGGCATCGTTGACCAAGGTGTTGCCCTGGCTGAACAGAACTTGAAAGTGCTGCTGGCGCGCAACCAAGGCTTGGCGCAATTGCATCATCACCGTCTGCGCCTGCGATGACTGGGCATTGCTGGCGGTGAGCGCTGGTGCTATCAAGAGCACGGCATCTTCGCAAGCTAACTGTAGTGGCTGGAGCTGCTGGTGGCAGGTGGCATGCAAGAGGAAATCGCTGCTTGCGCCCATCAGTCCTTGTAAGTTTGCTACTAATTCAGAAGCGTCTTCCGACAATGCGGCCACCACGTATACCGTGGGCACGGTTGTCGGCTGGTGGGGATGTGGTGTGGCGGGCATGGGCAGCGATGATACGGGTAAAGCGCTGTGGCTGAGGCAATGGTGCATGAAAAAAGCGCCTCCGGTGGGAGGCGCTTTGTTGTGCGATAGCAGCTGGCTGTACTTACTTGCGTGTGTACTGTACCAAGACCTCGTTGGGCTTAAGCATGCCCAGCTCGTTGCGGGCTTTGGCCTCCACCATGTCCATGCCTTGCTTTAAGTCGTTCACCTCGGTCTCCAGGCGCGTGTTCTCACGCTGGGCGGCCTCGTTCTCGGTTTTTTTCGTGGCGATCTGCGTCTTCATGTCCGTGACATAAGGAATACTGCCGCGCCCGCTCCACAACTGGGCATGGATGCTGACCAAAATGGCCAGCAGCACAAAGGGGACGATGCGAGAGATCATGGCAGCGGACAGATCCTAAGAAAACAGCGGAGGTGGGATGGGGGAGATCGCTTTTCAGGCAAGGCGCCGGGTTATAGGCAGTAGTAGCACTACCGCAAAACCCAGTCACGATGCATCAAAAGCGATATTATCGACACCGATTAGCGCAGATTGTAGAAGGCGGCGCGGCCTGGATACACCGCAACTTCGCCCAAATCTTCTTCAATTCGCAACAATTGGTTGTATTTTGCCATGCGGTCTGAGCGCGACAGCGAGCCCGTCTTGATCTGGCCTGCGTTCAAACCTACGGCGATATCGGCGATGGTGCTGTCCTCGGTCTCGCCCGAGCGGTGCGAGATTACGGCGGTGTAGCCAGCGCGCTTGGCCATCTCGATGGCAGCGAATGTCTCGCTCAGTGTGCCGATCTGGTTGATCTTGATCAGGATGGAGTTGGCGATGCCCTTGTCAATGCCTTCCTTCAGGATCTTGGTGTTGGTTACGAACAGGTCATCACCCACCAACTGCACTTTCTTGCCCAGACGCTCGGTCAGCGTCTTCCAGCCGTCCCAGTCGCCTTCGTGCATGCCATCTTCGATCGAGATGATGGGGTACTTGTCGCACCAGGTGGCCAGCATGTCGGTCCATTGCTCAGCGCTCAGGCTGATGCCGCCTTCGCCTTCCAGCACGTACTTGCCATCTTTGTAGAACTCGGATGCGGCGCAGTCCAGTGCCAGAGCGATCTGGTCACCAGCGGTGTAGCCGGCCTTGTCGATGGCTTCCAGGATCAGTTGGATCGCAGCTTCGTGGCTGTCGACCGAAGGTGCAAAACCACCTTCATCGCCCACGGCGGTGCTGATGCCCTTGTCGTGCAGGATTTTTTTGAGCGCGTGGAACACTTCGGCGCCCCAGCGCAGGGCTTCGCGGAAGGTAGGGGCGCCCACGGGGATGATCATGAACTCTTGCAGATCGAGCGAGTTGTTGGCGTGAGCGCCACCGTTGATGACGTTCATCATTGGCACAGGCAGTTGCACGCCAGCCATGCCGCCAAAGTAGCGGTACAGCGGCAGGCCTGCTTCCTCAGCAGCAGCGCGGGCTACAGCCATGGAGACGGCCAGCATGGCGTTGGCGCCCAGGCGGCTCTTATTGTCGGTGTTGTCCAGGTCGATCAGGGTCTTGTCGAGGAAGGCTTGCTCAGCCGCGTCCAAGCCCAAAATGGCCTCCGAGATCTCGGTGTTGATGTGCTCTACAGCCTTCAACACGCCCTTGCCCAGGTAACGGCTCTTGTCGCCGTCACGCAGCTCAATCGCTTCACGCGAACCGGTAGATGCGCCGGACGGCACTGCCGCACGGCCCATTACGCCCGATTCCAGCAGCACATCGCATTCCACAGTAGGGTTGCCACGCGAGTCGAGAATTTCGCGGGCGACGATATCAACAATTGCACTCACTTTAGAGCCTTTCAGAGATAAAAAAACGATGTGTGCGCTGCAGATTTAATAGCTGCTAACGCACGGTAGACGGGTGCTAGAGGGTTAAAAGCCTCTAGGCTGAATTTATAAACCTTCGACCAGTACCATGCGCATGATAGCGGCGCCGGCGCGTGCATCGCGGGCCTTGCCATACTCGGGTGAGTTATAGAAGCGGTGGGCGGCTTCGCTGTCCTTGAATTTCAGGATAACGGTGCGGCCTGGGTTCCAGTCGCCTTCAATCACTTCCACCTTGCCGCCGCGTACGCACACTTCGGCATCGTAGGCTTGCATGGCAATGGTGCTGTACTTGCGGTATTCCTCGTACTGCTCTGGGTTGGTGACGGTGACTGACGCGATGATGTAGGCAGATGCCATGGTGTTCTTGCTCCGAAAATGTTGTAGTTCGCCGCTTGTAGGTGCGGCGTGTGTAAGTGGTGAAAACGGTAAGAGGGCTACCCACAAACGCCAAGCGCTAGTCCGTCATGAAAGTAGGGCAGGGTGAATGCTTTGTTTTTCATAGCGGCTAGCGCTTGCTGGGTGGGTGTTGCTACGTCTAATTACTTAGAGGAGAGCTTCTTGCGCTCCATCGCCGCCTTGATAAAGGCGTTGAATAGCGGGTGGCCGGCCCAAGGCACGGATTTGAACTCGGGGTGGAACTGCACGCCGATAAACCAGGGGTGTACCTTGGCAGGCAGCTCGACGATTTCGGTCAGCTGCTCGCGCTGCGTCAGCGCCGAGATCACCAGGCCCGCATCACGCAGCTTGTCCAGGTAGCTGGTGTTGGCTTCATAACGGTGGCGGTGGCGCTCGGTGACAACATCGCCGTAGATGCTGTGGGCCAAGGTGCCTGCTTGCACGTCCGACGACTGAGCCCCCAGGCGCATAGTGCCGCCCAGATCCGAGTTCTCATCACGGGTCTTGATGGTGCCGTCAGCATCCTTCCACTCGGTGATCAGTGCAATCACGGGGTGGGGCGTTTGACGATCAAACTCGGTGGAGTTGGCATTGTCGAGGCCAGCTACATGGCGGGCGTATTCGATGGTAGCCACTTGCATGCCCAGGCAGATGCCCAGGTAAGGCACCTTGTTCTCACGGGCGTAGCGGGCAGTGGAGATCTTGCCCTCTACACCGCGGGAGCCAAAGCCGCCGGGCACCAGGATGCCGTCGTAGGTCTTCAGTAGCTCGGCCGCATCCTTGTCGTCAACGGTTTCTGAATCCAGGTGCGTAATCTTGACGCGCACATGGTTTTGCATGCCAGCGTGCTTGAGTGCTTCGTTGACGGACTTGTAGGCATCCGACAGCTCAACATACTTGCCAACCATGGCGATGGAGACTTCCCCCTTTGGGTGCTCGGTCTCGTACACCAGATCATCCCAGCGCTTGAGGCTGGCTGGTGGCGTGTTCAGGCGCAGCTTGTCGCAGATCAGGCCGTCCAGTCCCTGTTCGTGGAGCATGCGGGGCACCTTGTAGATGGTGTCCACATCCCACATGCTGATCACGCCCCAAGAGGGGACGTTGGTGAACATGGAGATCTTGTCGCGCTCTTCTTCAGGTACGGAGTGTTGTGCGCGGCACAGCAGTGCATCGGGCTGGATACCGATTTCGCGCAGCTTTTGCACCGTGTGCTGGGTAGGTTTGGTCTTGAGCTCACCTGCCGTCGCAATGTAGGGCAGGTAGGTCAGGTGCACGAAGGCGGCGTTATTGGGGCCCAGCTTGTGCGCTAACTGACGCACGGCTTCGAGGAACGGCAGCGATTCGATATCGCCCACCGTGCCACCAATTTCGCAGATCGCAACATCAACAGCGTGGTCGGTACCAATACCGGCGCCGCGCTTGATGTACTCTTGAATCTCGTTGGTGACGTGGGGTATGACCTGTACGGTCTTGCCCAGGTAATCACCACGGCGTTCTTTCTCAAGCACGCTTTGGTAGATGCGGCCAGTGGTGAAGTTGTTGGTTTGGCGCATGCGCGTTTCGATGAAACGCTCATAGTGGCCCAGGTCCAGGTCAGTCTCGGCACCGTCGTCGGTGACGAATAC
>JAVXMM010000099.1:0-12888 GCA_036646255.1 Comamonas sp.
TGGGCAGGCGCTGGCCGTGCCAGTGGACGGTGGTGTTCTCGGGCAGGCGGTTGGTGACAAAGATGCGTACCCGGTCGCCCTCCACCACCTCAATGGTCGGGCCGGGCGACTGGCCGTTGTAGCCCCACATATTGACGAAGAAGCCGGGCGCTACTTCACGCACCACGGGCTCGGCGACCAGATGGAACTCCTTGACGCCGGCATTCATGCGCCAAGGCGTGGTCCAGCCGTTGAGCGTGACCACGGGCTGGTAGGGGCGGCCATTAGGTGGCGTCAGCGGCGCGGCCGTATCGGCGCTGTTTTGAATGATGGGCTCGGGCAGCGCAGCCATCGCTACGTTGCTGACGGAGGTGGCGGCTACTGCGGCGGCAGCACTGGTAAAGAAAGATCGGCGTTGCATATCAGTGGCCTGCCTCGGTAGCTGCAGCAGGCGCTGCGGTGGTGGTGATGGAGGGCGATATGCCGGGCGATGTCCCCGTCAAAGCCAGTTGCAAATCCGTCTCTGCCAGCCAGAAATCACGTTGCGCCTCTGTTGCGGTTACCACGGCTTGCGTGGTGTTGCGGGCCTGGGCGAGTAGTTGCCACACGCTCATGAACATGCCGTTGTAGCGGTACACGGTTTCTTCCTGCATCAACTGGGCGAGTGGCAGTACTTCGGTTTGTTGCTGGTGTGCCAAGTCATACGCTGTGCGATAGGCTAGCCAATTGCTACGGGCCTCGCTGCGTGCGCGGATCGCGCTTTCACGCAGCAGCGCTGCGCTGCGCTGTACTTGGTTGTGCGCCATGCCGCGTGCGGCAAAGCCCCAATCAAACAAGGGCAGCGGCACATCAAATTCCCAGCCCCGGGTTTTTTCGTCATGGCCCGTGGCTTTGTCGGTGCTGGTGTTTTTGCTGTAAGTGGCGCCAATGTCGCCAAAAATACTGCCGACGGTGGCCCAGCCCTGGCGGCCTGCGGTTGCATCAAGATCGCGGCGCAGTGCGCCTAAATCCAGGCGCTCACGCAAGGCAGTGACTTCAACATCGTCTGCGCTGCGTAGCTCGGTCGTATCTTTGGGCAAGGCGGGCAATTGATCGGGCAACTTGAAGGCCAGTTGCTGGCCCCACAGGCCCATTCGGCGCGCCAGTTGTTCGCGCTCTAGTTGGGCGTTGAGTCTTGCGCGGGCCAGTTGTGCTGCGGCCTGCTGTTGCAGGGATAGCTCGCGGGCCTGGTCCATCTTGCTGAAGCTGCCTACCTGCGCCATGCGTTTTGCTAGTTCGCCGCCCAAGGCTGCTGCCTCGTGCATACGCTCATTGGCAGCCAAGGCCTGCTCGGCGGCCACAGCTCGCAACCAGGTGCGGCGTGTGTCTGCAGCCAGCAGCACGACCTGCTGGGCGGCTGTCAGCGTGGCTTGCTCCATTTGCCAGCCTTGCCAGCGGCTACGCCAGGGAAGGGTGATGAGTTGTACCAGTCCAAAGCTGAGCTGGCGCTCAATCTCACGCTCGTGGCCGTTTTGAAAACGGCCAAAGGTAAAGCTGGGGTTGGGCAGGGTCAGCATCTGTACACGCTGTGCATCCGCGATACCCAGTTGCGCCAGCTGCGCTTGCAGGCCGGGGTTGTTGAGCAGTGCAATGCGCACAGCGGTATCGGCGTCTACGGGTGCTTTTAGCCAGCCGCTGATTTGCGCCTGCGCCTTTTGCTGGGTGCCAGGGTCGGCTGAGGGGAGTTGGGCATCTGCGGGTAGCGTGCTTTGTACGCGCTG
Organism: Comamonas sp.; assembly: GCA_036646255.1. Taxonomy (GTDB): domain Bacteria; phylum Pseudomonadota; class Gammaproteobacteria; order Burkholderiales; family Burkholderiaceae_C; genus Comamonas. The sequence continues at coordinate 1,740 of JAVXMM010000099.1, forward strand.
GGCTACATCGCCGCGCAAGCCGTCTGGCGACACGCTGGCGCAACCTGCCAGCACCAGCGCGGCCAGCAGGGGCGAGAGCCGGATGGCAAGGCGCTTCATGGCTGAACTCCGTGCTGGTGATGGCCATGGGCTGGTGCGGCTTGGTGGCTCGTTACCGGCGCTTGGGCTTTCTCCCACTTGATCACATCGGCATGGCCGCGTGGGAACTGGGCGACAGCTGCGTTGGCGGCTTTCCAGTCGCCGGGCTGACCAACGATAGTGCTGCTGGCGGGCAGCGATTCGTGTTGCAGCGGCAGCGTGGGCGCTGAGGGGCTGAATACGCTGGCGGATGCGTGAGATTGCGGGGCGTGGGAGTGCGTGTCGTCAGCGGCTGCAGGCAGGGCAAAGCCCAGACAAGCCCAGGCTGCGGCTGTGCAATAAAAGGGGTGCGCGTAGCGCATAAGAAATTCCTGTCGTCAAAACCAAGAAAGGTCCGCAGAGTTGTGCGTGATGAATCGCTCAAACTTGGATAGCAAGCACGCAGGCTGCTATCAAAATGCGGACGTACCTAGGGCGTCAGAGTGCAGGAATAGGTGGTTTGACGAGCTGCGCCGCTGTGGCGCTGACAAAGTGCGCAGCCTTGTGCATAGGCTGGCTGGTGCGGGCAAGTGGCGCTGGTGTGCTGCCGTAAAGGGCTTGGCCCAATACCGTGTGGCACAGGCCGCAAGTGGTGCACTGGCCTTCATGCGAGCCACAGCCTTCGCCATGGGCGCTGGCCTCATTGCTGCATGTGGCTGCTACGCTGGTGTGCCCAGAATGGGTATCGCCCTGGGCCGTTTGCATGGAAGGTTGGTGCCCATGGTGTGCACCTGCATCGGCATCCATGTCCACCGTATGCACCATAGCAGTTGCCATGCTGGCGTGGGCTGCTGGGTTCTCCATTGCCATGGCGTCGCCTGCCAGACCGCGCAGGGCCAGCAGCACAACCATGATCAAGGAGAAAAATCGGCGCATGGATGGAATGATACCAACGATGCTGGAAAGTTCCACCTGCCAAGCATTCGTTAAAAATTAAGCATGAGCTGGAATGCTGACCCAGAATCGCGCGGCCTCCATTCTTTCGTAAGGACAAGGCTGATGGCTTGCGAGACTATGCCGAGGTGATGGCAAGGCGGTCTTGCCTTGGGGTATTGACTGGCCTGGCGCTGTGGGTGCGGCCATAAAGCACGCATGAACATGATCTTCAGTGCATACAGCAAAACTCACGTGGCACCATGCCAGCGTTTGGCCGCAAATGAGCTGGCGCCGCACGGCAGCGCGATAGAGCTGGGCATTGATCGTGATGCCTTGACTGCCTTTGATGGGTAGCACCACGCGAAGGGGCGTTGAGTACTTGTGAGCAGCTGGTCGGCCACGCGGAAAAACTGGCGCCAGATATTGGTTCAGCCGTGAAGCAGTCTCGGCAAATGTCTGGTTCTGAAAAAACTATCCAATGGCAATCGTTGACAGATGGCGCGCTTAGCGCAGCTGGCGCCGCGCATCCTGTAGTGCTGTGCGCAGGCCCTCCTCAAGCGCCGGGTGGTAGAAGGGCATGGCGAGGAGACTGCTGATGGTGGCTTGCTGCTGCACGCTCCAAGCTAGCAGATGGGCAAAATGTTCGGCGCTGGGGCCTAGCATCTCGGCGCCCAGTAGGCGCTGACTGGCGCGGTCGGCATAGAGCTGCAGCAAGCCACGATTGGCGCCCATGATGCTGGCGCGGCCTTGGTTGGCAAAATCGACAGACCCCACCACAAAATCCGCTCCTGCACGCGTGAGTAGCGCATGGCTTTGGCCGGCAATCATCATTTGTGGGTGGCTAAAGACGATGCTGAGCCCGGTGCGGCGGGCAAAGGCTTTAGTGTCTGGCCAATGCGCGGCGTTGTTGCCGGCGGCAAAACCGTCGTCTGACGCCTCGTGCTGCAGCGGCACCACTCCATTGGCATCGCCCGCCATAAAAATAGGCAGGTCTTGCACCTGGCGAGTTTGGCGGTCGATCTGGGGTCGGCCCTTGTCGTCCAGCACTACGCCTGCTTGCTCAATGTTGAGAGCCTCCAGCGTATGGTGGCGCCCGGTGGCCACCAGCAGGTAGTCCACTTGCTCGGTGCGAGTGGTGTCACCTTGGCTGATGGAGAGTTCTACCTGCTCGCCCTGCAGCTGTACCGCTGTGACTTGCGCGTTGAACAAGGTCTCCACATCCTGCGAGACCAGCTGGCGCGCTGCACTTTGCAAGGCAGGGGCAGTGAGAGGGCCGATTTTCTCACTGCGGCCCACCAAGAGTACCTTCACGCCCAGGCCTTGCAGGGCCTGCGCCATCTCTAGCCCAATTACGCCGGTGCCTACGATGGCAACCGATGGTGGCAGCGTCGTCCAGCTAAAAATATCGTCGTTCACCACCATGCGCTCGCCCAGTGCGGCCTTCCATGCTGCCGGATAGGTGGGCGTAGTGCCGGTGGCGATGATGGTGGCGCGGGCTTGTACCGTTTGCACGCTAGAGCCGCTGCTCACTACCAGCTCTCTAGGTGCAGTAAAGCGCGCATGGCCGCGCAGCAGGTGTTGGGCAGGCCAGGACAGTACATCGTCCACCGCCGCTTGCACAAAGCGTGCGCGCTCGGCATGCAGGCGCTGCATCACGGCCTCGCCATTGACTTGCAGGCCTTGGGTATACACGCCAAATACCGGCGCACCGCGCACAGCACGCGCTGCTTCGCTGGCGGCAATCAACAACTTACTGGGCATACAGCCTACGCGGGCGCACATGGTGCCGTAGGGGCCCTTTTCGATGACGACAATGCGGTCAGTATGTTTGCGCGCGGCTTTGTACGCGCTCATGCCAGCTGTGCCCGCGCCGATGATGGCTACATCTACTTGGAGTGGCGAAGTGCCCATGCTGCAAACCCCGTTTCTGAAATGGATGAGCAGACCATAACTGCTGCGCAGAGCCGCTGTTGAGATACGGTTTTATGCTACGAGCCTGCTGATGCTGACAGGAGCATGGCTAACCCCGCCAGCGTTAGCAAACCCAGCACCACGCGTCTAAAAATCTGGTCGCTGATGCGTTGGTACAGCCGCCCACCCCAGATTGACGGTAGCAACATGGCGGGCAGGGCAATCGCAAACAGCGGCAGCATGCCGGGCTTGATAAAACCCGTGCCTACATAGCTGGCAAAGGTGATGGCCAGCATGCTTAGATTGAAGTTCTGGATTACTTGGCGCTGCGCATCTTTTTGCATACCTGTCAGCTGGCACCACAAAGTAGGCACCACGCCTGCAAAGCCGCCCAGTGCGCTCATTGCGCCGCCCGCCACACCCGCGATGGTATTGGTGATGGGGCGCAGCGGGCCCTGCATGCAAGGCCAGTCGCCTAAGCGCGGCAGTTTGTGGGCGATGGCCATGATGGGGCAAAACACCACCAGCAAGCTGCCCAGCACAGTTTTGAAGAGCTGCATATCCAGCGTTGGTAGCAGTGTGAGGCCCACTGGCAGGCCTGCCAGCCCGCCCAGCAAAAACGGCCACAGCGCCTTCCAGTCAAAACCGCGCCGCATGGTGATGGCTTGGATGATTTGCCCGGTAAGCCCGCCAAACACAGCCAGCGCTGCGGCCAGGGTGGGCTCCAAGGTCCAGGCCCACAGCGCCATGGCTGTCATGCTGTAGCCAAAGCCGGACAGGCCTTGCACAAAGCCTGCAAGGGCAGCGCCGATGATGATTACTATGATTTCCATAGCTGGTAGCGCCTGCCAGTAGGGCGCTAGATGCACTTTTGTTTAAATCAATGAAAAAAGCCTGCGCTGTGGGGGCGCAGGCTTTGCAGCAGGTAAGAGCCTGCTTACGATCTTAGTGCAACGGCGCAGGCCGCCGCGTCACGATCAGGACTCGAACTCGCTCATAGGCACGCAACTGCAGAACAGATTGCGGTCGCCGTACACGTTGTCTACACGGCCCACGGGGCTCCAGTACTTGGCGCGGCGCAGCGCGGGCACGGGGTAGGCTGCGGTCTCGCGGCTGTAGCTGTGTGCCCAGTCGGCGGTCAGCAAGGTTTCGGCCGTGTGCGGCGCGTTCTTCAGTGGGTTGTCCTCTTGCGACTGCTTGCCTGCTTCGATCTCGGCAATCTCAGCGCGGATGGCGATCATGGCGGCGATAAAGCGGTCCAACTCGTACAGGTTTTCGCTCTCGGTCGGCTCTACCATCAAAGTGTTGGGCACGGGGAAGGAGAGTGTGGGCGCGTGAAAACCGTAGTCAATCAGGCGCTTGGCCACGTCCTCGGCCATCACACCACAGGTTTCCTTGAAGTGGCGCAGGTCCAAGATGCATTCGTGCGCGACATGGCCGTGCTCACCCGCATACAAGGTGGGGAAGTGGTCTTTGAGACGCGCGCTGATGTAGTTGGCGTTCAAGATCGCGGTCTCGGTCGCCAGCTTCAGGCCGGGCTCACCCATCATGCGGATATACATCCAGCTAATGGGCAAAACAGCTGCATTGCCGAGGGGCGCTGCGCTGACAGCGCCTACTTTGCGAGTATCACCCGCAGTCGCGTGGCCGGGCAGGAAGGGAACGAGGTCTTCCACCACACACACGGGGCCAACGCCGGGGCCGCCACCGCCATGAGGAATGCAGAAGGTTTTGTGCAGGTTCAGGTGGCTGACGTCGCCCCCAAACTCGCCGGGCGCCGCTACGCCAACCAGAGCATTCATGTTGGCGCCGTCCACATACACGCGGCCACCGTGGCTGTGCACCAGCTGACACAGCTCTTTCACCTGGGTCTCAAACACACCGTGTGTGCTGGGGTAGGTGATCATGATGCAGGCCAGGTTGGCGCTGTGCTGCTCGCACTTGGCCTTCAGGTCGTCCATGTCCACGTTGCCGTTGTCATCGCACTTGGTAACCACAACTTGCAGACCTACCATTTGCGCTGATGCGGGGTTGGTGCCATGCGCGCTGCTGGGGATCAGGCAGATGGTGCGGTGGCTCTCGCCCTTGGATTCGTGGAAGGCCTTGATGGCCAGTAGACCGGCGTACTCGCCTTGCGAACCCGCATTAGGCTGCAAGCTGATGCCCGCGTAACCCGTGGCCTGGCACAGCCAGTCGCGCAGTTGCTGGTCCAGCTCGGCATAGCCTTGCAGTTGGCTGGCCGGGGCAAACGGGTGTATGTTGGCAAACTCGGGCCAGGTGATGGGAATCATCTCGCTGGTGGCGTTGAGCTTCATGGTGCAACTGCCCAGCGGGATCATGCTGCGATCCAGCGCCAGGTCTTTGTCACTCAGGCTGCGGATGTAGCGCAGCATGGCTGTCTCAGAGTGGTGGGTGTTGAACACCGGGTGCGTGAGATAGGCACTGGTGCGCTGCAGGGAATCGGGGATCAGCGAGGTCGCGCCTTCATCCATGGCTGCGATAGTCGGCAGGGCTTGGCCCTCTTTGGCAAAGATGGACCAGACCAGTTCGATATCAGCGCGGGTCGTAGTCTCGTCCAGGCTGATGCACAGGTACTCATTCCAGGCTTTGCGCAGGTTGGCACCCTTGGCAACTGCGCGAGCAGCGATGGAATCAGTAGCGCCCTTGGTGTGCAGGCTCAAGGTGTCAAAAGCCGTATCGTGGTGTTTGGCCGTGTAACCCAACTGTGCCAAACCACGGCTCAAGATGGCCGTAAAGCGTGCCACACGCTGGGCGATGCGCTTGAGGCCTTGTGGGCCGTGATACACGGCGTACATGCTGGCGATTACCGCTGGCAGTACTTGAGCCGTGCAGATGTTGGATGTGGCCTTTTCGCGGCGGATATGCTGCTCGCGGGTTTGCAGAGCGAGGCGATATGCAGGCTTGCCATGCACGTCGACGCTGACGCCGACCAAGCGACCGGGCAGCGAGCGCTTGTACTCATCGCGGCAGGCCATGAAGGCCGCGTGCGGGCCACCTGCGCCCATGGGCATGCCAAAGCGCTGGGTATTGCCCACCACAATGTCCGCGCCCCATTCGCCGGGCGGGGTCAGAAGGGTCAGCGCCAGTAAATCGGTGGCGACAATTGCGGCGGCTTGCTTGGCATGGATCGCGTCTACATCGGCCTTCCAGTCCTCAATCCAGCCGCTGCTGGCGGGGTACTGGATGACGGCGGCGAAGAAATCTCCCGCCAGTGCGGTTTCCCACTCATCCTTGCTGTTAACCACCAGCACCTCGATGCCAATCGGCTGGGCGCGGGTCTGGATGACTTCGATGGTCTGCGGGTGCACATCACCGGCCAACACAATGCGGTTGCTTTTGGATTTGACGGAGCGCTTGGCCAGGGTCATGGCTTCGGCTGCGGCCGTGGCTTCGTCCAGCATCGACGCATTGGCAATGGGCATGCCGGTCAGGTCGGTCACCATGGTCTGGAAGTTGACCAGCGCCTCCATGCGTCCTTGCGAGATTTCGGCCTGGTACGGTGTGTAGGCCGTGTACCAGGCTGGGTTCTCCAGAATGTTGCGCAGAATGACGCCTGGCGTGTTCGTGCCGTAGTAGCCTTGGCCGATAAAGCTTTTCAAGACTTGGTTTTTGCCGGCAATCGCCTTCAGCTCAGCCAGCGCGGCAGCTTCCGTCACCGGTGCTGGCAAGTCCATGGGCTTGGCGCGGGCGATGGAGCCGGGCACGACCTGTGCAATCAGCGCTTGACGCGACGGCTGGCCAATGGCAGCCAGCATGGCGGCTTCGTCAGAGCTATCGGGGCCAATGTGGCGGGGGATGAATTCGCTAGCGTTTTCCAGCGCAGCGAGCGGCTCTTTGGATGGCATCAGCATGGTGTTCGGTAGGTTGGTTTATTCCATTTCTAAATCATTCATGGCGCCAAGCGCATGCCGGTTGGGCAGAGTGACAAAGTGATGGATGGTTTAGAAATGAAATATGAATAGAACATGCCGTTAGCGACCAATAGGCGGTCGCTAGTGGCTATTAATTCAGGAGCTTTTGTGCGCTGGTGCTTGCCGGCGCACAAAGCCATCCCTTTAGGCGCCAGCGGCGAAGGCGTTGTATGCGGTTTCGTCCAGCAGGGCGTCAAGCTGCGATGCATCGCTCAGCTTGACCTTGAAGAACCAGCCCGCGTTCAGTGGGTCTGAGTTGGCCAAAGAGGGGTCGTTGCGCAGGTCTTCGTTCACTTCCACCACCTCGCCGGAGACAGGCATGTAGACGTCGGCGGCAGCCTTGACGGACTCAACCACACCAGCCACGTCGCCTTGGTTGAATGAAGTGCCAACTTCGGGCAGGTCAACAAACACCACGTCGCCCAACGCATCTTGCGCGTGCACGGTGATGCCGACGACAGCAGCGGCGGTGTCAGCAACGTTGATCCATTCGTGGTCTTTGGAAAATTTGACAGTCATGAGGGCTCCAGGCGCGAAAAAAGTTGAAAAAAATGGATTGGCCGTGGTTACGGCCGGTATATGGTAGGTCAGCCGCGGTAGTAATTGGTCGGCACAAAGGGCGTAGCCACCACTTCCATTGGCACGGGTTTGCCGCGCACCATGGCATTGAGCTTGGTGCCAATGGCCGCCAACAATGGGTCGACATAGGCCATGGCGATGGGCTTGTCGATGGTGGGGCCCAGCAGGCCGCTGGTCACCACGCCGACTTGTTTGCCTTCCAGGTCACAAAGCTCGACCTGCTCACGTACGGGAATGCGCTCTTGGGCGATCAGGGCTACGCGCTTGCGCGGCAGGCTGGCAGGGTTGTCGATTTGGGCCAGCACCTTGTCAGCACCGGGGAAACCGCCTGCGCGTGCACCTCCGGTGCGGCGTACTTTTTGGATGGCCCAGTTCAGCACAGCCTCAGGTGGCGTGGTAGTTGCGTCCAGATCGCTGCCGTACAGGCATAGGCCGGCCTCTAGGCGCAGCGAGTTGCGGGCACCCAGGCCGATGGGGTTTACTTCAGGCTGATCCAGCAGCTTGCGGGCCAGTGCTTCGGCCTGGTCGGCAGGTACCGAGATTTCAAAACCGTCTTCGCCGGTATAGCCACTACGGGTGATAAAGCAGGGGATGCCTGCCACATCAAAATTGCCGCCGGTCATGAACACCAGCTTCTCCACACCCGGGGCCAAGCGCGACAGCGCGGTAACGGCTTGCGGGCCTTGCAGGGCCAGCAGGCCGTAATCTGGCATGGGAACGACTTTGCAGCGTTGTCCAATGCGGGCTTGGATGTGCGCCAGATCGGCCACCTTGCAAGCGCCGTTGACGATGACAAACAGCTCATCCGCAGATACGCGGAAGAACATCAAATCATCCATGATGCCGCCGTCATCATTTAACAGCAGGCCGTAGCGTTGCTTGCCCACGGCCAGATCGATCACATCAACAGGAATCAGGGTTTCAAATGCAGCAGCAGCATCGGGGCCGATGAGGCGTAACTGGCCCATGTGCGATACATCGAACAGGCCGGCGGCAGCGCGGGTGTGCTTGTGTTCGGCCATCAGGCCTGCGGGGTACTGCACGGGCATGGAGTAGCCAGCAAAAGGCACCATGCGGGCACCCAGTTCAAGATGCAAGGCATTTAGCGGCGTAGTGAGCAGGGCGGACGAGGCAGCAGCGGACATGGAATCTCCAGGGCAAATATCAATGCCATGCAACCGTTGCCAGCTGCATGCTGTTTGCCCCGCTGTCCGCTTTACCTGAGAGATTCACCCGCACCTTCCAGGCGTGGGGCTTGCTCCTTCGGTGGATGGCGTCTGGCGCCATCTCTCTCCAGCTGGGAACGCTGTGGGCGTACAGCCCGTTCAGCGGTTGCCAGTCCTTTTGCCTGAGCGTTCGGCAGTCTGCTTGAGCAGTAGCCTGCGCCTTCGGCGGCCTTGCTACCCGGCGTGGGGCGAAGACTCTCTCCTGACGCGGCTGATTTTAACGACAAACACAAGCAGCAAGGCGCTAGCCTTAATGAAATTTGTGGAGATTGTTCCCTGCGATAAAAAATCGCCCGGCAGTCAGCCCGGGCGATGTGTCCTCGTCTGTACGCGTGCGGCGTGTTAAATCGTGTTTACGGCCTTAGGCCTTGCGCATACGCCAACCCAAGCTTGCGAGCGTGGCGCACAGCAAGGCCAGCAGCCAGGGGTTGTTAACCGGTACCGGGGCAGGTGTGGGCCGGGGAGCGTCTTCGGTCATGTAGTTCACTACGGCGGTGTTATCTTGCGGCAGATAGTCATTGACTTGGACGATGGTGCTGCCGTCATTGAGCAAGGCTTCTGGCGAAGCCAGCTTGATGGTGGCGCTGTTCTGGAACGAGCCCGTGGTTTGCAGCAAGCCTGTCATGGTGCACTTGACCACGGCATCGCGCTCCATGTCTGTCACCACCACCTTGAACTCATTGGCGGCGCTGATATTACCCATGAGAGAGCCAGCTGGTACCTGTGCCTTGCCCGATGCCAGGCTACAAGTAGCGGCCGTCGCTTTAAAGGCCGGGCCCAGCCTGTCGGTCATCTCTGCCTGGCTCACCAGCCTGGGGCCGGCGGGTGCCGTATTGGCACTAAATTGCAGGTCAAAGCTGACGGGCGTGTTCAAGTCTTTAACCACCATGGGCGATACGGATTTGTTGATGTGCAAATTGACGCAATACGGCTGCTCAGGGAATACCTGCAAGGCAGCCGTAGTGGCTTTTTTGTAGGCTGGCGAGAAGGTGTAGCCATCGTTGGCGATCGAGCTCACCGTAAAGGCGGCTTCGTTCTGCAAACCATCGGTTTGTACCAGGCACTGGAAGCTACTCGCCAGCTTAAAGCGCAGACCTAGCTCGAAGACGGCCCTGGTGCCAAACGGAACGCTCACATTGTGGCTAGCTGACGGCGTCATCAGGCTACCAAAGGGCTGAATGACACCTGATGGGCAGGTGCTGCTCACGGCGCCTGCGCAGCTGATCCAGCGCATCTCGACCTGCATGGCATTTGCTGGCATGGCTTGCGGCATGGTGCCCGTTGCCAGCAGCACCATGTCGTAGATGTTGAAGTTCATCTGTGTGCGGCCTGACGCATCGGCGGCTTGGCCACTCAGGTCAATCGTGAGCTCGTATACCGCTTCATCACCGTCTTGTCGAATGGCGGTGTCGACCACCGGCTGGCCATTGCGCAGGAGCTGCTTCAGCGTTTTGTCCACTCCCCAGGTGAGCGGCAGTGGTGTGCAATCGGCGCGGCTGGTGGATAGGGACGCAGGAAAAGAAAAATCGACCACGGCGGAGTCATTACCGTCGGCCCAGGTGGGCACGAGGCCGTCCGCCATCACGTACCAGGATGCGATATTGCTGATGAAGGGTTTACCACATTGGGGTGCGCTGAACTGGCGCCAGTACTTGATGGTGATGGATTCACCAGCCTCCATTACCTCGTGGCTGAAGTTGCTTTGGAAAACCGTGGTGTCCGTGTCTGTTGAAGAGGCGGCGCCGCTAAAGTCCAAGGCGCTGCAAATGGCGCTTGTTGCTACCGAGCTGCTGCAACTGGTTTTACCGCCTGATGAGCCACCGCCCGAGGGCCGGATCTGTGGCGAGATAGATCCTTCAAAATCCACCCACAAGCTTTCGGTAGCACCCAGTGAGACGGGGGTAGCGGACTGGTTGGTATAGACCACGGTGAACTCGATGGGCTGGCCATAGGCGGCGGAGTTGTCTATACCGCTTACTCCTTTGGAAATGCTCTTCTCCACCTTAAGGGCGACTTGCCCGTTCAAGGCTGAGAACGGGTTTTCACTGCGGTTGGTTGCGGGCACCAGCTCGGTATCGCCGCTACCGGTTTGTATGGTGGATGCCATCAAGTAGGCAGAGCCTGCGACCAAGGGCGTTACGCGCAGCGTGTAACCGCATGTTTGCGCGGCAGGTAGTTCGGGCAGTGTGAGCGACATGCTTTCACTCCCCGTCGTTGGGCCAGTCGGGATCGATTGAAAGCTTGATGCTGCTGGGCAGCTAGCGGCGTTGCCGGGTGCGGCTGTGATCGTGATGTCGGACAGGTTCGCAGGGAACTGTACGGTACCTACCGCGTTGGTCGCCACGTTGTTGTTATTGGCAAAACGCAGGCGCAAATCATAAGGAGCATACGTGGTGGCTGGTTGCGAGGGGGTCGTCAACTCGATATTGGTTACCAGATCCACATTGGCCGCATGTGCACTGAGCGAAAAAAGGCTGGCTACGGCAAATAAAGTGGCAGTAGCGGTAT
>JAVXMM010000100.1:0-12622 GCA_036646255.1 Comamonas sp.
TTCGTCAGGGTTCACGTCCTTGCGGGGTTCCTTGCCGAAGAATTCCTTGACCTTGTCCTGCACCTTGGGCATGCGGCTCATACCGCCCACCAGGATCACGTCGTCGATATCCGACACGCTGATGCCAGCGTCCTTGATTGCGGTGCGGCAAGGGGCAATGGTGCGCTCGATCAGCTCGTCAACCAGGCTTTCCAGCTTGGCGCGGGTCACCTTGATGTTCAGGTGCTTGGGGCCAGATGCATCTGCCGTGATGTAGGGCAGGTTGATGTCGGTCTGGGCCGAGCTGGACAGCTCGATCTTGGCCTTTTCAGCGGCTTCCTTCAGGCGCTGCAGGGCCAGCACGTCCTTCGACAGGTCAACGCCTTGTTCTTTCTTGAACTCGGAGATGATGTATTCGATGATGCGCTGGTCAAAGTCTTCACCACCCAAGAAGGTGTCGCCATTGGTCGACAGCACTTCGAACTGCTTTTCGCCGTCCACGTCTGCGATTTCGATGATGGATACGTCGAAGGTACCGCCACCCAGGTCATATACAGCAATCTTGCGGTCGCCCTTGCCCACTTTGTCCAGGCCAAAAGCCAGGGCTGCAGCGGTAGGTTCGTTGATGATGCGCTTGACTTCAAGGCCAGCAATACGGCCGGCATCCTTCGTAGCTTGGCGCTGTGCGTCGTTAAAGTACGCAGGCACAGTGATCACGGCTTCGGTCACGGCTTCGCCCAAGAAGTCCTCAGCGGTCTTCTTCATCTTGCGCAGGATTTCTGCGGAGATTTGCTGGGGGGCCAGCTTTTGGTCGCGTGCTTTGACCCAAGCGTCGCCGTTGTCCGCTTTGATGATTTCAAAAGGCATCAGGTCGATGTCTTTTTGTACTTCCTTGTCGTCAAACTTACGACCAATCAGGCGTTTGACGGCGTAAATCGTGTTCTTTGGGTTGGTCACCGCTTGGCGCTTGGCCGATGCGCCGACCAGGATCTCGCCACCATCTTGGTAGGCTACGATCGACGGCGTGGTGCGTGCACCTTCGCTGTTTTCGATCACGCGGGTGTTGTTGCCTTCCATCACAGCGACGCAGCTGTTGGTGGTTCCCAAATCAATACCAATAATTTTTCCCATATCTCTACTCCTGTATTTTTTGAGCAGTATCCCTGCTCGAATTGACTGTTATCTGTGGCGTTTTTTGCACCCTTCAAGTGGGGGCTTACAAAAAATCGCCCGGAGGTGCATTATTTGGGCGCTGCCACGGTGACCAACGCAGGGCGCAGAATGCGGTCGGCAATCAAATAGCCCTTTTGCAGCACGTTAACCACGGTGTTGGCTTCTTGATCGGCGGGCACCATGCTGATGGCTTGGTGGTGGTGCGGATCGAACTTGGTGCCAGCGGCGGGGGCAATGGCCACCACCTTATTGCGCTCCAGTGCCGAGATCAGCTGGCGCATGGTGGCGTCCGAGCCTTCGCGCAACTGGTCGGCAGTGGCGTTTTGGATGGCGAGGGCCGCATCCAGGCTATCGAGCACGGGCAGCATGCTTTCGGCAAAGCTTTCTACGCCAAACTTGCGGGCCTTGGCCACTTCGTCATCGGCGCGGCGGCGGGCGTTTTCCACTTCAGCCTTGGCACGGATGTACTGGTCAGCCAGCTCGGCGTTTTTGGCCTGCAGCTCAGCCACTTGGCCTTGCAGATCTTGCTCGGCATCTGCAGCATTGGCGGCGGCTGCGGCTTCCAGCTCTTCGGGGGACATCGGAGGATTGCCTTCGGGGTTGAGGTTTTCAGACATTTTTCGTTCTCGTCTTCCGTAAACAAACAAAAAGGATTGGCTTGTAGATAGGTGCAATGCCTTGGTTTGCAAGAGGGGATTGGCAACAATCTTGGCTAAACAAACCTGGGGTTGGAACCCGCACCAGAGCGTTGTACCTATCTGTGCAGGGTAGATGGTGCTTGTTTACAGTAGCTAGTGACCGCGTTTATAGGGTTGGTTGCTATCAATTTTATTAAACGACTAAGTCAGTCTTGGTGGGCTCAATCCCGAGCGCGTTGACAAGTGTTCTCGTCCTGAGTAGAATGCGCGGTTTCCCTTGCCACACCGTTTGTGCTGCAGTTTTTGCGGTATTTACTAGCGGGTGGCGCAATCCACAAGGAGTTTGCATGCGTCACTATGAGATCGTGCTGCTGATCCACCCCGATCAGAGCGAACAAGTTCCAGCTATGCTGGAGCGTTACAAAGGCATGATTACGGCCGGCGGCGGTAAGATCCACCGCGTTGAAGACTGGGGCCGTCGTCAACTGGCTTACATGATCAACAAGCTGGCCAAGGCTCACTATCTGTGCCTGAATATCGAAGCCGACCAAGCTGTGATGGCTGAACTGGAGCACGCCTTCAAGTTCAACGATGCTGTGCTGCGTCAACTGACGGTTCAGAAGAAGAAGGCTGATACAACTCCTTCCTCCATGATGAAGACCGTGGAGCGTGAAGAAGCGCGCAAGGTTACCCAAGCCGAGCACACAAGCGCCGAACGCGCTGAGCGCACCGAGCGTTAATCACAGTAGGAGGTGGAGAACCGCGCACTTGTGACAGCCGCCCTCGCAGAGATCAAGGTCTTGCGATACACCCCGGCTGGATTGCCTGCAGTAGATGTCGTGTTGGAGCACCGCTCCACCCAGACCGAAGCCGGGCAGCCAAGACAAGTGAATGCACTGCTCAAAGCCGTGGCCTTTGGTCCACTGGCAGAGCGGTTAGCAAGGCAGGCCATTGGGAGCAGCTGGATATTCCAGGGGTTTCTAGCCACGCCGCGCAACAGCAAATCGCTGGTTCTGCACATCCAGGATATTCAACCAGATACTAATTGAGAGGTCCGAAATGGCCACGTTCAAGAAATTCAACAAAGACAAGCGCCCAAAGCGCAACACCCAGTCGCTGCTGTTCAAGCGCAAGCGTTTCTGCCGCTTCACAGTCGCTAACGTTGTCGAAATCGACTACAAGGATGTTGACACTCTGCGTGACTTCATCGCCGAAAACGGCAAGATCATCCCCGCACGCCTGACCGGCACGCGCGCCATCTACCAACGTCAGCTGAACACTGCCATCAAGCGCGCCCGCTTTCTGGCTATGGTTCCTTACTCTGACCAGCACAAGATCTAAGGAGCACGAACATGCAAATCATCCTGCTCGACAAGGTTGTGAACCTGGGTAACCTGGGTGAAATCGTTAAGGTCAAGGACGGTTACGCACGTAACTTCCTGATCCCTTCGGGCCGCGCTCGTCGCGCCACCGAAGCTACTAAGGCTGAGTTTGAAGCCAAGCGCGCTGAGCTGGAAAAGGCTGCTGCTGAAAAGCTGGCCGCTGCTCAAGTGCAAGGCGAGAAGCTGGCTGGCCAAACCGTGAAGCTGACCCAAAAGTCTGGCGTTGACGGTCGTCTGTTCGGCTCGGTGACCAACCACGACATCGCTGAAGAACTCGGCAAGATGGGCTTCCCAGTGGTGAAGTCGCAAGTGCGTATGCCTAACGGTCCTATCAAGACCGTGAGCGAAAACAACGTGGAAGTTGCTCTGCACACCGACGTTGTGGTGGAAGTGAACGTGTCCGTCTACGGCGAGCACGTGTAATTCCTCACGCTAACGCGTTGATGAAGCCGCCTTCGGGCGGCTTTTTCTTTGGGTAAATGCTTGTGCTCCACTGCTAACCGGGCTTTTGGGTGGGCCTGCAGGGCGTGAGCAGGAACTGCGTTATGCTTTCAGATTGTGCCGCACTGCTTGGCAGGCGCGCCTAGCTATTTTGGATTTTCCCCATGTCTGAGACTTTTGCCCCCCTGGATGACGCTGCTTTTATTACCCCCGACAAGCAGGTCGCGCAACTGCGCATTCCGCCGCACTCGATCGAGTCGGAGTCGAGCGTTCTGGGTGGCTTGTTGTTGGACAACAATGCCTGGGATCGTGTGGGTGATGTGCTGTCTGAGGACAATTTTTACCGCCACGAGCACAAGCTGATTTTTGCGGCGATTGCCAGCATGATCAACGCTGGCAAGCCGGCCGACGTGATCACGGTGTTTGAGCATCTGCAAAGCATTGGTAAGGCGGGGGAGGTAGGCGGCCTGACCTACTTGAATCAGCTGGCCCAATATGTACCCAGTGCAACCAATATCCGCCGTTACGGCGAGATCGTGCGCGAGCGCTCCATTCTGCGCAAGCTGGTCACTGCTAGCGATGAGATCGCGACCAATGCGTTCAACCAGCAAGGCAAGACGGTAGACCGTATCTTGGATGAGGCTGAGCAAAAAATCTTTGCCATTGGCGAAGAGGGCTCGCGTATGAAGCAGGGTTTTCAGTCGCTAGACACCCTGGTGGTTGACTTGCTGGATCGCGTGCAGGAGATGGCGGACAATCCTGTCGACGTAACCGGGGTGCCCACTGGCTTTGCCGACCTGGACCGCATGACCAGTGGTCTACAAGCCGGCGATCTGGTGGTGTTGGCTGCGCGTCCCTCTATGGGTAAAACATCGTTTGCGGTGAATATTGCCGAGCACGTGGCACTGAATGAGGGGCTGCCCGTTGCCATCTTCTCGATGGAAATGGGCGCCGCCCAATTGGCGGTTCGTATTGTGGGCTCGATTGGCCGTGTCAACCAAGGCAATCTGCGTACCGGCAAGTTGACGGATGAAGAATGGCCACGCTTGTCCGAGGCGATTGAGCGTCTGCGCACCGTGAGCCTGCACATTGACGAGACACCGGGCCTGACGCCATCGGAGCTGCGTGCCAACTCGCGCCGCTTGGCACGCCAGTGCGGCAAGCTGGGCTTGATCGTGGTTGACTACTTGCAGCTGATGAGCGGATCGGGTTCGGCCGCGAGTTCAGACAACCGGGCGACCGAGCTGGGTGAGATCAGCCGTGGCCTCAAGATGCTGGCCAAGGAGTTGCAGTGCCCGGTGATTGCGCTGTCGCAGCTGAACCGGTCGGTGGAGCAGCGCACAGACAAACGCCCGATGATGAGCGACTTACGTGAATCCGGCGCCATTGAGCAGGATGCGGACATCATCATGTTCATCTACCGCGACGACTACTACAACAAAGAGAGTAACGAGCCCAATGTGGCTGAGGTGATTATCGGTAAGCAGCGTAACGGCCCCACGGGCACGGTCAAGCTGTTCTTCCAAAAGAACCAGACCCGCTTTGAGAACCTGGCGATGGGTGCGGACGAGTATTGATTGTTTGGAGTCATCTGCTATTTAGATGAAAAAAGCGGCTAGCGACCATCCATAGGGCGCTAGCCGCTTCTTTATTGATAGCAATTGCTTTTAGGCGCTATCTGATTCACTCTGCCGCACTACCCAGTGCTCAAAGTCCTGCATGGCTTGCGATGGCTCGCGGTAGGTGGGGTAGCTGAACCAGTAGCTTTGCGTGCCGGGCAGGGTATGGGCATGGGCTTGTACGAGCTGGCCGCTGTCGAGTGCCGGTTGCACCAGCACCTGCGGCACCAGGCCTACGCCCAGGCCCGCGCTGGCAGCCATGATGACCATGGAGAACAGCTCATAGCGTGGGCCGCGCGATGCCTGTACCGAATAATCCCAGCCCAGCTGGCCATACCAGTCGCGCCATGCGTTGGGCCGGCTCTCTAGCCCGATGTGCACCAGCGGGTGCCAGTCTTCAGGGGCGCTCAGTGCGTGCTGCTGGGCGAAGGTAGGGCTACATACGGGTATGCATTCGCCATCTTGCGCAATGCGCTGGCCCTGTGTTTGCGCCCAAAGGCCGTCGCCGGAGTAGATGGCACCGTCAAAACCGCTTTCCTCGAACGCAAAGGGCTCGGAGCGTACTGACAGATGCACGTGGATGTCCGGGTGTTCGGTTGCAAAAGCTGGCAGACGGGGCACCAGCCATTGCGTGGCAAAGCTGGATACGACGGCCAGGTGAATGGCATAGCCCTGTGCACGGCTATTAGCTATTTCTTGTGTGTCGCGCTCCAACCCATTGAGGTGAACCCTAACGCGCTGTGCATATCGTTTTCCCGCATCAGTCAGCATCACCCGGCGTTTGTGGCGCACGAAAAGGGGTACGCCCAGGCGGTCCTCCAATGCGGCGACATGGCGGCTTACGGCGCTGGCAGTCAGTGCTAACTCATTGGCAGCACGGGAGAAATTGCCGTGGCGCGCCGAGGCTTCGAAGGCCATCAGCAGGCCGATGTTGGGAATCGCGTTACGCATGAGGTGGGGACTTTGTTCAAAAAACGCACGATGTCTGGCTATTTTCGCATTTTGCTGTTCGTACTTGTTCACATAGTATTTTCCAACTCACCCTGCCTGCAGCACAGCTGCAGTTTTTAGCCCCCTGCAATGGGTGTGCCAAAGCAGCGCACCTGGCAACTATGGAGACAATGGCAATGAAGTTCAACTCGGTAGTCAATCTGGCAATCTATGGCGCAGCTCCACTGGCTGCATCTGTGATGGTAGCGGGAGCTGCCCATGCGCAGGCCCCCCAGGTGGTCAAAATTGGCCATGCGGCACCACTGTCCGGCCCAATGTCGCATTGGGGCAAGGACAATGACAATGGCATTCGCCTGGCGATTGAAGAGTTGAATGCGCAAAAGCTGGTGATTGGCGGCAAGCCGGTGCAGTTTGAACTGAAATCCGAAGACGACCAGGGCGACCCCAAGCAAGCTGTGGTGGTGGCCAACCAGATGGTGGATGCCGGTATCTCGGGCATGCTGGGCCACTTCAACTCGGGTGCGGCCATTCCATCCGCGCCCATCTACGCCAAGGCGGGCATTCCTGATCTGTCGCCCGCTACCAACCCTGGCTTCACCGAGCTGGGATTGAACAATGTGTTCCGCATTCTGGCCAGTGATGCCGACGTGGGCGCTGCCCTGGCGCAACTGTCCGTGGGCAAAATGGGTGCCAAACGTTTCGCGGTGATCGATGACCGCACGGCCTACGGCAAGGGCTCGGCAGATGACTTTATCAAGCGTGTCAAAGCCATGGGCGCTGAGATTGTGGCGCAGGAGTACACCACAGATAAGAGCGTGGACTTCTCTGCCATCCTGACCAATATCCGTGGCAAGAAGCCGGATGTCATCTTCTACGGCGGCATGGATGCGCAAGGCGGCTTGATTGCCAACCAGATGAAGCGCCTGGGCGTCAAAGCCAAGCTGATGGGCTCCGACGGCCTGTGCACGGCCGAGATCCTGAAGATCAGCCAAGGCGCCGTCAACGATATTTTGTACTGCAGCCGTGGTGGCGAGGAGCTGGCCAAGCGCCCCAAGGGTGTTGATTTTGCCAAGCGTTACCAAGCCCGCTTCAAGGCTGATGTGCTGACCTATGGCCCGTTCATGTATGACGCCATGATGGTAGTGGCCGCCGCGATGAAGAAGGCAGATTCCACCGAGCCTGCCAAGTACCTGGCTGCCATCCGTGGTGTGAACTACGAAGGCGTGACCAACACTTTTAGCTTTGACGACAAGGGTAATTTGAAGAACCCCGGCGTCACGGCCTATGTGTATAAAGATGGCAAGCAGACCCAGATCCCCTACCAGTGAGTAGCGTACTCGCCAGCGCCTGGGTGACAGGTCTGGCGGCGCCCGCTGGCAGTAGGATTCATAATGAAATCCATAACTGGCGCCCGCCCATCGGGCGCTAGTAGCTTCTAAATTGATAGTAAAGGAAAGACGAGCGATGACGCAATCCACAACCCGTTTGAACGATATTCTGAAAGCGCTCGCGCTCGATTTGAAGCCTTTTGAGGGCAAAGATATTGTCAGTCGCTCGCCCGCAGACGGCGCCACCTTGGCCACGCTCAAAGCCAACACCGCTCAGCAGGCAACCGATGCGATCAATGCCGCCCACCAGGCCTATCTGCAATGGCGCACTGTGCCTGCGCCGGTGCGTGGTGAGCTGGTACGCCGCTTTGGCCAGACCCTGCGCCAGCACAAGGCTGCGCTGGGTGCCCTGGTATCCGTAGAGGCAGGCAAGATCACCTCTGAAGGCCTGGGCGAGGTACAAGAGATGATCGACATTTGCGACTTTGCCGTGGGCCTGTCGCGCCAATTGCATGGTCTGACGATCGCCAGCGAGCGCCCTGGCCACCGCATGATGGAAACGTGGCACCCCATGGGCGTGGTGGGCATCATCTCGGCCTTCAACTTCCCCGTAGCCGTGTGGTGCTGGAACAGCGCGCTGGCTCTGGTGTGTGGCGATGCCGTGGTGTGGAAACCATCCGAGAAGACACCGCTGACCGGTGTGGCCTGCCAGCATTTGCTGGATGTGACTATTGCCGAGTTCAACAAAGAGCAACCCGGCGCCGTGCCTGCAGGCATCAGCCATTTGCTGATTGGTGCCCGTGACGTGGGCGAGGTACTGGTGGAAAGCCCGTTGGTGCCTGTGGTGAGTGCCACCGGATCGACCCGCATGGGCCGCCAGGTGGGCGTGAAGGTGGCTGAGCGCTTTGGCCGATCGATTTTGGAGCTGGGTGGCAACAACGCCATGATCGTCACGCCATCGGCGGACCTGGAGCTGGCCGCCCGCGCCATCACTTTTGCAGCAGTTGGCACCGCCGGCCAGCGTTGCACGACCTTGCGCCGCCTGATCGTGCACAAGAGCGTGGCCGAGCAACTGGTGGCGCGCCTCGAGAAAATCTACGGTAGCGTCACCGTAGGCGATCCGCTGACCGAAGGCACCTTGGTGGGCCCACTGATCGACAAGGCATCGTTCGACGGCATGCAAGCGGCGCTGGCGCAAGCCAAGCAAGAGGGCGGCACTGTGATTGGTGGCCAGCGCGAGCGCGAAGACCTGGGCGCTGACGCCTACTACGTGCGCCCAGCCTTGGTCAAAATGCCTCAGCAAAGCAAGGTGATGGAGCACGAAACCTTCGCACCTATCCTCTACATCGTGACCTATGAGGGCTCGACCGAAGACGCGATCGCCGTGCAAAACGGTGTGCCTCAAGGCCTGTCGTCTGCCATCTTTACCAGCGACCTGCGCGATGCGGAGCGTTTCATGTCGCCCGCGGGTAGCGATTGCGGTATTGCCAACGTCAACATCGGTACATCGGGTGCGGAGATTGGTGGCGCTTTTGGTGGCGAGAAAGAAACCGGCGGCGGCCGCGAATCTGGATCAGATGCGTGGAAGGGCTATATGCGCCGCGCTACCAACACCATCAACTACAGCGGTGCGCTACCGCTGGCGCAAGGCGTGCGCTTTGACGTTTAAAAAACCCTGAGACGCTTCCCGTCTACCCCCCCTCTCTCGCCGGGAGGGGGCTGCACCGACGCTGGCGGGCGGCCCTTGCTACGCGCCCGTACCTCGTTCGTGCCTGATCGACGTTAGCCTTACTCGCTGAATCGGATGCTCCCTGATCTATGCAAGAACTACCTGTTGTTATCGTCGGCGGCGGTGCCATTGGCAGCGCTATTGCCTATTTTTTGACCCTGCAGCAACCCGGTTTACCGGTCGTGGTGATTGAGCGTGACCCGACCTATGCCCAGGCCTCGTCGGCATTGTCGGCCAGCTCTATCCGCCAGCAGTTTTCTACCGCCATCAATATTGCAATCTCGCAGTTTGGGATCGGTTTTTTACGCAATCTGAAGAACGAGCTGGCTGTGGGTAATGACCGCCCGGATATCGGCTTGGTGGAAGACGGCTACCTGTACCTGGCTACACCGGCGGGCGAGGCTGTGCTGCGCGAGAACCATGCGCTGCAGCGCGCCCACGGGGTGGATGTGGTGTTGCTCGAGCCGGCCGAGCTCAACGCGCGCTTCCCCTGGCTCAACGTGGACGACATCGTGTTGGGCTCGCTTGGTTTGTCCGCCGAGGGCTGGTTTGATGGCTATTTGCTGCTGCAAGCGCTCAAGGCCAAGGCCCAGTCGCAAGGTGTGCGCTACCTGCGTGCCGATGCGGCGGGCGTGGTGCTATCCACCCACGATGGCGTCAAACATGTGGATGCGGTGCTTTTGAAAGATGGCGCCCGTATCGATTGCCGTGCCATGGTCAACGCTGCAGGCGCCTGGGCGCGGCCGGTAGCGAGTTGGCTCGACATCGATTTGCCCGTGCATGGCCGCCGTCGTACCGTCTTCAACATGAGCAGCCCTGAGCCGCTGCCGCATTGCCCGCTGCTGATCGATCCGTCCGGCATCTGGCTGCGGCCGGAGGGCAAGGGTTTTATCAGCGGCTTCTGCCCCGAGCCGGGTCAGGATGGCAACGATATTCCGCTTGATGTGGAGCACGATGCGTTTGAGAACCATGTGTGGCCCACGCTGGCGGAGCGCATTCCCTCGTTTGAAGCCCTGCGCGTACAAAGCGCCTGGGCGGGTTATTACGAGATGAATTTGTTTGACCACAACGCCATTCTTGGGCTGCACCCTAGCTGCGACAACGCCTATTTTGCCAATGGTTTCTCAGGCCATGGCCTGCAGCAGTGCCCGGCGGCAGGCAGGGCGATTGCCGAGCTGATTTTGACGGGTAGTTTCCAAACCCTGGACGTGAGCCCGTTGGGCTTTGAGCGCCTTATCCGCAACGAACCGTTGGTTGAAAAATGCATTATCTAGATCTGCGCTAGCGCAATTCCACAAAGGGCTGAATGCTATCTAATCCATAGTATCAGCCCTTGATTTTTTAGAAGGAGACAAAGATGACGAAAACAACGACAAACAAGACAGAACGCAGCGGCGGCCAATTGGTGGTGGACCAGCTGATCGTGCACGGCGTTCAACAGATTTTTACTGTACCTGGAGAGAGCTTTTTGGCCGTGTTGGATGCCCTGCACGATGCGCCTATCGCCACCACCATCTGCCGCCAAGAGGGTGGTGCCGCGATGATGGCCGAAGCGCAGGGCAAGCTTACTGGCCAACCCGGTATTTGCATGGTGACGCGCGGGCCAGGCGCCACCAACGCATCTGCTGGCCTGCATGTGGCCATGCAAGACTCCACGCCAATGATCCTGTTTGTGGGGCAGATTGAGCGCGGTGCACGCGACCGTGAGGCCTTCCAGGAGCTGAACTACCGTGCCGTGTTTGGCCCCATGGTGAAGTGGGCAACCGAGATTGATGAGGTAGAGCGCATCCCCGAGATCATTGCCCGTGCTTTTGCGGTAGCCACCAACGGCCGCCCCGGCCCCGTGGTAATTGCGCTGCCTGAGGACATGCTGCTGGATAAGGCTGCCGTGGACGATGCCAAGCCCTACCAGACCGCCCCGGCCAAAGCGGCTGATGCCGATGTGCAGGCCGTAGTGGCGCAACTGGCGGCAGCCAAAAATCCCATCCTCATCGCCGGTGGATCACGTTGGAATACGCAGGCACACCAAGACATTGCTGCCTTTGCAGGGGCGCATGCGGTGCCTGTGGCGTGCTCGTTCCGCCGTCAGATGGTGTTCCCCGCCAACCACCCCAATTACGCTGGTGACGTGGGCCTGGGCGTCAATCCAAAGCTGATCGAGCGCATCAAAAAAGCCGATCTGGTTGTGCTGTTGGGTGGGCGCATGTCCGAGGTACCTTCGCAAAGCTATAGCCTGCTGGGCATCCCTGTGCCTGCGCAAAAGCTGATCCATATCCACCCTGATCCCGATGAGCTGGGCCGCGTCTATCAAGCAGATATGTCCGTGGTTGCAGCGCCGGATGCGTTTTGTGCCGCATTAGCCGAGCAGGCTGCGCCAGCAAGCAGCGCCGCCCGCCAGCAACTGGTAGCGGAAGCCCATGCCGACTACTTGGCGTGGAGCGACCCCACGCCTATCAACGTACCGGGCGATTTGCAAATGGGCAAGTTGATGGCCCATGTGCGTGAAGCATTGCCTGCCGACACCGTGTGGTGCAACGGCGCGGGTAATTTTGCCACTTGGGTACACCGCTTCTGGCCGTTTACCACCTACGGTAGCCAACTGGCGCCCACCAGCGGCAGCATGGGCTACGGCCTGCCTGCCGCGGTAGGCGCCAAGCGCCTGTGGGCAGATCGCAGTGTGGTTTGCATTGCTGGTGATGGCGATTTTTTGATGCACGGCCAAGAGTTTGCGACGGCGGTGCAGTATGGGCTGCCTGTTATCGTGCTGCTGATCGACAACGGCATGTACGGCACCATCCGCATGCACCAAGAGCGCGATTACCCCAACCGCGTAAGCGCGACGGAGCTGCGCAACCCCGACTTTGTAGCCTACGCCAAAGCCTTTGGCGGCAATGGCGCTTTGGTTACCAAGACGGACGAATTTGCACCTGCGCTCACTGCCATGCGCGCCTGGGCTGCTGAGCACAAGCTGCCTGTCATCGTGCACTGCAAGTTGAGCCAGCAGGCGATTACGCCCGCACGTAGTTTGGACCAGATCCGCGGCACAGGCGCTTGATCGCGATAAAAC
Organism: Comamonas sp.; assembly: GCA_036646255.1. Taxonomy (GTDB): domain Bacteria; phylum Pseudomonadota; class Gammaproteobacteria; order Burkholderiales; family Burkholderiaceae_C; genus Comamonas. The sequence goes on from JAVXMM010000100.1 coordinate 12,308, forward strand.
AAGCACGCAAAGAAAAAGCACCTCATCGAGGTGCTTTTTACGTTTTAGGCATCTAGCGACCGATTAGTGGGCGCCAGACGCTATCTAATAGATAGCAAATGCCTTACAGCACATCACTGGCAAAATCTGCCAGACGCGAGCGTTCGCCACGTGCAAGGGTGATGTGGCCGCTATGTGGCCAGCCCTTGAAGCGGTCAACCACATAGGTCAGACCCGAGGAGCCTTCGGTCAGGTATGGCGTGTCGATCTGCGCCAGGTTACCCATGCAGATGATCTTGGTGCCGGGGCCGGCACGGGTGATCAAGGTCTTCATCT
>JAVXMM010000101.1:0-12281 GCA_036646255.1 Comamonas sp.
AGCCAGTGACGATGCGGGCGTAGGCGACTTTATCGTCTATGCGCGCTGCTGGTTTACCGGTCATATCTATAGCCTTGTTTATATCTATTGTTGATAGTAAAAGACTACCACAAGGCGAATCAATAGAGATCAAGGCCAAGCCCGCATGCTAGATTTTCTGGATCCATAAACACCGGCTCTGTCGCGGATAGGCCTAAGAAGCTGCTGAGTTACCTCTTGTTAAAAATCAGTAAGTAGAACTTGTTGATCTTGGACGTGGCTGTGCCGTTGTGGCTTTCAAGCTGCTTCTTCTTGATCATGTGCATGGTCTTAATGCCAGGAAGGATGATGCGGGAGCATCCCTGCGACTTGACACTCAGCAGGGGCCTGGTGGTGGTCTGGCGCGATTGGGTTGTTCAGGTGTTCGAGCTGGAGCAACTCAATAGCGGCGCCGACGCATCTTGAGCGGCTAGAGCAGCGACCTCAAAAAGCCCGTTCAGGAAAGCGGCAGGTGGTAGCCGGATCACGCTCGGTGTTCAGCAAGGCGTCAATGGTCTGGCCTTGAGCGTCAACCACGCTGTAGAGATACTTCCATCGGCCAGAGACCCGGGTGCAGGCTTCATCTGCGCGTCAACGGCAGCCCACTGAATGCTGGCGTGTGCTGGAAAACTCAGCTCACCCGGCAAGCGCTTGAGCGAATAGCGGTGGAGGCCGCGTGGCCAGCGTGGCACGACACGCTTTGCAGTCTCTCTTCAATGTGCGGCAGATTCAGCGGGTAGTGGCGGCGCTTGATCGCTTGGCTGCAAGGCTGCATTCATTCTGGGCGTGACAAATAGCTCGGATTTTATGGAGTCAGGCGAGCAGATCCTCTTACTGCGATAGAACTCCTGGCGATGGGTGCTGGCTGGTTTGCAGGCGCGGCGCTGCTACGCAGAAAAGCGCCACATTAATGGGCGCTTAAGGGCCGGCGGCGCCGTCAAGCATAGGCACCAAAGCGTTGCGCCAAACCCTCAGCTTACAAGCCAATCCGCAGTCTGACGGTGGCGGATCTTGCCGGCGTTTCATAATGCGCGGATGCCCCTTTTTAGGGCGTACTTGCTGACCCGGAAGGCACGCGGTTGTGCCCCTGCAAGCGCCTGGCATTCTTGTCATGTCTGAGACTGTTGTTTTGCGCGGGCCCGAGCGGCCCGACCTGTTGCGCCACGAAGTGTTGGCCGATCTGTTTGAAGCCACTGCTTACGCCCATCCTGAGCAGATTGCCCTGATTGCGGGCGAGCAACAACTAAGCTATGCCGCACTGGATGCCGATGCCAGCCGCGCCGCCCACCGCTTGATCGAGGCCGGCATTGGCCCGGGCGACATGGTCGGCCTGTGGCTGCCGCGCGGCATTGCCTTGCTCACCTTGCAGCTGGCCATTGCCAAGACCGGCGCCGCCTGGCTGCCTTTTGACAGCGAAACCCCGGCCGACCGCATTGCTACTTGTCTGGACGACGCCAACGCCAAAGCGCTATTAATAGGGGAGCTGCTAGCGCCAGCTGGTATTGAGAGAGTGGGGATTTCGGCTCAAATATTGGTCAGCAAGGACCTGCTTGCACCCCTGCCTGCAGGCGCGCAGCTGCGCCGTCGTAGTCATGCGCAGCCGGGCGATCCGGCCTATGTGATCTACACCAGCGGGTCGACTGGCAAGCCCAAGGGAATTGCCATCACGCAAGGCAGCATTTGCCATTTTTTACGCAGCGAAAACGCCCGCCTGGGCGTGCGTCTGGGCGACAAGGTCTACCAAGGCTTCTCGGTCGCGTTTGACATGTCGTTTGAGGAGATCTGGATCAGCTACCTAGCGGGCGCTACCTTGTGGATTGCCCCGCGCGAGATCGCGGGCGACCCGGAGGCGCTGCCGCAAGCGTTGATCGACCAGCAGGTGAGCGTACTGCACGCCGTGCCCACCTTGCTAGCGCTGTTTGCGCAAGATGTACCCAATTTGCGCATCATCAACCTGGGCGGCGAGATGTGCCCCGAGGCGCTGGTGTCACGCTGGGCCAGCGCTACGCGCCAGATGTTCAACACCTATGGGCCGACCGAGGCCACGGTGTCTGCCAGCCTGGCCGAGTTGCAGGCGGGCGAGCCCGTCACCATCGGCACGCCGCTACCCAACTACAGCATGGTGGTGGTGAAGGTGATCGAGGCGGATAGCTTCCCCGCTGGCACGGCGCCCAGTTTGGTGGGCTTGCCTGCGGGCGAGATCGGCGAGCTGTGCATTACCGGACCCGGCGTGGCAGCAGGTTATTTGGGCCGGCCTGAGCTGACGGCTGAAAAGTTTTTGACCAATCCCTGGCCCGCAGGCCCGCACGACACGCGTCTGTACCGAACAGGAGATCTGGCACGCATTGATGAGCAAGGCCAGATGCAATGCCTGGGCCGCGCTGACGATCAGGTGAAGATTCGCGGTTTTCGCGTCGAGTTGGGAGAGATCGAGGCCGTGCTGGCGCAGCAAGCTGGCGTGGGCACTACGGCCGTGCTGCTGCGCAAAGACGATGGCATGGATCAGTTGGTCGCCTTCTACGTGCCAACCGATGCAGCGCCCACCCATACCGCACTGCGCAACGCACTGGCCGAGCGCCTGCCGCCCTATATGGTGCCCGCCCGTTTTGAGGCGCTTCATGTCATGCCGCGCCTGACTTCCGGCAAGATCGATCGTAAAGCGCTTAAAGCCATGGAGCTGGTGCAGACGGTGGACAGCAGCGACTCAGACACCGCCCAGACGCCTGCCGAGGAGTTGTTGTTTGCCGTGCTGGCGAAGCTCTTCCCCGGCCAGGCCATTCGTCGTTCGGCGGATTTTTTTACCGACCTGGGCGGGCATTCGCTGTTTGCAGCCCGCCTGACATCGCAACTGCGTGCCGATCCGCGTTTTGCCCAGGCGACCGTCAGCACCATCTACCAGCAGCGCAAGATTGGCCTGATTGCCGAGGCGTTGCAGACAGGCATGCTGGGCGATAGCGAACAGGCGGAAAAGCGGCCGTTTCGCATCCACTCACCGCTACGGCGTTGGCGCTGCGGCGCCGCGCAGGCGGTGGCGATTCCGCTCTTGGTGCTGATCAAAATGGCGCAGTGGCTGGCGCCGTTCTTTACCTACCATTTCTTTACCGGCGATGACACCGATTCGGTGCCATTTGCCATTGCCATGTCGGTGCTGGCCTTTGCCATTGCCACGGTGCTGGAATTTGCGGTAGCTTGGGCCGGCAAATGGTTGATCGCTGGCCGCCTGAAAGCCGGGCGCTATCCGTTATGGGGCATGACGTACTTTCGCTGGTGGTTGGCTGACCGTTTGGTGGAGGCGGTGCCGGTCTACATGATTGCGGGATCGTCACTCTTTCCGCTGTGGCTTCGGGCGCTGGGCGCCAAGGTGGGTACGGATGCCATGCTGGGCTCGCTGACCGTGCGGGTACCTGATCTGCTGAGCATGGGCAACGGCGTGAGTATCGGCAACGCTGTTAACTTGGAGAACGCGCGAGTAGAAGGCGGCTGGCTGCTGTTGGGCAGCATTGATATTGGCAATGAGGCCTGCATCGGCTCCTACGTGGTGCTGGAGGGCAATACGCGCCTGGGAGACTGGGCACATCTGGAGGGGCAGTCTTCGCTAAGTGATGGAGATGCACAGCCTGAGCGCACGGTATGGGCTGGTTCGCCCGCACGCCACCAAGCTGCGTTTGACGCCAGCACCATGCCCTTGCGCGTGGCGCCCAGTCCTGCTTGGCGCAGTTGGGAGATGCTGGTCTATGCCGTAGGCGGTTTGTTGGTAGCTACGCTGTTTTTTATGCCCGTGTTCCCCACCTTCTTGCTGATTGATTGGCTGGATGTGGACGCGATATCGGTGCGCCCTTTGATAGAGGACGGAACGGTGGATGCGCTGGGGGCGTTTATTCTGCGCTTCTTCAAGTTCTTTGTACTGGCGCTGCCCGCCAGTTTGATCTTGGTGGTGTGCACAGCTTTGGTCGCCGCTGTTATTCGCTATGTGTGCCTGCCCAAGCTGCAGCCGGGTACCTGGTCGGTGCACAGCAAGCGTTACCTGGGCAAGTGGCTCACCAATCAGATTCAGGAGGCGAGCCTGGCCACCTTGCACGGCATTTACGCCACCATTTATTCGGCCACCTGGTACCGCATGCTGGGCGCCAAGGTAGGCAAGCGTACCGAGCTATCCACCGCGCTAGGCGTGGTGCCCGATATGCTGACTTTGGGCGACGAATGCTTTGTGGCCGATGCGGTGATGCTGGGTGATGAGCGCATTGATGGCGGCTTTATGACGGTGCAATCCACCACCGTATCGCGCCGCAGTTTTATCGGCAACGGCGCCTATGTGCCGGATGGCGCGATGATCCCCGAAGGCGTATTGATCGGCGTGATGTCGGCCGTGCCACGCAATGCCGACATGCATGAGGGTGAGACTTGGATAGGATCGCCCGCGATGAACCTGCCTGCGCGTGAAGTGGTGCAGGGCTACCCCGACCATTTGACCTTTGCTCCATCGCGTTGGCGCATGCTGGGTCGTGGCTTGGTCGAGGCCTTCCGCATTGGCGCGCCGCACGCGCTGGTGATTGCAGCGGGCTACGCGATTGTTCTGGATGCGATGCCGCTGGCATCGGCCGGGCGTTGGGGTGCTGTGGTGCTGGATTTGGCCGTGGCGGGCATGGTGTTTGGCCTGGGGGCGTTCTTGGCGGTGGCTTTGTTCAAGTGGCTGCTGGTGGGGCGCTATGCCAAAAAGGCCGTTCCTATGTGGACACCGTTTGTGTGGCTGTCTGAGGCGACGACCAGCATGTACGAGGGCATTGCCGTACCCAATTTTCTGCGCTATTTGCGCGGCACACCGTGGCTCAATTTAGCGATGAATGTGATGGGCGCCAAGATAGCGACCAGTGCGTATCTGGACACCACCGACATCACCGAGCACGACTGCGTGACGATTGGCGCGCACAGCGAGCTGAACGCGCTGGCCTGCCCGCAAACCCACTTGTTTGAAGACCGGGTAATGAAGGTGGATCACGTCATCATCGGCGAGCGCGTGACGATTGGCGCACGCTGCACCGTGCTCTACAGCGCGGAGGTGGGCGACGGCGTGCAGCTAGGCCCGATGACCTTGGTGATGAAGGGCGAAAGCCTGCCTGCAGGCACGCGCTGGCACGGTGCGCCTGCCGCACCTTGGCGGGCTTGATGCATGCAAGCCGTGCCTGCCTATGTGCAGCAGCCGCTGGCTTTGCCCGGTGGCTGCCCCGCAGGCCTGCAGCTGTTTGCGCTGCGTTTGCAGTTTGCGGCGCACATCGTATCGGCACAGGCGCAGCGCCATGCTTTGCGCCAAGCCGTTGACCATGCCGCGCAAGCCACGGTGGGCCTGGTGGCAGGAGCTTTGCAGCACCCGCCCGGCAAGGCGCCCCATTGGCCGCAGCAGCCCGATTGGCGATGCTCTATCGCCTATGCCTGGCCGCTGGCGCTGTGGGGTGTTTGCGCGGGCCACGCGTGGGGTGTGGATGCGGAGGTTGTGCTCGATCTAGATGACGACTTGCAGCAGCAATATGCGGACGTAGCTGCGCTGTATTTGGAGCCCAGTGAGCAAGCGTGTATAGCGAGCAGCGCCGATTTTGCAGCCCAGTGGTGCGCACTAGAGGCGCAGCTCAAATGCGCAGGCCTGCCGCTGAGCGAAGCTGCCAGCCGCCCGCGCGGATGGAATACCGCCCTGCGAACGGCACCGCTGGAGCTGCCAAGCGACTGGGGGCGTTACCGGGCTGCGTTGGCCTGGCACGGTGGTTTTGCTATTAGAAAATGATTGACAGTGCTTGATGGTCAGGCGCTAGCGGTCTTTCATCTATAAATGCAGCGTGCGTGGCTACACTGGTGTGTGTTACAGCTTCTTAGCCGCAGCGTTGAAACCTTCTACCCCAAGCCATCGCGCAGGTCGCGGGGCCAAAAACCAGTCCAGCTGGTGGGCCATGCGCATACAACCGCAAACCATGGCTCATACCTTGCGGCGCAGACATTGGCTGCGTCTGCATGGCGTTTGCATGGGCTTGCTCGTCTTGCTGATGATGTGGGCTGCCAGCGCCGCCATGCTACATGCGGGTGTGCAATCCATGGCAGCCCGTTATGCCGTGAGCTTGGGTGCAGGTTACGGCGTGTACCTGCTGGTGCTGCGGTTGTGGGCCGCTTACCTGGTACGCAGCGCCTATGGGCCTGAGCGCAAAGACAGCGCGCTTGACGGACTGGATGCCACGCCAGACCTTTTCCCCCACGGCCACGGCCACGGCGTTGGCAGCAATGCGAGCTATCACACTGATGGCGGCGGCGATTTTGGCGGTGGTGGTGCGTCAGGCGATTGGGCGGGTGCTTCGCCTGATGCAGGCGGCTCTTGGGTAGGCGGGGTTGATCTGGGCGATGTAGATTTGGGAGGTGCCGATGAGGGCATCATTCTGGTGCCCATTTTGGCCTTGTTTGCGGGGCTGGTGATGTCATTCCTGGGTTTGGGTGCGCTACTGTGGCTGTACTTTGGGGTGGATGCGCTGCTCGCCGTGGCGGTGGAGTTGGCGTTCTCGATGATGGCCGCCCGTGCCCTGGTGCGGGTAGAGCGTGAAGGCTGGTTGCTGGCGGCCGTACGCTTGAGCTGGAAGCCGCTGCTAGGTGCCCTGGTGTGTGCCGTAGCACTGGGTGCCTTGATGGACTGGTGGCTGCCCCAGGCCAATACCCTGCGTGAGGTATTGGCGTATTTGCACGGCAAAGGCTGACGAATGAGCCGTGTTGCATCGCGGAAAATATGGATACAACCAAAGAATCGTTGGCGACTTAGCCACTAGCTGCGATAGTGCTGCCCTTGGCCAAAACGGCCCTCTTCTTTTTAGGAATTTGTGATGTACCCCACCACGTTCTCTTCTCGCTCCTCTGGCCTGACCAAGGCTGTATCCACCCTGGCTATTGCTGCTGCACTGGCTGCGATAAGCGTATCCGCCCAAGCCTCTACCTTCCGCTGGACGCGTTCTGCCGATTTGTCGTCCTGGGACATCCATGCGCAAAACGTGGGCGTGAACAACTCGGTGCACCGCGCTGTGTATGAGGCTCTGGTCGAGTACAACAGCCAGACGCAAAAGCCGGAAGCCTCGCTGGCCACCAAGTGGGAGTTCATCAATCCCAAGCAGCTGCGAATCTCCTTGCGCGAGGGTGTGAAGTTCAGCGACGGATCACCGCTGACGGCCGATGATGTGAAGTTCTCGCTAGAGCGTGCCAAGGCCAAGACATCGGGCTTTGTGGTCTACACACAGGGCATTGACCGCATTGAAGTGGTGAACGCGACAACGCTGGATATCTTCTCGGACGTGCCTAACCCCGTACTCGTCAACCAGTTGACCGAGCTGCGCATCATGAGCAAACCGTGGGCAGAGAAGAACAACTCTGTCACGCCTAAAGACATCAAGGCCAAGGATGAGACCTATGCCCACCGCCACGCGCTGGGAACGGGCCCATTCACACTGCAAACCTGGGCGCAGGATTCGCGTCTGGTGCTCAAGCGCAATCCGCTGTGGTGGGGTACGGGAAAATTTTCAGGCAATGTGACGGACGCGGTTTATACGCCGATCAAGTCCGACGCTACGCGCACAGCAGCTCTGTTGTCGGGCGAGGTGGATTTCGTCATCGATCCCAGCATGAACGACCTGCAGCGCATCAAGCAAGCGCCTAATTTGCAGGTGCTGGAATCCGCTGCTGACCGCACCATGTTCCTGGGCATGGACCAATTCCGCGATGAGTTGCCGCAGTCCAGCATCAAGGGCAAGAACCCGTTCAAGGATGTGCGCGTGCGCCAGGCTATGTACCAGGCAATTGACATGGGCACCATTCAGCGCGTGGTGATGCGCGGGCTGGCGCAGCCCACAGGCACCTTGATTGCTCATCACGTTAACGGCTGGACCAAGCAAGTGGACCAGCGCCTGAAGTACGACCCTGAAGCATCCAAAAAACTGCTGACTGAGGCTGGCTACCCTGAGGGCTTTGAAGTGGAGTTCTCATGCAGCGCGGGCCGCTACCCGAGCGACGAGCAACTCTGCCAGGCCATCAGCGCGCAGTGGGCCAAGGTCGGTGTCAAGGCCAAGCTGCGCACCTACCCGTTTGCCACCTACTTCCCGATGATCCAGCGCTACGAGGCCAGCGTTTATTTGCTGGGCTGGTCGGTACCAACCTTTGATGCCTACTACAGCCTGCAAGCGCTGATCCGTTCGCCGGGCGCGGGTGGCGACGGCAACTTCAATCTGGGCCGCTACTCCGACCCGCAGCAAGACGCGATGATTGAGCGCGTGAAGACCGAAACCGATTTGAAGCTGCGCAACCAGCTGATCGAAAAGGTGCTGCTGAACGAGCACAAGACCATCTCGCATATCCCGCTGTTCAACCTGATCACCCCATGGGCTACCACCAAGAAGGTACAGATTCCCACACGCGCCGACAACTACATTGACTGGCGTGCACTGAAGGTGGATTGATGCATGGCGAGCTGCGCGTAGCAGCCCGCAATCTGCTGCAAACTGGATGCAGAGAGCGGGTGCAGGCAAAAGCACCTGTCAAAAATTAGGCGCTAGCTGCATAGTCAGCGGCAGCATCAGGTCAAGGCCATGCACGTGATAATCGCTGCATGGCCTTTTTGTTTGCCCGCCGCTCTTTGCTGTTAACCGGTGCCTCGCTGCTGCTGGGTGCCTGTGCGTCTACGGTGGATGAGAAAAGCACGGAGCTGGTGGAGCCTGAGGACACCTCTGACCTACCTGTACATGTGCTGATGGTGCAGAGCTTTACCAGCGTGCACCGCGCGCTAGAGCCGCGGTTGCTGGTGCCTACCAAGGTGCATACGGAGGCGGGCGGTGGTTCCGTGCCTGCCGTGGCAGCGGCGCTAGGCCGCCATCTGAAAAAAGGCAGCCTGGTAGACGTGGTGGCCGCACCTGCTGCCGTGATGGAGCAATTGCGTGCGCAAGGCCTGGTGCAGCAAGCCAGTATGGTGGACGTGGTGCGCAGCCCGCTGGCCTTATTGGTGCAAGCGGGCAGGCCTGAGCCTGCGATTGCCACGGTTGCTCAGCTTAAAAGACAGCTAGAAAGCGCCACCTCCATTGCCTACCCCTCCACTGATGGCAGCGAATTTATCGAGCAGCAATTGCTGCCACAGCTGGGCATCAAGGATGCCGTACTGGCCAAGGCCCTCAAGGCTTTCAGCCTGCAGGTGGCAGCGCTGGTGGCGCGGGGTGATGCTGCGTTGGGTTTGCAGGCTTTGAGCGAGTTGACCGGTGCCCCTGGCATCACTGTGGCCGGCACCTTGCCAGCACCGTTTGACTACGCCAGCACCTATACCGTGGGCATTGCCACCCACACGCGCAGCCAGGCGGGCGCGCAAGCTTTGCTGCGCTTTTACCAAGAAGAGGTTGTCGCCCACGACTGGCAGGGAACGGGTTGGGAGGCGATTGTGCCGCCTGAAGAGCCCGAACCAGAGTGGCAGCTGGGCAAGTAACAATAATCAGAGCCGATAGAGTTGCGGCTTGCGATCCGCAAACGCATCATTGAAAGGTGCCCAGCGCTTGTTGGTGCTGGCGCTTAAATCAACTTCTGCACTCAGCAGGGCCGCTTGGCCAAGCGCAGGCACCGTCAGCGGGTAACCGTTGGCACCCACAATGATGGAGCCGCCCACCCAATCAGTGCCAATGTCCTCGTTCATGCGCTCAGGCCCTGCGCGGTCAGCCACGGCAATCGGCACGCGCGATGCAGCGGCTGCTGCCTGCGCGCTCACTTGCTCAATAGGCCGCTCACCCTCAGGTCGCTCTCCAGCGGGCCAGTTCACCGGTGCGCAGATCAGGTCTGCGCCCGCCAGTGCGGCCATGCGCGTCCATTCAGGGAACTCCAGGTCGTAGCAAATCACCACACCAAGGCTTCCGTGCTCCGTTTGCACGATCGCAGGCGGCGCATCACCGGGTGTAAAGTGCTGCCCCTCACGTGCCCATAAATGCCTTTTCGGTAGCTGCCCCGCAAGCCACTGCTGTCAACCACCAGCGCCGTGTTGTAGACCGCGCCATCCAGCTCGGCAATCCCGGCCACGATGGTCGATCCCGTCTCTTGCGCCAAGCTGTGCAGCAACTGGTAAGTGGGGCCGCACAAAGGTTCGGCGGCGGCGCGGGATTCGGTTGTATCGCGAAAGCAGTAGCCACTGGCGACCAGTTCGGGCAACACCACAATGCCACCAGGCGCCGTGCGTACCGCCTGTGCAATGGCGGCGGTATTGGCGGCGTGGTCGTCAATCGACAGCGAGAGCTGGGCGACGGTGATGCGCGTCATGGCGGGTCGGGCGTTGTGGCTTACGCCGTAGCCAGTGCGCGCTGCACAGCAGGGCGTGTTCTGACACGTTCAAAGTGCGCGGCAACGCGAGGGAAGTCGGCGATATCCACGTCGTCATTTTTGAGCCAGCCAGCAATCGTGAACAAATAGCCATCTGACACCGTGTATTGGTCGCCCATCACCCAAGGCTTGTCGCTCAGGTAGTGCTGCTCAATCACCTTGAACGATTCGTGCATGTTCTGCGGCACCTTGGCCTTCATTGCTTTTTGCGCAGCTTCATCGTCTGCCCAGCGGGCTGCGCGTGTGCGGTGGGCATGGTTCACGTGCACGGTCGATGCAAGGTAACTGTTGAACTCTTGCATGCGTGCTAGGCGAAACGCATCGTCCAGTGGCGCCAGTTGCGCGGCGGGGTGGGTTTGCGCCACATATAACAGCAGGGCCGATGTCTCGGACAACACGCCTTGTGGCGTGACCAAGGTGGGTACGCGGCCCTTGGGGTTAATGGCGAGGTAGGCGGGGCTGCGCTGCTCGCCTTCGGCCAAGCTCAGGCGCTTGGCCTCAAAGTTGGCGCCAGCCTCGTTTAGTGCTATCAGCACGGCCTGGGCGCAGGTGCCGGGGGCGTAATACAAGCTCAGCATGGGGGGTGTCTCTTTCAGTAAAAAATGCTGCTATTGACCGAAAATCGGGAGCTGGCAGCTATGGTTTTTATATTAAATCATGCGTTGGTGGCTGCTGCCGGTCCGTTGCCAGCGGCGCGCCGTTACCATTGTCCACATGGCCAAAGACAAATCGATTTTTACCTGTAACGAATGTGGCGGCACCAGCCCGCGCTGGCTGGGCAAGTGTCCAGCTTGTGGTGCGTGGAACAGCCTGATCGAGAGTGCTGCCGAATCGGCCACTGGCGGCAAAAACCGACTAAGCCAAAACCCGCGCACCGGTTACGCAGGCCAGGCGCAGGCTGTCACCCCGCTGGCCGCGATTGAGGCCACCGATGTCGCCCGCACGCCCAGTGGCATTGCCGAGCTGGACCGTGTCCTGGGCGGTGGCATTGTGGAAGGTGGTGTGGTGCTGATTGGCGGCGACCCGGGCATTGGTAAATCCACCTTGCTGCTGCAAGCGGTAGATGCGCTGCAGCGCGAAGGCCTGCCTGCGCTGTATGTGACGGGTGAGGAAAGCGGCGCGCAAGTTGCGCTGCGCTCGCGCCGATTGGGGCTCGACAATAGCCAGGTCAATGTGCTGTCCGAGATCCAGCTGGAGAAGATTTTGGCCACTTGCGAAAGCACGCAGCCTGCCGTGGTGGTGATCGACTCGATCCAGACCACCTACTCCGACCAGCTAAGCTCCGCGCCCGGCTCGGTCGCCCAGGTGCGCGAATGCGCCGCGCATTTAACGCGCATGGCCAAAAGCACCGGCATAGCCGTGGTGCTGGTCGGCCACGTGACCAAGGAAGGCGCCCTGGCAGGCCCCCGTGTGCTGGAGCACATGGTGGACACCGTGCTCTACTTTGAAGGCGATACGCACAGCAGCTTCCGCCTGGTGCGCGCCATCAAGAATCGCTTTGGTGCCGTTAACGAGATTGGTGTTTTCGCCATGACCGAAAAAGGCCTGAAAGGCGTGAACAACCCCAGCGCGATTTTCCTGTCGCAACACAGCGAGCCTGTACCCGGCAGCTGTGTGCTGGTTACCTTGGAGGGATCGCGCCCGTTGTTGGTGGAGATCCAGGCGCTGGTCGATTCTGGCGGCCCCAGCCCGCGCCGTTTGTCCGTGGGTTTGGACAAGGACCGGCTGGCCATGCTGCTGGCCGTGCTTAACCGCCACGCCGGCGTGGCCTGCGCAGACCAGGACGTGTTCGTCAACGCCGTGGGTGGTGTGCGCATCAATGAGCCTGCGGCGGACTTGGCGGTGATGCTGGCCATCACCAGCAGCCTGCGCGGCAAGGCGCTGCCCAAGGGCTTTATCGCCTTTGG
>JAVXMM010000102.1:0-11891 GCA_036646255.1 Comamonas sp.
CCAGGCGGTCCATGGGGCGGGGCGAGATCATGTCTTGGATCACCGCGTGGATTGCTGCGCGCTGATCAGCGGTCTCTTCAAAACCAAAATCGTTGGCAAACTGCTCGTAGTCTTGCGGGCTGTAGCGGAAAGCATGGCCCTCGCGCGCCGCGCGGCGCGCGTAAATGTTGAGCAGCTCGGCCGCCGTGTCGCGCACCTGCTCCGCGGCCTTGCGCTTGGCCTTCTCCCACTGCCCGCTGCCGAGTTTGTGCAGCGGCGCTTCATCAGCGCTCACCCCGGTGTAGCGGCTGATTTGCGCGAGCTGGCTCACCGGCACATACAGCACGGCTTTGTCCGCGTATTCCAGGTGCAAAAACTCTTGCATGGCGGGCGTGCCGTCCGGGTTCTTCTGGCCCACGTCCATGTTGATCAGGCCGTGGTAGCGGCCAATGCCATGCTGGGCGTGGACGACCGGGTCGCCCACTTTCAGCTCCGACAAATCCTTGATCAAGGCCTCCACATCGCTGGCTTGCTCTTGCTTACGGCGTCGGCGCGCAGTGCCGGTGGCGGCGAACAGCTCGGTCTCGGTGACAAAGTCAATGCCTTGCTCGGCCCAGCGGAAGCCTGTGGCCAGCGCGGCGGTGGCAATGCCGACGGACTCGTCTGCTGTCTGCAGGAACTCGGCCAGCGAATCAAAGGCAGGTGGGTTCAAGCCGCTGGCGCGGAAGAAATCCAGCAGGCTCTCGCGTCGGCCATCACTTTCAGCCAAAAGCAGGGTCCGCGCCTGGCCTGTCTTGATATGCTGCTGCAATTTGGATAGAGGGTCTTCCGCGCCACGTACCACGGCCAGGTCTTCCAGCTTTTGGAAGGTGGCAGCGTTCTCTACGTCCTCCACCTGCGGGCGCAGCGAGAATTGCGCTGTCTCTTTGCCCGTGGTGTAGAACTGATCGGCTGTCAAAAACAGTGTCTCGGGGGGCAGCGCGGGGCGTTCGGGGTCGCCTTGCACCAGCCGATAGCGGTCCTTGGTGTCTTGCCAAAAGCGTTGAAATGCTGGCTCTAAATCACCGTGCAGTACCAAGGTGGCGTTGGCGCCCAAGTAGTCAAACACCGTCGCAGTTTCGTCAAAGAAAAGCGGTAAATAGTACTCGATACCTGCCGTAGCTACGCCATTGCCCATGTCTTTGTAGATGCGGCTCTTGGTCGGGTCTCCCTCTAGCACTTCGCGCCATTTGTTGCGAAAGCGCGTGCGGGCGTCCTCGTCCATGGGGAACTCACGCCCCGGCAGCAGGCGCACGTCTTTTACTGGGTACAGGCTGCGTTGTGTGTCCGGATCAAAAGTGCGGATGGAGTCGATCTCGTCGTCAAACAGGTCGACTCGGTAGGGCACGAGCGAGCCCATTGGGAAGAGATCAATCAGCCCGCCGCGCACCGAGTACTCGCCGTGGCTCATCACTTGCGATACGTGGTTGTAGCCTGCCAAGGTGAGTTGGGCCTTGAGCTTGGCCTCGTTGAGCTTTTGCCCTTCTTTAAAAGCGAAGGTATAGCCCGCCAAAAATGCGGGCGGCGCCAGGCGGTAGAGCGCGGTGGTGGCAGGGATCAGCACCACATCGGCCTCGCCTTGGCTGATGCGCCAAAGCGTAGCCAGGCGCTCGCTGATCAAATCTTGGTGGGGCGAGAAGGTGTCGTAGGGCAGCGTTTCCCAGTCGGGGAAGAGGGCGGTGCGCAACTCGGGCGCAAAAAACGCCATTTCATCCTGCAGGCGGCGTGCGTCGCTGGCGTCGGCGGTGACGATGGCGGTCACGCGTTTGGCTGCTGCCTCGCGTTCGGCCAAGCGGGCCAGCAGCAGGGCATCGGCGCTGCCGGGTGGCATGGGGGACTGAAAGCGTTTACCAGCGGTGAGTTTGGGGAGTTCCATAAGACCTGGGGCCGCGCAGTACGCAGGCCAAAGTGGCTGGCCCTTTGTGCACCATGGCGAGGCCTGCCAACACATCACATATCAATGGCGCCACAAGCTGCTGCGCCAAAAACACCAAAAGCACGGATCGGTCCGAAGAGCGCCGTGCGTTGCAGTCATTCTAAAATATCCGTATGAACCAGTTGCCCAGCAATGAATTGATCCCCACGCTGCCCACCAGTGCAACGCCGCCTGCCGCCACGTTGGCAACGCAAGCAGCACCTGCAGTGGCTGATGCCGGGGCCGCCACGCAAACGCTGGCACAATCGGCCAGCGATGTGGTAGCGCGCTACTGGGCCTTTTTGCCCTGCGCTGGCGTGGGCGCGCGAGCGGTTGATGCCACGCGCCCTGCCCATGTTCCCAAGCAATACCAGCAAGTGGTTGGCTGGCCGTTGGTGTTGCACACGTTGGCGGCATTTATGGCAGTTAAGCCGCTTGCTGGCGTGGTGGTGGGGGTGAGCGATGGCGATGATTTCTTGCAACGCTATGCCCGCCCAGGCTTTACCATCAGCCCTTGCGGTGGGCCTAGCCGGGCCGACACGGTAACGGGTGGCTTGCGCAGCTTGCTGGCCCAAGGTGCGCAGTTGCACGACTGGGTGCTGGTGCACGATGCGGCGCGCTGCCTTATCAAGCCCAGCCAAATAACCCAGTTGATGGAGGAGTGTGCGGGCGACGCGGTAGGCGGCCTTCTGGCGCTGCCACTGCCCGATACCTTGAAAGCCGCTGCGACCGACGCGCACGGCCAAAGCCGCGTAAGTGCAACCTTGCCGCGTGTGGACAAATGGCTGGCGCAGACGCCGCAAATGTTCCGCATTGGTGTCTTGCTAGATGCGCTGGCGCAATGCCGCGATGTGACAGATGAGGCCAGCGCAATCGAATCCGCTGGCCTGCAGCCACGCTTGGTGGCGGGCAGCAGCTTTAACTTCAAAGTAACCTACCCAGACGATTTTGCGCTGGCCGAGGCCTTGTTGTCGCAGCGCATGGCCGCAGGCGACAGCATGGTTGCTCATTTTTTTGATAGTGCTACCTAGGTGCAGCGGGCGCTAGTGGCCTATTTATTTATTTTTAAAGTAGATTGATATGCAATTGAGGATTGGTGAGGGCTGGGACATTCACGCGCTGGTTCCAGGGCGTGAGCTGATTATTGGCGGCGTCAAGATCCCGCATACCACGGGCTTGCTGGGCCATTCAGATGCCGATGTGCTGCTGCACGCGATTACTGATGCGCTGGTAGGCGCAGCTGGGCTGGGCGATATTGGCACGCACTTTCCCGATACGGCGGTGGAGTTTAAAGGCGCCAACTCGGCCGTGCTGCTGGCCGAGGCTATGCGCCGCGTGGCTGAACGCGGCTGGGCCGTTAATAACGTAGACAGTACCGTGATCGCGCAGGCTCCCAGGCTGGCACCGCACATCCCCGCCATGCGAGCCAGCATTGCCAAGGCGCTGGGCATTGACGAGAGCCAGGTCAACGTTAAAGCCAAAACGGCTGAGAAAATGGGCCCGGTCGGACAGGGGGCGGCCATGGAGGCGCGTGCCGTGGTGCTGCTGGTACGCGCTAGTTAATATGGTTTTGATAGCTGCTGGCGCCTGCTGACTGGCCGTTAGCGCCTTGTTTTATTAAATCCAGTCAGGCGGTCGTGCAGCGCTCGACAAAGCGCGTTACCACGGGGGCGCAAGCATCTGCCACGGTTTGCAGCAGCATATATGGGCCGTCGATGTGCACCACCTCGCATTGCGGCGCAGCGGCCAGGCTGGCTTGGCCGCTGGCGGGGATGAGGCGGTCTTGCGTGGCATGCAGGGCCAGCAGCGGCACAGGCAGCGCGGCAAGGTTTAGCGGCGGCGGCCGCAAGGCCTGCAGAGCCCGGTGCTTGAGTACGGCAGGTAGCGAATGCCGCAAGGCACGCCGCTGTGCCAGTTGTATTACCGGTGTGGCCCATGCGCCTAGCAACCAGTACGACCACACCGCACTTGGCACGGCGTGCAGGGCAAGTGCCGGGACGCTACGCATCAAGGGCAAAAACCGTCGCGCCCACGGCACTGCGCAAAGCTGGCAGCCAGTGCCACGCCGCGCAGGTTGACGGGTGTGGGGCTGTAGAGATCGCCGTTGCCACAGCCTGCCAATAGCTAGGCTAGTGGCCCGCCAAAGGATTCACCCAATAGTACAAAGTCTTCATCGTGCGGCAATTGCGGCAGCTCCCAGCGTGCCAGTTCTCCGTAGTCCATGGTTTGATCGGGTGGGTACAGAATTTGCTGGTGCTGGATAGACTGTGCGCCCGGCAACTGCTGCATGCTGTATGGCAAACAGCCTTGTAGGTAGGGGCTGCCGTCCAAGCCGGGGAGGGTCACCAGAATGACCATGTCAACCGCCTGTTTCAGGAGCCTTGGTGCAAAGCCATGACCTCGGCGCCCGTCAGCTTTGGCGTGTCATTGACCAGGCCGTAGTACGGTGGCTTTTCATCAATATAGATTTGTTGGGTGAGCTTCAGGCCGTCTTCGTCCTGGAATAGGCCCGCGGCCAAAAAATGCTCATTGGTCGCCAGTAGGCGGTAGAACAAATGCGTGCCGCAGCGGTTGCAAAAAACGCGCTCAGCCCAGTCAGATGAGGCGTAACGGGTAATGGGGCCGGTTGCCTCGACCTCGGTGCCACCTGCCAGGCTAAAGCCGGGGCCACCGTTCCAGCGCAGGCACATGCTGCAGTGGCAGACGTGAACGTCGCGGACCGTTGGCGCCGTCACATGAACGGCGCCGCACAGGCATTGGGCTTGCATGGGCACTCCTTGCTGGATGGGTGGGTGCTCGCATTGTAGGCAGCCGAGGCTTTATTGCAAATCGCCGAAATTGGTGGGCTGACCCGGTAGGTGGCGCTTGATTTGCGGGCGTTGCAGGCGGCGCTTGGGCTCTTTGCCGGTGGCTTGGTCGGGCGAGCGGCGCAGGTAGATGCTGGTTACCAGGCCCTTGCCGCCGTCGGATGCGTTGGCCATGGTTAGGCGCCCGCCCATGCGTTGCACGGTTTTTTCGACAATCGATAGCCCCAGGCCTGCGCCCGCTGCTGCGGTGCGGGCAGTGTCGCCACGGTAAAACGGTTTGGTCAGGTTGACCAACTGGTCGGGCGAGACACCGGTGCCGTGGTCGCGCATGCGGATGGTGACGGTGGATTCGCTGAATTTGACCGTGATGTCCACTCGCGTATAAGGCGTGCCAGGTGTCTTGCCGTAGCGACGGGCATTTTCCAGCACATTCGACAGTACGCGCGACAGCTCGATTTCGTCGGCGTTGACCATCAACTCCTCCGGTACGCTCATATTGATCTGCAGCTCTTGGTGGTCTTGCACCGCGTATACACAGGAAGAGACCACCCCATAGACGTTGACGGGCGTCAGTTTGGCCGTGTGGTCAGGGCGGGCGTAGTCGAGGAACTTGTCGATGGTGGCATCGAGCTGCACGATGTCGGCGACCATATGCTCACGGGCCACGTCGTCAAAAACGCTCATCTCGGTCTCTAGCCGCAGGCGCGCCAGCGGCGTGCGCAAATCGTGCGATATACCGGCCAGCATGACGGCGCGGTCTTGCTCTAGCTTGGCCAGGCGCTCGCTCATGCGGTTAAAACCAATATTCACCTCACGGATCTCGCTGGTCACGGCATCTTCATCCAATTGCGCGGCAAAGTCGCCTTCGCGCAGGCGGTTGGTGGCGCTTGAGAGCTGTTTGAGCGGACGGTTGATCAGGCCTGCAATCACTGCAGCACCGGCCAGTGACAAGGCGGCGGCCGTCAGTACCCAGATCAGCCAGGTTTTGCCACCCACTGGGTTAAAGCGCGATGGTTCGATCAAAAACCAGTTCTGGTCTCCATTGATCGTAAACCCCACCCACAGGCCTTCCTCATGGTTCACGCTGTTGGCCACAATCGTGCCAGGGCCCAGGCGGCGGGTCAGCTGTTGCGTTAGGCGTGCGCCCAGCGGAGTGGTGATGTCTATCTCTTCATACTGGTCGCCGGGCTCGCGCGGAACAATGCGCACGCCTTCTTGGTCAGCCATGGTTTTGACCAGGGAGACGCGGGCAATTGAGTCTGAATGCATCAACGCAGCACGACTCAGGTTAACCAGCGAGGCAATCTGCTGTGCGGTTTGGATGGCGCGGGGCTCGGTTTCAAGCGAGCGCAGTGTCTGTACCCACGCCAAGATGCTGCCGGTAAGCAAGATCGCCAGCAAAAAGAAGGTGCGCCAGAAAAGATTAAGGCCAACCCGGTTGCGCTTGGTGGTACGCGTGTGGGTACTCGCGCCGCTGCCCTCCAGAGGGGCTAGGCCGGAGTGGCCAGGTTCTTGGGCGGGATGAGTTGCCATGGGGACGGGGCCTATCGGATCAAGTCAAGGGGGGAATGCTGTCTTGCATTGTGCGTCAACTGCTGAGGTCTGTTGATATTGAGGCGGGGTTGTCAACGTATCCATTGGCGAATCTAGGCGTGCGACACGCGTGTGTGCCCATCTGCGCAAGAGGTGCCGCGAGACGAGTGGTGAGCAGCCAGAGTTCCCTTCGGGCTGCCCGTAAAAGAGCTTGTCTGCTGTGCTCCTGTCCTCGCAAGGCATGGGTATTGCAAGAGAATCTTGTGCCCAGCGTCTTTTATGGATAACTCGATTCCCGTCTCAATTGCAGTAGATCCTAGCGGTCAATAAAAAACCGCCCGGCCAGGGCGGTTGTCGCGTAGGGGTTCACGTGCGTAGGTTAGTTGGCGCCATCCGGTACAAACACATAGCCTACGCCCCAGACGGTTTGGATATAGCGGGGGGCTGCTGGATCGACCTCGACCAGCTTTCGCAGGCGCGAGACTTGCACGTCCAGGCTACGGTCGAAGGGCTCGAACTCGCGGCCACGGGCTAGCAGGGCCAGCTTTTCGCGTGACAGTGGCTGGCGCGGGTGGCGCACCAGGGTTTTAAGCATGGCGAACTCGCCGGTGGTCAGTGGCAGCTCCTCGCCATCCTTGGTCAGCACGCGGGTGCTCATATCAAAGGTGAAGGGGCCAAAATTGACGACTTCGTTTTCGCCGGATGGCGCACCAGGGGCCTCCTGCGGGGGGCGGCGACGCAGCACGGCGTGGATGCGGGCTAGCAGCTCGCGGGGGTTGAAGGGTTTGCCAATATAGTCATCGGCACCAACCTCCAGGCCCACGATGCGGTCTACATCTTCGCCCTTGGCGGTCAGCATGATGATGGGGGTGCGGTCGTTGCTGGCGCGCAGGCGGCGACAGATCGACAGGCCATCTTCGCCCGGCATCATCAGGTCAAGCACGATCAGGTCCACAGTTTCACGCAGCAAAATTCGCTGCAAACCCTTGCCGTCTTCGGCAATCATGACCTCAAAGCCTTCGTGCGACAGGTACCGGCGCAGCAGATCACGAATGCGGGCATCGTCATCAACGACCAAGATTTTGTCGACGCGGTTGGTTGCAGTCACCATGTGTGGATTCCTCGGACTAAATTTGTATGCTTACATTTTGGCCCGGTTTTGCGGGAAATGTGCATTCCTGTACTTAAATTTGACGCTAAGTTACAAAATTTGCGTTACATATGCATAGCCATCCTGTTTTTGTAAGGTGGGTTGATGGGTTTTTGTGGGTTTTTATTGGTATTTAAAGATTTATTGTTCTTTGAAATGCATGTGTTTCAATATTATGTTTTCAATGCATAGTTGTTGAGGGGCGAGAAAAACGACGCCGAAGCGCCGTTGAAAATTAGGGGCAAGGGTGCTTACTGGGCGGCCCAGCCGCCGTCCATGTTCCAGGCTACGCCGCGCACATTGTTTCCTGCGGCAGAGCAGAAAAACACGGCCAGTTCGCCTAGCTCTTCAGGCGTGGTGAACTGCATGGAGGGTTCCTTCTCGCCCAGCAGGCGTTTTTTTGATTCGTCGTTACTGATGCCCAGTT
Organism: Comamonas sp.; assembly: GCA_036646255.1. Lineage (GTDB taxonomy): Bacteria > Pseudomonadota > Gammaproteobacteria > Burkholderiales > Burkholderiaceae_C > Comamonas. The sequence continues at coordinate 7,851 of JAVXMM010000102.1, forward strand.
GTGCAGCGCGGTCATCCACTTGCTTTTGTACCAGTGGGGTTAGTACCCAACCGGGGCAGATAGCGTTGCAGGTGACGCCGGTAGTGGCGTTCTCAAGCGCCGTCACCTTGGTCAATCCCACAATACCGTGCTTGGCAGCAACATAGGCCGATTTGCCCGCTGAGCCAACCAGGCCATGTACCGACGCCACATTGATGATGCGACCCCAGTTCGCTTTTTGCATGGCGGGTAGCGCCAGGCGGCTGGTGTGAAAAGCGCTGGTCAGGTTGATGGCGATGATGGCGTCCCATTTTTCGACAGGGAAGGTTTCGACATTGGAGACATGCTGAATACCTGCGTTGTTCACCAGAATGTCCACCCGGCCAAACTCTTGCGTTGCGTAGGCGAACATGGCCTCGATATCGCTAGCCTTGCTCATGTCAGCGCCGTGGTAGCCAATGCGAGCACCAGAGTCCCCCATGGCTTGCTGAACCTCAGTCTTGGGCGCCTCGGTGTCGCCAAAACCATTCAAGATAATGTTGGCGCCTTGGCGGGCCAGTGCCTTGGCAATTCCCAGGCCAATACCGCTTGTGGATCCGGTGACGAGTGCAGTTTTACCTTTTAGCATCCAAAATCTCCAGTTACTATTAGTTCATTCGCGTCGGTCATCCTAAACCAAACCGGCCCTTTGGCCCACATTCATCAAGACCATGTACGAAGAACCACGCTTGCGGTATGTCACCTGTGCGGTGGCGGGTAACACGGACGAGGGCCGTGCGAATGCCACGCATCGCATGGCTTACTGGGAGTGGAATCACACCGGCAACCCAGTGCATCCACATGTCATCGTGTGTGTGCATGGGCTAACTCGGCAAGGCTGTGATTTTGATGCGCTGGCTAGCCAGCTGGCATTGCATGCGCGCGTCATTTGCCCCGATGTGGTGGGGCGCGGCTATAGCGATTGGCTGGAGGATGCCAATAGTTACCAGGTGCCGCTGTACGTGGCGGATATGCTGGCCTTGCTGCAACAAGTACACGCGGCAGCGCCCATTGAGGCATTGGACTGGGTGGGGACCAGCATGGGGGGCTTGATTGGTATTGGCCTGGCGGGCGAGGAGAGCTTGCAGCCTCTGTTGCCAACACCTGTGCGGCGTTTGGTGCTCAACGATGTGGGGCCCGCGATTGAGGCATCGGCACTGGCGCGTATTGGCAGCTATGTGGGTAAGAACATGGTTTTTGCTAATGAGCAAGTGGCCGCAGATGCGTTGTGGGAGTTGTCGAAGGGTTTTGGTCCGCACACGCCTGAAGAATGGCTGGCGCTGTCTCGCCCCATGCTTCGGCCTGAAGTGAATGGCATGGTGCGCCTGCATTACGACCCAGCTATTGCTGTGTCCATGCAGCGTATGACTCCCGAAATGGCGGCGGCAGGGGAGCAGATGCTGTGGAAGCTGTATAGCCAAATCCAGGCCGGCACCCTAGTGCTGCGCGGGGCGGATTCGGACTTGCTTTCTGCGCAAACGGCACAATCTATGGCAGAGCGCGGCCCGCGGGCGCGCGTGGTGGAGTTTGCTGGCGTGGGCCATGCGCCCACCTTGGTATCTTTTGATCAAATCGCTGCTGTGCTGGCCTTTTTGTGCGGTGCGTAGTGCGCGCCCAGTGAGGGAGCGCGATAGTCGGGTAGCAACATGAAAAGTCTTACAGCAGTCGCTCAGTCCGCGCCAGGCGCAGAAAATCTCCTTGTTGAGCCGGTATCCCCCTTAGTGGCGGCCACGGCCTATGGCTTGCCGCCGCAAGACAATGTGCTGGCGCGTGCGCGGGCCTTTTCGCTCCCGCTGATAGCTGATGAGATGTTGGATACCGGCGAGAACGCACTGCAACATGCAGATGCGGTGGCCGCCATCCTTAGGCACATTGGTGGATCTGATGCCATGCAGGCCGCCGCCTATTTGGTGCACGCTAGCGAGCAGCTCAACAAACCCCGTGAAGTGATTGGCAAGGCCTTTGGCGACAGCTATGCATCGTTAGCGGTAGAGACGGTTGCGCTGATGAAGGTGCAAGCCCAGGCGCGCCAGGCGGATGCGGGTCATTTGGTTGATGATCCTGCGACTCAGACCGAGAACATTCGCAAGATGCTACTGGCCTTCTCGCGGGATTTGCGGGTGGTGATGCTGCGCCTGACATCGCGGATGGCCACGCTGCGTTGGTATGCCGCCAGCAAGGCGCCAGTGTCTCCGTCGATTGCACGCGAGAGCCTGCAGGTGTTTGCGCCGCTAGCTAACCGCCTGGGTATCTGGCAAATCAAGTGGGAGTTGGAGGACTTATCCTTCCGCTTTCTGGAGCCGGATACTTATAAGAAGATAGCGAAGTTGCTCGATGAGACACGCGTGGAGCGCGAGTTGTATATGGTGGGCCTACGCGAGCGGCTGGAGTCTGACCTGCGCGCACGCAGCATCAGTGCCACTGTGGCAGGGCGGCCCAAGCATATCTACAGCATCGTCAAGAAGATGCGCGGTAAATCGTTGGACTTTGAGCAGCTGTTTGACATTCGCGCGCTGCGAGTGGTGGTGCCCACGGTCAAGGATTGCTATGCAGCCTTGTCTTTTGTGCATGAGGCATTCACGCCGGTGGAGTCTGAGTTTGACGATTACATTGCCAAACCTAAGCCCAACGGCTACCAATCGCTGCATACCGTGGTACGTGATGAGCAAGGTAAGGCGATCGAGATCCAGATCCGTACCCAGGCTATGCATGACCATGCGGAAAACGGTGTGGCTGCGCACTGGGCTTATAAAGAAGCGGGTGCCAAAGGCTATGCCGGTGTGTCTGCTACGAGCGATTACGACGCCAAGATTGCCGTGCTGCGCCAACTGCTGGCCTGGCGCAAAGATATGGTGGGCCAGACGCAAGACAGTGGTTTGTTTGACGACCATATCTATGTGCTGACGCCTGATGCGGCTGTGATTGAGTTGCCGCAAGGTGCTACCCCGGTGGATTTTGCGTATTCTGTTCACACTGAGCTAGGTCACCGTTGCCGCGGTGCCAGGGTGGATGGGCAAATGGTGACACTGAACACGGCCTTGCAAAACGGGCAGACCGTTGAGATTGTGGCGGTGAAGGAGGGGCGGCCATCGCGCGACTGGTTGAATGCGGAGCTGGGCTACCTTGTTAGCTCACGTGCCAAGGCCAAAGTACGTGCTTGGTTCAATGCCCAGATTACGCATGAGAACGTGAGCCGCGGCCGCGAGCTGGTCGAAAAATTGCTGCAGCGCGAGGGTAAAACATCTATCAAGCATGGCGACCTGGCTGAGCAGCTGGGTTTTAAGAGCGCAGATGCCTTGTTTGAAGTAGTGGGCAAGGACGAGTTGTCGCTGCGTGCTATTGAGAACATACTGCGCCCGCCCGAGCCACAAGCGTCGCTGGATGAATTGCTCATCAATCGCCCGCGCAAGGCCAGTGAAGGTGCGGGCAAAGGCGGCGTGCTGGTGGTGGGCGTGGATTCGCTGATGACTCAATTGGCCAAATGTTGTAAGCCTGCACCGCCTGATGTGATTGGCGGTTTCGTCACGCGCGGAAAAGGCGTTAGCGTACACCGCTGTGATTGCAGTAACTTTCGCGAGATGTGTGCCCGTAACCCAGAGCGCATGATCGATGTGGAATGGGGTCAGTCTAATCGCCAGCATGCTGCTGACGCGGTCTACCCTGTGGATGTAGCCGTGGAGGCGCATGACCGCCAAGGCTTGCTACGCGATATCTCGGAAGTCTTTGCCCGTGATAAGACCAATGTGATTGGCGTGCAAACTCAATCGGTCAAGGGAACGGCGTGGATGACCTTCACCGTGGAGATATCTGATTCGGGCCGTTTGGTTAAAGTGCTGGCTGCGGTTGCCACCGTTGCCGGTGTGCGATCGGCTCGTCGCAAGTAGAGCTGAAGAAGAGAAAAATAGAAGATTTTGGAAAAAATATGTCGGATTCCCAAATGGACGTTTTTTTCTGTCTATAATTCAAGTCTTCAACGACAGGCGCGTAGCTCAGCTGGTTAGAGCACCACCTTGACATGGTGGG
>JAVXMM010000103.1:0-11871 GCA_036646255.1 Comamonas sp.
GACAAGATCGAAATCGACACCCGCACCGGCGAATACCGCAAGCGCGTGTAATGCACTGCTGGCCTTCGCCAGCGCCGCACCACAAAAACCTCCGCGTCAGACCGGAGGTTTTTTTGCGCCTGGTGCTCGCCAGCGAAGCGCCACCACATCAAAAATAATAGCATCGACAAACGGTAGCCCACTCAACCAACCACCATAGAGAGCGTGCACTTCTTCAGCATCCCGTGCGCAATATACCCCCCTTAAAAGGCAGAAACATATTTTTACCCATTTAAAATAAAATTTTTATTTTGCCCCGGTAGAATCATGAACATTGATTCCACGAATCCCCGAGTGACACCTATGAGCACCGACAACCCCACTGCACGCCTGACGATCTTCCAAGGAACCCAGCGCCTGCTGCAAGCTGACCGACTAACCGTGCTGCGCTACCTGCAAAACCATGACGAGCTACACCCCAGCGGCAGTGAGCCACCGCTTTGGGTGTTTGACGACGAGAGCGGTCTGCGCCTAGACCTGAACTGGCGTTCCGAGTTGGCCGACCACGCCAGTCAATCAGCGCCCGTTGCCAGCACCCCGCGTGCCGAGCGCGTTGGGCGTGCGGTGGGCCGCCCCAAGCTGGGCGTGGTATCACGCGAAGTTACTCTGCTACCCCGCCACTGGGAATGGCTAAACCACCAGCCCGGTGGCGCATCGGCCGCATTGCGCCGCTTGATTGACGACGCCCGCAGCGCCCACGCCGCGCAAGACGCCCAACGCGCAGCCACCGAGGCCAGCTACCGCTTTATGCAAGAGATGGCCGGCGATCTACCTGGCTTTGAAGAAGCCTGCCGTGCACTATTTGCCAAAAAGGCGTCATCCTTCCAGCTGCAAACGCAGGCTTGGCCGGATGACGTGCAGGCCTACCTGCACCAACTCAGCCGCCCTGTCTGGCCCACATAAGCTCCCATTGATCTAGCCCAGCTTGCAGCGCGCTAGCCTGCGCCGCTAGGCTTGCGCGCCCACAAAGACAACAATAAATTTGCGACTGCAACATGCCCTCCCCCTCTACGGCTCCCGCCTCACTCCGCACCACCCCATCTGTACAGCGTCCGCTGTGGCAGGTATTTATGGTGTTTTTGGGGCCCATGATTCTCTCCAACATCCTGCAGTCACTATCGGGCACGCTCAACAGTATGTTTTTAGGGCAGATGATGGGGGTAAAAGCGCTGGCTGCGGTGGCCGTTTTCTTCCCCGTCATGTTTGTGTTTATCGCCTTTGTCATTGGCCTGGGTGCCGGGGCATCAGTGCTCATCGGCCAGGCTTGGGGCGCCAAACAGCCGGACAAGGTACGCGCCATTGCCGGCACCACTTTACTGGTCGGCCTGATTTTTGGCGGTGCCGTCGCGCTGTTTGGCGGCCTGTTTACCCAACCCATCATGCAGTTGCTGGGCACGCCACCCGATATTTTGGAGCAAGCAACCACCTACTCACGCATTGTGCTACTGGGTATGCCTGGGCTATTTGTATTTTTGCTGGCCACATCCATGCTGCGCGGCATGGGCGATACGCTGACACCTATGTGGTCGCTCATTTTGTCCACCGCAATCGGCCTTGTCAGCACTCCAGCATTGATTGCAGGTTGGTGGGGGCTGCCCAAGCTGGGCGTGGCCAGTGCTGGAGTGTCCATGATCTTGGGCTTTACCGTTGCGCTGATCTGGCTGACCGTACACCTGCGCCACCAGCGCAGCGTGCTGGCGCCCAACCGCGCTTTGCTGCGCGCTATGCGCATTGACAAAGAACTGCTCAAAGGCGTGTTGCACGTGGGCGTCCCCACTGGGGTATTGATGATCGCCACGTCGCTGGCCGGACTGGTGGTGATGTCACTGGTCAATAGCTTTGGATCTAACGCTACAGCAGCATTTGGTGCAGTTAACCAAATTAATTCATTCGCACAGTTCCCCCTCATCTCGGTCGCTATCACCAGCTCGATCTTGGCCGCCCAGGCCATTGGGGCCGACCGCAGTGAGCGCCTGCCATCTATTGCCCGCACGGCCATGGCAATCAACTTTGCTCTCGGCGGTGTAACAGCGCTGCTGGGCACTGTTTTTGCCAAGCCCTTGCTCGGCATTTTCATCACCGATGCCGAGGTGCTGCATGTGGCGGTAGAGTTGCTCTACATCGTTCTGTGGAGCGGCCTGCTATTTGGCGCCTTTGCATCACTGGCAGCCCTGATGCGCGCCAGCGGCGATGTAGTCATCCCCACAGCCATCACTATTGGTGTTCTGTCGGTATTAGAGCTGCCACTGGCCTGGCTGCTGAGCCAACGCTTTGGCCTCATAGGCATCTGGATGGCATTTCCTCTGTCTTACGCCATCACGCTAGGGCTGCAGGCTTGGTATTACCAGGCAGTGTGGAAAAAACGCCCTATCCGCAAGATGGTGTGAGCACCTGCACCTGTCAACAACATTCTATTTACACGGCTGCTTGATGACAGGTGCTACAAAAACTGAAATCATGGCTTTCTACGCATTTTGATTGCTCACCCAGCCATGCCCGATTTCAAAAAATACCGAGCTCCCGCGAAAGGCCCTGTCAGCCTGGCCAACTACAACCCAGCGGCCACGCCATTTGCCCACGGTAGCATCAAGGACCAAGAAGATGATTTAAAGCGCTTGAACAAGCAGTTAGCCCAATTGCTACGGCCGCTGCAAGGCGAATGCCAGCGCTCGATCTTGTTGGTGCTGCAAGGCATGGATGCCAGTGGCAAAGATGGCACAGTGCGCGGCGTTTTCAAATACACCAGCCCTCTGGGCATCAATGTACGGGCCTTCAAATCCCCCAGCAAAGATGAATTGGCCCACGACTACTTGTGGCGCTGCCACGCCGTGGTACCCGCCAAAGGTGAGATTGCGGTATGGAACCGCAGCCACTATGAAGACGTTCTGGTACCCGTCGTCAATCACTGGATTGATGGCGAAACCACCCAAAAGCGCTACGCCCAGATCAATGACTTTGAGCGCCTGCTGGTCGAAAACGGCACCACCGTACTCAAGTGCATGCTGCACATCAGCCAAAGCGAGCAGCGCACCCGCCTGCAAGAGCGCATTGACTTGCCCGAGAAACGCTGGAAGTTCAGCCTGGGCGATCTGGATGTGCGCAAACAGTGGGACAAATACCAGCATGCCTACGAGCAGCTGCTGCAAGCCACCTCTACCAGTCACGCGCCGTGGTACATCATCCCGGCAGACGACAAACTACACCGCAACCTGATGATCAACACCTTGCTCAACCACGCCTTGCTGGACATGAAGCCGCAGTACCCGGTGGACTTCCCCGAGCTAGTGGGCTTGCAAGTTGAGTAAATAGTTTTTCAACAAAAATAGCTGCTAACGCCCAAATGATGAGCGCTAGCAGCTATTGTTTTAATAGTATTTAGACTTTAAACAGGGATGCCTACCAGATCATGCCCCTGTGTACCCAGAATGCGCACGCTGATCAAATCGCCCACTTTGTAGGTCTTGCTGGCCTTTTCTGGCGGCTGAATATGCACCACGCCATCAATCTCAGGCGCATCGGCATACGTGCGGCCAACGCCACCTTTTTTTCCCAAGCTCACAGCCTTATCCACCAAAACCTTCATGACCTGCCCCACACGGCGCTGCAAGCGCGCGGTAGAAACCTCTTCAGCCACCTCCATAAAGCGCGCACGGCGTGCCTCGCGCACTTCCTCGGGCAGCATACCGGGTAAATCGTTGGCGGTTGCGCCTTCTACCGGGCTATAGGCAAAGCAGCCAGCGCGGTCGATTTCAGCTTCGCGGATGAAATTGAGCAGGTGCTCGAACTCTTCTTCCGTCTCGCCGGGGAAGCCCGCAATAAAGGTCGAGCGAATCACCAGCTCAGGGCAGATGGCACGCCACTCACGGATGCGATCCAGATTCTTTTCACCCGATGCGGGGCGCTTCATCCGCTTCAAAACATCAGGGTGGCTGTGCTGCAATGGCACATCCAGATAAGGCAGGATTTTTCCTTCAGCCATCAGCGGCAGAATGTTGTCCACCGTCGGGTAAGGATACACATAGTGCAAACGAACCCAGGCGCCGTGCTGTGCGGCCAGCTTACCCAGCTCTTCAGTGAGCTCGAACATACGCGTCTTAACCGGCTTGCCATCCCAAAAGCCGGTGCGGTACTTCACATCCACGCCATAGGCAGAGGTGTCTTGGCTGATGACCAGCAACTCCTTGACCCCACCTTCAAACAGTGCCTTGGCTTCTTTGAGCACATCACCAATCGGGCGAGACACCAAGTCACCGCGCATCGACGGGATGATGCAGAAGGTGCAGCGGTGGTTGCAGCCTTCGCTAATCTTGAGATATGCATAGTGCTTTGGCGTGAGCTTGATGCCCGCGTCGCCAAAGCTACCGGGCACCAAGTCCACAAACGGATCGTGCGGCTTAGGCAAGTGCGCGTGTACGGCATCCATCACCTCTTGCGTAGCGTGCGGCCCGGTCACCGCCAGCACGCTGGGGTGCACCTCGGCCACCATGGTTGCGCCACCTTCTTTGCCGGCCTTTGCACCCAGGCAACCAGTCACGATCACCTTGCCATTTGCGGCCAAGGCCTCGCCGATTGTGTCTAGGCTTTCTTTGACGGCATCGTCAATAAAGCCGCAGGTGTTAACGATGACCAGATCCGCACCTTCAAAAGTCTTGGAGGTTTGGTAACCTTCGGCGCTCAACTGCGTGAGGATCAGCTCGGAGTCTGTCAGCGCCTTGGGGCAGCCCAAAGACACAAAGCCCACTTTCGGGGCCTTCGCCGCGTTTTGGACGGAATTCGTGGGGGTGATGGTGTCGGTCATAGGGGCGGTATTTTCGCAGTTTTGTGCGTGCCGCACCGAAGCTGGGGATTGGCGGCGCTTGCCGCCTGTGCGGATCTGAATAGCAATAGGCAATAAAAACACCCGCCAGCGCTTACTAAGCGGGCGGGTGCAGCTATTAATTTATTAATCTTTAAGGCATGAGCTGGAATCACCCATGCCAGCCTCTTCACGGGCGCTTCATGCCAAAAGCGCTGAGCATCTGCTCGGTCTGCTTTTGCATTTGCTCTTGCATTTGTTGAAAAAATTGCTGCGATTGCGCCTGGTAATTACCATTGGCTGCCGACATATCGGGCATGCCTGGCATCCCCGGCAGGTTGGGCATTTGCATGCCCATGAAGTTGCGCCATGCATCAGGGGTGGCACCCTTCATCTGGTCGGCAAAGCGCGATTGCATCTCAGTAAAGAACTGCACATTACGCTCTAGGTACGAACCCATAAAGCCTTGCATGGCGTGGCCGTAAAAGCGAATGATATTGGCCAACATGGCCTCGGTAAACATTGGCGCACCGCCCGCTTCTTCCTCCAGAATGATCTGCAGCAAAATGCTACGAGTCAGGTCTTCACCCGTCTTGGCGTCCTTGACGACGATGGGTTCGCTCTGCATGACCAGGCTTTTGACTTCTGTGAGCGTAATGTAAGCCGAGGTTTGGGTATCGTACAGACGGCGATTGGGGTATTTCTTGATGACGCGCTCGGAAGCGGCTGCGGTTCCAGGGGTGTTTTCCGACACGCGGATCTCCTCGTTCTGTCTGTCAAATGGGTCGGGGCCAAGTGCGCGCTTCGCATAGCAATCCGAGGGCGCAACCGCCTTGATTGTAGTGAGACACTACCTGTATTGCGCCGCAGCATTTACCCTGATACGGCAAATGATGGCGAAATTTGTATACGATCCACCCCTCTACCGGACACGATTCGGATGTCACGCTTTAATAAATCTAATAAATTTCAACATTCAATCAATGCATAAACTGGATTGCCAATCCTTTTTTATCGCATTCACACCACTGATTCAAATTTAGCTATCAATCAGGGGATTTGTAGCATTTCTGTTTGTACCTACGTGCTTAAACCCATGCATTCAACCCCGTCATGGGTGCAAGATTGACAGGGGAATGGCTATACTCTTTTTAACAAAATCAATACCCTAGCACCGCATCGCGGGCATCCCCCTCCTCCTGCACCATGGATTTGCACTACTTGCGCCACCAACCTGCCACACAGCCTGCTCCTTCAGCCGCTGTGCGTGTGCCTTTGGGTGGCCAGCCATGCATCAACCTGGTGCAAATGCAAGCCATGGCAGACTGCCTACCCCAGCCAGTTTGGCTGCAAGGCACTGCAACCCAAGCTGCGCATTTGAACCCCGCATGGCAAAAGTGGAGCGGCAACCCTGACAACAACGCCGCGCCCCAAGTGTGGACTGCACAAGTCCACTCGGATGACCGGCCCAAGGCCGAGCAAGCGTGGCAGCTAGCCCAGTCTGACCAGCAGGCCTTGAGCCTGGATTGCCGCTTGCGCCACCACAGTGGCACCTTCCGCTGCTGCCGGGTGCAAATATCTTTGTCAGGCGTAAATAGCGAAGCCTCGCCGGTTTGGATGGTGAGCGCCACCGATATTCACGACCACACTACGGCTGCACATGCCCTGCGAAGTGATATACGGGCGCAGACGCAAATGCTTGATGTCAGCGTGGATTGCATCAAGATCATTCGACCGGATGGATCGTTGTCTCACATGAACAAGTCTGGCTGCAACGCACTAGGCGTAGCAGCCGACTCTGGGTTTGGCATGCAATGGCTAAACTTGCTGCCGCCTGAGATTCGTCAGCGCGGTAAACGCGCATTGCGCACCGCGATTACTGGTAAGAATGCCCGTTTTAGTGGCATGAGCGCGATCCCCAATCAAAAGCCTCAGTACTGGGACAACATCCTCACCCCCGTCAAAAGTAGCGACGGAAGCGTTAGCGCTATTTTGTGCGTGTCTCGAGACATTACCGAACAGCGCGAGGCCGAGCTGCATATGCGCGACGCCAGCGAGCAAGACGATCTAACCGGCTTACCCAACCGGCGCGCATTCAAAACGCGCATCAAGCAAATCATCAAACATTCTCGCGAGAACGAGCTTATGTTTGGCGTGATGCTGCTGGATTTGGATCACTTCAAACACATCAACGATACGCTGGGTCATGTAGCCGGTGACCACCTTCTGCGCGTGCTGTCGCGGCGCCTATTCAGCCTGCTGCCAGACAGCTCAGTGTTAGCACGTTTGGGCGGTGATGAATTTGCCATCGCGATCCGCCACATAGCTGACGCAAAAGATTTGCTGAACCTGGCCGAACTCGTGCGCCAGCAAATCAACGCACCCATTACCTATGCGGGCAAACCCATTAACGGCGGTATGAGCATTGGCTGCGCACTCTACCCGCGCGATGCCAAAGACACATTAGGCCTATTGAAATGCGCGGACACCGCCTTGAACGACATGAAGGCCACGGGCCGCGGAGGCGTGCGCTTGTTTAACCGCAACATGCACGAAGCCGCCATGCGTGCCGCATCGCAAGTCAACCAAGCGCGCGCGATTGTGCGCGACCGCCTAGTCGTCCCCTACTACCAGCCCAAGGTCAATATCGACACCGGTGCGATTGTGGGTTTTGAGGCCCTGCTGCGCTGGCAAGGCGCAGATGGAGTTCAAACACCAAACACGGTGGCGGAAGCTTTCAAAGATTACGAGCTAGCAACCCGCATTGGCGACGCTATGCAAACCAAAGTGTTTACCGATATCGCAAGCTGGCTAGCAAACGGCACGGCCGTGCACCCTATCTCCATCAACGCTGCACCAGTAGAGTTTTTACGCGACGATTTTGCCGAGCGCATGCTCAAACGACTGCACCAATTCCACATCCCAGTTCACTTGATCGAATTGGAGATCACCGAATACATTTTGGGTGATCGTGGCTCTGAGTACGTGGCACGCGCACTGCAACAGCTCAAAAAAGCTGGCGTACGCATTGCACTGGATGATTTTGGCACCGGGCACTCATCCTTTACGGACCTACGCGACTACCCGGTGGACTGCCTGAAAATCGACAAAAGCTTTGTGCAACGTATGACGCAAGAGCGCCCCATCCTCGCCATCGTCAAGGCGATGTGCCAGCTGGGCGCTGATTTATCGCTGGACATTGTGGCCGAGGGCATAGAGACGCAAGAGCAGCGTGCCGTGCTCATGGTCGCCGGCTGCCGCATCGGCCAAGGCTATTTATTTGGCCGCGCCATGTCTTCCGAACAGGCAGAACAACTCCTCAAGCAGCCCGTCACTTAACCACGATTACTGGCTGCAACGCTGCTTGAGCGCTTCAAAATCCTGCCGTTTTTGGTTACGGATAGGCAAAGGCAGTGCAACAGATTCCGCTTCTATCTGCAGTTTTTGCATAGTTGCCGCATCAGGGCAATCGTTGGGGCGCTGATCTGCAGGCGCAGATGGTATCGCCTGAGATGCAGAAGACGATATGCCAGCCGGAATTGGCTTGCTACCCTCGGTGGGCACGATACCTTTACTGGACGGCGTAACATCTACCTCCGTCGCCTTTTGCCCCGCAGCGCAAGGCTCGTCCTGGAAACTGGTGCGCCCATTGGCATCTACACACTTGTAAACCGCCCAAGCGCTGCCGCTTACCAATGACGATAAGCCCAGCACACACAATGCCACCCAACGTCGTCCACGCATAAACCGCCTCCACACATCTAGATGATGAAAGGCATTATGCGGTACAGCCGCATGGAGGCAACAATGCTATGAGGCAGGCAACACAAGGGTGCGCTGAAGATGAGGTCAATACAAAAATGCCCGCTTTTATGCGGGCATTTTTGTTACAAGCTCTGGTTTTGCTTGCGATATTTGGTAGGCGCGATTGGACTCGAACTAATGTATCAGCCTCGCCGATGCAAGGGCTTAGAGGGAGGCGGGCTTAGCTCGGCACTCTAGAACCCCCTGGAATACTTGCCAATGTCCCACGGGTTTGTCCCTGAGTGATGCCGAGGCTCCGCAGGATAACAGCCACAGAGCTACTTCTCCCACCGGCTCCAGAGCCAGGCTATCGCCGTTCTGGCGCGGCACCAGAACGAAGAGCTTTCCGCCTCATCCCGGCGAGTGCCGGTATTGGTTGGCCATACCGAGCAACGCCCCCCACCCTTTTCCAGGATTGGTCTGCATAACTGGTGGAGGATGACGGCTATTGACTGTGGATTCAACCCATAGCGGGCCTTCACGTCTTCGCCAAGCAGCCATTCATCACCGTCCCCTAAAAAGCCAAGCCACTCGAAGGTGGCCTGCCCTAGTGCTTTGTGGCTGAGGGATGCCGCGCTCCGCAAAGCCCGTTGAAGCATAGAAGTTAGAAGCCCCAGCAGCACGTTTAATTTGCCCCAGCGAAGATACAGAGAGTAGAAACGCTTTTCCTGCCAGCAAAAAATATCTATTTGTAGATTTTGTTGCTTTTCTGAATAGTACCTATCCAAACGGATGGGGCGCAAATTTTAGTAAATCCATACCCTCTCGCTTTTACACGCGTTAAATCGAAAGGGTCGTTTCATGAAATCACTGCGTCAACACAAACATCGGACTTCCAAAATGCTGCGAGCCCTTTCGGCCGCCGCCCTGGCGCTTAGTCTGGGGTTTGCCGCTAGCGCGCCAGCGCAGGCCGATGTCCCCCGCACTATTAGCTACCAGGGTCACCTATTAGATGCCAGTGGCCAACCAATGAATGGCGCGGCCACTCTGGCTTTGACTCTGTACGACGCTGCAAGCGGCGGTAACGTGGTGTGGAGCGATACGCTTGCAGGGGTCACCGTATCGCAAGGTGCGTTCTCGGTCGCGCTAGGCAGCGGCGCAGCTCTACCAGCGCTGACGCAAGCCCTGTACCTGGGGGTCGCTGTCAACGGCGGAGCCGAAGCCAGCCCACGCATCGCGCTGGCCAGTGCCCCCTATGCCCTCAGCATCGCAGACGGCAGCGTCACCGCCGCCAAGATCGGAATTAGCTGCGCTAGCGGCGAAGTACTGGGCTATAACGGCAGCGCTTGGGGGTGTGCTGCTGCAGGCGCTGGACCGCAAGGGATTCAAGGAATCCCCGGCCCACAAGGCCTGCAAGGTATTCCAGGCACTCCAGGTATTGACGGCGCCAATGGAACCAACGGAACTAACGGAACGAATGGCACCAACGGCGTTACGCAAGGCGTTAGCCGCATGGCATTTGGCTGCCTCCGCCAAAAACAAGGTTCAAGCGATATCGAATTAAAGGGCGCGAGTGGGATTGGGACCGTGACCTCCGACAATAACATGAAAGCAAAAAATGGCTGGGTGGAATACAGCATCCCTCTGACCCCCGCCTTTGCCAGCGAAGACTACGTTGTATTGGTCAATGTAAAAACAAATCAAAATTCCGGAGACAACCGCACAAGAGCGTACGCACTCACCAGTGGGTCGTTCAAATTTGAAGTCGATACGCTTAACACCGCCTTCAACCCAGCCGACGGCAGTGACAGTAAAGGTGAGGTGGTGTGCTTTACCGCCATGCACAGATAAAGCGAAGGGCTGATCATGAAAAGCGCAAGACCTTCTCTCTTACTTCACGCTACTCTTTGTTCGCTCTGGATAATAGGCGGTGCAAACGCCCAAACCTTGGTAAGTTCTGCCGTTGGTCAGCCTGCCACCGGCATCAGCTCCAGCTCGGGTAGCGCCATCGTATATTCGGGTGTTTATGGCGCCATGGCTACGCCCAATGTGGATGGCACTCCAATAGCCGGTTCGGTCTCCAGCGGTTATAGCTATCAGATTACCGCCACTGGTGGCACCACTCCATACACTTTTAGTGCCCCGGACCCCAGCAAACTGCCACCAGGCCTGAGCTTGGATGCAAATGGTCTGATCACGGGAACGCCTACGGCAGCGGGTAGTTATACCTTTGATGTTATGGTGACTGACGCTGCGGGTTTGACTGATACCGCCAGCTTTACTATCGTCATTTCAGTCAAGCCGCCCGTATCGACGCCAACACCCACACCTGTGCCCGCCAGCACGCCAGCGGGCCTAGTGTTGTTGTCGACCTTGCTGGGGCTATGGGCCTGGCGCCGTCGGCCACGCTGAGCTGCACCATAGCCAATTAAAAAGGGAGGCATTTGCCTCCCTTACTACACTTTGGCTTGGCGTTGTTGCATAAATCGGCCCGAGGCCGAGCTACCCGGATTTATGCCATGGCCACTGTCTGAGACGTGTCCATAGCGGGCCTTCACGTCTTCGCCAAGCAGCCATTCATCACCTGCGCCACCCTACAAAAAACCAAACCACCCGAAGGTGGCCTGGTCTAGTGCTTTGTGGCTGAGGGCTTTAAGCCTGGAAGGGCTTTCTTCTCCAGCGCCATGCGAGAACACCCATCACAGCCGCCGCCAGGTTGAGTAGCGCAATGGCCCATGTTCCCAGCGATGGCACGGGCGTTGGAGCAGGTGGCACCACTTCTGCAGCCGTCACCTGCAAGCTAAGCTGCTGCTCGGCGCTTTGCAGCTGCGGGCTGCTGCTGTCCGTTACCTGCACACCAAAGCTAAAGCTGCCTGCAGCCTTGGTGACTTGTCCCGCCTGTCCAGCCAGCAACGCTGCCTTGGTCACGGTGCCGCTCAGCAAGCCGGTCGCATCCAGCGTGAGGCCGGGCGGCAAGCTGCCCGTCACTACCGACCAACTATAAGGCGCTGTGCCGCCTGTGACCAGCAATTGCTGGCGGTACGCCTGACCTTCACCTACCTCTGGCAGGCTGCCCGTGGTCGTGATGACCAGAGGCGCGGGCAAGACCGTCAGGCTCAGGGTTTTGCTATCGCTGCGCGCCGTGGGCGTGCTGCTGTCGGTCACCGTGGCGGTAAAGCTCAGCGGCGCGCTGGCAGGCGCTGGGGCATCGGGCATGCCGCTCAAGACTCCCGTTTGCGGGTCAATCTGCAACCAGCTGGGGGCATCACTCAAGCTCCAAGTATAGGGTGCCT
>JAVXMM010000104.1:0-11474 GCA_036646255.1 Comamonas sp.
CACAAAGCGCTTGCGGGCGTCTTCGTCCATCATCAGATCGACGTAGCGCTGGCGATACTTTTGCTCTTGGTCAGCCATGCCGTGGAACTTGTCGGGCATAGGACGCAAGCTCTTGGTGAGCATGCGGATCTTGGTGGCCTTGATCGACAGCTCGCCCGTCTTGGTCTTCATTAGCATGCCTTCGGCAGCAATGATGTCGCCCAAGTCCCACTTCTTGAAGTCGGCATACACGTCTTCGCCTACGGCGTCGCGCGTCACGTAGATCTGGATGCGGCCGGTGGCGTCCTGGATGGTGGCAAAGCTGGCCTTGCCCATTACGCGCTTGAGCATCATGCGACCTGCCACGCTCACGGATACAGCTTCGGCCTCCAGCGCTTCTGCGTCCTTGCCATCGTGGTCCGCCATCAGGGCGGCGGCACGGTGCTCGGGCTTGAAGTCGTTCGGGAAGGCCACACCTTTGCCTTGTTGCTGGGCTTCACGCAGCGATTTCAGTTTCTCGCGGCGCTCGGCAATGAGCTTGTTTTCATCTTGCGCAGCCACGGGTGCTGCATCGGGGGTGGTGTGGTTTTCAGACATGAATCGACCCAGCCAGATGCTGGTAAACGGCCAAAACCGATGATTTTAAGTTTTTTAAGGAGAGCGCGGCACTTGTGGGGCCGAGTGCTTGAGTGGATGGCCGCTGTTCTACCCCGGGTTTAGCGCTGATATCACTTGTGCTGTGCTTTTAAAATAGGTAGCGGCGCTTGTCTGTATTGATAAGTTAGCTTCAATTTATATAGCTAAATGGCTGCTTAGCCATTGCAGGATCGAGACTATGTTGCAGCAAATTTTTTCTCTGTTATTGAATATCGTTGGCGGGATGCTGAGCGGCGCGCTCTTGCTGCGCTGGTACATGCAGCGATTGCGTGTCTCGTTTAACAACCCACTGGGCCAGGTCGTGCTGGCGCTCACCAGCTGGCTGGTGTTGCCGCTGCGCAAAATCACCAAGGGCCTGCCGGGTGGTGATTGGGCGAGTTTGCTGGGCGCCTGGGCGGTGCAAATTCTGCAATTTGTGCTGCTGTGGCTCCTGATGGGCGCTGCTGCACCGCTGGTTTCGGTCTTGATCGTGGGTACTGTCGGCGTCGTCAACATCGCCTTATCCACTATGGTGGTGGTCTTGGTGGTGCATTGCATTACCAGCTGGCTGTCGACTGGCAGCGCTGTCATGCAGACCGTGTTCTACCAACTGACCGAGCCACTGCTGCGCCCCTTGCGCAAAGTCATCCCTTTAGTGGGCGGCGTCGATTTGTCGGCCGTGGTAATGCTGGTGTTGCTGCAGATTGGCGCGATTGTGCTGTCGAGCTTGCAGACGCAGTTGTTGACTGCAGTTTCTATATAGAAAGGGCCTGTCGCGCTCACTCAGTGGGCGTCAGGTGATATCAAAGTTATTGAAAAAGCCAGCTGTTTACACAGCTGGCTTTTGTCTTTGAGAGGCTAATGTGGCTTGCTTAGGCCACCGCATCTGCAGGCAAGCGCTGCAGCATGGCAAGCGTGCTGGCAACGCGTTCGCGCAGTTCGCGGCGGTCGACGATCATGTCTACACCACCTTTTTGCTGCAGGAACTCGGCGCGCTGGAAGCCTTCTGGTAGCTTGACGCGTACGGTGTTCTCAATCACGCGGGGGCCGGCAAAGCCGATCAGGGCGTTGGGTTCGGCCATCACGAGATCGCCCATGAAGGCGAATCCAGCAGACACACCGCCCATGGTTGGGTCGGTCAGCACGCTGATGTAGGGCAGGCCTTTTTTGGCAAAGCGAGTGAGAGCTGCATTGGTTTTGGCCATTTGCATCAGGCTAAGCAGGCCTTCTTGCATACGGGCGCCGCCGGTGGCAGTAAAGCACACAAAGGGCACCTTTTGCTCCATGGCAGCTTCCACGCCGCGCACAAAACGCTCGCCCACGACCGAGCCCATGGAGCCGCCCATGAACTCAAACTCAAAGCAGGCGGCAACGAGGTTGATGCTTTTGACCGAACCGCCCATGACGACCAGGGCGTCGGTTTCGCCGGTGTTCTCGAGGGCTTCTTTCAGGCGCTCTGGGTACTTGCGGCTGTCTTTGAACTTGAGGGCGTCGACCGGAATGACTTCCTGGCCCAGTTCATAGCGGCCTTCGGCGTCCAAAAACATATTGAGCCGTGCACGTGCGCCCACACGGTGGTGGTGGTGGCACTTGGGGCAGACATTGAAGTTGGCCTCTAGGTCGGCCTTGTACAGTACGGCGTCGCAGCTGGGGCATTTGATCCACAGGCCTTCCGGCATCTGGCGGCGCTCGGCTGGGTCGGTTTGCTGGATCTTGGCGGGTAACAGTTTTTCTAGCCAGGACATGGATGTTTTCCTTTGCGGTAAGCGCTCTGTGGGCCGGGTTGATGCGGCCCAAGGGGCGCATTATGCGTCAAGTGCCTTGCGGATGCCGCGCAAAAAGTCCGCGGCAAGGGCGACGACTTTCTCGTGCGGCTGATTTTCTAGCAGCTGAATAATGCGGGTGCCGATGACGACGGCGTCTGCTACTTTGCCAATCGCTTGCGCAGTTTGCGCATCACGGATGCCAAAGCCCACGCCAACGGGGATATGCACATGCTCGCGGATCTTGGGCAGCATGGCTTCGACAGCCGCTGTATCCAGCGTGCCTGCACCGGTCACACCTTTGAGCGAGACGTAGTACACGTAGCCACTGGCAACACGCGCCACTTGCTGCATGCGCTCGGCCGTAGAAGTAGGTGCCAGCAAAAAGATCAAATCCATGCTGTGGGCGCGTAAATCTGCGGCAAATGCCTCGCATTCTTCGGGCGGGTAGTCTACCACCAGCACTCCGTCAACGCCGGAGGCACTTGCATCGCGCACAAAACTGCCCTTGCCATTGATTTGGTCGTAGCGCTCCACTGGGTTGGCGTAACCCATCAATACCACAGGCGTGGTGTCGTCTTTTTTGCGGAACTCGGCCACCATGGCCAGCACTTGCTTAAGGCCAATGCCCTGAGAAAGTGCTTTTTCGCCGGCTTTCTGGATAACGATGCCGTCGGCCATTGGGTCGGAGAAGGGTACGCCCAGCTCGATCACGTCGGCACCGGCTTCGACCATCCCGTGCATCAACGCAGGCGTGATGTCGGCAAAGGGGAAGCCTGCCGTTACGTAAGGGATCAACGCCTTGCGCCCTGCTTGCTGCAATTGTTCAAAAGTGGCTGCAATGCGGCTCATTTGGATGTTGCTCCTTTGACGGTCACGCCACGGGCTGATGGTTGGGTGTAGAAATCTACGCCCGACAGATCGGCAACCGTGCCAATATCTTTATCGCCCCGGCCCGACAGGCTGACGAGGATGGATTGGTCATTACGCATGGTTTTTGCCAGCTTCATGGCGTAGGCGACGGCGTGACTGGATTCAAGCGCGGGAATGATGCCTTCGGTGTGGCAGAGATAGTGGAAGGCCTCCAGCGCCTCTTTATCGGTAATGCCCACGTATTGTGCACGGCCGATTTCTTGCAACCAGGCGTGTTCGGGGCCTACGCCCGGGTAGTCTAGGCCTGCGCTGACCGAATGTGTCTCGGTGATCTGGCCGTTATCGTCTTGCAAGATAAAGGTGCGGTTGCCGTGCAGCACGCCGGATGAGCCGCGTTGCAGCGATGCCGAGTGCTTGCCACTGTCCAGGCCTTCGCCTGCAGCTTCCACACCGATGAGCTTGGTGTTCTCAAACGGGATGTAGGGATAGAAAATGCCCATGGCATTGCTGCCACCACCCACGCAGGCGACGACGGCATCGGGCTGCTCACCCGCCATGTTTTGCTCCTTCAGCAGCTCTGGCATCTGCGTCAGGCATTCTTCGCCGATCACGCTTTGGAAGTCGCGCACCATCATCGGGTAGGGGTGGGGGCCCGCTACGGTGCCGATGATGTAGAAAGTGTTGTCCACATTGGCGACCCAGTCGCGCATGGCTTCGTTCAACGCATCCTTCAAGGTCTTGCTGCCCGATTCGACCGGCACCACGGTGGCGCCCAAGAGCTTCATGCGGTAGACGTTGGGGCTTTGGCGCTTGATGTCTTCTGCACCCATGTAGACGATGCATTCCAGCCCATAGCGTGCGCAGATGGTTGCGGTGGCTACGCCGTGCTGGCCCGCGCCAGTCTCAGCAATGATGCGCGGTTTGCCCATGCGCTTGGCGAGCATGGCTTGTCCGATCACGTTGTTGATTTTGTGGGCGCCGGTGTGGTTCAGGTCTTCGCGCTTGAGGTAAATCTGCGCGCCACCCATCTCACGACTCATGCGGGCTGCGTGGTAGACGGGCGAGGGGCGGCCTACATAGTGGGCCAGCTCGTACTGGAACTCGCGCAGAAACTCTGGCTCGTTCTGGTACTTGGCGTAGGCCTCGCGCAGCTCGGTTAGCGCGTGGGTCAGGGTTTCGCTGGCAAAGCTACCGCCATAGGGGCCAAAGTGGCCCGCTGCATCGGGTTGTTGGTAATCAAACATGGGTCAATTTTGTGCAAGTTGCATGTCGGCAGCACGTACGGCTGCGACAAACTGGTGGATTTTGTCGGCGTCTTTGATGCCCTTTATGGGCTGGCCATTGGGGCCTGTCTTCTCGACGCCGGAGCTCACATCAACCGCGAGCGATAAGCAACGCGGCCGTACTTGCGCAATGCCATCGATCACGTTTGCAGGCGTGAGTCCACCAGACAAAACGAGATGAGAGGCTACGTTTGTTGGAAGCAGTGACCAATTGAATGCCTTGCCGCCACCACCAAATCCGTCAACGTGGGCGTCGAGCAGAATGGCCTTGGCGAGTGAATATTGATGTGCGTATTCTACGAGGTCGAACTGCGCCGCACCGTCGCCAAGGGGTATGCGTGCGGCGCGCAAAAAGGCCGTGCGGCCCTGATCGCTGGCCTGCCAGCAGTCATCAGGTGATTCATCACCATGAAATTGAGCAGTAGCGCCTGGTAGATGGGCGCAAGCAGCTATCACTTTTGATGGTTCCTCGTTCACAAACAGCAGCACAGGTGAGACGAAGGCGGGCAGGCGTCGTGCCAGCTCGGCAGCTCGCTCCACGGTAACGGCGCGAGGGCTTTGGGCATACAGAACAAAACCAATCGCATCGGCCCCGGCGGATACGGCGGCATCAACATCCTGCTCGCGGGTCAAACCACAGATTTTGATGCGGGTGCGCGGCGTGGCGACGGCAGTGGTATCAGGCATGGCAGGGCACTTTCAGGCAAACCAGTCAAAAGAGGGTGCGTGGCTGGGCAGGCCCCATTGCTCATCATATTGAGGGCCGAGGAAGTAGAGCCCATCTGGTGAGAAGGTGGGCGCGGCACGCTCGCGGCTTTTGGCGTGCAGCACTTCCTGCATCCACTCGGGCGGCTTGGTACCTTGGCCGATTGCGATCAGGCAACCCATGATGTTGCGGATCATGTGGTGCAAGAAGGCGCTGCCTTCAAAATCAAAGCGCCAGTAGCAGCTGGGCACATCGCCACGCGTGGCGCTGGCGCGCAATGTGCTGTGGGCAACGTCAATGCGGTACAGCGTTTTGATGGGTGACTTGGCCTGGCAGCCTGCAGCGCGGAAGGAGCTGAAATCATGCTCGCCCAGTAGATACTGTGCTGCTTGCTGCATGGCAGCCATGTCGAGGGGCTGGAACACCCAGCCTACACGGCCAAACTCCACACTGGGGCGGACGGGCGATTGCAGCAGTGCATAGCCGTAGCGGCGCGAGGTGGCGCAGGCGCGGCTGTGAAAGGCGTCCGGCACGGTACGCGCCCATTGCACGGCTATGTCTTTGGGTAAAAAAGTGTTGGTGCCGCGCACCCATGAGGCCTCAGTACGGTCTACGGGCGCATCAAAGTGCACCACTTGCATGAGGCCGTGGACACCGGCATCGGTGCGGCCCGCGCATATGGTGGAGATGCTAGAAGCGGCGAAGCGGCTGAGGGCCGCTTCGAGATGATCTTGGACAGTGTTGCCGGATGGCTGGCTTTGCCAGCCCTGGTAGGCCTGCCCGTTATAAGTGATACCCAGTGCGATGCGCATGCCTCAATCATACCTGTTGCAACTGGCGGGCCATGGAGGCGGGGAGCATGAAAAAGCCCCGCAGAGCGGGGCTTGGTGGCTAATGCACTTGGGCTTAGCGGCTTTGCTCCACCAAACGCTGGGCCTGGGCCTTGATGGTGGGGCTGGTTGACTCTGTCAATACCTCTTGCGCAAGCGACAAAGCACCTTCCTTATCGCCGATGGCCAAGAACTCTTGGGCCAAGGTCAGCTTGGTGGCCAGCGGGTCGCTGTCGTCCATCTCGAGCCCTTGCACGTCGTCAGCCAAGGCAGCCGGGTGGGTGCGATCGGGCTCACCGGTGCCAGGCAGCTCCAGCGACAGCGAGGTCATGTCAAAGTCCATGGTGTGCGTCGTCTTGTCCGTAATGGGCAACTGCGCTGTGCTATGGCCTTCAAAGTCGCTCATCTGGAAGTCCAGTGAGCTGGGCTGGGTCTCCAGACCTTGGGACAGAGTAGAGGAGCGCGTTGGCTGCAACTCGGATGGAATGCTCAGTGCCTCGGCCAGTTGGCGATCGAAGTCATCCATGGTCGCGGCGGGCATGGCTAGCGGTTCAGCAGGGATGATGGGCGCGGCCACGGGAGCAGCGACTACTGGTGCTGCAGAGGCTGATGCCAAGAAGTCGGGGACGGCGTCAGGCGCTTCGGTGAGCTGGCTGCTCATGGCGAAGTCCAGACCCGAGATGGGACCGAAATCGCTATGACCATCAGCCACTTGGGTCATGGCGGGCGGCTGGGTATTCTCAAACGCGATGGGTTGTGCGCGGGCAGCAGCGGCAGCGGCGGCCACTGCTGCAGGCGAGAACGATTCTGCCGAAGGCACGGAAGCTGTCGTGTTTTGGTACAGCACGTTGGCAGAGTCCAGCTCTTGGCCCAGTGCTGCAATACGCAGCCAATCTGCGCCAGCGCCATTGGTCAGTTGGCGGGCTTCCTTGGCAATGCTCTCTAGTGCCAAGCGGTCTTTGCGCTTGGCATAGATTTCAGCCAGTTTGGCGTGCAGGGCGCTGCGGCCAGGGTTGGTGCGCAGTGCTTCCTTCAAAATCTCTTCGGCTTGCAGATCACGGCCATAGGCCAGGTACACATCGGCTTCGGCAACCGGGTCTACATCGCCCGCATCCAGCTGGCTGGGGGTATAGGCCAGCGACGAAGCACCTGTGGTCATAGCGCTGACCGAGGTGTCGATATGCTGGCCGCCGCTGGCGCCAAAGAACGAATCCTGAGACAGGCTACTTTCCATGGCGGAATCAGACGCGCCAGCCGCTTCTTTGCGCTTTTGACGGTTGCGATACCACAGACCACCACCCAGCAGGGCCAGAATGCCCAGCCCGCCGGCTGGCACTAATGGGTTCTCCATCAGGCCGTCGATAAAGCTAGGTTCTTCAATTGGAGCGGGTGCTGGGGCCGCTACGGGAGCTGGCTTAGGCGCTGGAGCTGCGGCTACTGGTGCTTCGGCAGGTGCTGGTGCAGAGGATTCAGCGACGGGGGCTGCAATCGGGGTAGATGCTTCTGCTGGCACTGCTGGCACTGCTGGCACTGCTGGCACTGCTGGCACTGCTGGCACGGGCGCAGGGGCGGGTGCTGGTTCTGCGGTGGGGCTTGGGGCCGGTACTGCCGGTACAGGTGTTGGGGTTGCTGGTGATGTCGCCGTTACGGGGATGCCAGGTGCGGCGGCGGCAGCCGTAGTGGCTGCGGCGCTGGCGCCACCAGCGGCTTGTTTGAGCTTGTTCAGCTCTTCCAAGTTCTTGTCCAGCTCAGACTTGCGTTCTTGGGTGGCATTCGCTTGCTGGGCCTTGGCTACGCTTTCCTCGGCGATTTTTTTACCCTTGACGTCGGCAGATTTGTCCAGTTTCAACTGGTCTGGCGTAGCGTTTTCGGTCTTCTTATCGACAACGGCGGCCTCCACCTTACCGCTTGCAGCGCGGCTCTCGCCGGCCACGTTAGTCGTGGTCACCTTGCCTGCCAACTGGCGGCGGTACTCATTGAAATCGCGGCTTTGTGCGGCCACCATTTGGCGCGCCTTGGCAGGTGAGATAGCTCGTGCCTGCTCAGCCGATGGCATGTTCAGCATGACGCCGGATTTGATGCGGTTGACGTTGCCCCCAATAAACGCTCTGGGGTTGGCTTGCATCACGGCAATCAGCATTTGATCGAGTGATACATCAGCAGGCTTGTTCATGGCTGCAATACGGCCAGCGGTGTCGCCGCGCTGTACTTGCACCGTGTCGCGACTGCCGCCGCCTGAGTGGTTGGTTGCACCAGCGGGGATATTGGCGCGCGTACTCTTGGTTTTGGCGGGTGTTACGCGGGTAGGTGTGCTGTCAGCGGTTGCCAATGGCTCTTCGATCACGCGCACGGGCGGGGCAGGGCGCGTGGCGGGCATCGGTGCCGCGTCGCTGCTGATTTGCGGAGCCGTGGTGACGGCTGCTTCTGCCTTCTTTAGGTTGGGTGGGTCAAACAGCATGGTATAGCTGCGTATGACTTGGCCTGCGTTCCAGTTGGCGTCCACTACGTAGTCGACAAACGGGTCGTTGACGGGACGTTGTGTGCTCAGCGCGATGACGGCCGTGCCATTGGCGCGGCGTTGCAAGCGTGCGGATACGCCGCTGGCGGTGCCGGTGTAGTCCATGCCCTGTGCGCGAAAGATGGCGGACGATGCGGTCTTGACCTGCAAAGTGTCTGCTTCTGCGGAGGTGATCTGGGGTACTTCGATTTCGGCGCGCAGCGGCTCGCCCAGTGCCGATTTGACGGTGATCTTGCCCAGCGCAAGTGCCGATGCCTCTGTCGAGTAAAGGCCGAATGCGGCCACAGCGGCTGCCAATGCAGTAATTTTCCAGCGATGCATAGTGCTACTTGAATGAATAGGAATAGTAGTGAAAGCGCACGGGGTTGTTTTTGTATTCATGCTGACACCCTCCCCCTTGGACGCGAAATTGGTAATTATCGGTAAAAAGTACCTTAACAGTAATGTGTTGGAGTGACAAGTTAAGGAATGTGGTTCCACGCCACTATCCAGCTTGTCATAAATTTCCTCTACATCGGCTGTTGCTCGGGAACAACTTTGCTATGGCTTGTGTCAGATCAGGCTTGGCGCACAAAGTATGCAAGTGCTCATGAAAAAACACCTTTCTCAGCGGCAGAGCCGCCAAAAAAGGTGTGGCAAAAGTGCAATGAAAGCGTCGAGCGCTGGGTGCTTTATGCGTCTAGCAGAATGCGTAGCATGCGGCGCAGTGGCTCGGCAGCGCCCCATAGCAGTTGATCGCCAATGGTAAAGGCGCCCACATACTCTGGGCCCATGGCCAGCTTGCGGATACGACCCACGGGGATGGTCATTGTGCCGGTCACAGCGACAGGAGTCAGGTCCTGCAGGGTAGCTTCTTTGTTGTTCGGCACCACCTTCACCCACTCGTTGTCGGCGGCAATCATGGCTTCGATGTCTGCGGTTGGTACGTCCTTCTTCAGCTTGAAGGTCAGAGCCTGGCTGTGGCAGCGCATAGCGCCCACGCGCACGCAAAAACCATCAACCGGGATGGCTGCACTGCCAAAGCCTTCGCCCAGGCCCATGATCTTGTTGGTCTCGGCCATGCCCTTCCACTCTTCCTTGGACATGCCGTTACCCAGGTCCTTGTCGATCCAGGGGATCAGGCTACCGCCCAGCGGCACCAGGAAGTTGGAGGTCTCTGCAGCGGACAGCGCGCGCTGCTTGGCAACCACCATGCGGTCGATCTCCAGGATCGCGCTCTTGGGGTCGTCCAGCAGGGCTTTGACTTCGGCGTTCAGTGTGCCGTATTGCGTCAGCAGCTCGCGCATGTGCTGGGCACCGCCGCCCGATGCTGCCTGGTAGGTCTGGGTGCTCATCCACTCGACCAGACCGGCCTTGTACAGTGCGCCCACGCCCATCAGCATGCAGCTCACAGTGCAGTTACCGCCAACCCAGTTCTTGCCGCCTCTGGCTAGCGCATTTTTGATGACGGGCATGTTCACCGGGTCCAGCACGATGACGGCGTCGTCCTTCATGCGGAGTGTGGACGCAGCATCAATCCAGTGGCCGCTCCAGCCTGCAGCGCGCAGCTTGGGGAAGACTTCGGTCGTGTAATCGCCGCCTTGGGCGGTGATGATGATGGCGCAACGCTTCAAAGCATCAATGTTGTAGGCGTCTTGCAGCGTGGTTTCGTTCTGAGCCTGCGCAGGAGCCTTGCCACCTGCGTTCGACGTGGAGAAGAACATGGGCTCGATCAGATCGAAGTCACCTTCGGCCTGCATGCGGTCCATCAACACCGAGCCGACCATACCGCGCCAGCCCACCAAACCTACCAATTGCTTGCTCATTTGAAACGCCCTTTCGGATGAAAAACTGCCATCCACCAACGACCTAAGGCTGAGACATCTGGCTCGTCTGGCCAGAAGGGGCGCACGACGAACCGAGCTGTGTCAGCCAGTAATCGTCGTGGTTTTGATCATGTTTGCGCTCGCAGCGGCGGCTACTGGAGTAGCAGTCGGGCTGTAGGGGATGCAAAAAGCATTGAGCGAAAACATAGTGGTGGCTATTTTAGCGCCAAAATTTGTTGCAGTGCACGCAGTTGTTATAGTTTTTTAGTGTTGGCGCAACGAAGCGAGTTGAAATATTCGTGATAATAGTTGTTTTCGTCGTTATATAGGTTATTGAATGGTCAAAATGACGAAATCGATCTCGCTGTACAACTAAAGACGCGCTGTTTTGGTGGGATGTAGGCTGGATTTTGCGTTGGCCTTGGGCGCTTTGGCGAGGTGGATGTGAGTGCTTCTCCGCATTTCTGTGCGGTTTGCCTCAAGATTGGTAATAAAAAAAGCGGCCTTGCGGCCGCTGGTTATGCGCTGATAGCTATAAGAATTACAGCGCCTTCACTACGGCGTCGCCCATTTGCTGGGTACCGACTTTGGTGGTGCCTTCGCTGTAGATATCAGGTGTGCGCAGGCCTTGCTGCAATACCTTTTGCACGGCTGCCTCAATTTTTTGTGCGGCGGCTTCCTGGCCCAGGCTAAAGCGCAGCATCATCGCGGCGGACAGGATGGTTGCCAGCGGGTTGGCAACGCCCTTGCCGGCAATATCAGGAGCCGAGCCGTGGCTGGGCTCGTACAGGCCTTGCTTCTTATCGTTCAGGCTGGCGGATGGCAGCATGCCGATAGAGCCGGTCAGCATTGAAGCTTCGTCCGACAGAATATCGCCAAACATATTGCCGGTCACCACCACGTCAAAGCGCTTGGGCTCTTTCACCAGTTGCATGGCGGCGTTGTCCACATACATGTGGTCCAGCGCCACATCGGGGTATTGCTTGCCCACTTCGGTCATCACATCCTTCCATAACTGGAAGGTCTCCAGCACGTTGGCCTTGTCCACGCTGGTTACGCGCTTGCTGCGCTTTTGTGCGGC
>JAVXMM010000105.1:0-11399 GCA_036646255.1 Comamonas sp.
CGGCCTGGTGGCTGACTTGTTTGAGGCGGTGCCTGAGATGGTCAGCAAGCTGTAATTTTCGGCAAGTAAAAAGAGGAGCTTTGGCCCCTCTTTTTTTATGGCGACTGGAGTTAGCTCTGGCCGACGATACGAGAACAAAAAACGGCAACTATCCTCAGCACCACTTATAGGTTGCACGGAAGCTTGCTGAGGAGACAAATTGTGAGGAATAAAAGCCAGTTTTGGGCAAAGGGACTACTAGCGTTTGCCTTAATGGGTTCTGCGCTGAGCCATGCATTTGCATCCACGTGGGTGGTAGGGCAGGTGTCATCCCTGTCGGGGGCCGCTGCCAAACAAGGGCTGGCCTATGCTCAAGGCATGCAGCTTTATTTTGACCAAGTCAACCGAAGTGGCGGTCTGCAACGACGCGCTATTGAGCTAGTGGTCATCGATGATAGAGGCCAGCCCAGCGATACGGTAGAAAAAACCCGCGAACTGTTGCGAGACAAAAAACCGCTTGTGCTGGCGGGCTTCCAAGGCAATCGGAACCTTCGCGCGCTGGTAGATAGCAAGTTGTTGGATGGCGCCCAGGTGCCCGTTGTTGGCTACCAGGGTACCGACACCTCGCTCAGCGGCGCACCCTTGTTCTTCGGCACGCGTGCGGGTTTGCGAGAGCAGATTGCCAAAATCGCGTCGCACATGGCAGTGATTGGTGAGAGGCAAGTGGCGCTCGTTCACGATGAGCGCGTTGATGCTACTGAGCTGACAAACTTGGTGAACAACACGTTGGTGGCAAGTGGTGCGCAATTGGTGATGGCGCATGGCCTGGGCACGGGGCGCAAGAGCGAAGTCGATGCAGCAGTTGCCGCACTGTACAAGCACAACGCCAAGCTTCATTCGGTTTTGATGGTCACATCCAGCCCGGTAACGGCATCGTTTGTGGAGGCTTACCGCATGGATGGCGGCCGGGCGCAGCTTTATGCTTTGGCAGAGGCTGATGCAGAGCAACTGGCTACACGCTTGCCTACGCAATACATGAGTGGTCTGTCCATCGCGCAAGTGGTGCCCAATCCCTACAAAAACTCTTTGCAACTCAGTAGAGAGCTGAATGACACCATTGCCAGCAACCAACAGGCTGGCAAGAAGGCTGTGAGCTTCACCATGATGGAGGGCTATGTCAACGCTAAAGTTATTGTCGAGGCCATGCGCCATGCCAAGCCTTTGACACCCGAAAAGCTGACGCAGGTTCTGCGCTACATGGATAACCTTGATGTGGGAGGTTACTGGATTAGCTACCCTGCAGGCTCGCAAGTGGGGTCTAAATACGTAGACTTGTCCATGATCAATGCCTACGGCCGTATCACACAGTAAACCTTGCGGTATGTGCAAGCGCTAGTTTTTATTCTCTTGAAATTGGTAGGTTCATATGACATATGTCGCACCCGTAAAAGACATGCTGTTTGCGATCGAGCATTTGGCTCGTATCGAGCAAGTAGCGCAGATCCCCGGTTTTGAAGATGCAGGGCTGGATACGGCGCAAGCTGTGCTGGAGGAATGCGCCCGCTTTAATGAACAAGTGGTGGCGCCACTGAATGTGCTGGGCGATCAACAGCCCACCAGCTGGAAAGACGGCGTAGTAACTACTACGCCCGGTTTTAAGGACGCGTTCAAGCAGTATGTAGAAGGCGGCTGGCAAGGTCTGCAACACCCGGCGGATGTGGGTGGACAGGGTCTGCCAAAAACCATTGGTGCGGCTTGCGTAGAGATGCTCAATAGCGCCAATATGAGCTTCGCGCTATGCCCCTTGTTGACCGATGGTGCAATTGAAGCGCTGCTGACGGCGGGGAGTGATGAGCTCAAGGCCAAGTATTTGGAGAAGCTGGTTTCTGGTGAGTGGACTGGCACCATGAACCTGACCGAGCCACAGGCTGGATCTGATTTGGCGCTGGTGCGAACCCGCGCAGACAAAGAAGCCGACGGTACCTACAAGATTTTTGGAACCAAGATTTTCATCACCTATGGTGAACACGACATGGCGGACAACATCGTCCACCTAGTGCTGGCACGCGTGGCTGGTGCGCCCGAGGGTGTGAAGGGCATCAGCCTGTTTGTAGTGCCCAAGTTCTTGGTGGGTGATGACGGCGCGCTAGGTGCGCGCAACGATGTGCATTGCGTGTCGATTGAGCACAAGCTGGGCATCAAGGCGTCGCCCACTTGCGTGCTGCAGTATGGCGACCATGGCGGTGCCATTGGCTACCTGGTGGGTGAGGAAAACCGCGGCCTAGAGTACATGTTCATCATGATGAACGCAGCCCGCTACGCCGTGGGTGTAGAAGGTGTTGCCATGGCCGAGCGAGCCTACCAACACGCAGTGGCCTACGCCAAAGAGCGCGTGCAAAGCCGCCCGGTGGATGGGAGCGTGGCGGGCAGTGCCGCCATCATCCACCACCCCGATGTTCGCCGCATGCTGATGACGATGCGCGCTTACACCGAAGGCTGCCGTGCCATGGCGCTGACGGCCGCCGCAGCATTTGATGCAGCCCATGGCCATGCCGATGCTGAAGTGCGCAAGGTCAACCAAGCGTTTTATGAGTTTTTAGTGCCTCTGGTCAAAGGCTTCAGCACCGAGATGAGCCTGGAGGTGACCAGCCTGGGTGTGCAAGTGCACGGCGGCATGGGGTTCATTGAGGAAACCGGTGCTGCACAATACCTGCGCGATGCTCGTATCTTGACCATTTACGAGGGCACCACCGCCATCCAGGCCAACGATCTGGTCGGCCGCAAGACAGCGCGCGATGGCGGTCAAACCGCCAAGGGCATCGCCAGCCAGATCGAGGCGACGGAAAAAGCATTGATTGCCAGTGGCAGCAATGCAGGCAAGTCGCTCGCCATCAATCTGGAAAAGGCGCGCAAGGCGTTTTTGGATGTGGTGGACTATGTGGCAAACAACGCCAAGGCCTTGCCCAACGATGTGTTCGCAGGCAGCGTACCGTATTTGATGCTGGCAGGAAACCTGGTGGCAGGCTGGCAAATGGGCCGCGCCATGCTGGCCGCGCAAGATCTACTGGCACAAGGCGCTGCTGATAAGGCGTTTCTCGAAGCCAAGGTGACAACTGCTTGTTTCTATGGCGAGCATATTTTGGTAAAAACCTCGGCATTGCGTGACGAAATTCTGCACGGTGGCCTGTCAGTGATGGCGTTACCGCTGGAGAGCTTCTGACCCGAAAAAGCCTGGCAAAACTGCTTGAAAGCTTTTGCTATTAAATAATGAGCTGTTTGCGCAATATAGACGGGCGCAAGCGGCTTTTTTGTCAAGGAGACAGCTATGTCCACACTTCCCGGCGCGCTCTCGCGTGTGCCATTCCCGGTGATCGGCTCGCCGCTATTCATCATCAGCAACCCCAAGCTGCTGATTGCCCAGTGCAAGGCTGGCATCGTGGGCTCCATGCCCGCGCTCAACGCTCGTCCAGCCGAGCAACTGGATGACTGGCTGGCCGAGATCACCGAAGAGCTGGACAGCTACAACCGCGCCAACCCCGACAACCCTGCCGCGCCCTTTGCCATCAACCAGATCGTGCACCGCACCAATGAGCGGCTGGAGCACGATATGGCATTGTGTGAGAAGTACAAGGTGCCTATTTTGATTACCTCGCTGGGTGCGCGTGAGGACGTGTTCCAGGCGGCGCACAGCTGGGGCGGCGTGGTCATGCATGACATCATCAACAACACCTTCGCGCATAAAGCAATTGATAAAGGTGCAGATGGCCTGATCGCTGTGGCAGCTGGTGCGGGTGGCCACGCGGGTATCAAGAGTCCGTTTGCTTTGGTGCAAGAGATCCGCGAATGGTTTGACGGCCCCTTGGCGCTGTCGGGCAGTATTGCTAGCGGCCGCTCCATCTTGGCGGCGCAGGCCATGGGCGCTGATTTTGCTTACATCGGCTCGGCCTTTATCGCGACTGAAGAAGCGCGCGCGGTAGAGGAGTACAAGCAGATGATCATCAATTCCAGCTCGGACGATATCGTCTACAGCAACTTGTTTACCGGCGTGCACGGCAACTACCTCAGCCCCTCGATCCGTGCTGCAGGCATGGACCCGGACAACTTGCCGGTGTCTGACCCGGCTGCCATGAGTTTTGGTAAAGAGCGCAAGGCCTGGAAAGAGATTTGGGGTAGCGGCCAAGGCATTGGCGCCATCAAGCAGGTGCAGCCTGCAGCTGAGCTGGTTGCGCACTTGAAGCGCGAATACTTTGCAGCCCGCGATGCGCTGGTGGAGCGCACCACCAGCGTGCGCCGCGATACTGCCAAGGCAGAAGCGGCCACTGTGTAAACCATCCGGGCGTAACGCCCGGATACCAAGTACACAACAAATATTACAGAACTTTTGGCAGCTAACGCGCTCCTACAGGGCGCTAGCTGCTATTGTTTTTGTATGACACTATTTTCCAGGAAACCTGCGACTGATTTGCCGCGCCGCACTTGGCTAGGCTGGCTGGCGGCTGTCGCTGCACTGCCCAGCTGGGCGGCTGACAAAGCCTTGCCACAGGGTGCGCGCAGCATAAGCATTGGCCAAGCTGCATTGCAGACGGCGGTGGCGGCCAAGTTTCCGTTGGCGCGGTCGTGGCAAGGCATGGTGGTGATACAACTGCAAAAGCCTGTTGTACAACTGCTGGCTGACAGCAATAGCCTGCGCGCTGTCATTGATATCTGGGTGACTGAAAAGTTGATGGGGACCGAGTACCCTGGCCAGATGACGCTGGATTTTGGCCTGGCTTACAGCGATGCGGACACGACGATCCGCATGCACAACGTACGCGTGCAGCAGCTCAATATGCAAGGTGTGCCATCGCAGTACCAGCCCATGTTCCAAACCTATGCCCCGCGCTTGGCGGAACAGGTTTTAAACGGACTGCTGGTGTATGAGTTGCCCGCAAGCCAGCGCATGCTGCTGCAGGGCCTGGGCTACACCGTGTATGCGATTGATGTACAAAGCGACAAGCTGCGCGTTGTGCTGGTACCGCAATCGCTCGCGGCTAAGCCCGGTAAACCTTAATCGTTGCTTTCTTTTTTAGTAGGCGATTTACCCGTCAGCCGATCTTTGAGCGTTAGGACGCGGGTCACGGCGCTGCCCATTCCCATCAGCTGCATAGCGGTCTCGGGGTTCAGGCGCTGCACGTCGTCAAACCATTTCATCAACCGGTCGATCAGCTCATACATCTCTTGCATGCGCTGCTGAGCGTATCGCTCGTCTTCCGAATGCACTTCTTGCAGCAGGGCGGATCGAAGCATGGATTGTGTGGGCTCGATCTCGCGACGACGGCGCTCCTCAGCCAGAGTGCGGAAAATCTCCCATACATCGGCGGGCGCCTCAAAATACTCGCGCCTATCGCCTGGCTGGTGGCGCATGTGTACCAGGCGCCACGATTGCAGCTCTTTGAGGCCCATGCTGACATTGGAGCGCGAGAACGACAGGCCCTCTGCAATTTCGTCCGCATTGATAGGGCGAGGCGACAAAAAAATCAGCGCGTAAATCTGCCCTACAGTGCGGTTGATGCCCCAGCGGCTGCCCATCTCGCCAAAGTGGGAGACGAATTGGCGGGTGAGTTCGGGCAGCGGGGATTCGGGCGTTTTCATGGTTTGATTATCGGTCTTTTCAGAAAAAGCTGAAACTTCACGCCTCCCGTCGGGGGGCAGTTTACAAATAAGTCTGGGTGATATGGGCTCGGCCGTCAACGTTGCCTGCTAAAGCAGCGTTAGACAACTTGCGCCTTTGTGTTACAAGTGCGCAACCAGTTTGACTACAACAAGGCTTTTGCACCACTCCCTTGTGGCCTGCAAGACAGCCCAGCCCGACGACCTTGTCTTCTATAACAATGCATAACAACCGCAATCTGTGGCTGGACGTTATCAAAGGTAGCTGTTGTGCCGCCATTGTGTGGCACCACCTGGCTTTTTATGGCCCTATGTCCGATGTCGCAGCGCAGGTCACCCCCGACATCATCGGCTGGCTGTCTGAGTACGCTCGCATTGCCGTTCAAATATTTTTGGTGATGGGCGGCTACTTGGCTGCTGCCAGCCTGGCGCCACAAGGCCAGGCCCGGTTTGATCGGCCTCTAGCAAAAATTGGCCAACGCGCGCTGCGTCTGCTGGCGCCGTATGCGGTTGCTTTGCTCTTTGCCGTGCTGATCGCTGCGCTGGTGCGGCCTTGGTTTGAGCACGACTCTGTCCCTGCTGAGCCCACATGGCAGCAACTGATCGCCAATGCCTTGATGCTGCAAGACATTACTGGCGAGGATGCTCTATCCGCTGGCGTTTGGTATGTGGCGATTGATTTTCAGCTGTTTGCCGCCGTTACCTTGCTGTTTGCCGTTACGCGCCGCTGGTCGCAGCGCTGGCTGGGTTTGTCAGTGGGGCAGTACGTGGTAGTTGGGCTGACGGCTTTGTCGCTGTGGGAGCTGAACCGCGAGAGCGATTTGGATATGTGGTTTGTCTACTTTATCGGCGCCTACGGCATGGGAATGCTGGCCTATTGGGGTAAAAGCAGCGCCAAGCCTTGGGTGTGGACGGCCTTGCTGCTGGTGTTGGGGCTGGTGTCGTTTGAGGTCGAGTTCCGCCTGCGCATTGCCGTGGCACTGACCGGCGCAGTGGCCCTGCTGTGGCTGATGCGGGTGCCGTCAGATGGCAAGGTGGGCAACTGGCTTAGCTGTCATGTGGCACCACTGCGCTGGTTGCAGTTGTTGGGGCAGATGTCGTATTCGGTGTTCTTGGTGCACTTCTCTATCGTGGTGCTTTGCAACGCTGTGGTGTCGCATATTTGGCCCACACAGCCTTGGTTGAACTGGCTGGGCATGTGCACGGCGTTTGTGCTGTCGCTGCTGGCTGGCCGGGTGTTGTACCGCTTTGTGGAGAGCCAGGTGCCAAGCCTAAAGGGTGTGGCGCGCTGGGAGTTGGGCTTTGTCGGTCTGGGCTTGCTGGTGAGTGTGCTGAGCACACGCTTTGCAATGTAATTCCTCTGCTGAATCACCCGTAACTTTGCGGATCAAACTTGCGCAATGTCTGTAATGCCTGTGGTTGGGCGTTGCGTTATGAAAGATATTGCAATGGAGCCCTGTTTACACAGTTCAACAAAAAAGCACGCGGATAGCGTGCTTTTTATTATTTTGATAGCTGCTGGCGCCCGCTGGGTAGGCGCAAGAGGTTTTCTAGTGTGTTAGCGGTGCAGCTCGCCTGCGCGCTCGGGCTGGTAGACGATGCCAGTCACGCGCACCGTCATGTTCTTACCGCCTACCGAAGGCCAGACTAGCTCATCGCCCACCGACAGGCCCAAGAGCGCGCTGCCCACGGGTGCGAAGATCGACACTTTGTCCGCGCTGCCGTCCAAATCCTTGGGGTAGACGAGAGTGAGCTGGAACTGCTTGCCCGTCTCGGCCATGTCAAAGGTAACGGTGGTATTCATGGTCACCACCTCGGGTGGGATGTCACCGGGCTCGACGATATCAGCGCGGGCAATTTCGGCTTCCAGATCCGCTTTTCCGGGGAAGGCGTTGGGCGACATGTGCTCGAGCAAGGCCTCCAGACGATCCACGTCAAGCGACGACAAGATGAGATGGGGCTTGCGAGACATCAAAACTTCCTTCGGACTATGTAATCTTGGGACTGTAGGCTATCGTGAATCTCGCACCGAATTGGTGCGAATAGCGGGTGATGGCGGGAATCTGCTTCCGCGCTCCCGAAGGCTTGTCAATGCACTGAGGGTGGGTAAAAATGCACGCATATACTGTATTTATAAACAGTTATCACAATGCCCATATCAAATTTACCGCCCACTAATCGCTCAAGTGTCGCTGTGCCTGTGGAGGCAACGACGCGCAGTGTGTTCGACGTAGAAGCACCGCCTGCGATCCTGCGCCCAGCGCCTGTAGTGTGGAAGGGCCGGGGCGCGGTGGCAGCGCCCCGCCATCGCTTTGCCAGCGATGTACGAGAGTGGGCGGATGATGGCTGGGCGGGTGATGCGGCAGCACTGTCGCATGACGAAGCCGTATGGTGGCAGCAAGCCCCACAAACACTGGCCACACAGGTGACCGAGGAGCGCGCCCGCAGCGCTATCCAAAAGAATGATTCACCGGATATTTTCTTTGAACGCTCGGTGAACCCGTACAGAGGTTGTGAGCACGGTTGTGTCTATTGCTATGCGCGGCCGTACCACAGCTATCTCAATCTATCGCCGGGGCTGGATTTTGAGACCAAGCTGGTTGCCAAGACCAATATTTCCGAGGTGCTGCGCCGCGAGATCGGCCGCCCACGTTATCAGCCAGCGTCGCTCAACATCGGGTCAGCCACTGATTGCTACCAACCGATTGAGCGCGACTGGCGGTTGACGCGCCAGATTATTGAGGTGCTGTGCGAGGCGGGCCACCCGTTTTCGCTGATCACCAAGAGCAGTGGCGTGGAGCGGGATATAGATTTGATAGCAGCCGCTGCCCGCCAGCAGGGCGCTGCAGTTTATATCACCATCACAAGCCTTGATCCGCAGCTGACTCGGTTGCTGGAGCCACGTGCTGCGGCCCCACACCGGCGCTTGCGCACCATACGCACATTGGCAGATGCAGGCATACCTGTGGGTGTAAGCGTGGCGCCGCATATACCGTTTTTGAACGACGACATGGAGCAGGTACTGGAGGCAGCGCGCGAGGCGGGTGCCACCACTGCCTTCTACACCGTGCTGCGCCTGCCGTGGGAGCTGAACGAGGTATTTCAACAATGGCTATCCACGCATTACCCGGAGCGTGCTGCGCGGGTAATGGAGCGGGTGCGCGATCTGCACCAGATCAGTGATGCAGACCGCATGCGCGGCAAAAGCTACGACAGCCAGTCATTCGCCCGGATGAAGGGCAGCGGTCTGTGGGCGGACTTGGTGCGCCAGCGCTTTACGCGGGCTTGCGTGCGGCTGGGCTACGGTCGCGAACGGGTGGCTTTGGATTGGACGCCTTTTGCGGCGTGGCAGCGTCGACAGGCGCAGTTGCCAACAAGCTTGGGGCAAGAGCCTCAGCAGCCGTCACTGTTTTAACAAAGGTTGGCTCTATTTTTGACAGAGTATTTTGAGATTGGGAGTGCGCACAGCTGGCGAAAATATCCAGTTTGGCATCGTGCAAACCGGTTTGCACATCGGTCAGGCCCAATACAGAGTGGAAGTAGTTGTCATGGCTGATCTTGGTGTTGCCAACGGCTTGTTGCAGGCAACTGGTGCTGATACCTGTGCGCTCCTGCATCAGTGGCGATAACCAGGTGATCCAGGGAATATGCTTTTGGACATCTGGCGCGACGGAGTAGGGCAGTCCGTGCAAGTAGATGTTGTTCTCGCCCAGCGATTCGCCGTGATCGGCTACGTACATCATGGCGGTGGGCTGGCGCTGGCCTTTTTGCTCCAGCCAGGTAATCAGGCTAGCCAGCATGCGGTCGGTGGCGACGATGCTGTTGTCATACGCATTGATGAGCGAGGGCTGGTCGCAGGATTGCAGTGAGACGCTGGTGCATTCCGGGCTAAAGCGCTTGTCCTGCTGCTGCGAACGTTTGAAATACGCAGGGCCGTGGCTGCCCATTTGGTGAAGTACCAGCACCACGCCATGTTGGCGCTGAACTGCGGGCAGGGCATTGATGCGGTCGTCCAGCCCTTCCATCAAGGCCATGTCTACGCATTCGCCATCGGTGCACAGGGCGCGGGTTTTTTCAGGTGTCAGGTGAATACTTGGTGCGGCGTTAGCAGCAGCTGCTTTGCTGTCTGTTGCCTGTGTGCCCGCCTTGAGTACTCGGTCACAAACGCCTTTGCAGCCGGATTGGTTGTCCACCCAAAGCACAGCCAAGCCGGCGTGCTGCAGCACGTCCAGCAGGTTCTGATAGCTTTTGCTGCTGCTTTGGCCGGTGCGGCCCAGGTGCGAAAACATGCAGGGCACGGACACCGCCGTGCTAGTGCCGCAAGACCATGCATCACGCGCAACCGCCAAGTCTTGTCGGGCGGACAGCATGGGTGTGGTGGGGCGGCTGTAGCCATACAGGCCAAAGTTGCCTGCACGTCCTGTCTCGCCCACTACCAGCACGTAGATGGGGAACTGGGACTGAGTTGCGTAACTGGCGCCTAGCTTGGCGTCTTCACCAATCGGATAGATGGTCGTGTCGCGGTGATGGATTTGCTGCGCTATGAGGTTGCCTGCGGCATACAGCGACGACAGCGGGTTCATCATAAAGCGCAGTTGCGTGTGGTTGCGCATGGCGCTGGATATGGGCTGGAACGCAGCCAGCACGATGGCCACCATCGCAACAATGGCGGCGAGCACCGTAGCCAGCTGACGCAAAAATGGCCGCCAGCCGGTGTTGGAAGCCAGTGGTGTTCGCAGTAACCACCAGGTAGGTGGCAGGGCAATGGCAGCCACTGTGACGAATAGGCTCCAGTGCAGCAAATCGGCAGCCTCACGCGCATCGGTTTGCATCACATTGACCAGCATGGAGGCATCAATAGCAATCCCGTAGTTGAGCATGAAATAGCCCGCAAACGCTGCGACCCAGCAGACTGCCAGCATCACCGGCTTGGCGGCACGGCCCCAGCACAGCAAGCTGAAGATAGCTAGGCAGACGCAGGCAATGGCTGCTCCCAGGCTAAGTGACAAGATCCATTGTTGAGCGCTGGAGAGCGGAAGATTGGTAATACTCTTCCACAGCGCTAAGTTACCAATGCTGGCCAGCCACAGGCTAATGACTAAGGCTGCCTGCCAGACTGATTTTCGTCCGGCAAGCAACGTACGCAGCCCGCCGGATGCGGGGGAATAGCTGCCTTGCCCATTTGCCGCTATAGGCAGGTCATTGGCTGCTGATGAAGGGATGGCGGAGGGCGTTGATTGCCGGTCGAAAATACGCATCCGATCATGGTCGGTAAGGCAACTTAACGCGACATTAATAATGAATGCAGGGTGATAGGGGAGGGGTTTGACGCAATGCAGGCAATAAAAAACCCGCTCGAAAGCGGGTTGGTAACCAGGGTCAAGTGCTGACAGGCAGCACTTGACATCGTGATTAACGCTGGGCGATAGGCTTGACGTCGCGTGCCACTGCGCCGGTGTACAGCTGGCGTGGACGGCCAATTTTGTACTCAGGATCAGCCATTTGCTCGTTCAGCTGAGCGATCCAGCCTACGGTGCGGGCCAGCGCGAAGATGCCGGTGAACAGCTTGACCGGGATACCGATAGCACGTTGCACGATGCCGGAGTAGAAGTCCACGTTCGGGTACAGCTTGCGCGACACGAAGTAGTCGTCTTCCAGGGCGATCTTTTCCAGCTGCTTGGCCAGGGCGAACAGCGGATCGTTTTCCAGACCCAGTTCGGCCAGGATTTCGTTGCAGGTTTCCTGCATCAGCTTGGCGCGGGGGTCGTAGT
>JAVXMM010000106.1:0-11259 GCA_036646255.1 Comamonas sp.
CCTTGAACCACAGGTCGCCCAGCAGGTTCAGCATGACGGTGGCGCTGTGCTGGCGCGGTTGCACCAGGGGCAGATTGGTCATGCAGCGCACTTGCAGCTCAAACTGCGACACGTCCAGCGCGTTCTGGCTGTAGTGGCCGCTGTTGTGCGGGCGCGGGGCAATTTCGTTGACCACCAGTTGCTCGTTATCCAGCACGAAGAATTCCACACACAGCACGCCGACGTAGTCCAGGCCGATTGCTACGGATTTCGCAGCCGTAATCGCTTGTTCCACTTGCGTTGCAGGCAGGTTTCCTTCGTAAACCTCGGTCACGGCCAGAATGCCGTCGCGGTGCAGATTGCGCTGCACGGGCAGGTTGACGATGTCGCCTGTGCGGCCGCGTGCCACGATGACCGAGCATTCGTGGGCCAGCGGTAGCATTTTTTCGAGCACGCAAGCTACCCTGCCTAGCTCATCCCACCCAGCCACCAGCTCGGCGCGGGTTTTGACGCGGATCTGGCCCTTGCCGTCATAGCCCATACGGGCCGTCTTCAAAATGCCGGGCAGCAGCGCGTCGTTGACGGTCGACAACTGCTCGGGCGTCTCGATCACGGCGTAGGGCGCGCAAGGCACGCCGCACTTCACAAAATGGGCCTTCTCGGCAGCGCGGTCTTGCGCAATCGCCACAGCAGAGCCTGCGGGCGACACGGGCAGGCTCTCTGCCAGCTTGTTTAAGCTGCCAGCAGGCACGTTTTCAAATTCAGTGGTGACGGCTGCGCACAGCGTGGCTAGCTCTGCCAGACCTTGCCGGTCTTCGTAACCGGTGCGGATGTGGTGGTGGCTGACCAGGCCTGCGGGGCTGGTTTCGTCCTTGTCCAGCACGGCCGTGAAGTAGCCCATGGCTTGTGCGGAGTGGGCAAACATGCGGCCCAGCTGGCCGCCGCCCAGCACGCCCAGCGTGGCGCCGGGAAGAATGACTTGCTTGTCGTTCATTCGTTCACCGGCAGCGTCATATTGCGGGCGGCTTCGGTCTGCTCGACGCGGAAGGCTTCAAGCTTGGCGCGCAGCGCAGCATCTTCATTGGCCAGCAGGGCCACGGCAAACAGGGCGGCGTTGGCGGCACCGGCATTGCCGATGGCAAACGTGGCCACGGGCACGCCCTTGGGCATTTGCACGATGGAGTGCAGCGAATCCACGCCTTGCAGATGGCGGCTGGCCACGGGCACGCCCAGCACGGGCACGGTGGTCTTGGCGGCAATCATGCCGGGCAGGTGGGCTGCGCCGCCGGCACCGGCGATGATGGCCTTGATACCGCGGTCTGCGGCGCCTTCGGCAAAGCGGAACATGTCGTCCGGCATGCGGTGGGCCGACACGACCTTGGCCTCGAAGGCGATACCGAATTGCTGGAGGATGGCAACTGCGTGCTGCATGGTGTCCCAGTCGCTGCTGGAACCCATGACCACGCCAACTTGGATGGGTGTCATAGTGTGCGTTGGCGGACAGCCGTGGGCAATATTGCCGGCCCCGCGCCAGGATGGAACCCGCCATTTTACTTTTGCAGCGAAGCTGCCTGATAAACACGGATTTTTAGCAACATGATCGACGTCACCATTCAGACTTTTGAAGCCGAAGTGATTGCCGCCTCAATGGATGTGCCGGTACTGGTAGATTTTTGGGCGCCTTGGTGTGGCCCCTGCAAAACCCTGGGCCCGCTGCTCGATAAGCTGGAGGTTGACTACGCCGGTCGCTTCAAACTGGTCAAGATTGATTCCGACCAGGAACAGCAACTGGCTGGCATGTTTGGCATTCGCTCCGTCCCCACTTGCGTGCTGATGATGGGCGGCAAGCCGGTAGACGGCTTTATGGGCGCACAACCCGAGGGCGAATTGCGCAAATTTTTGGACAAGCATTTGCCATCCGAGGCGTCAATGCAAGCCGAAGCCGGTGCCGACGAAGCACAGCAACTGCTGGATAGTGGCGATGTGCAGTCCGCCCTGCAGATGCTGCAAGAGGCCGTGGCGGCCGACCCGAGCAACGATGAAGCCCGTTTTGACTATGTGCGCCTGCTGATCCAGACTGGCGCGCTGGACGAGGCAGACGCGCAGTTGGAAGAACCCCTCAAACGTATCCAGCACCCACTGCGCTTTGAAGCGCTGAAAGCCTGGGCACAAGCCATCCGCTTTGTGCACGAGGACGACCGGGGCGACTGGCCACTGGAGAAGTTTGACGAGCTGATTGCTGCTAACAAGCGTGATTTTGACACGCGCTTTGCCAAGGCCCGTGCGCTGATGGCGGAAGGCGCGTGGACCGCTTCTATGGATGAGTTGCTGGAGATCATCATGCGCGACAAGGACTGGGAGCAACAGGCCGCGCGCAAGCTTTATATCGCCATTTTGGAGCTGTTGACCCCGCCCAAATCCAAAGAAGGCGCTGCTGTGCCGGGTAAAACTGCGGGCGGTATCGAGCTGACGGGCAAGGCAGGTAAGCAGGAAGATGAAGTGACGGCCATGCTCAATAGCTACCGCCGCCGCTTGAGCATGGCCTTGAACTAGGCTTGTCCGCGGGCCTTGTACTGTGTTGCACAGGCGCTCCATAGCGGAGCCCTACGGCTTGCGCTTGGGCGCCTTATCTAAAGCGGTCCAACATCGTTGGACCGGCCTGCTTCGAAGCCCTGTGTGGGGCGTTAAGGAGTAGTATTCGCCTGAAGCAGACCTACACCCCGTTGCAACTGATTGGGTCTAGGTTAGTGGTTTGCACCTATACTGATAGCAGCAAAGCGGCTATGGGTGCGCGCAGGTGCCCATTTTGAGCGTTAGTGCCACGATGGATTGGACAACACGACGCTTGGGGCGCATGGGGCGTGCCGCCATCGCAGGAGAATCAACACATGGGACTGTGGCAAAAACTGTTTGGCTGGCTGAACCCCTCGGCACCAACGGCTGCCCAAGCGCCAGGCGCAGCGGATCACATAGCAGCGCCGGGCGCACCAGCGCATGCGTCAGTGGAGCCTGAATTCCGCGTCGCGCATGAGCCCGCTTTTGATCCGCATGCCGAGCTGGCTGCGCCCACACCCGCGGCGCCCGATGCCTCCGCCTTGGCCAGTAGCCAACCCGATCTGTTTGAAGCTGCGGCCCATACCGCTGCCGATGCAGATGTGCCCGAAGTCATGGACAGCCCAGCGTTGCGTGAGGTGCTATCCGTGTACGCCGGTATGGCCTGGGATAGGCAAATGGACTTTGCCGAAATCGTGGGCGAGCGTGCCTGGTCAGCTGATACCAGCCAGGGCATGATCCAGTTTGGTGATGATTTACGGTTCCGCATGCAAGTGCTGGGCTCGTACTCGTTCCAGACGGGCTCCTGGCAGTGGATTTGGGCCAACACCCAAGCTGAAGTCCCCCCAGCCTTTACCGAAGTGGCTCGCCAGCTGTTGGGCTTTGGAAATACGCAGCAACTGCCACTGTTCACTCAACCACGCTCTGCGATACGCGAGGAAGACCTGCACACCATCGGCTTGATTGCTGCTGGCGCGGACGAAAGCGCTGGCTATTACCTAGGCAACTATGGCGACGGCATCTTGCTGGCGCTGATTGACCCCGGCCACGGCCTGCCTGCCAAAGCCTCCAAGCCCGAGCGCGTGCTGACCGTGGTACCCCAGCTCATCAGCCAGTTCACGCTAGACCACCGTACCCTGCTGCGCCACTACCTGCAGGCCAAAGGCTTTGCAGTGCACGAGACTGAAGCCCAAATCACCGCCCAGCAAGGTGCCAGCCAAGTGCGTGCTGAGCTGGATGCGCAAGGTCGTATCAGTGTCATCAATGGCACGTTGAAATAAGACGAAATAGTCTGCTAGCGCCCGACCATGGTTAATTTTTTATCAAAAATAATAGCAAACCTTGCAGCGACTAAAACCTAGTAGATAAACCCCAAAGGGCCGTGCGTAACGCACGGCCGCTGTTTTTGTGGGCCGGTGTTTAGAGCAGCTAATACGAACCAGAAGATCGTATATTTGTGATTGACGCTAGGCGTGGGGCTGCAGGCAGTATCAGGGTGTGAAAAGTCGAAGTAACGATGCACCAAGGGCTGTATGAGTCGTTCTTAGTGCAGGCCGCTGGTCAAACCATCTTGCTCGTCACCTCAAAGTGCAGCAGCTGGTGCTCGCCAAATACCATAGTGATGGGCACATCGGCGGCATCGCGCCCACAGGCCATGAGTACGCGGCCCTTGCGCGGCACATTGTGGCGTGCGTCCCAGGTGCGCCATTGGCCACCCAAATACACTTGGAACCAGGCGGAAAAATCCATAGGCTGCGGCGTGGCCGGCACGCCAATATCGCCCAGATAGCCGGTGGCGTAGCGTGCTGGCAGGTTCATACAGCGGCACAGCGCAACGGCCAGGTGGGCGTAGTCGCGGCATACGCCCACACCTTCGCGCCAGCCCTCGGTCGCGCTGCGCGTTGCGCGGGCTTGCAGGTAGTCAAAGTGAATGTGCTG
Organism: Comamonas sp.; assembly: GCA_036646255.1. Classification (GTDB taxonomy): domain Bacteria; phylum Pseudomonadota; class Gammaproteobacteria; order Burkholderiales; family Burkholderiaceae_C; genus Comamonas. The sequence goes on from JAVXMM010000106.1 coordinate 4,471, forward strand.
GTGCACATAGTCGCTGATAGAGCGCACCAAGCCCCAGCCGGGTGCGGTCTGGCCAAACTGCTGCCATGCAAAGTCCAGCAGCGCTCCATCAAAATCGCAATAGCGGCTGGGCAGCAAAAACTGCAGCACTTCGGGCGGCAAATCTTGTACGGCATGTGCAATGGCATCGGTGGACTCAGGGTCCGGGGCGCCGCTGTTCCGTACCAGGGCGGTGCTGCGCAGGCGTAGCTGTTGCGGTCCTGCAGGGATGGGGATATGCATGATGCGGTTGCCAAACGCATCCATATAGCGGGTAAAAGTCAGTGCCGGTGTGGCGGTGAATGTCTCGGGCGCGGCCAGTTGTGGCTCCACGCTGGGGTGCACGCTTAACGCGCCCAGCACTAAGCTGGGGCCGGTCATCGCCAGCGTCATATCAAAACCAATTGCTATATCCATCGCCGCTGCTCCTGGGTGTATTGGCGCTGCAGGCGCGTAGAACTGAAAACCATGAATTGGTTCTTGGGCAGTATCACGCATGTGCAGCATAAATGGGTGGATTGCAGTTGTTTTGTCGGTATTGGCTGACCTGGCCTGCTTAGCGCGCTGGCTAGCATGGGTTTAATGTGCGTTTATGCAGTCTTTTTGCTATTGTTTTAGGAGCTTGTTGCTACCCGGGCAGGTACTGGTGTTTTTAGAGCGGTTATGGCAACCCTTGTACGTCGTTGTGTCGCCTTGTCGCACCCCTGGTACCTGCCTGCGGCTTAAGGCCTCGCTTCAGCAGCATGCGGGGGCGCGTGAGCTGCTCCAAATGTCATAAACAGTTACCCACAAGCATTCAGCCACCTTTTAGGAGTTAGCCATGAAAACTGCGACGTCCACCGCCACCACGGCGGCCACTGCCAAGGCCAAAGCGGCCAAGTCTGCTGCTACGGCCAAGGCCAAAAAGCAAGCTCCCCGAGTGGCGGCGCGCATGGGTAGCACTCCTGTCACCAAGTTTCGTGGTAACCCCGATATTTTTGGCCGATTGGTAGAAGACCACGATCACCACCGCGCTTTATTTGCGATGGTGTGCGCCACCAAGGGAGACTCCAAAGATCGCCAGCGCTTGTTCAAAACCCTGGTGCTAGAGATCAAAAGCCACGCGGCTGCCGAAGAACAAGCTCTGTGGTCCACCGTGATGCGCAACCCCAAGACCACCGACGATGCGCGCCACGCTGTAGGCGAGCACAAGGAGATGGACAAAATGCTGGCCGACCTGGCTGCGCGTGATATGGGCAAAGGCAGCTGGCTGCGCCGCTTTGAGAAAGCACGTGACGAGTACTTGCACCATATCCGCGAGGAGGAGCAAAAACAGTTCAAGGCCGCAGAAAAGCACCTGAGCACGACTGACATCCGCCATATGAAGCAGGTGTTCAACCGCCGTAAAGCGGCCGAGAAAGCAGTCGCCAGGGTAGAGAAAAAAATCCGCCTCAAGGAGTGAGGTGATTTATAGAGAATGTGCTGCTAGCGCAGACCCAATAAGCACTTATTCATCAAAAAATATAGCAATAAGCGAGATTGCACTTGTGCGGCTCATGCGGCCTTGAAAATCGCAGATTAGCTGTAGCTGTAGCTGTTGTGGCTAGGTGTGCAGCCGCAGGCAGTACCAGGGTGCAACAAAGCGCTACACCGGTGGTGCTTCAAGAGGCTGTGTTAGCCGCTCTTAAAACCGCTCAATATCCGGGTGCCGGATCGCACCAGCGCGCACCAGCATCTTGCCGTATTCAGCGCAGCGGTTCAGGGTTGGGATTACCTTGCCGGGGTTGAGCAGGCCTTGCGGATCGAACGCAGCTTTCAGAGCCAGCATTTGGGCGTTCTCTTCCGCACTGAATTGCACGCACATGCTGTTGAGTTTTTCTACCCCTACACCGTGCTCGCCCGTCACCGTGCCGCCCATAGCTACGCTGGTTTCAAGAATGTCAGCACCAAATTGCTCGCAGCGGTGCAGCTGGTCCGGGTCGTTGGCATCAAACAGAATCAGTGGATGCAGGTTGCCATCTCCGGCATGGAAGACGTTGGCGCAGCGCAGCTGGTATTTTTTCTCCATCTCCTGAATCGATAACAAGATATCGGCCAGGCGCTTGCGCGGGATGGTCGAGTCCATGCACATGTAGTCCGGGCTGATGCGGCCGCTGGCAGGGAAGGCATTTTTGCGCCCGCTCCAAAAGCGCAGGCGTTCTTCTTCGCTCTCGCTCACGCTGATCGCGGTGGCACCGGCTTGGCGCAACACATGGCTCATGTGGGCGATTTCTTCGGCTACTTCTTCGGGCGTGCCGTCGCTTTCGCATAGCAAAATTGCTTCGGCAGTCAGGTCGTAGCCAGCTTTTACAAAGTCCTCTACCGCAGCCGTCATCGGCTTGTCCATCATCTCCAGGCCCGCCGGGATGATGCCGGCCGCGATGATAGCGGCTACCGCATCACCGGCTTTGCGCACATCGTCAAAACTGGCCATGATGCAGCGCGCCAGCTGTGGTTTGGGGATGAGCTTGACGGTGACCTCGGTTGCCACGGCCAGCATGCCTTCGCTGCCAATCACGGCGGCTAGCAAGTCGTAGCCGGGGACATCGAGCGCTTCGCTGCCAAACTCAATCGCTTCGCCATCAACGGTAAAGCCTTTGACTTTGAGCACGTTGTGCACCGTGAGTCCGTATTTGAGGCAGTGCACGCCGCCCGAGTTCTCGGCCACATTGCCACCAATCGTGCAGGCGATCTGGCTGGATGGATCGGGTGCGTAGTACAGCCCGTAGGGGGCGGCGGCTTCGCTGATGGCTAGGTTGCGCACGCCGCATTGCACGACAGCTGTGCAGGCGGCAGCGTCCACCCGCAGGATTTGGTTGAAGCGCGCCATCGACAAAGTCACGCCTAACTCAATCGGCAGCGCACTGCCAGACAAGCCCGTGCCTGCGCCCCGCGCCACCACGGGCGCAGCCATCGCGTGGCAGGCTTTGAGAACGGCTTGCACTTGGTCGTACGTCTCGGGTAGGCAGACCACCAGCGGGCGCTGGCGGTAGGCGGTCAGGCCATCGCACTCGTAAGGCGTGGTGTCTTCGTCATGCCATAGCAGGCAATCATCAGGCAGCACTTTGCGTAGCGCGGCAACCACGTCGCGCTGACGCGTTGCGCGATCCATTCGACTAGCGTGTGCAGGGGTTTCGCCTTGGAGGGCGCTGGAGGCTTCGGCGGTCTGGCTCATAAGGCAACTGTACCAAGTTCACGGGGCAACACGCGTCTCGCACGGGGAGTGCAGAGGTGTGTCGTGTAACCATTGTTGTCAAACAATAAATTTTAATTATGAGACTATCTATTAATCGAATGTAGACGACCAGGGAGGGAGTCCTTCGGGGCGCTGCAATAAGAGAAATCACCAGCCACACCAGGTGAGCGGATGAATGCAGAGAGAAACAATCAAAGCCGTGCGCGGTGGGCCGCGATGGCTTGGGTGCTGCCACTGGCGGCGCTATTAGGCGCATGTTCGTCGGGCCCCAGCGACCGCGATGCCCATGCAGCGCTTGAGCGGCATTTTGCCGAGGCCTTGCAGCCCGCTGCCGCCAAATTTGGAGATCTGGCCGGCCGGGATTTGTTACCTACCGTGCAATCGGTGGTGCTGGCGGATTGCACTGTGCCTGCGGGCGGGCAGTATTTGTGTAACGCACAGGTGTCCATGTATTCCAAGGTGCTGGGACAGCGCCAAGCCTCTACGCGACTATTGTTGACGCAAGACTCCAAAGGCTGGCGTTTGCTATCCCAGTTATAGCTGCTAATGCCTGATTGATGGGCGCCAGGCAGCTTTTTTTATTTCTCAAAAACTATCCCGCATCTGTGCCGTTTGGTATCGCTCAGCTGGCGCAGCGTTCTTGCTTGGCATTGAGCGAACTGCGCTGCTGTATGTTGGTTTTTTCTGCAGCGTAAGCCTAGGGAGGACGCTCGCAACACACAAAGGAAACCACCAACAAGGTTTACCCGTGGATTGTCGTCATAAAGACAAAATGGCGTCAAAGTTGCTTCTACATTCCGTATCAACTAAGGCGCGCGCTTCGCGGCGTGCGATCCACTAAATACGGATGAGGAGACTGCGCTATGTCCACCACCTTTCCCAAGCTCTTGCTGCAGCACGCCGCCAGTCGGCCACATGACGCTGCGCTGCGCGAGAAGGAATATGGCATCTGGCAAAGCTACAGCTGGGCGCATTTGGCAACCCTGGTGTCGCATATTGCCGCGGGCCTGTACCAGGCCGGGTTGGTGCGGGGCGAGCATGTGGTGCTGATCGGCGCCAATCGCCCACGCCTCTATGCAACTATGCTGGCCGCGCAGTCTATCGGTGCCATCCCCGTGCCGCTGTACCAGGATGCGGTGGCGGCGGAATGTGTCTTCCCCCTTAATAACGCCGAAGTACGCTTTTGCCTGGTTGAAGACCAGGAGCAAGTCGACAAATTGATGGAGCTGCGCGAGCAATGCCCGCTGATCAGTCACATCTACTACGACGACCCGCGTGGCCTGCGCAAGTACGAAGAGCCTGGCCTGGCAGCGCTCGACAGTCTGATCGCTGTCGGCAAAGAATACGTAGGCAACCACCCAGCATGGTTTGATGGACAGGTGCAAGCCACACAAAACGAAGACGTGGCGGCGATGTTCTTTACCTCTGGCACTACGGGTAACCCCAAGGGCGTGGTGCACACGCATTACTCCCTGCTGGAATCAGCCAGTGCCGGTGCTGAGTTTGAAAAGCTCACCGAGAAAGAGGAAGTGCTGGCTTATTTGCCACCAGCTTGGATTGGGCAAAACATCTTCAGCTACGCGCAATGGTTGTCGTGCGGATATGTGGTGAACTGCCCGGAGTCGAGCGCCACCGTCAACATCGATCTGAAAGAGGTCGGCCCTACCTACTACTTTGCGCCGCCGCGTATTTTTGAAAGCATCTTGACCAGCGTGATGATCCGTATGGAAGACGCGGGCGTCCTCAAGCGCAAGATGTTCCAGCACTTTATGAACGTGGCGCGCCGCGTAGGCCCGTCGCTGCGTGATGGCAAATCGGTTGGCCTGATCGATAAGCTGCAATACAAGCTGGGCGACTGGATGGTATACGGCCCACTGCGCAACAACATGGGTTTTAGCCGTGTGCGTGTGGCTTATACGGCGGGCGAGGCGATTGGCCCGGATCTGTTCACCTTCTTCCGCTCTATCGGTATCAACCTGAAGCAGTTGTACGGATCGACCGAGACGGCCGTGTTTGCCTGCATACAGCCAGACAACCAAGTGTTCTCAGACACCGTGGGCTACCCCATCCGTGGTGTGGAGCTGAAGATGGCCGACAACGGCGAGATCCTGATCAAGTCGCGCGGCCTGTTGAAGGAATACTACAAAAATCCCAAGGCCACGGCCGAGGTGCTGACCGAAGACGGTTGGTACCGCACCAGCGACGCTGGCTTCATGGATAAGAGCGGCCAGCTCAAGATTATCGATCGAGTGAAAGACGTGGGCCGTTTAAAGGGTGGCCTCAACGACGGCGCTATGTTTGCGCCCAAGTATGTGGAGAACAAGCTCAAGTTCTTCCCCTTCGTCAAAGAGGCTGTGGCCCTGGGCGATGGGCGCGAGAAGGTCTGCGTAATGATCAATATCGACTTTGAGGCTGTAGGGAACTGGGCCGAACGCCAGAACCTGCCATACGCCGGTTACACCGACCTGGCGCAAAAATCGCAGGTCTACACGCTGATCAAAGATTGCGTAGAGAAGGTAAACGCCGATCTGGCCGCTGACGTGATGCTGGCAGGCAGCCAAGTGACGCGCTTTCTGATTTTGCACAAAGAGCTGGATGCGGACGATGGCGAGTTGACCCGCACCAACAAGGTTCGCCGGGGCTTTATCGCCGACAAATATGGCGTGCTGGTAGAGGCGTTATATGCAGGGCGCACCGAGCAGTTCATCGAAACCCAGGTGAAGTTTGAAGACGGTCGCACTGGCTCAGTCAGCGCTACCTTGAAGATAGAAGACAGCAAGACCTTCACGCCCGTGAAGTCCGCTGCCTGATAGGCCCGCCAAGAGAAAGCCACCCATGAGCAAAAAAATCGGTGACGTCATTCTTGACATCAAAAACATCAGCCTGCGTTTTGGCGGCGTCAAAGCGCTGACGGACATCTCGTTCAATGTGCGCGAGAACGAGATCCGCTCCATCATCGGTCCTAATGGCGCGGGCAAAAGCTCGATGCTGAACTGCATCAACGGCGTCTATGCGCCGTCTGAGGGCTCGATTACCTTCCGTGGCCAAACTTTTGGCCACATGAACAGCCGGCAAGTGGCTGAGATGGGAGTGGCCCGTACCTTCCAGAACCTGGCGCTGTTCAAGGGAATGAGCGTGATCGACAACATCATGACTGGCCGCAACCTCAAGATCAAAAGCAATATCTTGATGCAAGCCCTGCGCATTGGGCCCGCCCAGCGCGAGGAGATGGCGCAGCGTGAGTTTGTTGAGCACATCATCGACTTCCTCGAGATCCAGGCTTTCCGCAAAACACCGGTGGGTCAGTTGCCCTACGGCCTGCAAAAGCGTGTGGACCTGGGGCGTGCGCTGGCCATGGAGCCGCAAGTACTACTGCTGGACGAGCCCATGGCTGGTATGAACGTCGAAGAAAAGCAGGACATGTGCCGCTTCATCCTCGATGTGAATGACGAGTTTGGCACCACGATTGTGTTGATTGAGCACGACATGGGCGTGGTGATGGACATCAGCGACCGCGTCGTCGTGCTGGATTACGGCAAGAAGATTGGCGACGGCGA
>JAVXMM010000107.1:0-10972 GCA_036646255.1 Comamonas sp.
TTGCCAGCGCGCTCATGTACCTCGCGGCGGCGAATATGGTGGCGGTCTTCGGCCAAGTTGGCCAAATGAGAGAAGTAGGTGAACGCGCGGATCACGCTCACCGTCTGGTCGCCAGACAGATTTTTCAGCAATGTCTTGAGCGACTTCTCTGCATCCTTGTCATCGTTGCGGCGGTAGGCAACCGACAAGGTACGCACCTGCTCAATTAAATCAAACGCGGCCTGGCCCTCTTGTTCGCGGATCACATCGCCCAGAATACGACCCAGCAAACGGATGTCGTCCATCAGCGGCAGATCTTTGTCAGCGCGGCGCGTGCTGGGCGCCTCGGCTGCTTTGGGCTTGCGGGATGTGGGCTTGCTGGCTGCGTCGGTATGTTTTTTAAGGGCAGTAGACATAGAGCGTAGGCGGGTCGAAAGAAACGAGCAAAGGGACACAGTGAACTGCGCTGCTGCGGATTGCCAGCATGAGCCTTGTAGGCTGCGCTGCACATGCTAGCATCAGACTTCCGTTCTGCTACTCCGTTTTAGGCCGCTTTTTAGCGCAGGCTGTTGGTAACCCGCCCGTACCTGCCCCTCGCTGCGGCGCAATGCTCCATGTCGACCCTCCAACTCACCATCGCCACCCGTGAAAGCCAGCTTGCCATGTGGCAGGCCGAACATGTGCAGGCGCTACTGCAAAACTTGGGCCACCAGGTCACGTTGCTGGGCATGACGACGCGGGGCGACCAAATCCTGGACCGCACGCTGTCCAAGGTGGGCGGCAAAGGCTTGTTTGTGAAAGAACTGGAGACGGCGCTAGAAACTGGCGCTGCCGATTTGGCCGTGCATTCGCTCAAAGATGTACCTATGGAGCTGCCCGCAGGCTTTGCCCTGGCCTGTGTGCTGGAGCGCGAAGACCCGCGCGATGCCTGGGTATCCAACCAATACGCATCACTGGCTGATTTGCCTCAGGGCGCAGTCGTGGGCACCTCCAGTCTGCGCCGCCAAGTGCTACTGCGCGCACTGCGACCTGATCTGGATATACAGCCGCTGCGCGGTAATGTGAACACCCGCTTGCGCAAGCTAGACGATGGCCAGTACGCCGGCATTGTGCTGGCTGCTGCTGGCCTTAAGCGCCTGAATATGCGCGATCGCATTCGCCATGAGTTTGATACCGACACCATGCTGCCCGCCGCCGGCCAAGGTGCCCTGGGTATCGAGATTCGCAGCGATCGCGAAGACCTGATCGCACTGTTTGCCAGCCTGGCCGATGCGCGCACCTGGCAGACCGTAACCGCCGAGCGCACCATCAGCCGCTGCATGGGCGGCAGTTGCTCCATGCCCCTCGCTGCGCACGGCGAATGGCAAGGCAACGAGCTGCACCTGCGTGCCGCTTGGGGCGATGAGATGCAACCCCATGCGCCGCTGGTGCGCGCTGCAGGCCACGCCACGGTCACCGACCTGGCCAGTGCCGACGCCTTAGGTCTGCACGTCGCTCAACTGCTGCAGCAAGCTGGCGCACAAGTACGCCGCTAAAACCCGTCAACCAGCCACTGCGGTGACAAAGCCCACCCTCATCGTCACCCGCCCACAACCCGAAGCGGGCCACTGGGTACAACTGCTTGCCCGGCACGGCGTGGCCGCGCAAGCCCTGCCCTTGATCGACATAGGCCCGGCCAGCAACCCAGTCGATAAACTGGCGGCCGAGCAGGCCCGCACTCAATGGCAGCGCTATGGCGCCATCATGCTGGTCAGCGCCAATGCCGCACGCTTTTTCTTCAATAAAAATATGCCGCTAGCGCCTGACCATCAAGCGCCAGCAGCTATCAAAACAAGAGTATGGAGCCCCGGCCCCGGCACCGCACACATCGCGCAACAACTCGGCGTGCCAGCACAGCTGATCGACCAGCCCGCGCCCGATGCTGCACAGTTCGATTCCGAAGCGCTCTGGGCCCAAGTCGCAACGCAAGTGCCTGCCATGGCGCAAGCAAGGCAAAGCGTTTTGATAGTGCGCGGCGCATCCGATCACACCGCCGATGGAACATCGCCAAGCGCAGGCGGCCAGGGCCGCGGATGGCTGGCCCAGCAATTGCGCGCCGCTGGCGTTGCCGTAGAGTTTGTTGCCGTGTATGAACGCCGCTCACCGCAGTGGACACCCACTTTCTACGCCAAGGCGCAGCAGCATTTGCAGGATGGCAGCACTTGGCTTTTCAGCAGTTCAGAAGCTGTGATGCATTTACGCAACAAATTCACGCCTGACCAATTGGCATTCAGCACAGCCATCGCCACGCACCAACGCATTGCACAGGCTGCACAAAACGCTGGTTTTATCCATGTCAAGCAATGCCGTCCATCTGTGGAAGAGGTTGTGGCGTCGTTAGAATCCACCCTATGACGCTGCCCGAGCAAGCACCGACCCCGACCCCCACGCCCGCTAACCCCATACCCGCAACTGCAAGTGGCGCGGGCAACGCTTGGGTGTGGACGTCAATCGTCCTGGGCGTAGCCGCCACCGTAGCCATTGCCAGCAGCGTGATGCTGTGGCAACGGCTGAACAATATCCAGCAGCAGTTGGCACTGCAAAGTGCCGATTCGCGCGGCCAAGCCGTAGAGGCCCGCACCCTGGCCCGTCAGGCCGAAGAGGCATCGCGCGATACCGCATCGCGTACGTCAGTGCTGGAGGCAAGAGTGGGCGAGGTCGCCTTGCAGCGCGGTCAACTTGAAGAGTTGATCCAAAGCCTGTCGCGCAACCGCGATGACAACCTGGTCGGCGACCTGGAAGGTGCCATCCGCTTTGCCATGCAGCAAGGCCAGTTAAGCGGCAGCCCTGATCCCTTGGTCAGCGCACTCAAGATGGCGCAGCAGCGCGTAGCCGCATCCGCCCAACCGCGCCTGGCGCCGCTAGAACGGGCCATGGCCCGCGACCTGGACCGCATCGCCGCCAGCAAATCGCTAGACACCGCAGGCCTGCTGGCCCGCATGGATGACTTGCTGCGCCAGGTGGATGAGCTACCGCTGCAAAATGATGTAGCTACACCGCCCACCCGCCGCACGCCGCCACCGCGCAACAAAGATGCGCAACACAGCCACAGCAACACAAGCGATGCCGACACCACTGACGTACCGCCCAGCTGGTGGTCCACGGCCTTAAACAGTGTTTGGAATGCCGTGCATGACGAAGCACGCAGCCTAGTACGTGTACGCCGCATTGATTACCCAGACGCCGTGCTGCTGTCGCCCAACGAGGCCTTCTTTTTGCGCGAGAACCTTAAACTACGCATCATGAACGCGCGCCTGGCTCTACTGGCCCGCCAAATGACTGCATCGCGCAACGACTTGGCTGCAGCGGGCGAGGCCGTCCACAAGTACTTTGATACATCGGCCCGGCGCACGCAGGCAGCGGCCCAGCAACTTCAACAATTGCAGCAAGCCATGCGCGACGTAGAAATCCCCCGCGCCAACGACACGCTAGCTGCCATCGCCACCGCGGCAGCAGGACGCTAACGCCATGCGCGCCGCCCTCTGGTTGATTGGCCTGTTTGCGATTGCAGTCGCCGCCGCGCTGTTTGCGGGCAGCAACCAAGGCAGCGTCACGCTGTACTGGCCACCCTACCGCATTGATTTTTCGCTCAACATGGTGGTGGCATTGCTGCTACTCAGTTTTGTTCTACTGTATGGTGCGCTTCGCGGCATCAGCGTGATGTTTGAGCTGCCCAAGCAAGCCAAGCGTTGGCGCGTGCAGCAAAAAGAGCGCGCCATGCACGGCGCAGCGCTGGACGCTGTCACCCAGCTGCAAGCCGGCCGTTTTGTGCGCGCCCGCAAGGCAGCACTGTCAGCCCTGGCACAAGAAAAGGCCCTGCACGACGCAGGCGAAGATATGCCTCACGGCCTGCAACTGCGTGTGCTGGCCCATGTGCTAGCGGCAGAAAGCTCGCACGCACTGCAAGATGAAGCCCAGCGTGACCAGCATTGGGATTCGGCCATGCAAGAAGCCACCAGCACCGACGCCAAACGCCTGCCCGAGCTGCGCGAAGGCACCCAACTGCTCGCCGCCCAATGGGCACTGGACGACCACAACGCCCACGCAGCGATGGACCACCTGGCCCAGCTGCCACAAGGCGCGGCCCGCCGTACCTTGGCGCTGCGCCTCAAGCTCAAGGCCGCGCGTCAACTGAAGCAAGCGCTGGCCGCGCTTGATACAGCCCGCCTGCTGGCCAAGCACCGGGCTTTTTCGGCATCGGCCGCGCAAAGCATCCTCAAAGGCTTGGCAATGGAGCTGATCAACGATGCCCATGACCCAGACCAGCTGATGCAAGCCTGGCGCAGCCTGGACACTAATGAACGCAGCATGCCCGAAGTGGGCATGCACGCAGCACGCCGCCTGCAAGTACTAGGCGGCGACACTAGGCAAATGCGCGAATGGTTGCTCCCTGCCTGGGAGCGCTTTACCGCAGGCACCAAAGGTCTGCCAAATTTGCAAACCGAACGCCTGGTGCGCGTGCTGGAGGACAGTCTGGGCGACCTAGATGCGCAATGGCTGGCCCGCATTGAAGCGGCCCAGAAAAACCGCCCGCACGATGAGTACCTGCAGTACCTTGCAGCTTGCGCCTGCCTGGAGCGTCAGCTGTGGGGCAAGGCTCAACAATGGCTGCAGCAAGCCGCACCTGCCTTGCATGATGAGGTACTGCGCCGCCGCGCCTGGCACCATTTGGCTCGACTGGCCGAAGCGCATGGCGATGAACGCGCTGCTGGCGAGGCGTGGAAACGAGCCGCACTGGCTGGCGAACATCGCGCCAGCCATTAATGCGTCACCTAGAGTTTGCTGGCGTTGGCAAAGTGCATGCTGGGCAACGCCGCACCACCTTCACGTACTGTCCACTCAATCGCGGCATCCGCCACATCCAGGTCGGCAGTCGCCATGGTGTTTTCGTCATCACTGTCATCCGCGGCCAAGCGGAGTATGGGGAAGACGGCATTGCTTTGATCCGCCAGCATGCGCAGCGGATCGGGGGCCGTACCACCTTGCGCGGCAGCTTGCAGCAACTCTTCCCCCCGCTCTTGCCTGAAACCCGATGAATTGGTGACCACCTGTGGATGGTGCCGCATGGCCGCATGCACCAAGTGATTAGCATGAACGGCAGGTTCCTGCACCTCTTCGACCGACACACGATGCGTCGTGAACTCAATGCTTGTTAGGCTGCGCACACCCGCCTGCGCAATGCTGAAGTGAAACCCTCCAGCGCGCGGCGTGTCCTCCAGCAAATGCTGGACGGCCGCCGCGCTATTCAAATTCAGCGCTGCGCGCCCCAGCACCATGCGGGGCACGCCCGCTGCCACCATGCGCGTGCGCACATTGTTGACAGTAATACCCAAGCCCCGCGCGTTCACGGCAAAAGTGTGGCCTGGGATGGAGCCAGGGTAAACAAAGGACATCAGATCGCTTTGCCCTCGCACGCTGATATGCGCCACGCCGCAGTGGTTTTGGAAGAAGGGCAAGCCGTCTTCGTTATGCGTCAAGCGTGCAGCGTGCTCGGGATTGCCTGGTAGCAGCACGGTGGTGCAGCCGTCCGGCGCCATCGCCCAAAGATCGCCTCGGCAGTTCCACAAAAACACATCGTCCAGCGGCAGATTCAGCCCTGCAGCCAGGCCCTCCAGCTCTTGCCAGATGGAGGGAAAGCGCTCTTGCGTCAACTCCAGCATGGCGGCAACTTCGGTGCTTCCGCGCCATGCCATCACACCTGTCCAAGCGCTGCTAGGCAGCAGCAAGCTGTGCACAGCATCACGCCCAAACAGGCCTAATGCAAAGCCTGCGTCATATGGGGTCCCGGCCACTTCCAAATACTTCAACATACCAATACCTATCAAAACCTATTCCACATGCTGCAGAAAATCACGCAGCCGTGGATTGCTGGGGTTGTCAATCATCTCGACAGGTTTTCCATCGACAGAGATATGGCCATTTTCCATAAAGATCAGCCGCGTTCCCACCTTGCGAGCAAAACTAATCTCATGGGTCACCACGATCATGGTCATTCCACTCTCTGCCAGCGCCTGCATCACCTTCAACACCTCTTGGCGTAACTCGGGGTCAAGTGCTGATGTAGGCTCGTCAAACAGCATCAGCTTGGGCTTGACGGCCAACGCGCGGGCAATAGCCACTCGCTGCTGCTGCCCGCCCGATAGCTCGGACGGGTAGTGGTCTTTGCGCTCAGCCAACCCCACCTGCGCCAGCAGATCAGCCGCTAGCGCCATGGCATCGGCCTTGCCCAAGCCGCGTGCTTGGCGCGGGCCAAAGGCCACGTTCTCTTGTGCCGTCATCTGCGGGAACAGGTTGAACTGCTGGAACACCATACCCGCCTCACGCCGGATAGTGCGTACCGTACGCTCGTTGCCTTTCACGCTCAGGCCGTCCACCAGCAAGTCACCACCGTCGATCTTCTCCAGCGCATTAATACAGCGCAGCAAGGTGGATTTGCCCGAGCCGGATGGCCCGATCAACACCACCACCTCGCCCTTCTCGATCTGCAGATCCACCTCTTCAAGCACCACCGTCTTGCCAAAACGCTTGCTCACCTTTTTAAATTCAACCATGCTCATAAGATGCGCATCCGTTTCTCCAACTGGCGCAGGCCAAAAGTCAGCACGCCCACCAAGGCCAGATAAATCAGGGCTACCGCAGTCCAAATCTCCACCGCTCGAAAGGTAGTAGCAATAATCTCTTGCCCCTGCCGCGTCAACTCGCCCACACCAATCACGATAAAAAGCGAAGTGTCTTTGAGGCTGACAATAAACTGGTTACCCAGTGCCGGCACCGCACGACGGAAGGCCACCGGCCCCACCACAAACAGCAGCACACGCCACATGGGCACGCCCATGGCCAAACCAGCCTCGGACAACCCCTTAGGCACCGACAAGAAAGCGCCGCGCACGATCTCGGCGATATAGGCACCCGAGTTGACCATAATGGCCAGCACCGACGCCGAAAGAGGATCAATGCGCAGGCCCGCCAGCAGCGGCAGCACAAAGTACAAAAACATCACCTGCACGACGATAGGCGTGCCGCGCACCGCCTCGATATACAGCAGTGCGAGCGCGCTCACTAGCTTATTACCGTAGGCACGCATCAGCCCAGCCAATACTCCCAGCACCAGTCCGCCCAGCAGCCCTAGCACAGCGATATATAGCGTCAGGCGCGTGCCCTTCATCAGCTCGGGCATCGCGGTCCAGATCACCGACCATTGAAAATCCATGGAAGCCCTTTTTCAAATCTACGATAAGAACAAGCAACGGCGTTACCTGCCCAGCAGGTAACGCCGTATTGCTATTAAATTATTTCTTTGGTGGCTCTACACCAAACCATTTTTTGTAGATGGTGTTGTAACGGCCATCGGCCTTGATCTTGGCCAGCGCGCCGTTCACTTTGGGCACCAGCTCGCTGCCTTTGGGGAAGCCAATGCCGTATTCCTGCGCCATCATCTGCTTGCCCACGACCTTGACCTTGCCCTTGCCTGTGGTGTTGGCGTAGTACAGCACGTTAGGCGTGTCGTGCATGGCGGCGTCCACACGGCCAGTCATCAGCTCCATGTAGGCGTTGTCAATATTGGGGAACAGGCGTAGCTCGGTCTTTTTAAAGTTCGCCTTGGCGTAATCCACGGCCGAGGTACCAGTCTTCATTGCCATCTGTTTGCCGTCCAGATCCTCACCGCCGTTGATCTTGCTGTTGGTGGGCACCATGATCATGAAGCCGCTGTCGTAGTAGCCGTCCGAGAAGTCAATCACCTGCTTGCGCTCGTCCTTGATCGTGATGCCAGCCAATGCCACATCCACATTCTTGGTTTGCAGCGCCGGCAAGATTCCGTTGAAATCCATGGGCTGCAGACGGTAGTCCAGCTTGAGCTCTTTAGCAATTGCATCCCACAGGTCGATGTCAAAGCCCACGTACTTGTCGCCCTGCTTGAACTCAAACGGCACAAAGGCCGTGTCGGTCGCCACCACCAACTGCGCGGACTGGGCCGCTCCCATGGTGGCCAGCGACACCGCGCCCATGGCCACCAGATGCTTGAACTTGAATTGCATTGCTCACCTTTCGATTTGAGAGACATGCGCCGCGCGTTCTGCCTTTGCCCCGCTACACACCGGCAAAAGAGTGTTTGCACACGCAACGTGTCCACCAATATAGGCAAGCCCAGCGCCAGCGATGATGGGGGAAACCCGCCACGCAAGCCCTGCCCCAATGATGGCGATATGCCAGCCACACTAAAAAATCACGATTCACTCTCTTGGTTCAGTTTTTTTGAATCACACCATCAATCAGACTGAACTTTTGCTATCACCCTCGCTCCTACACTCGCTTCCAGTCATTACCGCTGCTATGGATATCGCAGCGCTTTTTTATGTCAAACACAAGTACTACAAACACCCGTTATTCCGGCACCGCGATTGCACTGCACTGGGTTTTGGCACTGGCGCTGATCGGCATTTTTGCCTTTGGCCTGTATATGACCAGCCTGCCCTTCTCGCCCACACGCCTCAAATATTTCAACTGGCACAAATGGGCGGGGATGACGATTCTGATCTTGTCGGTATTGCGCATTGTGTGGCGCATCACCCACCGCCCTCCGGCCCTGCCCGCCAAAATGGCGCAGGCCATGCCCGCTTGGCAGCATGTGGCGCACCATGGCGTGCACCATGTGATGTATGCGCTGTTTTTTGCCGTACCTCTGATGGGCTGGATCTACAGCTCGGCCGCGGGTTTCCCTATCGTGCTGTTTGGCGTGCTGCCCCTGCCTGATCTGGTGGGCAAGAGTCCCGAACTGGCCGCCGCCCTCAAACCGTGGCACGGCTACCTGGCCTACACGTTGGCTGCACTGGTTGTGCTGCATATAGCGGCCCTCATCAAACACCAGCTGATTGACCGCGACGGCCTGCTATCCCGCATGCTGCCTGGCAAGGCCTGATCGCGCTATTACTAACAACTGCCTGATTTTCTTGAACGCTACCGAGTTTGATCTTATGAAGACCTTGTTCAAATCCACCGTACTGGCTACCGCCTTGGGCGCTGCCGCTTTTGCTGCCCCCGTCTTTGCCCAGCAAGCCCTGGTGCCCGCGCAAAGCGCCATCAACTTTGAAGCCAAGCAGATGGGCGTGCCTATCAAAGGCCACTTCAACAAGTTTGATGCCAAGATCGCCTTTGATGCCGCCAAGCCCGAGAGCAGCAAGATCCACTTCAGCGTAGACACCGGCAGCGCCACCATGGGTGCCAAAGAGACGGATGCCGAGCTACCCAAGGCTGAATGGTTTAACGTAGCCAAGTTCCCCCAGGCCACATTTGACTCCACCGCCATCAAGACACTGGGCGGCGGCAAATTCCAAGTCGATGGCACCTTGTCCATCAAAGGTAACAGCCAAAAGGTGAGCCTGCCCGTGAGCTTGACGCAAACGGGTACCACCACTACAGCCACCGGCACCCTGCCACTCAAGCGCCTGACTTTCAAGATTGGCGACGGCGACTGGGCGGACACCTCGATGGTGGCCGACGAAGTCAATGTGCAATTCAAGCTGGCCTTAACTGGCGTGGGTAAGCTGTAAACCGACAACGATTTATAAAAAATATATCTGTAGCGCCCACCCACGGGGCGCTAGCTGCTCTCAATTTAATAGTAATTTCCCATAAAGGAGTTTTCCATGCGTTCCACTTTGTTTGCCTTGGCGAGCACCGCCTTGTTTGCATCCGCCGTTCAAGCCGCACCCGCCACTTATGCGATTGACCCCACCCACACCTTTGCAACGTTCGAGATCGACCACTTTGGCGCATCCACCAACCGCGCCCGCTTTGACAAAAAAAGCGGCACGATCGAGTTTGACAAAGCCGGCAAGACTGGCAAGGTGGACGTTGAGTTGGACATGACATCGGTGAACACCGGGACACCCGCTTTCAACAAACACCTGCAAAGCGCAGACATCTTCAACGTGGAGAAGTTTCCTTCGGCCAAGTTTGTGTCCGACAAGTTTGTGTTTGACGGCGACAAGCTGAAAGAAGTGACCGGCCAGTTGACCCTGCTGGGCCAGACGCACCCGATCACCGTTAAAGCCAACAAGTTCACCTGCTACGAAAGCCCCATGCTGCAAAAGCGTGAAGTATGCGGCGGCGACTTTGAAACCACCATTGACCGCACCCAGTGGGGCGTGAACTACGGCATCCCATACGGCTTCCCCAAAGAAGTGCGCCTGGTACTGACGGTGGAAGCGGTCAAGCAGTAATCACCAATCGCTTAAAATCTTTATAAAATTAGCTGCTAGCACCCATCCAACGGGTGTTAGCAGCTATTTTTTTTATGAGCACTCAGTACCAAGCAAGCTGCGCCTAGGACACAAGCATTCCCGCGTAGCGCAGTACGTGTCGCGGGCGGGCTAAAATCTTGGCATCCAATCTGATTGCTAGACAACGGCATCCAACAGGCGCGCCCACCGGCGCACGGAACAGGATGCCGTTTGCATTGATAAAACACCATGAGCGACACCCCTGCACAACCCGGTCTGGAGAGCCTCTCCAAGTCTTTTGAGCCATCTACCATCGAAGCCCAATGGGGCCCCGAGTGGGAAAAGCGCGGCTACGGCAATGCCGGCTACCGCGGCACGGGAGCACCCGGCATCGAAGCCGTGGCAGAACACAAGAACTTCGCCATCCAGCTGCCCCCACCCAATGTGACCGGCACGCTGCACATGGGCCACGCGTTCAACCAGACCATCATGGATTCCCTCACGCGCTACCACCGCATGAAGGGCTTCAACACGGCCTGGATTCCCGGTACCGACCACGCCGGCATCGCCACGCAAATCGTGGTGGAGCGCCAGTTGCAGACGCAGGGCGTGAGCCGCTACGATCTGGGCCGTGACGAATTCACCAAGAAGGTCTGGGAGTGGAAGGAAAAGTCCGGCAACACCATCACCACGCAGATGCGCCGCATGGGCGATACCGTGGACTGGAGCCGCGA
>JAVXMM010000108.1:0-10433 GCA_036646255.1 Comamonas sp.
ACGCCTTGACCGCTTCGTTGCGGTGAGCGAATGCCAGACCTTTACGCAGCCTTGCTCCTTTACGTGGCGGGATGACGGGAACAGCTCCTCGGTGATAACAGGCTTCGTACACGTCTTGCGTGTCATACACCCCATCTCCCGTGAAGCTGACAACCGGCTCATGGCTTGGTATTTGAGCCAGCAGCTCAGCCGCTACTGGTGAATCACCCACTTCATCGCTCGTCACAACCATGGCCCGTATCTGCATATTTCCTGCATCTATGCCAAGGTGTACCTTGCGCCACTGATGGCGCCACTTGGCGCCGTGCTTCTTTGTTTTCCACTCGCCTTCAGCCAAGAACTTGATACTTGTGGAGTCGGCAAGCATGTGCAAGCCTTTACCACTTGGGCGGTAGTGCACTTGAACATCTAAACCTTTCCGTCTGCGACACACCGTGCTGTAGTCGAGTGCCGCCCAAGGCAAGCCAGCTATGCTCAACAACGATTGCACCAAGCCCAAGGACTGGCGCAGGGGCAAGCCAAACAAGCACTTGATGCTCAGGCAAAACTGGATGGCCGCATCTGAGAACGTGTGGCTACGCCCGCGCTTGCCGCTGGCAGGAGCCGGCCACTGTATGTTCTTATCCAGCCAGATGGTCAAATCGCCTCGCGCCTTCAGTGCTGCGTTGTAAGCCTTCCAGTTTGTGGTGCGGTACTTGCGCCGTCCCTAGCTCGCCTCGCTCATCATCCGAGCCTACTACCGCTGCGGCCCGGATTTGTGCAACAGAGCCAGCTAATTTAGCGTTAGTGCATTGATTAAAAATAGGAAATCAACGGTCCTTTAATATTGTTGGTCGCAAGCTCGAATCTTGCAGGACAAAAATTCCAAAGCTACTTTCCTAAAGGTTGTGGCTTTTTATTCTTTGGTTCTTGATTGTGTTGATTTTTTGGCGACGCCATCCCTGATTCTGTTCGGATGGCTTTTTGTCGTTTGGGGAGGAATTGCTTTTTTAGGCAATACCGACAGTGCCAAGCGACTATGGCTGTGCAGTATCAATTTGCTAGCATAAAAGTGACGGCTTTGCCAATCCTTGCCATCCCTGTTGCAGATTTGGATGGGGACGATATGCTCGCCCCATCGCAGCTGGTCGTTGTTGCCGAAACAATGTGCGCGCGATCAAAAAACTTAAGACATTAAAGGATTGCAAATATGAAGGTACCGTTTCGCCTGAACTCGATGGTAGTTGCATTTGGTTTGGCTGGCACGATGCTGGCAGGTGCTGCGCAGGCAGAGAATATCAAGATTGCGGTGGTGATTCCTGCAACGGGTCCTCTGACACAGTACGGCGACATGGTCAAGGAGGGTGTGGATACGGCGCTGGAGCAGATTAATGGTGCTGGTGGCATCAACGGCAACAAGCTGGAGGCTGTGATCGTTGATGACGCGTGCGAACCCAAGCAAGGCCCCGTGGCGGCTAACCGAGTGGTGAACGCCAAGATCGGCTATGTGGTAGGCCCTGTGTGTTCGGGTGCAGCCATCGCAGCGGCCCCTATCTACAACAATGAAGGTGTGGTTGTGGTGACGCCATCGGCAACTTCGCCTGCGCTGACCGAAGGCAAAAATTTCACTTCGATCTTCCGCACCATTGGCCGTGATGACCAGCAAGGTCCATTTGCTGCCAAGTTTATCGCTGAGAAAGTGAAGCCCAAGAAGGTTGCTGTGCTGCATGACAAGCAATCGTATGGTCAAGGTATTGCCACTGCTGTGCGCGATACGCTCAAGTCCAGCGGCGTGAATGTGGCCCTGTTTGAAGGTATTAATGCTGGTGATAGCGACTACTCTGCCGTGATCACCAAGCTCAAGAGCGCTGGTGTCGACTTCGTCTACTATGGCGGCTACCACCCGGAGATGGGCTTGCTGCTGCGCCAAGCCGCTGAGCAAGGCCTGAAGGTGCGCTTGATGGGCCCAGAGGGCGTGGGTAACCCCGAGATCAATGCAATCGCTGGCCCAGCTGTTGAAGGCATGCTGGTGACTTTGCCTGCAGACTTTGCATCCAACCCTAAGAATGCTGCGCTGGTCAAGGCATTCAAGGATAAGAAGCGTGATCCTTCAGGCTCGTTCCAGATGGGTTCTTACACAGCTGTGAAGGTGATTGCCGATTCCATCAAGGCGGTGGGTAATGACGCTGGCAAGGTGGCCAAGCACCTGCATACCGCTACATTCGAGACCCCACTGGGCAATCTGGCCTGGGATGCAAAGGGTGACTTGAAGTCCTATGACTTCCAAGTATTTGACTGGCATAAGGATGGCAGCAAGACCCCTGCGAGCAAGTAAGCTGGCTTTGTGAGATAGAAGGGCATGGCTCTAAAACATAGAGCCATGCCTTCTTGTTTTGGCTGCCACCGCGGCCAGGATTGAGGCGGTACGGTATGAATGAATTTTTGCCCCAATTCGTACAACAGTTGTTCAATGGTCTGTCGCTCGGTGCTATTTACGCGCTGGTGGCCATTGGCTACACGATGGTGTACGGAATTATTGGAATGATCAATTTCGCCCACGGCGAAATTTACATGATTGGTGCCTATATTGGTCTGGTGACCTTGTCGGCCATTGGCACGCAAAGCGGCTGGCCAATTTTTGTGGTGATTGGCGCCATGCTTTTGGTGTCTGTTGTGCTGACAGGTGTGTATGGCTATGCGGTGGAGCAGGTTGCCTACAAGCCGCTTCGCAGTAGCCCTCGATTGGTGGCGCTGATCTCGGCCATTGGCATGTCCATCTTCTTGCAAAACTGGGTTGCTTTGGGCCAGGGCGCGCGTGATATGGCGGTGCCTTCGCTGTTGCCCGGTGCGTTTAATTTCCACATAGGCGATACCTTTGAAGTCTTTGTACCCTATACCCGCGTGCTGATCATTGTGGTGGCCGTGGTGCTGATGGTGGCGCTTACGCTCTATATCAAACATTCGCGGATGGGCCGTGCTTCGCGTGCGTGTGCGCAAGATATGCAAATGGCCAATATGCTGGGCATTGACACCAACAAGGTGGTGTCGTTCACCTTTATTCTGGGCGCGGTGCTGGCGGCTGTTGGTGGGGTGCTGATTGCACTGGCCATTGGCAAGCTCAATCCTTATATCGGATTTGTTGCCGGTATCAAGGCCTTTACGGCTGCGGTGTTGGGCGGTATTGGCAGCATTCCTGGCGCCATGCTGGGCGGTGTGTTGCTGGGTGTGGCCGAGACTTTTGCGGCGGCTTACATTTCGTCAGAATACAAGGACATCGTGGCTTTTGGCCTGCTGGTGTTGATTTTGTTGTTCCGCCCAACCGGACTGCTCGGTAAGCCCGAGGTGGAGAAGGTCTGATGAAAGCCAACTTCAAAAACGCACTGATTTCCGCCGTGCTGGCGGCGCTGGTGGTGCTCCCCATTTTTGGCCTGCACCTAGAGCGCAAAGGCGGGCGCAACTATATTGAGCCGCACTGGAATCTGGTGATTTGGGGCTTTTTGATCGTGCTGGTGCTTCAGCTGATCAAGCCCATGCTGGTCAAGCAAATGACGCGTATCAAAGCGCCTAGCTTACCTGCCATAAACAGCAACACCCGCATTTTGCTAATGTGGTTGGTGATTGTGGCTGCCGTTATTTGGCCGTTTTTCAGCGGTCGCAATGCGGTTGATATTGCTACGCTGGCGTTGATCTATGTGATGCTAGGCTTGGGCCTGAACATTGTGGTGGGTTTCGCGGGCTTGCTGGACTTGGGCTTTGTCGGTTTTTATGCCGTGGGGGCCTATACCTACGCCCTGCTTTACCACTGGGGCGGCTGGTCATTCTGGGAGGCGCTGCCGCTGTCTGGGGCGGCTGCCGCCTTGTTTGGCTTTATTCTCGGCTTCCCTGTGCTGAGGCTGCGTGGTGATTACCTCGCAATCGTGACTTTGGGCTTTGGTGAAATCATTCGTCTGCTGCTGGTCAATCTGGTGGACTGGACGGGTGGGCCAGACGGCATTTCGGGTATCCCCAAGCCAACTCTGTTTGGTTTTGAATTGACCCGTACTGCATCGCAAGAGGGGGCCCAGACCTTGCAGCAGATGATGGGTATTGAGTTCAATACCATGCACATGGTGATCTTCCTCTACCTGTTAGCGCTGACCTTGGCCTTGGTCACGCTGTGGATCAGCAATCGCTTAATCCGCATGCCCATTGGCCGCGCTTGGGAAGCCCTGCGTGAGGACGAGGTAGCCTGCAAATCGCTGGGAATGAACCCTACCAAGATCAAGTTGTCTGCCTTTACCTTGGGCGCTATGTTTGCAGGTTTTGGAGGGGCTTTTTTTGCAGCTCGACAAGGCATTGTGAGCCCTGAGTCGTTCAGCTTTATCGAGTCGGCCTTGATTCTGGCGATTGTGGTGTTGGGCGGAATGGGCTCGCAAGTGGGTGTGGTGGTTGCAGCCATCTTGATCACTGTGTTGCCAGAATTCGCACGCGAGTTCTCTGAGTACCGCATGCTGATTTTTGGCTTGGTGATGATCTTGATGATGATCTGGCGTCCGCAGGGTTTGTTCCCGATGAAACGCCACCACGAAGAGTTGAAACAGTGACCGTAAACACGGAAAACGTAATCAGGGAGCAGTGTTTATGAGTCAAACCATGTTGAAGGTAGATGGGCTGTGCATGCGCTTTGGGGGCTTGCTGGCTGTTGACCATGTTGCGCTCGATGTCGCGCAGCAAGAAATTTTCGCCATCATTGGCCCCAATGGTGCGGGCAAGACCACGGTGTTTAACTGTATCAGCGGCTTTTACAAGCCGACAGAGGGCAGTGTGATGCTGAACGGCCAGTCCATCGCGGGCTTGAGCAGCCATGAAGTGGCCAACCACGGCGTGGTGCGCACCTTCCAGAATGTGCGCTTGTTCAAAGGTATGACAGCGCTGGAGAACCTGATGGTTGCCCAGCACCAGCAGGTCAAGCGCAATTTGTTGTCGGGCTTGTTCAAAACCAAGGCATACCGCGAGTCTGAGGAAAAAGCCATGGTGCAAGCCGCGCACTGGCTGGATGTGATGGGTCTGCGCCAGTTTGCCAACCGCCAGGCAGGTAATCTGGCCTATGGTCACCAGCGCCGCCTAGAGATCGCGCGTTGCATGATTACCAACCCCAAGCTCTTGATGCTGGACGAGCCTGCCGCCGGCCTGAATCCGCAAGAGAAGGTGGAGCTGCAGCATCTGATCGACCGATTGCGCCGCGAGTACGGCGTAACAGTGCTCTTGATTGAGCACGATATGAGCCTGGTGATGGGCGTGTCTGAGCGTATCTTGGTGATGGAATATGGCAAGCCGATTGCACTGGGTGTGCCAGAGGCGATCCGCAATGATGAGCGCGTGATCAAGGCGTACTTGGGGGAATCGTGATGCAGCCGATGTTGGAACTTAAAAATATCAGCACGCATTACGGTGCGATCTGTGCAGTCAATGATGTGAGCCTGCATGTTAATCAGGGCGAAATTGTTTCGCTGATTGGTAGTAATGGCGCGGGCAAAACAACCTTGCTGATGACGGTGTGCGGCAGCCCGCGTGCTACCAGTGGGTCGATACGTTTTGAGGGTGAAGAACTGGTGGGCCAGTCGTCGCATCTGATCATGCGCAAAGGTATTGCGATATCGCCCGAGGGGCGGCGTGTCTTCAAGGATTTGACCGTGGTCGAGAACTTGCAGATGGGTGGCTTTTTTTTGAGCAAAGACGAAATCGCCAAAGGCATTGCCTACGTGTTTGGCTTGTTCCCGCGCCTCAAAGAGCGCGCCGAGCAGCGCGCTGGCACTATGTCGGGCGGCGAGCAGCAAATGCTGGCCATTGGCCGTGCGCTGATGAGTAAACCGCGCCTGCTGTTGCTGGATGAGCCTACGCTGGGCCTTGCGCCGCTGATCATTGCGCAGATCTTTGAGATCATCAAAGCCGTGCGAGAGCAGGGCGTGACTGTGTTCTTGGTTGAGCAAAACGCCAACAAGGCGCTGCAAATTGCTGACCGTGGCTATGTGCTGGAAAACGGCCGAGTTACCTTGGAGGACTCTGGCATCAATTTGTTGCGTAACCCAGACATTCGCAAGGCTTATCTGGGCGGCTAAGCAATCTGTCACAACTACAAACCCGCTTTGGTCGGTAGACGAAAGCGGGTTTTGTTTTGTGCGCGCCGCGCTGCAAAAGCGTGCCAATTACAATAGCGGATTGATTTTGCGGGCGTTTTGGCGCCGCTTATCGTTAGTTTTGGCACCTAACAGGTGCTTGGTTGACGGATTTTCTCTGAGTTAGATTGAATGACCACCCCACAACACAGCCCTTGGCGGATGTCGGTTGCCCCGATGATGGACTGGACCGATAGAAGCTGTCGCTATCTTCACCGTTTGCTGAGCCAGCATACCTTGCTCTACACCGAGATGGTAACGACGGGCGCGCTGCTGCATGGCGATGTGGCGCGGCATTTGCGTTTTGACGAGGCTGAGCATCCAGTGGCGCTGCAGCTAGGCGGTAGCGATCCTGCGGACCTGGCTCAGTGCGCCCGAATGGCGCAGGATTGGGGCTATGACGAGGTCAACCTGAACTGCGGTTGTCCCAGCGAGCGTGTGCGCCTTGGCTCCTTTGGTGCCTGCCTGATGAATGAAGCGCAGCTGGTAGCCGATTGCGTGAAGGCCATGCGTGATGTGGTGGAGCTCCCCGTCACTGTCAAACACCGTATTGGTATTGATAAAGAAGAAAGCTACGGCTTCGTGCGCGATTTTGTAGGCACCGTGGCTGATGCAGGCTGCGAGGTGTTTATCGTCCATGCCCGCAATGCGTGGCTCAAAGGCCTGTCACCCAAGGAGAATCGCGAGATCCCGCCGCTGCGCTATGAGGTGGTTGCGCAGCTGAAAAAAGACTTCCCACAGCTCACCATCGCCATCAACGGTGGCATTGCTGATGACGCAGCAGTGGCTGCACAACTGGAGCAGGTTGACGGCGTGATGGTGGGGCGCGAGGCCTACCACAACCCCTGGTGGCTGGCCAGCTGGGATCAGTTGTATTACGGCGCACCCGATCGCGGTATCACCCGAGAATCAGTGGAGGAGGACATGGTGCGGTTCATGGAGCGCGAGATCGCCGAGCACGGTACGCACTGGCAGACCATGGCCCGCCACATGCTGGGCCTGCGCCAAGGTATGCCGGGGGCGCGCCACTGGCGCAGAGTATGGAGCGACCACCGCCTCAAATACCTGCCACCACACGAGGTAATGCAAATGGCTCGTGCTCAGCCTGAACGCAGCGCAGAAGCAGCGGAGTTGGAAAGTGCTTAGAACTCCAAATAGATAGCTGTTAGCGACCAACAGACATGCGTTAACAGCGCATTTTCTATCTATTTGGAAGAGCCTCAGAAGAGGCTCTTGTTATTGGTTACGCGCGCAGTGCGCTAGTGCATTGTGGTTGCGTGCCGTTAGTACGTCAGTTTCGGCAATGTTTTGCGGTGCTCATTGGTCAGGCAGTGGAGCTTTCTTACTATGGCTTTGCTAGTTGTCGCGGCGCACAGACAGCGCAGATTGTTCATTAGGTGACGCAGAGGTGCGCCGCTATACTTCCTGCAGTTTATATCGGCCCGGGTAGGGCGATAGCGGCACATTACATACCAATAAATTGTCAAGACTTAGGTAAACATACAGCCACACCAGTGCGCTTGTTGTGGCGAGAGGAATCGGGATGGGGGAAAGAAACACGCGTCTTGCGTTTGGTCTGCTGATAGCTGCAGGCTGGCTGGGTGCGCACCGCTTGTATTTGCACCGCTATGCAAGCGGCGTGGCGCAGTTGCTGCTGAGTGCGTTGATGATTGCACTGTGGATCTGGGGCGGCAGCCTGTCGCGCTTTGCGCCATATTTGTTGGCGCCTATTTTGTTTTGGTTGTTGCACGATGGCTTCTGGTTATTTGACTACTTCCGCGTAGAAGTGGAGATGGATACCAGCCTGGCGGGCTTTGTGGATTCTGACCCGGCTCCGTTGCCTAAAGCTAGCCGCAAAGCCGATTTGTTGGGCGGCACGCGCCCGCAGTCGCTAGTGGATGCTGCCAGCGAAGTTGAAGATGCCGAGATACGCAAAAAAGCACGCGCCATCAAACTGGCTAAACAGCAGATTGCCGAATCGCTGCAAGACAACCACCCGCAGGCCGCGCATATCGCCGCCGAGCGCTTGGTCAAATACTTGCAGCTGCGCAGCCGCCGCCCGCAAAATGATCCGCACTTGGCTGAAGCCTATTTGTTGCAGGGCATGGTGCTTTATCAAACCCAGTACGCCTATGCGGCGCGCAAGAAGCTGCAAATGGGCGTGCACTTGGCGTCGTCGTTTGCGCATTTGTCGGTGCAGGTCCAGCAGGCGCAAAGCTGGCTTGATAAGCTGCGCAACCCGCAGCTAGTTGCCCAGCCAGGCGCAGTGGCGCAACAGGTGCAGCCCGGCCAATATGAAGCGTTGATGCAAGCAGGCGACTGGGTGCAAGCCGCGCCGCTATGTGCCCAAACGATTGCTATGCGCCAATCGGCCAAAACCCAGGATGTGGCCGATTTGGCGCAGCACTACCTGAACGCCATGGAGATTGCACAAAAGCTGGGCCAGCTGCAAGATGCGCGCACCCATGGTCAGCAGTTGCTGGAGCTGATAGCGCACAAAAACAGCGAAGGTGCTAGCCAAAGCCTGGTGCCCAGCGCGCTGCAGCGCCAGGCCCAAGAGCGCATGGGTGACCTGGCCTATAGCGCCAACGAGCACAGCGCCGCCAGCCAACACTATCGTGAGGCGCTGGCTTTGGCTGCTGCCCACCAAGCCAGCCCGGTGCAAATCTGCGGCCTGCTGCAGCGCCTGGCACTGAGCTTTGAGCGCGCTGGCGACAACGACAAAGCCCTCGAATGCTGGGCCAGCGCCGCTGCACATATTACAAAGTTGGGCGACGTGGTAGAGGACAGCGAATCCGTATCTGATGTACTGACGCGTTACGCGGCTTTCTCGGTGCACCACCAGCCTGCACAGGTGAAGCCGTTGATTGAGCAATCGCTACGCATTCAGCAGCGATCGTACCGAGGCTACTCGCTGGCGGCTGCGCGTGCCTATGAGGTATTTGCCAGCTTTATGCTGGAGCTGGACAAACCCCAGGCGCGCATACAGTACCTGCGCCAGGCTTTGATGCTCTACCAAGTGTGCGAGCCGGACAACAGCGCGCATATCGCGCAGCTGAAGAAAACCATTGCCAAAGCAGAGCTCGCACAAGCCGTCAATCCATTGGCCGAACAGGTTACGCCAACGGCCGCGCGTGCTGGAGGTGAGGCGTGAAGACCGAGGGCCTCTACTACGCATTTAGCCGCTATGATGCGCGCGGTTTTTTGATCGAACCTGCCAGCGTAGACCCTTACCTGCAGCGCGCCGCCATTCGCGGTGGCCCCAACGCCAAGCTGGAGCTAGGGCACCTTTGGCAGGTGTTGATGGCTGTGCTGCCAGAGCTGGCCGATGGTATCGCTGCTGAGGGAACACCCGCCAACCACTGTTGGATATGGCCTGCAGACCGCGTGGCCGATGGTGTGCAGCGCCTGGCACGGCTGAATGCCAGCAGCTTCACGCAGCGCGTGCAGGCCTGGCAGGCCAATGCCCTGCAAAACCGCAACAACGCGCTAGACCAGTTAGAAGACTTGCGCCAGCTGGTGCGCTTGCAGGCCGAGCTGCGGGCGTTTTTGCTGGCTGCAGCGGCTAGGCGCGACGCAGCCTTGCTGTATGTGGTCTGAGCGCGTGTTGGCGATCTTTTAGGTACAGCGTTCGCGGGCAATCGGGATGAGTTCGGCTCAAGGTGGTGAAGCTTGGGTTTGAGCCCGGTGAGACGCAGTCCGAAGAAATCGCTCGCTTTCACCTCAACCCCAGCTCCAGCTCCAGCTCCAGCCCCGAGAGCCAATGCCTTTGCGGGCGATCTGCATTGTTGCAGCGCTTACTAGTCGTGGGCTCTTGGCTTCTCGATGCGCCTCACCTCCCATCCCGCGAATGCGCTGACACGGTGCCTAAAGATCGCAAGCCCGCTCTGAGGGGCATGATCAGACCGTGCCGCAGGTAATGGTAGCGACAGACTAGAGATGCGTTGACTGATTGCTTTGCGGTTGCCTTGGCTGAGCTTTTTCTCCATCGGCAAGTTGTTTGCCGGTGTGATTTGCTTGGTTTTGCAAATCAGCCTGATCGGATGGCTGCCTGCCATGATCTGGCTCGTTTACGCCCTTAGCGAGTACAACACCGACAAGAAGATTGCCAAGGCCTTGGGTAGCCGCCGGGCACTATATTTACGGGCGCATCAGGGCCATTAACTGCTGCGCAGTCTGCTCCGGTTGCTCTGCATTCACCAAGGCGCGCACCACGGCAATGGAGCCCACGCCGCTTTTCAGTACCTCCGCAAACTGGTCTGCGCCAATGCCGCCAATGGCGACTTGCGGATAGCTGCG
>JAVXMM010000109.1:0-6792 GCA_036646255.1 Comamonas sp.
GAGCGCAGCATTCATAATGCTGATGTCGGTGGTTCAAGTCCACCTACGACCACCAAAACATCAAACCGCAGTGCTTGCAAAGGCACTGCGGTTTTTTCGTTGGATGCAGCAGCGCTGAAATTACAAAATTGCGCCTAGCTCTGCCAGCAAGGGCTTGATCAAGCCTTCATTTTCTTCATTTCGCCAAGCGCCGATGAGTTCTGAGCTGATATCAGCCTTAACCAACGGGCGGAATTCCAGCCCATCTATTGCTACTCGTCGAACCGATTGCGGCACGATGGCAACGCCAAAACCAGCAGCAACCAAAGCAGCGACAGTAGCGTTGGCTCGCACCTCATAACGAATATGCGGGGCAAAGCCCTCCGACATGCATAAAGCAATGATCTGGTCGTGGTACTCAGGCGAGAAGTGGCGAGGAAAAAGAACAAAGGATTCGTTTTTTAGCGCCTCCAGTCGAACTTCTTTTTTACG
This sequence comes from Comamonas sp., assembly GCA_036646255.1. GTDB lineage: Bacteria > Pseudomonadota > Gammaproteobacteria > Burkholderiales > Burkholderiaceae_C > Comamonas. The sequence continues at coordinate 472 of JAVXMM010000109.1, forward strand.
CGCTAGCGGATGATTTGCAGGCAATGCACACACAAAAGGTTCGCGATAAAGAACCTGCGTATGCAATCCATCCGGAATGGAGCGAGGGTGCAAGATCCCAAAATCAATTTGATCGCGCTGCAAAGCATCAATTTGCTCAAAGCTATTGAGCTCATGCACAGAAAGCAACACGCCTGGACGCTCTAGTTCAAAACGCCGCAAGATAGCTGCAATAGGGGTCAGCAAGGCAGCCCCTACAAAACCAATACGCAAACTCCCCAGCTCTCCACTAGCTGCTCGCGAGCCCAGCATTTGAGCCTGATCCGCCAAACTCAGAATTCGGCAGGCTTCGCGGTAAAGCACTTTGCCCGCTGGTGTCAGCGTCACCTCACGAGTGCTTCGGCGCAACAAAGCATAGCCAAGAGACTCCTCCAGCCTAGAAATATTGAAGCTGAGCGGAGGTTGCGAGATCGATAGCCGTTTAGCAGCTTTTCCAAAGTGCAACTCCTCTGCCACCGCTACAAAGTACCGCAGCTGCCTTAACTCCATGCTCGCTCCTTTCGGAGCCCCATTATTAATACATAAATTAGATTAATCATCTGAAAAAATGTATTGGACGATATGGATCGAGTCAAGAAAAATAAGTACTACCTGAATGGACAACAGATCCACACCTCAACCAGGAGACAAGACATGAAATTCCAGCTATTGATACTGAGCAGTGCCCTTACCGCAAGTTTCACCCCTGCTGCGTGGGCCGATGACTACCCGCGACAAAGTATTCGCCTTATCGTGCCCTACGCAGCGGGCGGCATGACGGATGTGGTCGCACGCATCGTGGGCCAAAAACTCGGCGAAGGATTAGGGCAGCCTGTTGTTATAGAAAACAAGCCCGGCGCATCCACCATCACGGGAGCTGATTTCGTCGCCAATGCCAAGCCCGATGGTTATACCCTGCTCGCGGCCACCAACACCACGCTCACGATCAACCCCTGGTTGTATAAAAACCTGCGCTATGACGCAGTAAAAAGCTTCAGCCCCATCGCCCTGGTAGCAGTCGCGCCCAGCGTGATTGTGCTCAACCCAAAGGTCCCGGCCAACAACATGGCCGAGTTAGTTCAGCTGGGCAAAAGCAAACCAGGCTCCTTAAGCTATGCCTCCTATGGCAACGGCTCCAGCGCTCATTTGGCAGGAGAAATGCTGCGTACCAGAGCAGCGATTGACGTGCTGCATGTACCGTACAAAGGCAGTGCACCAGCTAAAACCGCCACTATTGCAGGCGAGGTATCAATGACCTTTGAGCCTGCCTTCACCGGTGCACCACTTATTAAAAATGGGCAACTCAAAGCTGTTGCATTGATGGGAAGCAAGCGATCCCAAGCCCTCCCAGATATACCGACAGTGGCGGAGGTCGGCTATCCCGGCATGGAGATGCAGGCATGGGTTGGTTTTGTGGCTCCTACCGGCGTGCCTCAGTCCGTGCTGGACAAGTTAACCAGTGAGATCAAAAAAATCATGGCCAATCCTGATGTTCAAAAGCAGCTGGCCAGCAGCGGCGCAGAGCCCGTGGGTTACTACCAAAGCGATTTCTCCGCCTACATGCGCGAGGAAGGCGCCAAGTACAAAGCCGTAATCGAGCAATCCAACATCAAAGCGGAATAAGGCCAGCGAAATACGCACCGCAAATCAGACAGAAAAATATGAGCAACCGACCTCTTCAAAAATACCGCATCTTGGACATGACACGGGTGCTGGCTGGCCCTTGGTGCACGCAGAACCTGGCCGATCTGGGTGCCGAGGTTATCAAAGTGGAGCGCCCCAATATCGGCGACGAGACCCGGGGTTGGGGGCCGCCATGGATCCCCACCGCAATCGCCAGCGAACGCCATGATTCCGCCTATTTCGGATCCACAAATCGGGGCAAAAAATCGGTCACCATAGACTACACCACAGCACAGGGCCAGGCACTGATCAAAGAATTGGCCAAGCAATGTGATGTGCTGGTTGAGAACTACAAAGTTGGTACGTTGGCGCGCTACGGCCTAGGCTATGACGATCTGAAGGCCATCAACCCTGCGCTGGTGTATTGCTCAGTCACCGGGTTCGGCCAGACAGGGCCCTACAGCCACAAGCCGGGTTACGATTTTGTGTTCCAGGCCATGAGTGGCTTGATGAGCATTACCGGCGAGCGTGATGATTTACCTGGAGGCGGTCCGCAAAAGGTAGGCATTGCGGTCGCCGACATCACCACCGGCATGTATGCCACGGTGGCCGTCACCTCGGCGCTGCTGTGGCGCGAGAGCAGCGGCCAGGGCCAACACCTTGATATCGCCCTGCTGGACTGTGCCATGGCGTTTAACAGCAACCAGGCGGTGAACTACATGGCCTCGGGCAAGCTGCCCAGCCGCTACGGCAACGCGCACTCTAACGCCGTGCCCTATCAAGTGTTCGATACACAAGATGGTCAAATCGTAGTCGCAGTGGGCAATGATTCGCTATATGCAGCGTACTGCCAGGCCATTGGAAGACCGGACCTCAGTGCGGATAAACAGTTTTCCAAAGTGTCTGGGCGCATCCAAAACAGAAACATCCTGCTGCCAGAGCTTGCACGTATCATGGAAAAGCACACCAGTGCCGTATGGTTAGAGCGGCTTGATGCAGCAGGCGTGCCATGCGCCCCCATCAACGACTTTGAAGAGGCGATGGCCGATCCGCAGGTCAAGGCCCGAGGAATCGAGACAACCATCACGATGAACGATGGCGCGCAGTTTCGCACCATCGCCAGCCCTCTTCGGTTTTCTGAGACCCCGGTGGAGTATCCAGCCGGCCCACCCACTTTAGGCGAACACACCAGTGACGTCCTGAGACAGCATCTCGGCCTTGACACCGAGCAACAGACTGCATTGCGACAAGCAGGCGTGATTTAAGCGCGCTCCCAGCAAATATTTCAAATCTCTACCCGCAAGGAGACCCGCTATGACCTTTCTGCCCCAGTACCGAGCCTTTGCTAAACATCGCCCTGCAACCTCGCCGCAAAGCTCCGACAAACTAGCACCCGACTGCGCGGGCCTCGATTTTTTCGAGCTGGATCCCAGCCTACAACAGCTGTTGCCACTCTACATCGCAGAAACCGAATTGCAGTTTTTTCTGCCTCACATCCAACGCATGGGCCAACTGGCAGGTGGTCGCTTGAACGAGCTAGCCACCGTAGCTGACAAGCATGGCCCCGTATTGCACGCGCGATCACGCTGGGGAGAGGACGAGGATTGGGTGGAATACCACCCTGCCTATCAGGAGATGGAGCACATCGCGTTTGAACAATTCCAGTTCCACGCCATGACACACCGCCCCGGCGCCATGGGCTACCCCGGCACCTTGTCGCCCATCACCAAATACGTATTTCAGTACCTGTTTGTACAGTCAGAGTTTGGTCAGATGTGCCCCATCAGCGTAACGGACACATCAATCCACCTTATCCGGAAATTCGGCAGCGAGGAGCTGAAAGCCAAGTTACTGCCGCGCATGCTGGCTGACAATCTGAGCAGCCTTTGGAAGGGAACCCAGTTCATGACCGAAAAGGCAGGCGGATCTGACGTGGGCCAGGTGGAAACCACGGCACGCCTCATCAATGGCGAGTGGCATTTGTTTGGCGAAAAATGGTTCTCCTCCCATGTAGACGCAGACATCGCCCTGATTCTGGCGCGCCCAGAAGGCGCAGCCGCTGGCACAGCAGGATTGGCCCTGTTTGCCATGCCACGCCACCGTGAGGATGGCAGCCGCAACAGCTACCGAATCGTGCGACTTAAGGACAAGCTGGGCACACGCAGCATGGCCAGCGGCGAGCTGCGTATCGACGGTGCCTTTGCTTACTTGGTGGGTGACGCCACCCAGGGCCTCAAGCACATGATGGAGCAGGTCAATCTCTCGCGCTTATCGCACGCAGTGCGTGCCGCTGCCATGATGCGCCGCTGCCTCAACGAATCACTGCAAGCCGCAAATCACCGTCAAGCTTTTGGCCGTCGCGTGGTGGACTACCCGCTGATGCAGCGGCAGCTACTCAAAATCATGGTGCCGACGGAAGTGGCGTTAAGCATGACCTTGGCCACCGCCGATGTCATGGCGCAAAGCTATGCAGGCAACAAAACCGCCAAGACTGCACTGCGCTTGCTCACCCCTTTGCTCAAGTTGCGAACTTGCCGTGACAACATCACTGTTGCCACCAGCGCCATGGAGGTACGTGGCGGCAATGGCTATATCGAAGATTTTGTGAATGCCCGCTTAGTGCGCGACGCTCATATCGGCGTTCTGTGGGAGGGCACCAGCAATATCAATGCACTTGACGCGATTGACCGCGCCGTGCGCAAAGACCGCGCGCACTTGGCTCTCCAAAGCTTTTTGATGCACAAGCTGGAGCCAGTGCAAGCCAGTGCGCCACATACTGCCCAGCAACTGGCGGAGGCCTTGGACAAAGCCTGCGCACTGGCCGAAGCCGTCGCCGATCAGCACGAGCTGGAGTTCGAGGTTCGCCGTGCCGCGTCAGCCTTGTACTACGCATCCGCGGCAGTGCTGCTTGCATGGGAGGCCACACAAAAGGGCGTAGATGGAAAGCGCCTATTGCTGGCAGACGCAGTGCTACGCGTGCACCTGTTGGCTTCCGATCCCACCGCTACACCATCGACAGCCATGCAAGCGCGCGACACAGCGCTACTGAGCACCAAACACCTCACACTGGCTCAAGCCGTTGCATTACTAACACCCCCTGCATCCACCAACCGCCGCCAAGGCGAGGCGAGTGCGCAAGCAGCCACAGTCTGATCCGCCCCGCCCATCTAAACGTCCCTCCCGAGGGGCGTTTTTTGTTGGCCGCCCCAGCATTCGCAAACATGCGCTGCAAGCGCCTTAACGGCATTAAACCAGCCAGGCCCAACGCCAACTAGAGCGCAAGAACGGGAGCACAGGTCTCCGGCCTTCGCGCTACAGTGATGCATCGCAACCCGGATACCCGCCATGCACCGCGCTCCCATCACCCTGCTCCCCACCCCGCCGCGCGCGCCAGCACAGCTGCACTACAGCTGCCTGCCTTGCGCACTGGGCATGGTGCTGATCGCCACACGCAGCGACGCCCCAGCTACCGCCACCTGCCCGCTGCCACCCTTGGCCGTGCTGTACATGGGTAATGAGGCCGAGCCGCTGATAGCGGAGTTACAGCGCTGCTACCCCAAGAGCCAGATCACGCGTGACGACGCCGGTCTTGCCGCCCTGGCGCGAGCCGTGCAAACGGCCATTGCCACGCCGCCACTTGCCCATGCAGTGCCGATAGTGCTGGCGGGCACGGCATTCCAGCAGCGGGTATGGCAGGCCTTGTGCGATATACCTGTGGGCGAGACGCGCAGCTACACAGAATTAACCGCCAGTCTGGGCGATGCCAAAGCCCTGCGCGCCGTGGCGCGGGCCAATGGCGCTAACGAGATATCCGTCTTCGTGCCCTGCCACCGCGTGATAGGTAAGCACGGCTCCCTCACCGGCTACCGCTGGGGCCTGGGGCGCAAACAAGCCTTGCTCCAGCTAGAAGGCTACGTGCCCAAGGCAACAGCAGCCAGCCCACAAATGGATTTGATATAAATCGTTCGATAGCGCCCGGCTAGCATGCGCTAGAAGCTATCAAAAAAACAAAGCAATGCGTGATCTATTCAGCCCCAACGACAAGGACGATGACGCCCCTGCGTGGGAGCACATCTCCATCGGCGCCAACGCCTGCGTATTGCGTGGCTTTGCGCTGCACTGGCAGGCGGATTTACTGCAGGGAGTGGCAGGCATCGTGCAGCAAGCACCCTTCCGCCACTTGGTTACGCCTGGCGGCCGCAGCATGCAAGTGGCGATGACGAATTGTGGCAACTACGGCTGGTACAGCGACCGACAAGGCTACCGCTACACTGCGCAAGACCCGGTAAACGGCCAAGCTTGGCCAGCTATGCCACCGGCCTTTACCGAACTGGCCGCAAAAGCGGCACAGGCCGCCGGTCTACCGCCCTTCACTCCCAACGCCTGCCTCATCAACCGCTACACAATCGGCACTCGATTGACCCTGCACCAGGACGAAGGCGATGCGCAACAGCCCATCGTCTCGGTATCACTAGGCCTGCCCGCCGTGTTTTTGTGGGGCGGGCATGAGCGCTCCGACGCCACGCAAAAGCTGCCGCTGCAGCATGGCGATGTGGTGGTCTGGGGCGGCGTCGACCGCATGCGCTTTCATGGGGTGATGCCGGTGAAGGATGGCGTGAACCCGTTGGCGCATTCGCTGCTGAATGGGCAGCGGATTAACTTGACGTTTCGACGGGCAGG
>JAVXMM010000109.1:6892-10341 GCA_036646255.1 Comamonas sp.
CCACTCAAAAAACTGATCACTCGCGTTTCTCAACGCATCCAGGCTTTTCGCTTCCCCGACGATATTGACCGTTGCACCACGCTCTTTCAATTTTCTGCACAGGTACGCAAAATCTGAATCACTGGTCACCAAACAAAAGGTATCGGCTCGCGCATCAAACAAAGCTTCCATGGCATCCAAAGCCAGCGCGATATCCGATGTGTTTTTTCCTGCGGCGTACTGGTACTGCAGGCTCGGCGTAAATGCTTGCCTCACCAAAGCCTCTTGCCACTTGTTGGCCAGCGTAGTGTGGTTCCCGTAGCCTCGCCGCAGCACCACGCGGCCAAACTGGTGACCAACCTGCAGTGCGTATTCCAGAATCTCCGGGCTGGTGTTATCGCAATCCACCAGAACCGCAACCCGCGCATCCCCTCCGTTCACATTCATATGGCATCTCCTTGTTGCCAGATTATGTAAGCCCCTGTATCTACATCAGCCATCTATGGCGACAGAGAACTATTAAATCAATAGCATTTAATGATCACCCAGTTTGCGCCAGCCGCCAATTTCTCTATAAAGCTCAACTCATCAACTCCCCTGACAGCCAGTCTATAAAACTACGCACCTTGGGCGCCAGATAGCGGCGGCTGGTGTAGATGGCGTAGAGGGTGACGGTCAGCGCGCTCCACTGCGGCAGCACTTGCTCCAGGGCGCCAGTTTGCAGATCCTCATCCACCAGCCACGCTGGTAAAAGGCCGATGCCCATGCCAGCGCGCACGGCATGCAGGCTGAGGTTGGAGTTGTCCGACAGCAGCGCGGGCTCCAGGCGCAGTGGCACATTGCGGGCGCCTTGGCTGAGCTGTAGTTGGCCCAGGCCCACGTAGCTGGGCACTACGGCAGCGTGGCGGGCCAGGTCGGCGGGCTGCTCTGGGGTGCCTGCGCGTTGCAAGTAAGCGGGCGTGGCCACCAGGTAAAACGGCACCTCGCACAGCGGGCGGGCAATCAGGTGGGCTGCGGGCTCTACGGCGGCGCGCAGCGCCATATCGTAGCCGCCAGTGGCCAGATCAACTTTGTGGTTGTCTAAGTGGATATCGACCAGTACCTCGGGGCAGCGGGCGCGGTAGCCCGCCAGGATGTGGGCCATGCGCGGCGTGGCGCACCATACAGGCGCGCTTATTTTGAGCTGGCCGCGTGGCGCATCGCTGTGCTGGCCCAGCTCTTGTGCGGCGGCATCCAGCATCTGCAATGCCTGACTGCTTTGGGTGTACCAGCGCTGGCCGGCCTCCGTCAGGCTTTGATGACGACTGCTACGGTTCAGCAAACGGGCACCCAGGCGCTTTTCCAGCTGAGCCACATGTTTGCTGACCATGGGCGCGGATATGCCCAGCCGCTCGCCTGCCTGCGCAAAGCTGCCGCTATCCACCACGGCTTGAAAGACCTGCATGCTGGTGAGCTGATCCATAGTTTCCTATTAGGAAAGTAATTGCTGCATTTTATGGACTTGGTTTCATGAGGGGCAAGCTATACATTCAAGGCAAGGAGTTTTCAAACATGACCACCACCACCTCTGCCACTGCTGTATCCAGCACTGCCCGTATGCCGGTGTACTTCATCTCGCACGGCGGCGGCCCCTGGCCCTGGATGCCCGAGATGCATGATTTTTACGCCCAGCTCGAGGCATCGCTGGCCGATATGCCTCGCCAGCTGGGCCGCACACCCAAGGCAATCTTGATGTTGTCTGCCCACTGGGAGGCGCCCGCGTTCACCGTGCAGGCCACGGCCCAGCCCGGCATGATTTATGACTACGGCGGCTTCCCAGCCCACACTTATCAAATCCACTACCGCTCGCCCGGTTCGCCTGCGCTGGCGCAGCGTGTGGTCGATTTATTGCAACAAGCCGGCATCCCTGTCAACGTAGATACCGAGCGCGGTTACGACCATGGCATGTTCTCGCCCATGAAGGCCATCTACCCCGATGCCCAGGTGCCCGTGGTGCAACTGTCGCTGCGCCAAGGCCTAGACCCAGCCGAGCACCTGGCGCTAGGCCGTGCGCTGGCGGCGCTGCGCGATGAAGATGTGCTCATCATCGGTAGTGGCCTGAGCTATCACAACCTGCGCGCTTTTGGCCCCCAGGCCCATGCGCCCGCCAAAGCTTTTGACGATTGGCTGGCCGACACCATGCTGAACGTGGACAGCCAAGAGCGCAGCCAGCGCCTGGTGAACTGGGAGGATGCCCCCGCCGCCCGCCTAGCCCATCCGCGTGAGGAGCATTTGCTGCCACTGATGGTGGCCGTAGGTGCCGCCGAAGGCGACCGCGCCGTGCGCGTGTACCACGAGGATGCATTCATGGGCGGGCTGGCCGTATCCAGCTATAGGCTGGATGCGTAGATCCGCGCCACTACCAAACTAATAGCTGCCAGCGCCCATCAGGCGGTCGCTGGCAGCTAGGTTTATATAAATCTTACCAAGACGATGGCGGTGCAAAATGCCTGCGTTGTTGCACAAGCGCCACCACAAGCCCCAGCAAAGGGCTGCGGCACCGCCGCCCTTTGTAGAATGCAGCCTCCAGCCCCTGGATATACACCATGCAACGCTGCACAACACCCCACACCGACACCACTACTACACGCCGTACTTTTGCGGCGGCGATTGCGCTTGGCCTGGCATCTGCTGCCCTGTCCAGCGTGGCGCAGACCAATACTTTTGCGCCTTTCCAAGGCCCAACGCGCAACTTTCCCATGCATGCGCTGCGTGGCACCTTGGTGGTCAACAACATCAGCCAAGCCACGATTGATGGGAAAGACCTGTTGCTGGCCCCCGCCTTTAAGCTGTACAACCCGCAAAATATGGCGGTGCGCCCCAATACCATGCTGGGCCAAAAGCTGAACGTGAACTATGTGATCGAAAAATCCTCAGGCCGCGTGCACGCCGCCTGGATTTTGAACAGCGAAGAAGCCGCCTTGAAACGCGACCGGGCAGACAACGGCTTCTGGAGCAGCTTGCTGCGCTAAGACCTGCCAGACACGGCAAAACCCGCCAAAACACTTCTCTTTTAATAGCTGTTAGCGCCTACCAGATGGGCGCTAGCGGCACTTTAACCCCAGTCTCTTGCGCAGAGCCCGGGGTGCTATGGATTCCGCGATGTCTAAAAAAGTCTTTATCAAAACCTTTGGCTGCCAGATGAACGAGTACGACTCGGACAAGATGGCCGACGTGCTGGGCGCCGCCCAGGGCTATGAGCCCACGCAGGACGTGGAAGAAGCCGACCTGATCCTGTTCAACACCTGCTCGGTGCGCGAAAAGGCACAAGAGAAGGTCTTCAGCGACCTGGGCCGCATCCGCCACCTGAAGGAAAAAGGCGTGCTGATCGGCGTTGGCGGCTGCGTGGCCAGCCAGGAAGGTGCCGAAATCATAAAGCGCGCACCGTTTGTGGACGTGGTCTTTGGCCCGCAGACGCTGCACCGCCTGCC
>JAVXMM010000110.1:0-10116 GCA_036646255.1 Comamonas sp.
GGTGGCGGAATTGGTAGACGCACTAGTTTCAGGTACTAGCGAGTAACATCGTGGAAGTTCGAGTCTTCTCCTGGGCACCAAAACACAAGCCGCTGTACGCAAGTACAGCGGCTTTCTGTTTTGTTGATTTGCGCACCCAGAATCTCAGACAATTTGCAAGCATGCCAAGACCGCCCTCATGGCTTCACTAAAGCGTAAGCCGCCTTGCAATATTGCCTACGGTAGTGCGCCGCTCTAGAGACTGCCTTAGCGTTAGTGCGCTTTATCCAAGCAGGCTCCTCGCTTCTCAGCTCTGCCGTGCAACGCTTACTGCTTGATCAGCCTGCTTTTGACGCAGTAAAAAACGCCCTGGCTTTGTAGCGCAGGGCGTTTTGCTTAGGGGTCTCGCTAGGTTTACTTCTTCAGCAATGCCTTCAGCACGTTTTGCAGGCGGCGGGCGGATGCCTCGTCGCTGCCTGCTTGCAGTACTTTGACCACATCTTGCTGCCAGGTTTCCTGTGGCGATGGGTCATTGCGACGGGTCAGCAGCTGGAGTTGCAGGGCACGGCGGGCATTAATTTGCTCGGCAGGCGTTGGCACTTCTGCAGCCATCTCCAGGCGCAACAGCGACTCCTTCGCATCACCACTTGCCGGTGCGGCAATGGCTTGGCCCCAGTTACTGCGCACCGGTCCTGGCAGACGACCCAGCTCTTGAGCGGGTGGCAGCAGGTTGGCATCGCGCTTGCTCCAAGCTTCCATCATTTGCGTCAGGGCTTGGCCGTGGGCCTGGCTAGCCAGCTTGCGCAAGGCTGCCTGGGCGTGATCCATAGCATCGCGCTGAGCTCGGAAGGCGGCATCGCCCAGGCGCGGGCCACGGTCATCACGCGGCGCACGGTCATTGCGATCACTACGGCCGAAGCGATCATCAGCACGAGCAAAGCGGTTGTCGGGACGATCGGTGCGTGGGCCACGGCTGTCACGCCCACCATCGCGGCGCTCACCAGGCTTGCCACCACGGGTTGGCGCTGCAGGCGCATCGCGCTTCATGCCAGGGCGGTCATCACCACTGCGCATAGCCACCACAGGCTTAGGTGCAGCAACTGGCGCTGGCGTGGGAGCCGCTTCGGCCCCCGCCTCTGGTGCGGCATCTGCGGCAACACCCTCTTGCGCCACGTCAGCAGCAGGTGCAGATTGGACAGCTTCAGCGGCGGTGGCAGCCTCTGCTTTTACCACTGGCTCAGCAGCCGCCTGGTCACTTTGGTCCTTCAAAGCTTTTTGCAAGCCTTCGATGGCAGCTTGAATCTGCTGTGCATCACCACTGTGATTGGCCGCTTCCAGCGCCTTGGATGCATCGAGCACAGCTTGGTCGCGGGTACTCAACTGCTGGGCAAACTTTTCACGCTGCTGGGTTTTGCGGGCAAAGGCCTCGTCCAACGGCTTGCGGAAAGCATCCCACAGCTTTTGCTCGTGGCGGCGATCCATCGGCACGCCTTGCGCCTCGGTCTGCCACTGGCGCTGCAGCTCACGCACAGCATCAATGTTCAGGCTTGGGGCGGCAGCCAATTCGACTGCTTGCGCAATCATGGCTTCACGGCGGGCAATGCTGGTTTTTTGCGCAGCGTGCAACGGAGCAGTAGCGTCGTTATGCGCGCTTTTCCACGCGGCTTGCAGCTCGCCATAGGCCTTTTCACCCACATGGCCACTAGCGCGCCAGCGGTCACCAAACTGGAACAGATCGCGTTGCATCTGCTTCCAATCGGTCGATACCTTGTGCGCCTCGGCCCAGGCTTTCAGCTCGGCGATCAGAGCTTCGCGCTCGGCGCGGTGCTTGGTGCCCTCTTCGCGCACCTTGTTCAGCCACACTTCCACATGCTTGTAGGCAGCGTTGCAGGCGTCATCAAACTTCTTCCACAGTGCGTGGTTGGTTGGTCCGCTCTGATCGGCTTTTTTCCATTCCTCGCGCAACTGGCGCAGGGTTTCCTGCAGCTTTCGTCCGCCCAGCTCTTGGCCTTCGGGACGAGTCAGCAGACCTTGGGCCTTGGCAAGCAGCTCTTCGCGCACTTTGTCGGCACTCCAGCGTTGCCAGCCCTCCAACTCGCCGGCAGCTATCAACGCGGTGTTGACCTGGGCTTCCAGCTCTTGGTCAATGCGCTTGCCGTGTTGCTTGAGCACGGCGCGCAGTTGCGCAGCTGCTCCCGATGCCGCCTTACCATGGCCTTCGGTGGTTTGGTCTTGCAGCTTTTTCAGTGCCTCTTGCACGGCTTGCTTGGCGCGCTTGGCTTCCTGCGGGTCTGCAGCGGGCTTGGCTGCGACAGCAGCGCGGGCAACGGCTTGCTCCGCCTCAGTCGGCAGGCCACGGGCGGCGCGGATCTCATCAGCCCATACCGGCACGGTGGGCAGGGGCGATTGAGCATCTTCTGCAGCCTTCAGCGTTTGCTGCAGCGCAGACTGGAAAGCCTCCCACACCAGCAGCAACTGAGCTTTGGAGGTTTCCAGCATGCCGGGGTAGCGCGCTTCCACGCTGCTCCAGCTCGAATCACCTTCCAACTCGCCTGCCTGCTCTTGCCAATGCGCTACATCGATCGCCAATGCGGCATCGGCCGCCTGCGCGTCTTTGTATGACTTGGTGGACAGCACTTCTACGCGCTGGGCCAGCAGCACTGCAGCTTCGCGCTGTACTTGTACGCGGTGCTGCAAGTCTTCAATGGTCTTGATGCGCTCGGCCAGCTGGGCCTTCAAAGTGGTCAGCGGCTCTTTGGACAGCGGGGCACCAGCCTTGGCGGCATCGCGCTGCCAGGCCAGGGCATCAGCAATATTCAGTTTGGATGCGGCCAGCAACTTGTTGGCTTTTTCTGCCCACTCTGCAGCAATCGCTTCTTGACCCTTGGCGCGGCGCAGCTCTTCAATGCGCTCGCGGATGGCCTTGGCAGCACCCTTATCACGGGCAGACAGCTCTTTGAAGACTTCCTGCAGCTGATCAGCCGATGGATTGGTCGTCAGCCATTCGCGCACCTTGGCAGCGCGCTCACCCGATGTAGCAGCCGAAAAGGCGCCACCCGTCACGCCATCCAGCGGATGCGGCGCAACCACCTTGGCGGGTGCTGGAGTGGGCTCTGGGGTGTCGGGCGTTTTGTTGCGCGAAATAAAGGGGAACATGGAATCAGTTCAGTAAATACGGCCTGCGCCTTACAGCGCAGCCATTGGCACAAAGAATGTTTCTGATGCTCCAGCCGCTAGCGATGCCCTACCTTAGAGCAGCCCACAGCGGCGATGGAAACCAGAATAAAAGGCGCTTGCGCCTTTGCAAGCTGCCAGGGCGCTATTTTGACCGGGTTTGGCTAGGTCTCCAAGCAAGCAAGTGGCGGAAACGGATTTTCACAGAAACATGCACCTGTAAAAAAGGGCTGGATTTGCATCCAACCCCCATTACATGCGGCCTGCACGCCATTTAGCGCGGTGCCAGGCTCAGCTCTGCGCGGGGCTTCCATTCCTTGTCAAAACCCTCGGTTTTGACATTACCCAAAAACAGGCGGTCGAGCTTGACGCTCTTGCTGGCCAGGTAGTCGCGCACGGCCACACCGCGCGCCAAAGCCAGCTCGCGCATAGCGTTGTCAGGCACGGCTACGCTGGTGATCAGCAAGGTTTCCATCTCCGCCTGCGGAATGTCGGTGGCCAAGCCCACCATATTGCGTGGCTTTTTGATGTCGGCGCGTTTGTATACGTCTTTCAGCAAGCCTGGGTACTCAGCCGCCGTCACCGGGCTTACATCCTCAACCTTGCCGCCTGCGCGTATGGTGGCGCGGCGCTTCTGGGCTTGCACCATATCGTCGATCCGGGCCTTGCGCCAGCCATCCCTTTCTTGATCCAGCTCGGCCTGGCCGGTCACCGTCAGTTGCAGCGCCGGGCGGTCTTGCAGGGCTTTGGCGATTTTGTCCAGGTTGGCCTTGGTGGCATCGTCAAGCACCGCGCTGCCCGCAGCAAACGCCACCTGACTGCCTTCTGCACTGTCGCCAAAGGCGCCCGACAGCAAGGCGAACGGCGAGGTCACCGCCTTCATAATCAAGTTGCCAATCACCTTGAAGATGATGGGCGCCAGGCGGAACTGCGGGTCATTCAGCGATCCACTGATAGGCAAATCCAGGTCGATCACGCCGTTGCGGTCCGCAAGCAAGGCCACGGCCAGTTTGACGGGCAGGCTGGCAGGCGCTCCTTCTACCTTTTCGCCAAACTGCAGTTGATTCAGCACCAGCTTGTTGGAGGCCGTCAGCATGCCATCGGGCTGCACGTCATACTGCACATCCACACTCATCTTGCCGCGCTCAATACCATGGCCGGCGTACTTCACGCTGTAGGGCGACAGGGGCGACAATTCCAGGTCACGCACCTTGCCGTGGATGTTGAGCATCAACGGCTTGACCAGTGGGTTCAGCTTGCCAGTAATCTCAAGCGATGCCGTTCCCTCAGCCTTGCCGCGTAACTCCAAATCCGCCAGTTGCAGCGGCTGCCCGGCCGCCGTTGGCTCGGACGAGAAGGCACTCATACGTCCCGCCAGCTCCGATAAGTCGGCCGAGTAATTAGGTTTGATAAAGCGATCGCTGAACTTGACCGTGCCGCCTGACAAAGTGATGGCGCCCATGTCTATCATGGGGCCGGTTGCAGACACCGATGGCTCCAGCGGCGCTGGAGTGACGGGCGCCTTGGCTGCCTCATCCTTCTTGGGTTCAGGCTTGGAAGCATCTGCCCCCACGGGCGCAGTCTCGTCACCTCCCAAGTCTTGCAGATTAAGCTTGCCGTTTTCTTGAATGATCAAGCGCGCATAGAAGTCCGACAGCGCGGTCTCGCCCACTTTGACCTTCATGCGTTGCTCGGGCGCCATGCGTATATCCAGGCCGCGCAGACTCAGCAGTTTCCAGTTCAGCAGATCGTCGGCGGCTCCCATCAACCCTGCGCCCAGGGTACCGCTGCGGCTACCGCCAGCCGATTTGTCAATAATTTTCGGGCCTCTAGCGGCTGTCTCGCGGTCGCCAGCAGCTCCTGACTCAGCAGCACCCTCAGCCTCTTGCCGTGCCTTGGCGGCAGTTACGCTGGCCAGCGGGCGCACGCGCACATCATCCAACCCAGCGTCACCCTTCACACTCAGCACCGGCCCCTTGGGCGATTGCACAAAATCAATACTGCCCTTAAAGCTGGCATCCGCCCGCATCAGGCGCACCGGCAAAGCTGCAGCGGCATAGGGCTCAAAGGCATGTACGGGCAATTGGCTCAGATTCAGGCGGCCCGCGGCAGACAGCGGTGTCAGGCCCAGCGTGCCCTCATACACCAAGCGTCCCGGCTCAGCACGGCCAGTTGCAATGCGGCCCGCAACCTTGAGTGGCGACGGCTTGGCCTGCTTGGCCAGCGGCGCATAGTCGCGCAGCTCCACATCAAAGTTACTAAGGCGCACGGCCACTTTGCGAGGCGTAGATTCATCTTGGTACTGCACATGAGCGCCTTTAATGGCGATACGCGCCAGCTCTACATCCCAAGGCTTGTCGGCCTTTGAAGCAGCAGTCTTGGCATCTTTTTGCGCCTTGGCGGCCTGTGTGGCGGGCAGCCAGTCCTCAAACATCATTCGGCCAGATTTGTCGCGCGACACGCCCAGCGCTGGTTGCTGCAGCTCAATCGAGCCGATTTGGACACGCTGCCGGGCCGTATCCACCTCGGCGTCTTTGACCTCCAGCTTGGCCAGCTCCAGCAGGTTATCTTTACCCTTAAGGCCCACAGCCACGCCGTGCGGCGCCGCACAGTTGCTCTTGTTATTGCATTGCAGCGCCACATCGGACACGATCAATTCGCTCAACTTGAGCTGCACCGCTGCATCCTGCCAGCGGATTTGCATCTGACTGTCAATACTGCCGCGCAGACCTGGCTCAATCACCCCCGTCAGGTACGAAGCGCCCAGCTGCAGCGGCAGCGAGGTAGTCGTCACCTCGACTTCGGCCGTCTTGTCCGTCGCCTTGCCATTAAAAACAATGCGGCCGGAGGATGGCACACCCTCGCTGCCCGACAGTGCGGAAGATCCCTCAAACGCAAACGGCTCGGTAAACGGCCAGACTATTTTTTGGGCGCTCAACGCAAAATCATCCAGCTGCACCTTGGCGGGCACGGGCACGCTTTCGTCCAGCCACACACCTTGCACTCGACTTAGCTTGACCTCATCCACCTGAACGCGCCATGCAGGCTTGGCCGATGGGCCTGAGGATTTAGCGGCTGGTGCGACCTCGTCCACTTGCTCGACTACCCCGGACTCTGTGGCTTTTTCAGCGGCTCCATCCACACGAGCTGGCTCAGCCACTACACGCTGTGCATCTGCAGTTTTGGTATCCTTTTGCTCACTAGCGCCCAGCTGGTGGGCACTAGTCGCTATGGTTTCAGGGGTATCTATACCTACGGGAACCACGTCGACCTTGGGTTGGGCAGGTGCGATGGGCTGGCCCTTCGCATCCAAAAGGCTCAACTGGCCATTTTTGCCACGCTTGAGCGAAATCTGCGCACCATCCAGCAGCACCTGCGCAATATGCACTTGGCCGGCCAACGGTTGCACATCGGCTAATTGAATGTCCAGCTGCTTCCAGGCCAGCAACTCAGCCTGATTCGTGTCATGCATCAGGACATCGCTGGCATGCACATCGCCGCTCAGTTTGACGGCAGCTTTGTCCGTCTGCTCAAACGCCACTTTCAGGTTCGCGTTCAGCACGCCGCCCACCAGTTTGACGGGCACAGACGCGGGGATGTAGCCCAGGTAAGGCTTCAGGTTCAGATCCTTGATCACCAAGGTCGCATCAGTCTTGTGGTCGTCGGTAAACGGCGTGGTTTCTGCCTGGGTGGCAAACTGGCTGCCATTCAAATCGAAGGCCAGTTGGGGCAAAACCTTGATCTGTCGCTGGGATTCAAGGTTGCTGACGAAAGGCACGCCGATCTGCAAACCCTTGAGCGCATGCATCTGGCCCACAGTGTCGTCGCGGAACTCGGCCGCACCATCCTTCAACTCGATGTTGTAGAGCGCAAAATGCGCGGGTTTGCCGTCGTCAGGCTTGGGGTTCGGGTCTTTGAGCTTTTCAACAATGTCATCAAAGTCGAACTTTCCAGGCGCCGTCTGCGCCACACGCACCACGGGCTTGTCGATCTGGATGGCATCCAGCACCGGCGCCAGGCGGAAGATGGACTGCATATCCGCATCCACGTAAATACGCTCCACCGCCAACTGCGGCAGGCTATCTGCATCACGCCCGGCGATTTGCAAATCGTGCACCGTGAGCTCCAGCGACCAAGGCTTGAACTCGACAGCACCAATATGTACGGCGCGGCCTAACTTTTGGCTGGCGATCTTCTCGCCTTGGGTGCGAACCAACCACGGCAGCGCCGACCACGCCAGCGCCCACAGCACCAGCAGCGCAACGACACACCACGCCAAGCGGCGCAGCCAGCGCTTAGCCGCGCCAGGTTTTTTCTTCGGGGGTTCTTGTTGTTCGCTCACGGCGAGATCCTCAATCAGGAGTCGACCCCTGCATTGTGCCCAAAGAAGCCTCTAAATAGATAGCAACACAATGAATCACTGCGTGCTGGGCCATATTTTCACAATCTTTGAAGCTAACCCGCGTGCACGGCTTGCACGACCCAAGCAGCTACTCGCTCCCTGGGCATCGGTGCAGCACACATATATATAGGGCGCACTTAACTCCCATAGAAAACCCCAGCTCCAGCCAAGCTGGCAGCCCCTAACTCCCCCGGTACACACCGACATGGAGCGCTCACCATCAGCTCAGCACCGTTAGCGCATGATAAAAAATAAGTTTTTGCCAAAATTACACGTGTAAAGCTCAATTTTTTTAGAATTTTTTGGTTCATGTGCACCAAAAACGAAGGTGAACCAAAAGCCAACCCTCTCTTTCCCCCCTAAAAATAAGTAATTTACCCAGATAAAAAACATAAAGACCTGTCGCATCAGCTGGGAATTAGGCATTTTTACCTGTTTTTTATGCAGTATTTTGGGCTCCAATGGCCAGCTTAACGATTGCACTCCATGCCCAAAGTCTTGCAATCTCGCCCACCCCAGCTTGCACGCCCCGCAGGGGCCTTAACCCCATACCCGCTTGCAGGCCGCACCAGGCTTTGTTTGCGCGACATACGCAAAACCCGTTTGCGAAGCCCAGCAGTTAGTCACTTTTAAATCAATAGCAATCAATCTAATCTGCATCAAGCAGAAATACTTTTTCTTACCAATTGGTTTAATTTATAAGTTGCCTACGCATCTATTTGGATTAGCTATTCAAGCAATAGCGCCGGCTGCATAACTGACAAGTGCTGCTGGCGATCTCTACCTTTGCTTTGTGGCAGATCAAACCACCGGCTTGGAAGCCGCCTAGCCCCCTAGCTGACAGAGCGCCTATACACGTTTTTTTACTACTTTTTTGTCTTATTTTTCACATCTATAGTGTTGACTGCTTATTAAGCAAGCTTCTAGAATTCGTCTCATTGCATTTTTGCTGAATTTTTAGTCACACCCACGAGGTGTTTTGATCGTAGCCCCTGACACGCAAGCAGCGTGCATGAAACGACAAGGGCCGTCTGCAACGCAGCGGGCAGCCTGATCGGTGTAGCACAGGACGGTGCTGTACCTCCGCCACATCTTCAACCCCAACACTGGGGCAGTCAGGATGGGCAGGCATTGAAAGGAATATTTTTATGAAGGCTTCCGCGAAAGTGGCTGCCGGTGCTCGTTCTTTGAGCACCACGCTTGCGCATGGCGTCGTAGCCATGGCGCACAACAGTTTTGCTTTGATTGGTTTGGTGGTTGCGTTCTGCGCGCTCACCTTGTTCTCCCGCGCGGACTTACGTCTTGCTGGCGAAGAGCACTTGCGTACCTGGTTGCAGGCCCGCCAAGAGACCGTGGTTGACACCGTAGCCGATGAGGCTGGCGAAGCCAGCATCATCGCTGCTGTGGATCGCGCTACCGCTACCAACCCGCAGCAGCTGCCCAAGAACCAGGCCGCTGTAGCGTATTGGTTAGCCAAAAAGTACCGTGTAGCACCTGAGCCATTGGCCGTACTGGTGTCTGAAGCCTACCAAGTAGGTAAAGAGACGAAGCTTGACCCTACACTGATCCTAGCCATCATGGCTGTGGAGTCGAGCTTTAACCCGTTTGCGCAAAGCTCGGTAGGCGCCCAGGGCCTGATGCAGGTGATGACCAAGATCCACACCGACAAGTACGAGCACTTTGGTGGCCACTTTGCTGCGTTTGATCCGGTGACCAACCTGCGCGTGGGCGTCAAGGTATTGCAAGAATGCATTCAGCGTGCAGGATCGCTTGAAGGCGGCCTTAAGTACTATGTGGGCGCTGCCAACCTGCCAAGCGATGGCGGCTACGCAGCCAAGGTGATGGCGGAGCACTTCCGCATCAAACAAGTAGCCGATGGCCGTAGCACCCCGAAGGATCCTTCTACTCAGCCTTCGCTGTCAGCCAAGGCCGGCACGCCTTCCGTCGCACCTGCTGCACAGAACAAACCTGTAGCGCCTGCTGCACCTGCACAAAGTGCTACAGCAACTGTCGCAATGGCAGACAAGGCTGCAGCGCCTGCAGTGCCAGCCGCTACCGGAGGGGCCGCTCTGGGTTCCTAATCCAGCTACCCCTGAATGACAAGCACCTTTCGAGGTGCTTTTTCTTTGCCTGTTAGTAGTGCAGCAAATAGCCCAGCTGCGCCATAGACATCCCGCCGCTGGGCTACACTAGGAGATGTACGCAACTGGCGATAGGCGCAGACATCTCTCTGCCGCTGACGTGGAAACCGGCAGACTGCAAGGTCTGTGAACCACCGGGGAGCGTACCGCCCAAGGTTGCAGCATCTGTAACCGGCAAGCGTTTCAGCCGTTCGCCTGGGCAGCCCTTGGCTTCAAGGGAATATCTAGTTCACAGGACTGCCATGTTTCAACGTACCGATACGGTCGAAAAAGTCGACCCCGAACTGTTTGCCGCCATCCAGGCTGAAAACGTCCGCCAGCAAGAGCACATCGAGCTGATCGCCAGCGAGAACTACTGCTCGCCTGCCGTGATGGAAGCCCAAGGCTCCCAGCTGACCAACAAGTACGCCGAAGGCTACC
>JAVXMM010000111.1:0-10057 GCA_036646255.1 Comamonas sp.
CACGGATGTGCAAATGGACAAGACGGTGCTGAGTCTCAAAATGCACGCCACCAACGGCTTCGGCGGCTATGTAACGCGAGAGGTGAGCTGCGAATTCAAGCAGAACGGCGAGCTGGATGCGGATTGGACCAAGGTTCACGCGCAGCGGATTGGCTGGTGAAATTTTTCCTAAGTGGCGCTGCAAATTCCACTCATCCTTTTTCTACCCGCAATTGAGATATGAATAATAACCAGATCAGTAAGAAATTAGTCTATCGTCGGTGCAAGATTTCACCCGACCCTGGCCAGACTTTGCAACAGCTTTTGTCTGCGGCGTTACTCCAATTTCCTACTCCTGCGTCAAGGTATGAGCCGCTAGATGCGGGAAGTAATGAGCTTCGGACCATTGGGAAGGACTCGCTCGATGCTGGGTGCATTGTTGGATTTCTAACAACGTTTGTTCGTGGTGCTAGACAGCCAGTTGTCAGCGATGACCCCAGTGCTAAACATTTGAGTGTCGACGCAGTGACTCCGCCACAGGCGGTGAAAGGGAGCCCTCAAAAGCAGTTCGCCCCAGGCATCTTGTATTTCGCAGTTATGGATAACCACATTGCGTTGTCTCAAACTCAATCTATGCGGGCGGGGGCATTCGAGGCGCATCTAAATTGGCTACTGAAAAGCAGGACATCTGTGCTGCCATCTACTTCCGTCTTCGCATTGACGGACGAGGCACAAAAGGCCACGAAGCAGAGAATTAGAGACTCTCATATCAAAGCTATATCTCTCGGACAGCCTCTGATGCAGTTGCAGCCAGCAGCAGCGATGAAGCCTCAGGGGCGCAAGAAGAAAGCACCACCGCTCTTTAAACCTGCTGGGGCAGCTCTGGACTTTATTAAGAGCATGTTTCCCAACAATAAGGACTTTGAGTCACTAGGGCTAGATGATGTCTTTGATAGCAATTTGGAAGTATGGGTTGAGATACGCTACCCCAAACGTAAGAGGACGCAGGGCGAAAATTCAATTGATTTGATGGATACCTTGGGTCTCGCCTTGAGGGACATTGAGGGTGATCAGGTGTCCCTTGAGCTTGCAAATGGTTTCACCGTAACTGGGCAGGAGCTTAAAATCTCTGGTGAAATCAGTGTCACCTCACTGACCAATGGTCTTCCGAATGAAGTAGGTCTGTACAGTGGGATGACAAATTGGCTAATGCACCAAATTAAAGACGGTGTAGTAGATCCTTAATACGCAAATGCTTCAAATAATTCGTTGGCTCATCCTATTTATCATGCCCGCAATTTTTTGCGGGATGTGGTACATCGCGCCCGAATTACTCGACAGCACTGCAATCCGCTACCTAACCGGAATCGTTGCAATATTGTGGTCACTAGAGCTTTATTTCTATAGACAGTTGGGCGAACTAACCAAGCAGGAAGGCTTGAACGCCAGGCAGAGAGAACGGCTCCTTCTTCGAACTTCTGAAATTCGGCGTCGGGTGTATTGGATTGGTTGTATTGGCTTGGCCACTTCGATACTTCTATGGACTCTTGCGTCATTTTCTCTACCATCTTCATCCCCTTTGTATGCCGCGTTGACAGGGGTTTTGGTGGGCATCAGCATTTCCTACATAGTTTTACTACCTTCTTGGTTTGAGGAAATATCGGATTTTGTAGACCGCATTCGACACTCCGAACAGACTAGCAAGCAAAGGGATGCTGCTGTTAAGAAGTTTGACGAGAAAAAAAAGTAAGAGCGCCATCGGAATCAATGGAGCGCGGCATTTAGCAAGCTTCGTACTCGCACGGCACTATGCCGTGCATGTCGCTCAAACCCATACCCCTCTGGCTTCGCGCCCCTCGCAACACCTTGTGGATTCTGGCAGCCTTAGCGCTGCTGTATCTGATCTTCAAGGTCTCACCACAGCAACTACCAGTTGCGCTCTATAAGGTCTCGCTGATCGCATTAGCGGTGGTGCTCGGCTATTGTGTCGACCGCGCGCTTTTTCCATATGCCCGACCAGATTCCTACCTGGAAAAGGATTGGCGCCTAGGCACTCTTGAGCCAGAGAAGGATGCGGACTACCCGGTATGTCACCAGTACTGGCGTGAGTTCTGCACCGCACAAATTCGACGCGCCATCATCGTTGGCAGCGTGGTGCTTGGCATGGCGATGGGGCTGTGATGGGCAAGCTGTTTGCCGCCGCCGCTCTCGCCTTTTTGGTGATTGTTGTGGGCGACCACTTAGCACCACCGACCCCACATATTCAGTCCGCACCTGCGCCGGTACCTGAGATTGAGCTACCCGTGGTGCCTGTGGTTGCACAACGCCCAAGCAACCAGCTTGAGTCTCCGCGCGAGTCTCTCCAATACCGAGACACACTCATTCGCACCGCCCGTGCCGTATGGGGCATGGATGCACCTGTGGCGGTGTTTGCAGCCCAGGTGCACCAAGAGAGCGCTTGGAAGCCTGGCGCTGTGTCGAAGGTAGGCGCACAAGGGCTTGCGCAGTTTATGCCTGGCACAACCACCTGGATTGCCACGCTTGACCCGGCGCTCTCCACCCAAGAACCATTTAACCCCGCATGGGCGCTGCGTGCACTGGTGACCTATGACCAGTGGCTCTACGCCCGAGCGCCTGTTCGCTACACCAACCACGACCGCATGTGGGTAGCGCTGCGCGGATACAACGGCGGGCTAGGGCACTGGCAAGCGGAGGCGCGTGCTTCGGGTGTGCGTGAGCCAAGCCGCGAGCAAGTGGATGCAGCCTGCGGCACTGCCCGCCGTGCACGGCTGCATTGCAAAGAAAACCTGGGCTACCCGCATCGCATTTTGGTAGAGCTGCAGCCGCGCTATGCGGCATGGGGGCCTGGGCTATGAATCGGGTCACCCTTGTTTTGGGCGCCATTTTGATGACCGTTTCAGCAGGGCTGGTGGGCCAAGCTTATGGCTACGCCAACGGTTTGGAGCGTGGAAAGCTGGAGGCCGCAGCCAAGCACGACCGTGATTTGGTAACACAGCTGTCTTCAGCGATCAAAGCAGGTGCGGACCTGGCAAAAACCGCTAACGCCGCAAGTCAAACGCTGCGCAAGTCAGTCAGTAAATTCCAGTCCCAGTACCAACCCGTCATTAAGGAATTTAACGATGCGCTCTCCGAAACGGCTGATGGCCGCGCTGGCTGCGTGTTTAGCCCTAGCGTCATGCAGCAGCTTAACGCAGCCCAGCAGCGCGCAGCTACCGCCGCCAGCTCAGGCTTATCCGGCAGCGGCCCTGGTGATGTGCCAGCCCCCACCACCACTACAGGGGAGCCACTCCGATGACACCGCAAGCGCGCTGCTCTACCTGTACTTGCTGTATGCCATGTGCGCTGGCATTCACGCCGATCTGGTGCAGTGGATTGAGACACCGGGGAGCCCATGACTGATGAGATTGACCGGGCAGCGGCACGCGCCGACGAGCTGCTGGCTGATGCATTGGCCGCACACCATCGCCGTTCCGTGCGTGGCAAGGGACAGGAAAGTGCTAATGAGTGCCGTGACTGTGGCGACGACATACCCGAGGCCAGGCGCCAGGCCGCACCAGGCACGCAGCGCTGCGTGGGGTGCCAAGGGGCTTTTGAAGGAATGCGAGGCGCACGTTGAATCTGCAAATTGATTTTTGGCAACTAGTGGGGCTGCTGCTGAGCGGGCTTGGCGCGCTGGTTGCCGTGATGAAGTTCGGCGTGGCGCAGGCACAGAAGCACCAGGATGCCACGCATGCCCAACTGATCAAGCGCCTAGACAGCATTGAGCAAGCCAACAAGGAAGAGTCCGACCAGTGGCAACGCATGGAGCGCCAGTTGCTGCAGCTCAAAGCAGATTTGCCTTTGCAGTATGTGCGGCGTGAGGACTACATACGGGGGCAAAGCACGATTGAAGCGAAGCTTGATTCGCTGGCGTCGAAGTTGGAAGTCGCGCAGCTACGTGCGGTAAACGGGGGAAAGAATGCAAATTGATCATGCAAAGGTACGGCGCGAGTCAATGCGCTGGCTGATTCTGTTGACCTTGAATAATGCGCGGCCTATTGGAGCCCAGGAGGGGCCGATACTCTCCGTTGCGCAATCTATCTATGCCGATGCTACGCCGCATGAGGTGCGCATCCACCTGGACTACCTGCATGACCGTGACCTGGTGACCGTGCAGAAAGCGCCAAGCGGCCCTTGGCATGCGGAGCTGACCCGCTACGGAGTGGACATTGCGGAATACACCATTGAGTGTGAGCCTGGCATTGCGCGACCTGCGAAGTATTGGTAAGCCATGGGACGCAAAAGCAATATCACCCGGCTGCCTGTCGAGATCAAGAGCTACATCGAAGCGATGCTGGCCACTGGGGCACAGACGCTGGATGAGCTGATCCGTGACTTACAGGCGCGCTTCCCGGCTGAGTCCAGTGCTGGAACGCTTCCCAGCCGTTCGGCATTGCAGCGTTATGGATCCAAGCTGGACCGGCGCTTGTCAGCGATCCGTGCCAGTACGGAGGCGGCCAAGCTTATCCAGGCCCAGGCAGGTGATGATAAGGACGCCCGCAGCGAAGCGCTGACGGCCTTGGTGCAGACGGAGCTTTTTGAAGCGATCTTGGCGCTGACCGAGGCGGATGACCCAGAGTCTGACCCGGTGGAGCGGGTGGGCATGTTGAGCGCTGCAGCCAAGAACATCGCCACGCTCACACGATCTAGCGTGAACCTGAAGAAGTTCCAAGCCGAGGTGGAGGAAAACACCCGCAAGCAGTTACTCGAAGAGCAGCGCGCCAAGCTGGATGCCATGGGCACCAAGGGTGGCGTGACAGAAGAGACAAAGCGGGCTATCCGCGAAGCGCTGGGGATTACCTGATGACTACCTACAAAGGCCGCGCCAAGTGCATTCCCAAGGATCGCGATGCGATCTTTTTGCCGTTCCAAAGTGCGTGGATCAAGGACACATCACGCCTCAAGCTGATGGAGAAGTCGCGCCAGATCGGTATCAGCTGGTCTACCGCCTATGCGGCCGCTGAACGTGCTGCAGCACAGGGTGCCCGCTTTGATGAATGGGTGAGCAGCCGCGATGACATTCAGGCCCGGTTGTTTATCGAGGATTGCAAGCTGTGGTCGGGGATCATGGGTATGGCAGCCAAAGACCTGGGCGAGGTTGTGCTGGATGCGGAAAAGAAAATCAATGCCTATGTGCTGTCGTTTGCTAGCAGGCGGCGTATCCATTCTATGTCCAGCAACCCGGACGCCCAGGCTGGCAAGCGCGGCAGCCGTGTGCTGGACGAGTTCGCGCTACATGCTGACCAGCGCAAGCTGTGGGCGATTGCTTACCCTGGTATTACCTGGGGCGGCAATATGGAAGTGATCAGTACGCACCGCGGCTCCAACAGTTTTTTTAATGGCCTGGTCAAAGAGGCCCGCCACAACGGCAACCCTAAAAACATTAGCTTGCACCGGGTGACGTTGCAGGATGCCTTAGATCAGGGCTTTTTGTGGAAGCTTCAGCAAGCGCTGCCAGCAGATGCCGAGCAGCAGGACATGGACGAGGCGCAGTACTTCGACTTTGTCAAAGCGGGCGCTGCCGATGAAGAGTCTTTCCAGCAGGAATACCAGTGCGACCCGGCTGACGATGACGCCAAGTTCTTGGAGTACTCGCTGATTACGCCCTGTGAATACTCAGGCGGCACCGATTGGAAGCGCGGCCTAGAAGGCCCATTCCAGGGCCGCTTGTTTACGGGCGTCGATATCGGTCGCAAAAAGGATTTGACGGTGCTGTGGGTGGTGGAGCAGCTGGGCGATGTGTTCTACACCAGGCACGTAGAGACCATGGAGCGCATGCGCAAGTCCGACCAGGAAAAGATTTTATGGCCATGGTTCGAGATCAGCGACCGCGTCTGTATTGACTCTACCGGACTAGGTATCGGCTGGACAGACGACGCCCAGGACAAGTTTGGCGAGCAGCGCGTAGAGGGCGTGAACTTTAGCGGCCCAGTAAAGGAAGCTCTCGCTTACCCTTTGAAAGGGGCCATGGAGGATCGCACCGTGCGTATCCCAGATGACGCCAAGATCCGTGCCGACTTGCGCAAGGTGCAGAAGACCACCACCGCCGCAGGGAACATTCGCTTTGTGGCGGAGAGCACACCTGATGGCCACGCCGACCGGTTTTGGGCGCTGGCACTGGCGCTGCATGCCGGGTCAAACCCAAGTGCCCCGATTGAATACATGAGCGGCGGAGCGCGCGAGAGCAGCCAGTCGTATGGAGATTTTGTCCATGGTTAAAAAAGCCACTACCCCTGCGTTGCCAACGCCCACGCCTGAGCTTGATACAGAGTTTGCCAACCGGCTGAAAGACCCGTTTGAGAGTGCTTACATGGGTGTACTGCGCACCAATGACCCGCTACTTTTGGAGCGTGGCCAGGGCAGCGCCGAGCTGTACCGAGACCTGAAGCGCGACGGCAAAGTGTTTGGTGGCTTGCAGAAACGCCAGCTGGCTTTGGTGGGTAAGCCTTGGCAGGTGGAGCCGGTGGACAAATCCAGTACCAAGGCCAGCCAAGACGCGGAACTGGTGACAACCATCCTCAAAGGCTTTGCGTTTGACCGCCTGTGCGCTGATCTGATGGACGCGCTGTTGACAGGCATTGGGGTGGCTGAGGTTATTTGGACGGTGCGCAACAACCAAGTGGTGCCTAAGCGGGTGATCAAGCGCGCCACTCGGCGATTTGTGTTTGTGCAGAAGGACGAGGACAGCCCTGCCGAGCTGCGGTTATTGACCCGGCAAAACATGCTGGAGGGGGTACCGGTACCGGAGCGAAAGTTTATTGTCCACCGCGTAAATCCAGAGGATGACAACCCTTACGGCACTGGCCTTGGGTTGCAGCTGTTTTGGCCGGTGTACTTTAAGCGCAAGGGCATCGTGGCCTGGAACAAGTTGAATGACCGGTTTGGATCACCTACGCCGCACGGCAAATATCCACGCAATGCCACGTCCAAAGATAAGAATACGTTAGCTGATGCGCTGAGAGCCATGAGCAACGATGGCTATTTGATGACGCCCGAAGGCATGGAGATTTCCCTGCTTGAGAGCAAGCTGAGTGGCAACGTGACTACCCAGCAGCAGCTGGTGGAAGCCATGGACAACTGGATTGCCGAGGTGCTGACTGGGCAGGAGCCAGCTCAATCAGGCGGCGGCGCGCTGGCAGCGGCCAGCAAAGAGCGGCAGAACGTGCGCCAGGATTTAACCCAGGCAGACAGCGACTTGCTGTCTGAAACGCTAAATGAATTTATTGGATGGATCTGCGAGTTCAACGGGTTTGAGCCTTGCATGGTGTACCGCCAGATCAAAGAGGAAGAAGACACCAAGGCATTGGCTGAGACGGACAAAACCGTCTATGAGATGGGCTTTGAGCTGAACGAAGAAACGGTCAAGGCCAAGTATGGCGATGGCTGGTCAAAGAAAGCTGTAGCTACAGCGGAGGCAGACCCAAATGCTGCCGATAGCGATGGCAAGACCAAGCCTACCGATGATGGCGCCAAGTCCAAGAAATTTGATGCAGGCCTTATTAATGCGTACAGCATGGGGATTGATCGCTTTTCACGCCTAGGTATGCAGGTGCCTGAGAACTTCGTCCGCAGCGTGTTTGATATTCCGGTACCAGGTCCTGGTGAGAAGGTACTGACACCGGCTGTGGATAGCGCGGGCCCGGCCAGTTTTGCTGAGCCTGGAGCACGGCCGGTCACCCAACCTGATGCCCTGGACGCACTGATAGCCGAAGAGAAAGCGCAATGGCAGCCCGCCATGGAGCCGCTGGTTCAGCCAATCCGTAAGGCACTGGCCGAAGCTGCGGCCAAGGGACTGACCGCAGGAGAGGTTTTTGCCCTGCTGCCGGAACTGTTGGTGGAAATGGACCCCAGCCTGCTGGCTGATTCTTTAACCCGTACTGCTTTTGCCGCGCGCTTGGCCGGTGACGCAGACATGGTGAACGAGTAAGCAATGTCTGCAGCCACAGAATTTGCCGAACTGTTGAAACTCTCGCCCAAGGAAGCAGTGGCCACCCTGCAGGATCGCGGCAAGCTGACGCGCTCTTATGCCTGGCAGGACATCTGGCAGGACGAGCACGGCGTGCAGTTCACGATCAGCCGCCTTACAAGGCTGGATTTGCTGCAGACGATCTATGACGCCATCCTCAAATCGGTACAAGGAGACTTGAGCCGTCGTGATTGGATGCAGGACGTAGAGCAGCTGCTGACGGATGCGGGCTGGTGGGGCTACAAGGCGGTCACCGATCCGGCCGATGGCGAGATCAAACTGACGAAGTTTGACCCGGTACGGCTCAAGCTGATTTACGACACCAACACCCGCCAAGCCTACGCAGCTGGCCTATGGGAGCGGGTGGAGCGTAGCAAGAAGGCGCTGCCGTACGTGCGTTACATCACCCGTGGCGATGACCGCGTGCGCGATGCGCATCGTGCTTGGGACAACTTGACGCTACCGGTGGACGATCCATTTTGGCAAACGCACTGGCCACCCAATGGTTGGCGCTGCCGCTGCCGTGTAATGAGCATAACCAAGGCGGATTACACGCGTGGTTACTCGCTGGACAGGCCGGGTGCCGAGGACGACCAGAACGCGCCTGTGGTGCGCAAGCCACTCAAAACAGTGGCTCCGGAAGTGGTGACCAAGGAATATGTGAACCCGCGCACGGGCGAAGTCGCCGAGATACCGGTCGGAGTTGACCCAGGCTTTGCCTACAACCCTGGTCAAGCCCGTGCCCAGGCGCTTCAATCTCAGGTGGACGGCAAGCTCAAGGCCGCGCACCCAGATCTGGCAAATGCTGCTCGCAAGGGCGGGCTGCGCAAGGAGTAGGCATGCTGACGATTGATGTCCATGACAAGGCGTTTAGAAGCTACTTAACTCAGCTCGGTGACAAGCTGGAGGACTTAACGCCTGCGATGCAGGCTATCGGCATGGCGTTGGAGAGCAGGGTCAGCGAGCGATTCCAGATTCGCATGGACCCCAATGGCGAAGCTTGGGCTCCCTGGATGCCTAGGACCAAAGCGACCTATCCAGAAGATGGAAACCGCCGATTGCTGGATCGCTATGGAGACATGCTGGCCAGCTTGAACCACCAAGCTGACGCCCGAAGCGTGACAGTGGGCTTTGGCAGCCCGATTGCGGTTTATCACGAATGGGGCACTGAGCATATGGAGCGGCGGGGAATGCTGTTTTCCGATTCAGATGCTGGCACGCTCGGTACCGACGACGAGACGATGGTGGTAGATATGCTGTCGGACTACCTGACCGAGCTCGGCTAAAAATTCCCAAATTTGCGCCGCGTGCACTTTTGCTATTGCTAAAGACCTTTTAGAAGTCTGTGCCGCTATTTCCCGCAATAGCCCCCTAAATTTCGGAAATATCTCGCCGCGTGCACTTTAAATATCTCACTTCTATTCACGTGCTTGGCGCAAACACCTTCGTCAGCGCCAAGGAAGCTGCAGCCTTCCTCGGCCTAGTGCCGGTCAAGGTGGAGTCCGGTGTGAGCGTTAAAGGACGCTCACACCTCTCGAAGGCGGGAAATCCGCGCGTGCGTGCCTCGCTTTACATGGCCGCTGTCGTAGCCAAGAAGATTGACCCGGAAGTCAAAGATTTGTACGAGCGGTTTTGTGCTCAGGGGAAGTCCAAGATGTCAGCACTGGGTGCCTGCATGCGAAAGTTGGTTCATCTGTGTTTCGGGGTACTTAAGTCTGGCAAGGACTATGTGCCGCCCGAGCAGCGCAACACTCCAGTCACTTGACATTCAAGACGGTATCTATATCCCGACTTGGCAAGGCTTTTTGTATCTGGCAGTTGCCGTTGGCGCTTGCAGCCGCAAGGTAGTGGGATGAGCCTTTGGCGCAAGGATGACGGCGGACTTTGTGATTGCGGCGCTGAACATGGCGCTGCACACCAGACGCCCAAGCCAAGTCATCCACCACAGCAATATAGGCAGCCAATGCACCAGCGTGGCCATTGGCAAGCGCTGCGAGCAAATGAAAGGCCCCTCCATGGGCTCGGTAGGAGATGCGTATGACAACGCCATCG
>JAVXMM010000112.1:0-10053 GCA_036646255.1 Comamonas sp.
CATCAACGATGAGCCGTTCGAGATCAAGCCCGCCATCCACGCCATCAAGACCGCAATCAATGACCGCTACCTCGGCCCATCGACCGGCTGCATCGTTGACGCTGCGGGCGAGCGCCGCATTCCCCATATCCGCCTGAACGACGGTAATCTGGTGCAATTGGGCTACGGCGCGGCGCAGCGCCGCATCTGGACGGCCGAATCCGACCAGACCAGTGCCATTGCCGAAGGCATTGCCCAAGACAAAGACTTTACCAAGCGCCTGCTGTCCGCTTGTGGCGTTCCTGTGCCTGAGGGTCAGATCGTCAACAGCCCAGAAGAAGCCTGGGAAGTAGCGCAGGACATTGGTTTCCCCGTCACCGTCAAACCCTCCGACGGCAACCACGCACGTGGCGTGACCCTGGAGCTGTCCAAGGAAGCGGATATCAAGGCCGCATTTGCACTGGCCGAGCCTGAAGGCTCGGACGTGATTGTCGAGAAGTTCATCGACGGTACCGAGCACCGCCTGCTGGTCGTGGGCGGCAAGGTTGTCGCTGCCACCAAGGGCGAAACCGTCAGCGTCTATGGCAACGGCAAATCCACTCTGCGTGAACTGGTGGAAGTGCTAAACCAGGACCCGCGCCGCGGCCCCGAGCAGGAATACCCGCTGGACTGGATCAACCTCGACGCAGGCGCCGTCAAGCTGGAGTTGAACCGCCAGCACGTGACACCTGACAGCCTCATCCCCCAGGGCCAGGCCGTGCTGCTGCAGCGCAACGGCAATATGGCAATTGATTGCCTGGACGATGTACACCCGGACGTGGCGTACTACGCCACTTTGGCAGCAAAAATCGTCGGCCTCGATATCGCCGGCATGGACATGATTTTGAAGGATGTCTCCCAGCCCATGCAGGGCCAGGGCGCGATTCTGGAAGTCAACGCTGGCCCCGGCTTGCTCATGCACCTGAAGCCCACCAGCGGCGCCCCCCGCCCCGTAGGCATGGCAATTGCCGACCACCTCTTCCCGCGTGAAGACGGTGCTGGCGCTGGCCGCATCCCCGTAGTGGGCATTGTGGGCACGCGTGAAAATGCCTTTATCTCCCGCCTCGTGGGCTGGTTACTGCAACTTTCGGGCAAGGTGACGGGCGTTGCCAGCAGCGAAGGCATGTTCCTTGGCAACCGCCAAACGCAAAAGACCAATACTGCCAATTGGGCTGGCGCACACCGCTTGTTGACAAACCGTTTGGCTGAAGCCGCCGTTATTCAGACCACCGCTCGTTCCATTCTGGAAGAAGGCCTGGCCTATGACCGCTGCTTGGTCGGTGTAGTCACCGACATGGATGGCTACGAGCAACTGGCCGACCACGATGTGCTGGAAGCCGGCCAGATGCGCCGCGTGATTCGCACGCAAATCGATGTGGTGCTGGACGAAGGCGCTGGCGTGCTGAATGCCGATTTGCCTGAAGTGGCCGATCTGGCCGAGCTGTGCGATGGCGAAGTGGTGCTGTACAGCACTGCGGGCGACAACAGCTTTATCGCCGCTCACCGCGCCAATACACAGGCGCAGCACGAAGGCGGCCGCGCCGTCTTCGTCAAGGGCAACAACGTGGTGCTGGCCACCGGTGCACAAGAGCGCGTGCTGGGTACGCTGGAGGCCTTGAGCCTGCCCGGCGGCAAGCGCCCCGACACGCCTGCACTGCTGGCAGCGATTGCCACGGCCTGGGCGCTGGATATCACGCCTGATCTGATCGGCGCTGGCATCAAGACTTTTGAGTATCAGGCTTGATTGCCTCACCAAGCCCCACTTAGACGCTTCAATAAATATAGCTGCTAGCGCCCACCCACTGGGCGCTAGACCAAGAAATAACTTGAGATCCAGCTGAAAGAAAAACTATGCAGATCACTCGCACCCGAGCCTTGCGTGGCCCCAACCTCTGGACCCGCAGCACCACCATCGAAGCCATCGTGCACTGCGAAGACAGCGAGCTGCTGTACACCGCCATGCCAGGCTTTGAGGAAAAGCTGCGCGCGCGCTTTCCCACCATCGGCACGCTGCAGCCGCATGGCGCAGACCAGCAACTGTCTCTGGCCCATGTGCTGGAAGTTGCTGCCCTGTCGCTGCAGGCGCAGGCAGGCTGCCCCGTCACCTTCAGCCGCACGCATGAGACGGTAGATCACGGTACCTTCCAGGTCGTTGTGGAATACACCGAAGAAGCCGTGGGCAAACTAGCCATGGAAAAGGCCGAAGCCCTGATTCAGGCTGCCCTGAACGACACTGCTTTTGATGCCGAAGCCACCATCGCCGAGCTGCGCGAGCTGGACGAAGACGACCGCATCGGCCCATCAACCGGCGCGATTGTGGATGCCGCCGTGGCCCGTGGCATTCCCTTCCGCCGCCTTACCACAGGCTCGCTGGTACAACTGGGTTGGGGCTCCAAGGCCCGCCGCTTTCAAGCGGCCGAAATTGATTCCACCAGTGCCGTGGCCGAATCCATTGCGCAAGACAAAGACCTGACCAAACGCCTGTTGCACGCCGCTGGCGTACCAGTGCCCATGGGCCGACCAGTGGCCGATGTAGAGGAAGCTTGGCTCGTTGCCCAAGAAGTGGGCTTACCCGTCGTAGTCAAGCCGCAAGACGGCAACCAAGGCAAGGGCGTGGTGGTCAACATCACCACCCGCGAAGGACTGGAAGCCGCATACAAAGTGGCCAGCGAGTTTGGTGACGAAATCATGGTCGAGCGCTTCTTGCCCGGCCACGACTTCCGCCTGCTGGTCGTCGGCGGCCAACTGGTCGCCGCCGCCCGTCGTGAGCCCCCACAAGTGCTGGGCGACGGCACACACACCATTGCCGAGCTGGTGCAAATCGTCAACCAGGACCCACGCCGCGGCACCGGTCACGGCACAGCGCTGACCAAGGTCCGCCTGGACGATATCGCCATTGCCCGCATTGCCAGCGAAGGCCTGACACCCGAGAGCGTGCCTGCACAAGGCCAGCGCGTGGTACTGCGCAATAACGCCAACCTGTCTACCGGCGGCAGCGCCACCGATGTGACCGACGACGTGCACCCCGAAATCGCCGCACGCGCAGTAGAAGCCGCACAAACCATTGGCCTGCACATCTGTGGCGTGGATGTGGTCTGCGAGACCATGCTCAAACCGCTGGAAGAACAAAGTGGCGGCATCGTGGAAGTCAACGCCGCACCTGGTCTGCGCATGCACCTGGCACCCTCTTTTGGCCGCCCCCGCAATGTGGGCGTACCCATGGCAGACCAATTGTTTGCGCCGGGCGATGATGGTCGCGTGCCACTGGTTGCCGTAACTGGCACCAACGGCAAGACCACCACCACCCGTGTGATCGCTCACCTGTTCACATCGCACGGCTGGCGCACCGCCATGACCAACACGGATGGCGTGTATGTCAATGGCCGCCAAATTGACAGCGGTGACTGCTCCGGCCCCAAAAGCGCTCGCAATGCACTGGCCCACCCCGAGACAGACGCGGCTGTGCTGGAATGCGCACGCGGTGGCATCTTGCGCGAGGGCCTTGGTTTTGACCGCTGCCAAGTAGCCGTCGTCACCAACGTGGGCGAAGGCGACCATCTGGGCCTGAACTTCATCACCACCAAGGAAGATGTGGGCGTGCTCAAACGCGTCATCGTGCAAAACGTGGCCACAGACGGCTACGCCGTGCTCAACGCCGCCGACCCGCTGGTCGCCAACATGGCTCATGTCTGCCCCGGCAAAGTCATCTTCTTTGCCGCAGACCGCCACCACCCTGTCATGGCCACGCACCGCGCCCAAGGCAGCCGCGTGGTCTATGTGGACGAAGGCCATATCGTGGCCGCCGAAGGCTCGTGGCGCGAGAGCATCCCGTTGCGAGAGATCCCGCTGACCCGCAACGGCACGATCACCTTCCAGGTCGAGAACGTGATGGCATCGATTGGCGCCGCATGGGCTTCTGGTTTGCCATGGCAAACCATTCGCCGTGGACTGGCTGGCTTCTTGAACGACAGCGACAACGCGCCCGCACGCTTTAACGTGATGGATTACCGCGGTGCCACCATCATTGCCGACTACGGTCACAACCCCGACGCCATCCGCGCACTGTCGCAAGCCGTGGAAGCCATGCCCGCCAAAAAGCGTAGCGTGGTTATCTCCGGCGCAGGCGACCGCCGCGACCAGGACATCGTCGAGCAGACGCAGATTCTGGGCAAAGTGTTTGACGACGTGATCCTGTATCAGGATGCCTGCCAGCGCGGCCGTGTGGATGGCGAAGTACTGGGCCTGCTCAAGAAGGGCCTGGAGGGCGCACCACGCACCAGTTACAGCACTGAAATCCACGGAGAATTTATCGCCATTGACCACGCTTTGGCGCGCCTGCAGCCCGGCGATCTGTGCTTGGTGTTGGTTGATCAAGTCGAAGAAGCGCTGGAGCATTTGCGCAAGCATGTGGCCGAAGCAGCCAAAGCCTGATTGCAGCGCTGGCACGGCCAGCGATTGCTATCACTATTGATACATAAGTCCTTGACAGACGTGCGCCAGCACTGATTTCAAGGACTTTTTACTGGAACCTTGCATGATGAAACTCGCCCCTCCTTTGCGCGCCCTGTTGATTAGCAGCGCATGCGCCATCGCCATGCCTGCGCTGGCGAGCCCGGAAGTAATCGGCTCGGTCGACACGGTGTTCAAGTTCGTCGGCCCCGACCACAAAATCGTGGTCGAAGCCTATGACGACCCGCTGGTCAAAGGCGTGACCTGCTATGTATCGCGCGCCAAAACCGGCGGCATCAAAGGTGGCTTGGGATTGGCCGAAGACCGCTCCGAGGCATCGATTGCCTGCGTGCAAGCCGGCCCCATCAGCATCGACAAGCCATTGAAGCAGCAAGACGAAGTGTTCAGCGAACGCACGTCTCTGCTGTTCAAGCGCTTACGCGTGGTGCGCATGGTAGATGCCACGCGCCACACGCTGATCTATATGACGTATTCGGACCGCGTGATCGAAGGATCACCACAGAACAGCGTCACCGCTGTGCCCGTGCCCGCCTCGGTCGCTATCCCACTGCGCTGATTTTTTGCTCTAGCGCCAGCCCTTCCCACAGCAGGCTGGCGTTGGTACAGTGCTCCACCACCGGCCCGATCACCATAATGCAAGGGCTGCCCAGCCCTGTGCTCTGCAAGGTAGCGCATAGGCTGGACAGTTGCGTGACCACCGCGCGCTGGCCCGGTTGGCTGGCATTTTGTATCAGCGCCACTGAGGTGGCCGCCGCCAATCCGCCCGCCAGCAATTGCACCTCTATCTGCTCTGCCGCATGCACGCCCATATAGATCACCAGGGTCAGCCCCACGCCCTGTGCTAACTGTCCCAATTGCGCCCAATCCAAGGCTTCGCCGCCAGGTTTGGCATGGCCGGTAACAAAGATCACGCCGTGGGCGTAATCGCGGTGCGTTAGCGGCACGCCCAGGCTGGTTGCTGCAGCCAGACCTGCGGTAATACCGTTCACCACCTCTACCGCCACACCTTGGGCTTGCAAATAAGCGACCTCTTCGCCACCTCGGCCAAAGATAAAGGGATCGCCGCCTTTTAAGCGCACCACCACTTCACCTTTGTAGGCCGCCAACACCATCAGTTTTTGGATAAAGGCCTGCGAGGTGCTGGCGCGCCCGCCACGCTTACCAACATGGATGATTCGGGCAGAAGGCTGTGCCAGCGCCACAATCTCGTCCGAGACCAGGTCATCCACCAACAGCAGCGTTGCCATCTGGATAGCCCTGAGTGCCTTGATGGTCAACAGCTCTGGATCGCCCGGGCCAGCACCCACCAGATAGCAGCGTCCGGATGCGGAAGTTGGCTTGCTAGATGGGTGCATGATGGTGCTTTCGTGGGATGAGTGGCGGGGTATACAACTAGGCAGAGACGGGTATCGCAACCGCCTGCACCAGTTGTTTGATCTGTGGGATGCATGAGCCGCAGCGCGTACCGCAGCTCAGCGTATCTTTCAAAGCAGTCAAGCGCTGCTCCGCCGACCCTTCGCAGTGCAGCAATTGCTGGGTAATACTGGCTTCATCGACATTCATACAGGCGCACACCTGGCGCGACTTGGCTGGCATAGCGGTGGGTGGTTTTTTGCCTGAGGACAGCAGCATGCGCCCAAAGCTTTGCGTGGATTGTTCGTCGCGCAAGATGGGCGCCAGCCACTGGCCTGCGCTGGCGTCACCGCACAGCAAAAAACTGTCCAGCAGCGGTTCGCCCTCTTGCTTGCGCAGCGCCAGTGCACGACTGCACTGGCGGCGCGCATCTACGTAACGCAAGGTGTCGGATCCATCGAGCTGCAGCAATTGATGCAAGCGCTTCAAGACCTCGGGGCTCGGAGCCCCATACGCAGCAGCACGAAACTGCAAGCCGGTGCGGCCTTGGCCGGCGCTCTCCAGCGGCACGGATCGGCCAAACAACACACAGCTGGCAAAGTCAAACTCCACCATTAGCTGCGTCAGCGCCTCACGTATGGCATGCACCTTGGGTTCATCGAGCCAGACCATGCCCAGGCAGGACCAGGGCAACTCGGCCTTGAGCAGCTTGACCGCAACATGCTTGAGTTCTGGCTGCTTGGAGCGCGGGCAAAACGCTGGCGTGGTGAGCGCATTGACACCAGCCAGTCGCTGCCCTTTGGAGCTGCGTCCGCTCAAGTACAAGCCGCCCCAGTGCATGGGCAGGTACAGCTGCGAGGGCTGCAGGCTGCTGTCTTCCTGCACTGGCAGAACAATGGTTCCGTAGCGGTTGGAGACGTGGACCAGATCGCCACCCCGCAGCTTCAGGCGTTGCATATCCTGCGGGTGCACGTTCAGTTGCGGCTCGCTCACATGGGAAAACAAGCGGCCCAGCTGGCCGGTGCGCGTCATGCCATGCCACTGGTCGCGCAGGCGGCCGGTGTTCAGGCTGAAGGGGTGGCGCGCATCACGTTGCACAGCAACGGGCTTCCACGGCTGCACATCAAAGCGGGCACGGCCGTCAACAGTCGCAAACTGGCCGTCGGTATACAGGCGTTGCATGCCCTGTGCTGCACCCGTGGGCAGGGGCCATTGCTGCGGGCCTTTGTCTTCCAGCATTTGCCAGCTCAGGCCGGTGATGTCCAAATCTCGCCCACGCGTGCTTTCGCGGTGCTCGTTCCAGATAGCCTCGGCAGCCGCTTCGAGATGGCTGGTGTCATAACCAAATAGCGAAGGCCTGCCAGGGCGCACCAAGGGCTCCAGCCGCCTCGCTAGCTGTACGCCAATTTGCCAGTCGTGGCGCGCCAAACCGGGGGCAGCCACGGCGGCGCGCACACGCGAGATGCGGCGCTCGCTGTTAGTGACCGTACCCAGCTTCTCACCCCAAGTGGTAGCGGGTAGCAATACATCGGCGTAGGCCGTGGTTTCGGTATTGGCAAAGGCTTCTTGCACCACCACCAACTCGGCCCGCTCCAGCGCGCGGCGCACCATGGCTTGGTCGGGCATGCTTTGCGCAGGGTTGGTGCAGGCAATCCACAAGGCTTTGATCTGCCCATCCGCAGCAGCCTCAAACATCTCAATTGCAGACTTTCCCGGCTGGCTGGGGATAGATTCCACACCCCACAGCTGCGCCACTTCAATGCAATGCTGTGGGTTGGCTAAATCGCGATGGGCACTGAGCAAGTTGGACAGACCACCCACCTCACGCCCGCCCATTGCATTGGGCTGCCCCGTCAGCGACAGAGGCCCCGCACCCGGCTTGCCGATCTGGCCCGTAGCCAGATGCAGGTTGATGAGTGCCGCGTTATTGGCCGTTCCGCTGGCGCTCTGGTTCAGGCCCTGACAGTACAGACTGAGCGTGGGCTGACGTGGCTCGCTGTCCGTACCGCCCAGAGCAATCCAGCGCGCCACCTTGAACAAATCTTCCGCAGGGACACCACAGATGGCGGATGCTTTCTCTGGCGTTGCTTCGCGCACCAGCTCCTTCAGTTGCGCAAAGCCGCTAGTGTGTTCGGCGATGAAAGCGTTATCCGTCCAGCCTTCCCACAACATAATGTGCAGCAAGGCATGGAACAACATCACATCGCTGCCAGGCTGCAGCGGCAGGTATAGGTCGGCTAGCTCGGCCGTCTCGGTTTTGCGTGGGTCGGCCACGATGATTTTGAGCTGCGGGTTACGGGCCTTGGCCTCTTCCACACGGCGAAACAAAATCGGGTGCGCCCAGGCCATATTGCTGCCCACGATGAACATGCAGGCAGCCAGGTCAATGTCTTCATAGCAGGCTGGTGGCGCATCGGCCCCCAGCGTAGCCTTGTAGCCAGCTACGGCGCTACTCATGCACAAGCGGGAGTTGGTATCTAGGTTGTTGGTACCCAGCAGGCCTTTGGCCAATTTGTTGAAGACGTAATAGTCCTCAGTCAACAGCTGGCCACTAAGGTAGAAGCCCAATGCATCCTGGCCATGCTCTGACCGGATTTTCGCCATGCGGCCCGCCACATCATCCAGCGCCATGTCCCAGCTCACCGGCTGCGGTGCCGATGCGCGATCAAGTCTGCGTAGAGGTTGCAGCAGCCGCGATTGCTGGGCATACACAGGTGACGCCGTTAGGTGCAACGTGCTGCCTTTGGTGCACAGGCGCCCAAAATTAGCAGGATGATCGGGGTCCCCCCGTACTCCTGTGATCTGCACGCCATCCGACTCGATGATCACGCCGCAGCCAACGCCGCAATAGGGGCAGGTGGATTGTGTCTCTGACATGGCAGGCTTTCAGTTTTTTAGGGCTCTGGCGCACACTCCCCAAACGCCAGGAGCTATTACATTTATAGCCACCCTGCTTATGCAACAGCGCAATCTGGCTTGCCGCTGCAGCGCGTCGGACCAGCGTGCGGCCGGGTCTGCTCCAAGGCGCGACTGGCCAGTTCATCGGCGCGTAGCTGCACATCGCCCCCCTCCACCCGCACGCTGAAATACGGCGTGCAGCCTTCATCGGGCGCAGCGGCTTCACCACTGCTTAGCGCGATCGTCCAGTTGTGCAGCGGGCAGGCCACGCTGCGGCCAAACACCATGCCTTGCGACAGCGGGCCACCCTTGTGCGGGCAGCGATCCAACAAGGCAAACACTTCGTTGTCGGCATTGCGGAATACGGCCACATCCAGCCCCTGCGCACGCGCCACGCGGCGAGCGCCCAGCACAGGGATGTCGTCAATCGCGCAGATAGAAATCCATTCGCTCATTTCTGGCTCCTCGATGCTTTTTTAATCAGGCGGTTTCGGTCTGTGCAGGGCGCAGAGCCTGGAACTGGCGTGTATCCACGGCCGCCTTTTCGGTTTCAAACCAAGGGTCGGGCTCGCCTTGCAGCGCAAACTGCAGCTCTTCCCATAACGCCTTGCGGCCTGCTGCGTCGTCCAGAATGCGTTTTTTCACATGGTCCAGACCTACGCGATTGATGTAGTGAACCGTGCGCTCCAGGTACCAGCCTTCCAGCCGGTACAACTGCATGAAGGCGCCGGTGTACTCCATTACTTCTTCGGCGGTTTTGAGCTTGGCAAAGAAGTGCGCGACCTCGGTTTTGATACCGCCGTTGCCGCCGACATACATCTCCCAGCCCGAGTCAACACCGATGATGCCCACGTCCTTGATGCCCGACTCCGCACAGTTGCGAGGGCAGCCGCTGACGGCAAACTTCACTTTGTGCGGGGCATACATGCGCCACATGGCACGCTCCAGGTCCTTACCCATTTGCGTGCTGTCTTGCGTGCCCATGCGACACCACTCGCTGCCCACGCAGGTTTTCACAGTACGCAGCGCCTTGGCATAGGCATGGCCGCAAGGCATACCTATGTCGTTCCATACGCCTTGCAAGTCTTCCTTCTTTACACCCAGTAAGTCAATCCGCTGGCCACCCGTGACCTTGACGGTAGGAATATCGTATTTGTCCACCACATCGGCAATACGGCGCAACTCGTCGGCCGTGGTCTCTCCACCCCACATGCGCGGGATGACGCTGTAGGTGCCATCTTTCTGGATATTGGCGTGGCTGCGTTCATTGATGAAGCGGCTTTGCGGATCGTCCTTGGCATCCTTGGGCCAGGT
>JAVXMM010000113.1:0-9382 GCA_036646255.1 Comamonas sp.
TGCAACGTGGCCACCAGTGCCATGGTGCGCGAATGCAAGCTGGCCTACATCACCCGCGCAGGTGTGGAGATTGGCGTGGCATCGACCAAGGCATTCACCACGCAGCTGGCGGGCCTGTTCTTGCTGACCTTGGCGCTAGGCCAGAGCAAAGGCAATATCTCCGAAGCGCAGTCCGACCAATATCTGGAAAAAATGCGCCACCTGCCTGTAGCGTTGCAAGCCGTGCTGGCGCTAGAGCCACAAGTGGTGAGCTGGGCCGAAGATTTTGCGCGCAAACAAAATGCGCTCTTTCTGGGCCGTGGCATCCACTACCCGATTGCACTGGAAGGCGCACTCAAGCTCAAGGAAATTAGTTATATCCACGCCGAGGCCTACCCCGCAGGCGAGCTCAAACATGGCCCGCTTGCGCTCGTCGATAGCGAAATGCCCGTGGTGACTGTCGCCCCTAACGATGAGTTGCTAGAAAAGCTCAAGAGCAACCTGCAAGAAGTGCGTGCCCGCGGCGGCGTACTCTACGTGCTGGCCGACGCCAATACCAACATCGAGAACGCAGAAGGCATCCACGTCATCCGCATGCCCGAGCACTACGGCGCTCTCAGCCCCATCTTGCACGTCGTGCCGCTGCAGCTTTTGAGCTACCA
Organism: Comamonas sp.; assembly: GCA_036646255.1. Taxonomy (GTDB): domain Bacteria; phylum Pseudomonadota; class Gammaproteobacteria; order Burkholderiales; family Burkholderiaceae_C; genus Comamonas. Next base: position 642 of record JAVXMM010000113.1, read on the forward strand.
CACAGCGGTGGCACGCGGCACTGATGTAGATAAGCCGCGTAATTTGGCTAAGAGTGTGACAGTGGAGTAAGCGCTAGTTGTTCTACTCTTGCCAGGGCAGCTGAAGCGCCGCCCAGGCGTGCCGCCAGCAGCTGTGCACGCTTGAGGTACAGATGCGCATCGTGCTCCCAAGTGAAGCCCATGCCACCGTGTACCTGGATGACAGTGCGCGTGGTCTGCAGCGCCCCTTCTATTGCCGTCACCTCGGCAGCGGCGCAGGAAAAAGGTGCATCTGTGAGCTGCCCGTCTAGCGCGGCGCTCGCATACAGCGCGGCCAAGCGTGCGTTATCAATGGCCATCCACGCATTGGCTAGCTGATGCTTGATTGCCTGGTAGCTACCGATGGCTTTGCCAAATTGCATGCGTTCAGCGGCGTAGCTGGCGCCCAGCTTTAAAGCGGCCTGCGCCAGACCTATGAGTTCGGCGCATTGCATCAGACGCCAAGCGCTGTGGGCATGGATACGATCTTGGTGGCAAATGCCGTCCAGGCGCAACCATTCAAAGGTGTTGCTATCGGTAGGCCGTCGGGATTGGCGCAGCGTTGGATCTAGACCTGCGATGGATGCAGAAGGCGTGATGGCGGGCTGGATGGCAATCTCGAGTGGCACTGACATATTGTCCAGCCCCCTCACTACGACGGTGTCAGTGCATTGTGTTGCGAAATCCCATAGCTCATCTTCGACCTTGACGCAGTGTACGGCCCGTCTGCCGGTGACGATATCTTCTAGCATTGACACCAGCGTATCGGGTGCGCCAGCTGCCGCGGCTTTGGTCCACAGCGGTAGCAATACGGCGCTGCTCGCCCAGGGAAGGTTCAACAGTTGGCTGCCTGCAGCCTCTGCCACCAGGTAGGCATCAGTGATTCCCAAGCCTAGGCCATCCATGGATTCTGGCATGAGCAAACTCATCCAGCCCATGTTGGCCATGTCGGACCATAGTTGCTGTTGCTCGGGCGCAGAAAAAGGTAGCGCTTTGCGAGCGCGGGCAAGTGGGTGGTTATCTGCAAAAAAGCGCTGGGCCGATTCCAGCAGCATTTGCTGCTCATTATTGAGTGCGAAGTCCATGGTGGTTCAGCTTTTAGGAAGTTGCAGCATCTGCTCAGCAAGAATATTTCGTTGGACTTCGGAAGTCCCTGCAAGAATGGTTTCGGCGCGGGTCCACAAATAGTCACGCATCCAACCGGCAGCCTCACGGTCGCCGGTATCTGGCTCTGCGCCAATCAATGCACGTTCAGCCAGTACCTCGCTGGCGAGAACCATGAGCTTTTGGTGAGATTCACTCCAGTGCAGCTTGGTCGCAGACCCCTCAGGGCCTGGTGGCCCGCCGCGTAGCGCGTTAGTGAGCGCGCGGAAGGTTTTGAGCTTCAGTACATGGCTGTCAATGACCAGACGTGCAATTTCGCGTCGCAGGTGCGGGTCGTCTAGTTGATTCGTTCCATCGTGCTTGCGTGTGTTGGATGCCAGCGCTTGCAGCGCTTGTACCTCCTGTGTGAAACGTACCTGACGAGGGATGAAGTACGTGCCGCGCTCGAAGCTGGCTGCCGCCATGGCCAAACGCCAGCCTCCGTTCTCTTCGCCAACCAGTGCGTCGAGTGGTACTTTGACATCTTCGAAGAACACTTCATTAAAGTCTGACTCGCCAGTGATTTGGCGAATGGGCTCCACACGAACCCCTGGGAGCTTCATGTCTACTAAGAGAAAGCTGATGCCTTTGTGGCGCGGTAGCGCTGCATCTGTGCGGGCGAGCACAAAGCAATAGTCGGCAATGTGCGCAAACGAGGTCCAGACCTTATGGCCGTTCAGGACGTAGTGGTCATCTTTGCGTTCGGCGCGCGTGGAGAGCGCAGCCAGATCCGAGCCTGCACCAGGCTCGGAGTAGCCCTGGCACCAGATTTCGCGGTTACTGAGTATGCCTGGCAGGTATCGCTGCTTCTGTGCGTCGCTTGCGAAATGAATGAGCGTAGGGCCCAGAATGCCGTGGCCAATGATATTGACGCCCAGGGGCGCACCAATGCGTGCCTGCTCCTCGTGGAAAATGGCTTGGCGCGTCAATGCCCATTCCTTGCCACCATATTGAGCAGGCCAGCCTAGGCCAGACCAACCCGATTGGCAGACATAGTCTTCCCAGGCGCGACGCCATTCAAAATTATTAGGATCAGGCTCGGTCGGCCACTTGGCCTTGAACCGCGGAAATTCAGTTTCAAACCATTCTCGTACAGTGATGCGGAACGCTTCGTCTTCAGGGGAGTAGCCCACTTGCATGGCGCTTTGGTCTTTCAATAAATTTTCTGCAACGCCCTCATGCGTTGTGTGCAAAAGGGCGTTCATTTCAGTTTTCGTAGTGGGCGTATAGCGCAGCAGGTATCAGTCCGCTTTCGCGCCAGAGTCTTTCACTACCTTTGCCCACTTCACAATGTCCTTCTTGATGAAGTCTGCGAACTCTGTGGGCGAGTTGCCGATGATCTCCAGCCCGAGAGACTGGAATTTTTCTTGTACGGCAGGCTCTTTCAGAACCTCCATCAACTCGGTGTGCAACTTATTAATAATTGGCGCAGGCGTGCCAGCAGGAGCTACGAAACCCAGCCACGGCATGGCTTCGTAGCCGGGCAGCCCGGACTCGGCTACGGTAGGTACATTGGGCAGCAGGGCCGAGCGTTTGGCGGTAGTAACTGCTAGCAGGCGGATGCGGCTGTCTGCAATGAACGGTTTGGATGACGCGTACGCATCAAACATGACGTTGATATTGCCGCTCACCAGGTCCAGCAATGCTGGGGCACTGCCTTTGTAGGGGACGTGTTCCATCTTCACGCCGGCCATGGTGTTCAGGAGTTCTGACTCTAGATGCGTAGAGGTGCCTGCGCCGACCGAGCCGTAGTTGGCTTTAGTGGGATTGGCTTTGACCCAGCTCACCAGATCGGCCACGCTCTTGGCAGGAACGCTCGGGTGTACGCTCAGCACGTGAACAACAGACGCTACGAGCGAGATGGGGGCAAAGTCCTTCACTGGGTCGTAGTTCACCTTGCTGTAGAGCGCTGGCGCAATACCGAGCGAAGAGGCAGCAAGCAACACAGTGTGGCCGTCGGGTGCCGCCCGTGCAACGTGCTCGGAGGCAATCATCGTGCCAGCGCCAGGCCTGTTTTCCACGACGACCGGTTGGCCGAGGCGGATCTTGAGGCGTTCTGCCAGCGTACGCGACATGATGTCGGTCGCACCACCGGGTGAGAACGGCACAACGATGGTGATCGGCTTGCTTGGGTAGCTGGTCTGTGCATGAGCCACGGCGCCGCAGACGGCAGAAGCGGCCAGCGCGATGCTTGCCAGAATGTGTTTGATGGTCATGGTGTTGTCTCCTTTGATTTTTTGGGTTCGCGGTTAACTGGGCAAATCAGTGCATTGGTTGCGTTTGGCTTTGCGATGGCAGTACCAGCGCATCCAGCATGCAGACGCCTTGGCCTTGGGCTTTGACAAGTAGCGGATTGATCTCCACTTCGTCAGCTTGCTCCTGCAGCGCAAGCACAGCGCGAGAGAAGCCTGCAATGGTCTTGCAGACTGCGTCTACATCGCCCATTGCACGGCCGCGGTAGCCAGTCAGCAGGGGAAAGGCCTTGAGCTCCTCCAGCATTTCGCGCGCCATGGCTTCGTTGACCGGCAGCACCCGATGGCTGACATCTTTGTAGAGCTCTGTCAGCACGCCGCCTAGGCCAATAGTCAGCGTCATACCAAATACCGCATCGCGCGTTGCGCCAACGATCAGTTCGGCCACGCCTGATTCCATCTTGCAGACCAGTGCACCTTCGATGCATGCAGCTGGCGCATACCGGCGAGCGCTGGCGATGACCTCTGTGAAAGCATTGCGTACCTCGTCAGCACTTTGCAAGCGCAGCCGTACACCACCTGCTTCAGTTTTATGGGCGATATCGGCAGATAGCACCTTGAGAACCACGGGGTAGCCGATGGCATCTGCAGCTAAGGCCGCTTCATCTGCCGTAGTGGCAACGCGTTCTGCACCTGCGGGCATGCCTTGTTGCACTAGTAATTGCTTGGTGCTGAATTCATCCAGGCGCAGCGGCAAAGCCGTACGCGCAGGTTTCGCTTGATGCCGCACGTCGAGCCAGCGATTGTTTTTGCGCCGCTCTTGCCACAGCAGAAAAGGCGACAGGGCGGACACGGCAACGCCAATATCCTCGAACACCGGGACGCCGCCATGGCGCAGTTGTTCGCGTGTCTTTGCTGCTCCTGTGTCGATAGCGACGAAGAGTTTCTCGAACTTCTCGGATACTGCGCATAGGTCATCGGCCATGCGGTCCAGCATGTAACCTGGTGCATAGATGACGACGGTGTCCACGGCGGCGGACTGCGCAAGCGCTTCCATCGCGGTACGAACAAATCCTGGGTCATTGACCACATTTCCCGTCACATCCACTGGATTGCTCACCATGCCGTAGTCGGGAATGCCTGCGCGCAAGGTGTCTTGCAGCGCCTGCGGCAGTGTCGGAACATCGAGCCCTGCAACAATGAATTTGTCGGCCAGAATGGCGCCAAGCGCACCGGAGATCGTGATGATTGCAATGCGCTTGCCCGCACTTTTGTGGCGATATCCAGCCAGATGGGCGAGTTGTGCCATCTGCACGAAGTCGTTGCTCTGAATGATGTTGAGCTGGCGGAACGCCGCCTGGTAGACAGCCTGGTCGCCAGCCAGTGCCGAGGTGTGCGAGCGTACGGCTTCTGAACCCTTGTCGGTTTCACCGGCTTTGTAGAGCACGAGTAATTTCCCCTGGCGTGCAAAGCTTTCGGCTGCGCTCATGAATCGCTCGCCATCGCGCAGCTCTTCGATGTAGCCCATGGCCACTTCGGTTGTATCGTCCTGTGCGAGGTATTCAAGGTATTGGGAGAAATCCACGCAGGCTTCGTTGCCAGTGTTGATGAAGTGGCTGAACTCCACCCCCAGTCGGCGAGCAATGGCGTACACCGCTGCGCAGACGTTTCCGCTTTGCGTGAGCAAGCTGACGCTACCCTTGCCGCTTTGCATAGGTGCAGTGTTGAAAACCGAGGCAAAGTTGGTGTGTGCCTGTGTGTTTAGGTTGGCGAATCCCATGGCATTGGGGCCTGCTACGACGAGATCGGTCGTGGCTACATAGGCTTCCAGTTCGGCTTGCAGTGCTGCGCCTCGGGGGCCTTCCTCGGCAAAGCCTGCGGCGTACACGATCACGGCGCGCACGCCCTTGGCTGCGCAGCGTTTGAGCATCGCCAGCACATCGGCCGCGCCAATAGCCAGTACTACTAAATCAGGTGCCTCAGGCAATGATTCGATGTCGGCATAGCAGCGCTGGCCAAACACTTCTTCGTACTTTGGGTTGATGGGGTAAATCTTGCCTTGGTAGCTAAATTTGGTCAGATGCGCGATGGGCATGCCACCGATGCGCGCAGCGTTGTTGCTGGCGCCAACGATGGCGATAGACGTGGGGTTGAGCAAGGGCTCAAGGCGGTGGGTCATCTTCTTCACGGGTGACAACATGGGGCTCAAGCCTTCTCGGGGTTCTTTTGGATTGCATTGGCCAGGCCGCGATCGCGTGCGGTCAGGAAGCCGTTGCTCAGGTGCGAGAGCTGGTGGGTATCAAAGTGCGCAGCCAGTGCCGTGCGCAAGCCTTGGGCGTCGAGCGAGCGATTGATAGAGCGCTTGATGAGGTGCAGGCCGAATGTCGGTGCTTTTGCAATCTGTTGAGCGAGCACAAGAGTCGCATCGCTCAGTTCAGCGTCACTGACGACCCGGTTGACCATTCCCATGTCTTTGGCTTCTTGCGCACTGACCCTGCCACCGGTAAACAGCATTTCTTTGGCTTTGCGTGCACCCATCACCCATGGATGGATGAGTACTTCGGTAGCTGCTGCTCCCAGCGTGTGGCCAACTGGGTCTGAGAAGTAGGCGTTCTCGCTGGCAACGACCAGATCGCACATGTTTGCAATCATGAAGCCGCCTGCTACACAGGCGCCTTGCACCTGTGCAATGGTGGGCTTGGGGAAGTCCCAGATCTTCATGGAGTAGTCGAAGTAACGCAGTTCTTCGTATGCCCAGCGTTCTTCGACAGTGAAGTTAGAGCGTTCGGCCTGTGCCTGCTTCAGATCATGACCGGCCGAGAAGTGGTCGCCATTGCCTCCAATAACCACCACATTGACGCTGGTGTCGGCTTTGGCCTCATCCAATGCGGCCATGAGCTCGTCCAGCATCTGCTGGCTTTGCGCGTTGCGCTGCGCCGGTCGATTGAGAAAGATGCGACGTACGGCACCGACGTTGGTCACTTCAATGGTTTCATGGCTCATGGGGTCTCCTATAAGAGTGGACGGTCATTAGGTTCAGTCTAGGATTCGCTTTCCCAAAATAAAAGATTTATTGATCTAAGTTCCCACAATATGGATAAATTAGGGATTACCACGGGTGCGCAGAGCTTGCGTCGGGCACTGACGTTGTTGCGTCTGCTAGGACAAAACCAGGACCAGGGCGTGACCCTGACCCAGGTCATTGAGCTATCGGGTATGGAGCGGTCTACGGTGCACAGGCTGCTGTCATGTTTGCTGGAGGAGGGCTTTGTTGAACGCGAGAGCAAAACGAAGCTCTACCGGTTGGGTATCGAGTCTGTTCAACTGGGGACGGCGGGCATGCGCCGCATGCCTTTGCTGGACCGTTACCAGGCGGTGCTGCAAAAGCTCGCTCGTGTTTCAGGCGATACGGTGTTTTTGGTGATCCAGCAGGGTGACTTCTGCCTGTGTCTGCATCGTCAGGAGGGGCACTTCCCGGTCAGGGTGTTCACCACCGATGTGGGTGAGCGCCGGCTGCTGGGCATTGGGGCTGGTGGCTTGGCTTTGATGGCTTGCCTGCCAGATGAGGAAATCGCCTTGGTGATGCAGCGTCACGCGCAAGACTATGTGAAAGCAGGCTTTAGCCGCGCTCGCATGATGAAGGCTGTCCAAGATACCCGTGCTGCGGGCTATGCCTGCATCAAAGATACGATAACCGAGGGAGTGTCTGGTGTAGGCTGCGCGTTCAATGTCTCTCCGTCGCAGTTGGCGGCCATCAGTTTCGGGGCCATCAGCACCAGGCTGCCCGACGCTCGTCAGCAAGAACTGGGGCAATTGCTGCGGGCAGAGTTGAGTGTTTGAGCGCCCTGTGAGAGCGCCGTGGGCTGCAATTGGACAGTCTGTTTGAGTCGATGCTATCAATTTTGATGGTCTGATGCCCGTCCAGCAGGCGATAGTGGTTGATTTTCTCTAAATTCCTTGCACTGTGCTCCCGCGCAGCCGCCCCTGGGCACGCTGAGCTGGTGTGCGCTGCGGGGGCATAGGCGCAGCCAGTAAAATCAAGCGTTTTGCGGGCTTGCAGCTAGGTGCTGCGCTGGCTCGCATGTCTGAATTTTGAACCGCCCGTTGTTGAGCCGCTGTATGCAGCTATCCCGCAATGGGCGTCTGTTGGTGCATCTATGAACAACACCCCCCCATCCTTTTTGAGCCGCATAGCTATCGCGATCGGCAGCTTTTTCGCCATCATCGGCAACGCTCGTCTGGCCGCCGATGTGAATCGTGTGCGCGCAGGCGAAGCCTTTGCCGCCGATGTAGCCCCGAAAGAAGTGCGCGTAGAAGTGCCTGTCGAGAAAATCGTCGAAACCCGCGTAGAAGTGCCGGTTGAGAAGATTGTCGAAAAAATTGTTGAGAAACGCGTTGAAGTTCCCGTCGAGAAGCTGGTTGAAAAGACCATTGAAGTGCCGACGGATACAGCAGCCCTGCAGTTGCTGGGCCTGATGCAGCGCGAGGCGCGCTTTGTCGACTTCATCCAGGAAGACGTCGCGCCTTATACCGATGCCGAGATTGGCGCCGCCGCCCGCGTGGTGCATGAAGGCTGCCGCAAAGTACTGCGCGAGCATTTCGCGATTGCGCCTGTGCGCACAGAGGCTGAAGGTAGCCGCGTCACTTTGCAAGCCGGTTTTGATGCCGCGGCCGTGCGCCTGACTGGCAATGTGGTTGGTCAAGCCCCGTTCACCGGTACCTTGGGTCACCGCGGCTGGCAAGTGACGGAGGTAAAGCTCCCCCAGCTGACCGATACGAAAGCCGCCAAGATCATTGCCCAGGCTGAGGTGGAGCTGTAAGCATGAGCAATATTCAAACTGCTAATTCCGTAGCTACTAACGCCTGCCAGACGGGCGCTACAGGCCAAAACGACTCCAGATTCAGTATCGGTATCGACCTGGGTACCACGCACTGTGCGCTGTCTTATGTAGACAAGCTTGCATCTGATGGCGACAAGGTAGTGCAAGGCGTGCTGGAAGTGCCCCAGCTCACTGGCCCGGCCAGCGTCGAGTCCAAGCCGCTGCTGCCGTCCTTTCTCTATCTGCCGCACGAGAGCGAGCTGAGCGCTGCCGATATGGCTTTGCCGTGGGGTGCGCAGCAAGACTTTGTTGTCGGTGAATTTGCCCGCTCGCGCGGTGCGGCTACGCCGATTCGTTTGGTCAGTAGTGCGAAAAGCTGGCTGTGCCACCCGGGTGTTGATCGTCGCGCGCCCTTGCTGCCCGCTGATGCGCCTGAAGAAGTACACCGCATCTCGCCGCTGACAGCGTCTATCCGCTACCTGACGCACCTGCGCTGGGCTTGGGAAAAGGCGCACCCCGAAGCACCGTTTGATGCGCAGGACATCACCGTCACCATCCCCGCATCGTT
>JAVXMM010000114.1:0-9371 GCA_036646255.1 Comamonas sp.
AGACGTATCGAGGCCACCGGAGAAGGCAATGCCGACCTTTTGGCCGACGGGAACATGTTGCAGAATGGTTTCCATGGTGTTGCTTTACTATAAAAACAAGAGCTGCTCGCGCACGCCAGTCGGGCGCAAACAGGCAAAAATGCTGTAAACCTATCTACGCTTAGGCGTAGTGGCAGATGTAGTGGTAAGCATCCGTCACGCGGATGTCGAACTTGCTGTTGGCGGGGATGCTGAACTTCTCGCCAGGGCCGGATTTTTGCCACTCGCTCTCGCCGTCCAGCTTGTACTCGCAGCTGCCAGCTACGCATTCCATGATCTCAGCGGCCGCGGTGCCGAACGTCAGCGTGGCGGGCAGCACCACCCCAACGGACTGCTTGGTGCCATCGGCCAGCTGGTAGCTGTGGCTGACGCACTTGCCATCAAAATAAACATTGGCCTTGGTGGTGAGACGGACGCCGTCGATGCTCTCGGTGATCATGGATGACTGGGGGGATGAGGAAAACTGCCATTGTAGGGCAGCACTTTGCCAGCTTAGTGAATACGGTCTGTCAGTTGAGCAGGGCGCTGGGCATAAAAAAAAGCAGCTGCGTGAGCAGCTGCTGGTTGGCTTGCGGGCTTGGTGCGTTCAAGCCTGGTGCGGCTAGCGCCAATGGCGATGACCACCGCCCCAGTAGCCACCCACGCCGATCTGTATGACTGGTTGCACAACCGGGCGCACGGCAATGGGTGCTGGGTAGTACACCGGTGCAGGGTTGTAGATGGGTTGGGGCACCATGCCGTTGCTCACCACAATGCCGGGCTGGGGCGCGGCGCCATAGTGGTCGGCCGTGGTGTAGGGGGCTGGTTGGTAGCTGTTGGTGGCGGGCTGTATATCCAGCGGCAGCCACTGGCCGGGATCACTGTCGGTGCGGGTGTTGTAGCGGCGGCCTGCGTATTCATACACCACGTTGTAGCCGTCGGGTTGGTTCTGTGTAACGTACTGCGTGGCGCACTGGCGCACGGTCTGGTAGCTAGGGTAGCCACCTTCTAGCTGATTGCCGATGGCTGAGCCCGCCACCACGCCCACGCCGGTGGCTGCAGCGCGGCCAAAACCGTGGCCCACGCCATTGCCCAGCACGCCGCCAATCACCGCACCAGCGATAGCGCCTACGCCCGAGTTGCGCTGGCCGGTGTAGACCTGCTGGTCATTGCACACGGGCTGTGGCACGCTGACTTGGCGGTAATTGGGCGTGGCTGACAGCACACGGCCGTAGGCTTGCTCACCCGCAGGTGCGGTTGGCTCGTAGGGCTGCGCATTGTCGACGGGTTGGTTCAAAAACGGATCTGTCTGGGGTGGGTTGCTATAGCCGTATTGCTGTGCAAAGGCGCCTGTGCAGGCAAGGCTGATAGCAGCGGCGGGGAGCAGGGCGGACAGGAATCGTGGCATTCACGCCTCCAAAAAAGCTAAAGGTGGTGTCGCTTTAACGAAGCAACCTGCTCTGTTGCCTACAGAGAGCAGGTAAAGCTTCGTGAACCTGCCATTAGATGCGGTTTGGCGCGACAAGTTCATCCTAGCGGGGTGATGTGCCTGCGGCATAGCGGGCGGGTAAACATCGGTAAATTTAGATAAAACCAGCCGCTAGCGCCTGACCAGCGGGCGCCAGCAATGTATTTTTAATAGCAAGATGCTTGCTGATACGCGCAGGTCAAACTGTCTTTGTCGCCCACACCGCCTCATCAAAGCCCACGGTCACACTGCCATCGGCCCATTCCACCACGGGGCGTTTGATGACGCTGGCATTGGTAAGCATCAGCTGGGTTGCGCTTTTCGCATCCACCACGGCCTGTTGCTCGGCAGGGTCTAGCTTGCGCCAGGTGGTGCCTTGGCGGTTGACGAGCTTCTCCCAGCTGGCTTGGGCGATCCAGGTGGGTACATGGCTTTCGGGCACGCCGGCCTTTTTGAAATCATGGAACTGGTAGGCCAGCCCGTGCTCATCGAGCCAAACGCGGGCTTTTTTTACGGTGCTGCAATTGGGGATGCCGTAGACGGTGATGGTGTGGTTACTCATGCTGCAAATGATGACACAGCCCTAATTACGCGACAATCTCGCCCTATGCAAACCCGATTCGACACCCTGGATGCTTGGCTTGCGCATTGCGAGCAGATCCACCCCCAAACGATTGATATGGGCTTGACGCGCGTCAAGGCCGTGGCTGAGCGCTTGAGCCTGCATTTTGACTGCCCGGTCATTACCGTGGCAGGCACCAATGGAAAGGGATCTACCTGCGCCATGCTGGAAGCCGTGGCGCTAGAGTCGGGCTACCGTCCGGGCGTGTTTACATCGCCGCATTTGGTAAGTTTTGAGGAGCGTGCACGCGTGCACGGCGATATGGTGTCGGCGGCAGATTTGCTGCCGCATTTTGAAGCGGTAGAGGCCGCGCGCTTGCAAGCGCCTGAGATATCGCTGACCTATTTTGAGTTCACCACTCTGGCGATCTTGCGCACCTTGTCGTTAGCCAAGCTGGATGTGGCGATCCTGGAGGTGGGCCTGGGTGGACGCCTGGATGCCACCAATATTGTGGATGCAGACTGCGCCATCATCACCAGCATTGACCTGGACCACACCGAGTTGCTGGGCACGGACCGCGAGTCGATTGGCCGCGAGAAGGCCGGCATCATGCGCCCGGGCAAGCCCGCTGTGGTGAGCGACCCCGTGCCGCCGCAAAGCGTAGTTGATTACGCTGAGTCAATTGGCGCGGATTTATGGCGCTTTGGACGAGACTTCAATTTCTCGGGCGACAAGCAGCAGTGGAGCTGGGCCGGGCGCGGCAGGCGTTACTCGGGCATGGCTTACCCGGCACTGCGCGGCGCTAACCAACTGGTCAATGCAGCGGGAGTGCTGGCGGCGTTCGAAGCTATTCGTAACAAATTACCAGTCACGGCGCAAGCCGTGCGCAATGGCTTGGCCATGGTCGAGCTGCCGGGCCGTTTCCAGATCGTGCCCGGCGAGCCAACCTTGGTGCTGGACGTGGGCCACAATCCGCATGCGATCGCAGCGCTGACGGCAAACTTGGATGCGATGGGATATTTCCCCACCACGCACGCCATCTTTGGCGCCATGCACGACAAGGACCTCACGCCCATGCTGCGCAAGATTGGCCCGCTGATCGACCGCTGGTACTTTACGGACTTGCCCACACCCCGCGCCGAGAAGGCTGCGGACTTGCAGGCCAAGTGGAATGCGGTGCATATGGTGTCGGACACCCGCCACAATGTGAGTAGCAGCACCCACGCAGACCCGATGGCAGCTTTGCATGCTGCTATGGAAGCTGCAGGGCCGACTGATAGAATCGTGGTTTTCGGCTCGTTCTATACGGTGGGTGGGGTGCTGAAAGACGGTGTTCCACGGCTGCGTGCCAAACACCTGAAGTAAGCGCTGTAGCTGGCTGGCGCTTTCGCCGGTGACCACCCCAAATCGTCCATGGCAATTTTCAATCTTCGATGGCCCGGTAAAAAGCAGCAAGAGGCTGGAAACCAGCGCGTGATCCGCGCGCCGCGCAGCAACCCTGCAGAGAGCGTGGAGGCCATGCGCCGCCGTGCCCGCCACCGCCTGATTGGCGCCACCGTGCTGGTGCTGCTGGCGATCATCGGCTTTCCCATGTTGTTTGACACTCAGCCGCGCCCGGTGCCTGTCAACGCGGCTATCGAAATCCCGGACCGCGAGCGCGTAGCCGCTTTGGCCGTACCGCCTGCGGCGCCTGTCAGCGTGCCGCGTGGCCACGATAACGGTTTGGTCGATGGTGAAGAGATCGTCTCTAGTGGTGCCAACTCCGGTGCAGCTGTTGTAGCCGGCACCGCTGCTGGTGCTGCCGCCGCCGTGGTTGCGAATGCGGCCCCGGCCAAACCAGCTGTGGTTGCTCCAGCCCCGGCCAAGCCAGAGCCTAAGGCTGAGGTAAAACCTGAGCGCAAGCCAGATCCCAAACCTGAGCCAAAACCAGAAGCCAAGCCCAAGGAAGAGCACAAGCCTGCGGCCAAACCCGAACCTAAGCCTGAGGCCAAACCTAAAGAGGAAAAGCCCAAAGATGCGCCCAAGCCTGAGGCGAAACCCACGGACGATAAGCCCAAGGAGTCTGCCAAGCCTAAACGTGATGATGATGCGGACCGTATTCGCGCCATGATGGAAGGCCGCCAGGCCAGTGCAGCAGCCGCGACTGCTGCCAAGCCTGAGGCCGCGGCACCTGCCGCAGCGTCGTCGCGCTACATCATTCAGGTGGGAGCGTTTGCTGAGGCGGATAAGGCATCTGAGGTACGTGCCAAACTGCAAATGGCCGGCGTGCCTGCCTTTACGCAAAACGTAAAGACTTCGGCGGGCAATCGAGTGCGTGTGCGTGTAGGTCCGTTCAACAGCAAGGACGAGGCTGAACGCGCTGCTGCCAAGGTCAAGGCGCAAGGCCTGCCGGCAGCCTTGGTGCCTATGTAAGCTGTGGCGTACTTGCGATGCTGCAGAACACTCTTATTTATTTCCCCGGCCACCGGCCTATTTGCTGAAGGCACGCTGTGGCAGCTTTAGATTGGGTGCTGGTTGTTGTCCTTGTTGCATCGGTGGTGATTGGCGCTTGGCGCGGTCTTGTATTTGAAGTGTTGTCGCTGATCAGCTGGGTAGCCGCCTTTGTGTTGGCGCGTGTACTTGGCTCTCAAGTCGGTCAGTGGTTGCCTATGCAGGATATGGATGAGGGTCTGCGCACGGCTGCGGGCTTTGTCGTCACGTTTATTACATCGATTTTTGCGCTGGGTGTGGTGATCTGGTTGATTGGTAAATTGGTTAACGCCGTTGGCTTGCGCCCTTTTGATCGCCTGATGGGCGCCATTTTCGGTGCAGTACGTGGCCTGTTACTACTTGTATTGATAGCTCTGGTTTTTCTGCTGACGCCGATGCGGGAATCGCAAATCTGGAACACTTCAGTCTTGGCGCCGTACTTGGTGTCTGCAGTGTCAGTATTGCGGCCTTGGATGCCGCAAGAGATGGGAAGACATTGGTCTTCACTGGTGGACCAGCTCACCGAAGCTGGGGCACGCATCGCGGCTGAGCCGCGTTAACGTTTTTGGAACGCTCAATATGTGTGGAATCGTCGGAGTCGTCAGTAGCACGCCGGTCAATCAATTGATCTATGACGCGCTGTTGCTGCTGCAGCACCGTGGACAGGATGCCGCCGGCATCGCAACGCAGCAAGGCCGCAAGGTCTTCATGCACAAAGCCAAGGGCATGGTGAAGGATGTGTTCCGCACCCGCAATATGCGTGCCTTGCCAGGTAATGTGGGCTTGGGCCAAGTGCGTTACCCCACGGCTGGTAACGCCTACAGCGAAGAAGAGGCGCAGCCTTTTTACGTGAATGCGCCTTTTGGCATTGTGCTGGTGCACAACGGCAACCTGACCAATGCGGTTGAGCTGCGCAAGGAGTTGTTCTCTACCGATCACCGTCACACGAATACTGAGAGTGACTCGGAGGTGCTGCTGAACGTATTCGCCCATGAACTGGAGCGCTCCACACGTGGTATCCCGTTACAAAAAGAGGATGTGTTCAATGCCATCCGTGCCGTGCACAAGCGCATTAAAGGCTCTTACGCGGTGATCGCGCTGATTGCGGGTCACGGTGTGGTCGCTTTCCGCGATCCAAACGGAATCCGTCCCCTGTGCATTGGTAAAGGCGCTGATGGCACCGTAATGGTGGCCAGCGAATCGGTAGCGCTGGAAGGCACCATGCAGCAACTGGATCGAGATATTGCGCCTGGTGAAGCGGTGTTTATTGGTGACGATGGCTCGCTTACGTTTGAGCAATGTGCTGAAGATGCGACGCTGCACCCTTGTATTTTTGAATTTGTTTATCTAGCTCGCCCTGACTCGGTGCTCGATGGAATATCGGTCTACCAAGCGCGCTTGAACTTGGGTGAGACGCTCGCTAAGCGTGTGGTCTCTACCGTGCCGCCCAACGAAATTGATGCCGTGATTCCTATTCCGGAATCCAGCCGCCCCAGCGCCATGCAGCTGGCGCAGTTGCTGGGTAAGCCCTACCGCGAGGGCTTTGTGAAGAATCGCTACGTAGGTCGCACCTTCATCATGCCGGGCCAAGGCGCACGCAAAAAATCGGTGCGTCAAAAGCTCAATGCGATAAGTAGCGAGTTCAAGGGCCGCAATGTGCTGCTGGTGGATGACTCCATCGTGCGGGGCACTACGTCGAAAGAAATCGTGCAAATGGCACGTGATGCAGGTGCAAACAAGGTGTTTTTGGCCAGTGCAGCACCGCCTGTGCGTTACCCCAACGTCTACGGTATTGATATGCCGACGGCTAGTGAACTGGTGGCGCATGACCGCAGCATGGAAGAAATTCGCCAGTACATCGGCTGCGATGCGCTGATCTACCAAGATGTGGATGCGATGAAAAAGGCCGTTGGCAAGCTCAATCCTCACGTAAATGGTTTTGAGGCGTCCTGCTTTGATGGCGTTTATGTGACCGGTATTACGCCTGAGGGGATCTCCCGGGTCAACGAAGGTCGTGTCACTGCAGAAGAAGATGACGTTGATACATCGCGCCTGGCCTTGCCAAACGCCAATGTTGCTTGAGTTGCCGCAGGCTTAAATGCTTGCGCTGTATTGGAAGATTCATGACTGAAAAACAATTGCCGCCGGGCTTGCACCCAGACACGCTGGCGGTCCGAGAGGCTGTGCCGCGCAGCCAGTGGGGTGAGCATAGCGAAGCCCTGTACCTGGCCAGCAGCTTTGTGCAACCCGATGCCGAGACTGCTGCGCGCCGTTTTGCGGCGCAGGAGGAGGGTTATACCTATACCCGCACCAGTAATCCTACCGTTACCAGTTTGGAAAAGCGCTTGGCGGCGATGGAGGGTACGGAGTGTGCAGTGGCGACGTCCACCGGTATGTCTGCCATTCTTTTGGTAGCGCTGACCGCCCTGAAAATGGGTGATCACGTCATTTGTTCTCAGTCCATGTTCGGCTCCACTATCAAGCTGCTGGGCACTGAGATGGCTCGTTTTGGTGTAGAGACCACGTTCGTCTCTCAAACCGATATCGCCGCGTGGAAGGCCGCTATTAAGCCTAATACGCGCATGCTGTTTGCCGAGACGCCGACCAACCCGCTAACTGACTTGTGCGATATTGCCGCGCTGGCTGATATTGCACATGCCCACGGTGCCTTGCTGGCGGTGGACAACAGTTTTGCCACGCCGGTGCTGCAGCAACCGGCCAAGTTGGGTGCTGATATCGTTGTGCATTCAGGCACCAAGTTCTTGGACGGTCAAGGCCGAGTCATGGCGGGAGCGGTATGTGGCACCATTGCCTTAGTGGATAAGGTTATGGGCACGTTCTTGCGCAGCGGTGGTCTCAACCTGTCGCCGTTCAACGCCTGGGTGGTGCTGAAAGGGCTGGAGACGTTGTCGCTGCGTGTGAGGGCTGAAAGCGCTGCTGCCCTGGAGCTGGCGGCTTGGCTGGAGTTGCACCCCAAGGTGACCCGGGTCTATTACCCAGGCCTCAAAAGCCACCCTCAGCATGAATTGGCTATGCGCCAGCAAAATGGCCTGGGTGGCGCAGTCATTGCATTTGATGTGCTTGGCGACACCGCAGAGGCTTTGCGCGCCAACGCTTTCCATGTGATAGACAGCACCTTGGTGTGCTCGATCACCGCCAATCTGGGTGATGTGAAAACCACCATCACCCATCCCGCCAGCACATCGCATGGCCGCCTGACCGAAGAGCAGCGCCAAGCTGCTGGTGTGGGGCAGGGCTTGATCCGCGTGTCTGTGGGTCTGGAGCATCTTGATGACTTGAAGGCCGACTTGCTGCGCGGCCTGGATACTTTGTAATGACAGAAAAAATTCGTACCCGTTTCGCACCATCGCCCACTGGCTTTATCCACTTGGGCAATATTCGCTCAGCCTTGTATCCATGGGCTTTCGCACGCGCCAACCAAGGCGACTTTATTTTGCGCATTGAGGACACGGATCTAGAGCGTTCGACTCAAGCGTCGGTCGATGTGATTTTGGAAGGCATGGCGTGGTTGGAGCTGATGCCTGACGAAGGCCCTTTCTACCAAATGCAGCGCATGGATCGCTACAAGCAAGTGCTGGCCAGCCTGCAAGAGAAGGGCGCTGTCTACCCTTGCTATATGAGCATGGAAGAGCTGGACGCCCTGCGCGAAAAGCAAATGGCCAATAAGGAAAAGCCCCGTTATGACGGCACATGGCGTCCTGAAGAAGGCAAGGTGCTGCCTCAGGTTCCTGAAGGTGTGAAGCCCGTGCTGCGTTTCAAGACACCCAAGGATGGGGTGGTGGCTTGGGAGGACAAGTGCAAGGGGCGTATCGAGTTCCAAAACTCCGAGCTGGACGATCTGGTGATCGCTCGCCCGGATGGAACACCTACGTATAACTTCTGCGTTTGTGTAGACGATATCGACATGAACATCACTCACGTGATCCGTGGCGATGACCATGTCAACAACACGCCGCGCCAGATCCATATCTTTGAAGCGCTGGGTGCACGTATTCCCGTATTCGCCCATCTGCCTACCGTGTTGAACGAGCAAGGCGAGAAGATGAGCAAGCGCAATGGCGCCAAGGCAGTAACAGAGTACCGTGACGAAGGCTATCTGGCTGATGCGATGGTTAACTACTTGGCTCGCTTGGGCTGGAGTCACGGTGACGACGAGATCTTCTCGCGCCAGCAGTTCTTGGAGTGGTTCAACCTAGATCACCTCGGCCGCAGTGCTGGTCAGTTTGACGAGGCCAAGCTGCGCTGGGTGAATGCCCAGCACATGAAGATGACTGCCGACGATGAGCTGGCAGCCATGACCATGCCTTTCCTGGAGCGCGATGGGCTGGATTGCAAGCTGGTTGCTGATGGCCGACTACCTCGTATTTGTGGCCTGTTCAAAGACCGCTGCGACACGTTGGTGGATTTGGCTAAATGGGCGCAAGTTTTCTACCGTGACCCGCAGCCATCTGTAGAAGATTTGGCGCAGCATGTCACTCCAGAGATCACGCCTGTGATCGATGAATTGATCCAAACCTTGGAGCAAGGGGATTGGAGCAAAGAATCCATCGGTGCTGCGTTTAAGCAAGTACTCAAGAACCACGGTATGAAAATGCCACAGTTGGCAATGCCCGTGCGGGTTTTGGCGGTAGGAACTGCTCATACACCATCGGTTGATGCGGTGCTGGCCTTGCTTGGTCGTGAAAAAATTATCCAAAGACTCGAAAAGCGCTGAAATTCAATCTATAATTCGAGTCTTCGCAGATGCTACTGATTAAATAGCAGTGTTTGCGATAGGTTGAATTTTGGGGGTATAGCTCAGCTGGGAGAGCGCTTGCATGGCATGCAAGAGGT
>JAVXMM010000115.1:0-9356 GCA_036646255.1 Comamonas sp.
AGCAGTCTGGTAGCTCGTTGGGCTCATAACCCAAAGGTCGGAGGTTCAAATCCTCCTCGCGCAACCAGTCAACGCAAAGCCTGCTTTTAAGCAGGCTTTTGCATTTCTGCTTTGAGATTTTCCACACTCCGCTGTCTGCGTTGCTTGTAGGTGGAAAGTTCTAGAGCTTGGCAGCCGCGTCATGATAGATGGCGCTGCAAGAGAGCCCTCAGTTCATTACTTCGCGTACAACTGCGCCAGCGTCCGGAAGCCTTTGACCTCGATGGGGTTGCCGCTCAGGTCGTAGAAGAACATGGTCCATTGTTCGCCCGGCTGGCCTTCAAAGCGGGCCTGTGGCTCCAGCACAAACTGTGTGCCTGCATTGCGCAAGCGCTGGGCTAGTACTTGCCATTCTTCCAGCTGCAACACCAAGCCAAAGTGCGGCATAGGCACCAAATGATCGCCAACATGGCCTGTGTTGTTGGTCTCAAAGGGCTTGCCCAGGTGGCAGGAGATTTGGTGGCCAAAAAAATCAAAATCCACCCAAGTGTCGGTACTACGCCCTTCGGTACAGCCTAGCGTGTCGCGGTAGAACTCGCGGGCGGCATCCAAATTGTGAACGTGAAAGGCAAGGTGGAAAAGGCTTTGCATGGTGGTAGTGACAGGCTAGATCGGATAGCCAGCAGTAACATGTTGGAGTAAGCTGGCGACGATTAGCCAGTGCCCAAACTATAGCAATAGGAGACCGCCACCATGTCCGTCAGCACCGATGCATTAAACCCCTTTGCACCAGGATTTGATTTTCTGCAGAAGCTGGCCCAGGGCGCTGCAGCGCCTAGCGGCGGCGGTAGTTTTCCACAATGGAATGACTGGGTTGCGCCTACGATGAATGTGCAGGATTTAGAAAAGCGCATTAACGAGCTGAAAACCGTGCTTTTTTGGTTGGAGCAAAACCAGCGTGCGCTGGCGGCCACCATTCAAGCGATGGAGGTGCAGAAGATGACGCTATCTGCCCTGCAGACCATGAATGTGCCGGTGGATAACTGGGCCAGCACCATGCTGCAAAGTTGGCAGCAGTTTGCGCAGGTGGCTACGCCCATCCAAGCGGCTAGTAGTGCGGATCCGGCATCCCATGTTGATGCAGACAGCCCTTTGGTGCCCGATATTAAGGGAACGAATGATCCTAAAACTGCAGCAAATCCACAGGTTGAAGAAAGCATAACCAGTGGTGCGGACCCGCTACAGTGGTGGGGGGCGCTGACTCAGCAGTTCCAGCATATAGCGCAGCAGGCTATGCATGATGTGGCCCAGCACGCGATGGAGCACGCCAGCACGACGCAGCAAGCCGCAGCTAATGCGGCACAAGCCATGGCTGCAGCCACACCCAAGCGCACTGCAGCAGCCTCCAAGAAGGCGGAAACGCCCGCTGCTGCCAAGCCCAAAGCGCCAGCCAAACGCGCGGCTGTTCCCGCTCGCAAAGCGGCACCTGCGCGCAAGCGCTGATACTTGGATTCGACTCTGGCCCAATGGCCGCGCCGCGAATTGCGGCCTTGGCTGACAGAGCGAGTGCCATAGGGCGCCCGTAGAATGGATCATATGAAGCGGTTTCCGTTTGGTCATGTGACCCACCCTGATTGGCGCATAGCAGTGTCTTTGGTGGTGGCGCAAATTCGTGGACGCATCGCGCAAGGCGATTACGCGCAGCAGCCTCAGCTGGGCATTGCCTACTTCAGTGATCATTTCGCACACGATGCAGCTCTGCTGCTGGAGGCGCTGCAAGATGAATTCCCATTGGTAACCGACTGGGCTGGATCAGTGGGTGCTGGCGTGATGGCTGCGCATGGTGAGTACCGAGGTGAGCCTGCGCTGGCCGTGATGTTGCTGGATTTACCGCGCGATGCTTATCGCATTTTCTCCGGTATTGCCCCCCTCAAGATAAACGCGGCTGGGCCGTGGCAACAAGCCTTAGTACATGCTGATGCAGCTCTTCCTGATTTGCAAGAGCTGCTGGCCGAGCTGGCTGCTCGTACCACTTCAAAGCAACTGCTGGGCGGAGTCAGTTTGGATACGGAGGCTCCAGTGCAGCTGGCCTGGAGTCAATCCCAAAGCCCTAGCCACAGCGGCGTGCTGCAGGGTGGTCTGTCAGGCTTGGTGTTTGGGCCTGGTGCTGGTTTGCTGTATGCCTCTACGCAGGGCTGCCAGTTGACCAGCGATCGCATGCGTATCACCGCGCTACAAGGCAATGTGCTGCTCAGTCTGGATGGCCGTCCCGCGTTGGATGTGCTGGAGGAGATGATGCTGGTGCGCGTAGATGCCCAGCCAGAACAGGCTTTGCGCAAGATACGCCACATTTTGGTAGCGCTGGAGTCGCAAGACGATGCTGGCCAGCACCACCCTGGCCAGTTCCCTCCGACTGCACGAGTTTGCAGCCTGGTAGGTGTGGATATGAACCGGCGCGGCATTGTGCTGCCCGAGTCGGCTTTGTCGCAAAAATACCTGTACTTTTGCCAGCGCAACTGGACAGCTGCGCGTGCTGATTTGCTGCGCGTGTGCGCCGAGCTACGCGAAGCAATGTCGCCCGCAGAATCGACCTTGGGCGACCCGCCGGCGCCAGAAAGCACGGTTGAGCGCGGTATTGCGGGCGTCATCTACATCAGCTGCACGAGCCGTGGTGGCGAGTACTTTGGCAGTAACAACGGCGAGCTGGAGCTGCTGCACCATGTGCTGGGCGATATTCCATTGATTGGCTTTTTTACGCCTGGCCAGATTGCAGGTCAGCAGTTACACCGCTTTAGCGGTAGCCTGCTGGTGTTTACTAAGAGCGACTAACGCGACTCTTGAGATGTCGTTGATTCGTTTTGTCGTATCTTTGTGTCGCCTGCTGCTTCATGCCTCGCCTCAACCGTAAATCTGCGATTTGCTGAGTTGTGCCAGTCATTCTCGATCGCTATATTGATTTAGAGAAATACTTCTATAGCGATTACCTGGCGGTCGCTGGCAGCTATCAAAATAGTAGTCAAACCGTTGTGCGTCGCATTGCGGTAAATACCGACAGCTCCCAGCTTCGCATGGCCAGCAGCAGGGTATAGCCTTCGCGCTCCTTTTCAGGCAGGCGCTGGTCGGTCAAATGCTGCTGAGCAAAGTCTTGTGCTACACGCTGCAAACGCTCTAAAAACGCCGGCGCCAAGGTGCGGCTGATAGAGCCATGCACCAGCATCAGACCTTCGCCCGCTTTGTCGAAAGTACCGGCGTAGTAATCATGCAGCGCGTGGTCGCGGAAGTACTCCATTACCGGGCCGTGCGGGCGCCAGCGGAAGGTTTTGGCCAGCTTCAGGCGGTATCGGTTCATGGGCCGCAGCTCGATGATGCCAATACGGTCTAGCTGCGCCAAGTATTTGATGCCTTCAGCCTCGCTCAGGCGGTAAGTGGCTAGTACCTGCTCCAAGGTCCACTGGCTCAGCACGCAAATTGCCATCAGCAGCAGCTTTTTGTCGGCAATCACGGCTTGCTCTTGCTGCTGGGTTAGTTCGCGGATCAGTGGCTGGTTGTCGGCAACGCGGCGCGCCAAGTCGGCAAAATCCAGTCGTAGAACATGGCAGATGGCGTCAATGCGGGACAGCGGCATATCGCCCTTGGCCAGCATGCGTTTGACGCTGGATTCCGCCATGCCAAGCGCATCGGCGAGGTCGGCATAGGTCATTTGCGCGGCTTTTAGCTCTTTCTTCAGCGCTTGGATCAGATCGGCAGTCGTGCTCATAGGTATCAGAAATTAATACTCCCAGCGCCATCATAGGCGATCATGCCGTTAACGCGAGACGCTGTAGGCGCTGCACTGCACAGTCGCCTCCATGACTGATACCAAGCACTCCACACTAACCTGCAGCCACCGCGCTGAATGGCTTTTTTATGCTGGTTGCGCCACGCTGCTGGTGCTGGCATGCCTTGGCCCCTTGGTGCCGCAGGCCGCGCGTTACCATGATTTTGCAGACCAGCGCGTGATGGCAGGTCTGCACAATGTCATGGATGTGCTGAGTAACCTGCCGTTTCTCATCATCGGCCTGCTGGGTTACTGGCTGGCTGTTTGGCGTGCGCCTGGTGTGGTTAAGGCCAGTGGTGCGCGCCTTTGGCTGACCTTGGTGTTTGGTGGGCTGGTTGCAACGGCGATTGGATCGGGCTACTACCATCTGGCGCCCAGCGATTGGCGTGTGTTTTGGGACCGCATGGGTATGGTTCCCGTGTTTGCGGGCGTGCTGGGTTTGGCCGTGCAATCGCTAATGCCGCAACGGGCTGCTGTCATCGCGACGGCGATGGTCTTGTTGGGTGGGCCAGTGGCTTTGTGGGTATGGCTACAAACTGGTCAGTTGCTGCCTTGGGCTTTGCTGCAAGGCGGCGGCATGCTGCTGCTGGGCGTGCTGGCGGTGTGGCAGTGGCGCAAGCCGGTGGCGGCGCCGCATATTCAGTGGCCTCTGGCAGCGGTAGTAGCCTGGTATGTGTTGGCTAAGTTGCTCGAGCTGGGCGACGCCACCATCTGGGCAGCCAGTGCCCAGATGGTGGCGGGCCATGGCCTGAAACACATTGCCGCCGCAATGGCCTTGGTGCCGCTGCTGCAAACAGTGCAGCGCCTGCGCAACGCTGGCCATGCACCAGCAGCAGCTGCAGGCACAATCAAGCCAACACTGGCACGCAGAGGAAAAGCATGACCGCAGCTCGCAACCCAAGTGCCAGCCAGGAGACACCCGCAATGATTACGCACGACACACGGGCGCAGGCCGCCGAGCCCGCCCACCCCAACCAGTTTGCCCTGCTGCGCCAACGCCGCTTTGCGCCGTTCTTCTGGACGCAGTTTGCTGGCGCTGCTAACGACAACCTGTTTAAGTTCGCTTTCACCGTGATGGTGACTTATCAGCTGCAGGTGTCGTGGATGCCGCCTGCCATGGCTGGTTTGGTAATTGGCGCATTGTTTATCTTGCCGTTTTTGCTGTTCTCAGCAACATCAGGCCAGTTGACGGACAAGTTTGAGAAGCACCGCATGATCCGCTTCGTCAAAGACCTGGAGATCGGCATCATGCTGATCGCAGGTGTCGGCTTTTGGATCGAAAGCCCGATCATCTTGCTGGGCTGCGTGTTTTTGATGGGCGTGCACTCTACCTTATTCGGGCCTGTCAAGTACGCGTATCTGCCGCAGGTGCTGCGTGATGATGAGCTGACGGGTGGTAATGGCATGGTGGAGATGGGCACCTTTGTCGCAATCTTGCTGGGCAATGTGGTTGGTGGCCTTTTAGTGGCACTGCCGCAGATTGGGCACGCGTCAGTAGCTATCGCTTGTATAGCGCTGGCCATAGTGGGGCGCATCACGGCGCAAGGCGTGCCTGTGGTGCCAGCCACCGATCCAGGCTTGCATATCAACTGGAACCCCTTTACTGAAACCTGGCGTAACCTCAAGCTCGCTAAAAGCAATGTGGTGGTGTTTCGCTCGCTGCTAGGCATTAGCTGGATGTGGTTTTTTGGCGCAGTGTTCTTAAGCCAGTTCCCCAGTTTTGCCAAAGAGGTATTGCACGGAAATGAGCACGTGGCTTCACTGTTGCTCGTGGTGTTCTCCATCGGTATTGGCATTGGTTCGCTCTTGTGTGAGGTGATGTCGCGCCGTCAGGTGGAGATTGGCTTGGTGCCGATTGGCACCATCGGCATGAGCGTGTTTGCGATTGACCTGTACTTTGCATCGCACAACCTGCCCGCTGCACCATTGATGGACATTGGCACCTTTTTGTCGCAAGGCGCGCACTGGCGAGTGTTGATGGATTTACTTCTGCTGAGCCTGTTTGCCGGCCTGTACAGCGTGCCCATGTATGCGCTAATCCAGATGCGTAGTCAGCCCACGCACCGCGCACGCATCATTGCGGCCAACAATATCTTGAACGCGCTGTTCATGATTGCCAGCTCGCTCATTGCCGGTGCTTTGCTTGGCGCGGGCTTTAGCGTGCCGCAGATCTTCCTCTTTATCGGCATTGCCAATGCGCTGGTAGCGGGCTACATCTTTTTTTTGGTACCGGAGTATTTGCTGCGTTGTGTGGCCTGGGTGGCAACGCATGTGGTCTACCGATTTCGCGTCAGCGGGGCACAGCATATTCCCACCAGTGGCCCGGCGCTGCTCACTTGTAACCATGTCAGCTTTGTCGACCCGATTTTGCTAATGGCGGCCAGCCCACGCCCCATCCACTTTGTGATGGATTACCGCATCTTCCGCACGCCGCTGCTGGGCTGGTTGTTTCGTCTATGCAAGGCGATACCCATTGCTCCGCAAAAAGAGGATCCGGCTGTGTACGAGGCCGCTTTTGCTCGCGCTGCTCAGGTGTTGCGCGATGGCGACTTGCTCGCCATCTTCCCCGAAGGCGCGATTACCCGCGACGGCAGCTTGCAAGAATTTAAGGGCGGCGTGATGAAGATCTTGGAACAGGCCAAGGTCGATGGCCTAGAGGTGCCCGTGGTGCCCATGGCACTGTCCAATCTGTGGGGTTCGTATTTCAGCCGTATTGAGCCTAGGGGTGCTATGACCAAGCCATTTCGCCGTGGCGGCTTCAACACTGTCAAGCTGCGCATTGGTGAACGCATGCAGGCTGCAGGCATCACGCCGGGGAGTTTGCAGACGCAGGTGGCGGCTTTGCTGAAGACTGATGATGGGCAGTAAAAACTGTATGTAGCGTCTATCAGTCAGGTGCTGCTGGCAGTTAAATAAATAATTTTCACGAGGCGTGCTGCGCAGGCACGCCTCGTTTTTTTCTTCTAAATCCTCAAATGCAGAATGGTGAATGATAATCATTATCATTAATTGACTTAAATACGGAAGAGCGCAGTAAGCCGCATCACCATGCGATGCAACTAGCCGGTACGCAAAAAGTGCATGAACAACCTAACTGAGGGGGCACGTGTACATGGTCGGACTGTTCTCATACCCTAACGTGGCAGCATCCAGCAGCGCTGATGTGTTGGTGGCGCATAGTGAATTGCTGGCGCGATTGAAGCGCGGCGCGATAAATGAGCGCCCCGAAGCGAGATAAATGAGGTTTGCGAGACTTTACTCCCGCTAAAAAGAATTGAGGGAATTGCCCCAAACCAAAAAAACCGGCTCATGCCGGTTTTCCTCTAGGTGGTGATGGGGCAGAACATCGGCCGTGGGGTAACACCACGGGTTGAGGCCCTGTCCGGCCTGCCCCCATCAGTTGCGTAGTTTAAAACAGTCCTGCCGGTTCTGCTTCTCTGTCCCAGTTGTAGATCACCAACTCCCCACGCTCCACCCGGTTTGCACCGCCGCCCACGGTGTAGTCCAGCATCAAGGCTTCCATGTCATAGCCTTGGAAGCACTCCCTGATCGCCGGATGGTCGTTGATGCTGACCACCGCCTTGCCTTTGATCGCTTTCAGCTTCTTGGCCATGAGCTCGTACTGCTCCCATTCAAAAGGCACTCCATAGCCCTCGGTCTCCCAATATGGCGGGTCCAGATAGAAAAGGCTGTGAGGCCGGTCATAGCGGTCGATGCAGGACGCCCAGTCCAGCTGCTCTATATAAGTGCCGCTGGCCAGGCGCAGATGCGCGGCCGACAGGTTCTCTTCGATGCGCAGCAGGTTGATCGCTGGCGCTGTGGTGGCCGTGCCAAAGGACTGGCCTGCCACCTTCCCGCCAAAGCTCTGCTGCTGGAGGTAAAAGAACCTGGCCGCCCGCTGGACATCGGTCAGCGTCTCGGGGCGGGTCTCCTGCAGCCACTTGAACACCTGGCGACTGGTCAATGCCCACTTGAACTGCCGGACGAACTCTTCCAGGTGGTGGGTGACCACCCGGTAGAGGTTGACCAGGTCGCCGTTGACGTCGTTGAGCACCTCCACTTCTGCCGGCGCCCGGGCAAAGAAGACGGCCGCGCCACCGGCAAACACTTCCACATAGCAGCTATGAGGGGGAAACCTGCCCAGCAGCAGGTCGACGAGGCGGCGCTTGCCGCCGATCCAAGGAACGATTGGGGTTGCCATCCTGGCAGTCCTTCAAATCAGGCGCTCCCTGGCGCTCGGGTGTGGGGCTCGAGGCCCGCAAAGAATTGAGTGTGCCGCACCTTGGGCACTTGATGGACAGCACCTGGTAGATGCCTTCACCGAGTTTGCGGCCGCAGCTGCCGCATCGAATTTCTAAAGTTTTCTGCATTGCAAGACTCTTTTCTGTCAGAAAAGTGGCTAGACTCCACACGCTGTCGCGACAGTGGCGGGTCTTCGCCGGCTTGCAGGCTTGCTCTGCATGTTCGGGGCTTGGCCAGGTGTTAGCGCACTTGACCAGGTCGCCCGTCTTTTTTAGACCGTGCCGGTCACAACTGGCAGATCTGGGGCGTTGCCCTGAATCACTCCCTCCTGGACAAAGTACTTCTTGCCCATCTCAGCCTGGCCACGGGCCCGGATGCGGCCGCCGCCAGGCAGCTCCAGGATCACAATCCCGTCATCCAGACTCACAGCCTTGGCAATCTCCCTGCGCCCTGGGGCCAGGATCTCTTTGATCTGCGTATATATATTAGGCATGGCTGCGCACTCCTAGGGCTTGGGTCAACACGGGAAATTGGTATTGCAGGTTGACCGAGTCCACGATCCCCAAGCGCCACACGTTGCTGTCATCCAGGTAGCGCAAGACCTTGCCCGGCACGATGAGGCCAGTCTGGGGCAGCACGGGCATGGTCAGCTGGTCAGTGATCAGCATGCCGGTGTCCGACAGCTCATGGCTGGCACGCTGCATGACAGCGTCAATGGACGTCAGCAGCGGGTGGGTCACCATGGGCTTGAGCAGGTCGCCGGCAGTGCCCCGGATGCTGT
Source organism: Comamonas sp. (assembly GCA_036646255.1). Classification (GTDB taxonomy): domain Bacteria; phylum Pseudomonadota; class Gammaproteobacteria; order Burkholderiales; family Burkholderiaceae_C; genus Comamonas. Next base: position 8,820 of record JAVXMM010000115.1, read on the forward strand.
AGTCACCAAAGTGGCCCTGGTTCTCGCCGCTGACGAATACCCGGTTGTAGGCGGGCTTGTAAGTCCACTCGCTATCGACCACTTCAAATGCCCCAGGCTGCAGCTCAAAATCAGGTGTCAGCTGGTCCCAATCCCACCAGGCTTTGGGCCAGGTCGGCAGCACGCGCAGCATTTTCTCGGTGTTGTGCGGCTGGATGTAGCCGCCCACAGCCGAGGCAATCTCAGCGACGGCGCTCATGGATGTGCCCTGGTGCATCCAGACGCCAGCAGGCACGATCCAGTCGGTGAGCTGCCAGTCGAGCTGCCAGCCCAAGCTAGCGCCGTTGTTGATCGTGAGCGCGTCCAGCATTAGCTGCTGTGCCGAAGCTGCCAAGGCATTGGTATAGGTCGTCTCGGGCGCATGTGGCGCGGCCAGCAGCGCCGACTTGCCCCGGCCCGATATCTTGACCACGCGCTCTGGAAACGCGTTGCGCCAGCCTTTCTTCTCGGACTGCAGGCGAAAGTGGGTGCCATTGACCCGCACATCGAGCTCGACCG
>JAVXMM010000116.1:0-9256 GCA_036646255.1 Comamonas sp.
GGTACGCTGATGCTGCAGCCGCCAGCAGGTATGCCAAGTTCTGTGAATCCGATGGTGTCGCTGCCTACCGGGGTGCTGGCAGTGCCCAGAGTGCAAGTGTTGGTGATGGAGCCTGGGGCAATGACCAGTGGAGCAGGAAGTTTGTCGGTGAGGCTGACGTTTGGTATGGCTACGGGTGTGCCGTTCGATAAGTTAATGCTCAACAGGCTGCTATTGCTGCTGCCGCCCAAGTACACATCGGTTTTGTCAAAGGATTTGGAAACTTTGGGTAAGCCGCAGGCACCGGTGTCTGAGGTGGCAGCATCGACAAAAGCAGGCGCGACCTTGCCTTGGTTAGGTGCCCAGGGCCCAGCGATAAAAGGCGATAAATCTACTACGGCGAAAACACAGGCTCCCTTGCCTATATTAGATTGTGCGGTGGGCACGAGTAGGCCATAGACGTTGTCGACAGGTGTCATTCCGGGTGCGGGGAAGTCTGCTGCAGCGGTGCCGGAGGCCAGGTACAGCGCATTGCTGGCGGGCACTTTGTTGATGTAGGTGATGTCACCACCTTGAAACGGATTCAGACCGCTGAAGGATGGTGCAAATGGGGATTTCGTGTTCAGCGGAAATGGTTTGGTTCCGTAAGAGGTGCTCCCCAAGATGAAATCGGTTTTAGCACCTGCGTTAAGTGCCTTTACCAGCTTGGGCGAGTTGCCGCCATTCTGTGAATCGCAGCAGCCATCGACAAAGAACAGCAAGGTGTTTGCCCAGCGGTTTTCTATGGCCTGCGCCAAGATGGCCCAGTTGGTGTCATCGATAGGTGCATAGGCACTTGCCACGATGACGATGTCATACGGCTCGCCTGCGTTTGTAAACGTGGCCTTGTTGATGGAGCTGGCCGTTCCCAGTGTGGATTGGCGCTGAACATTTGTGGGGCCCACTTTGTTCTTAAATTCCAGCTCCAGATTGTCAAAAGCGGCGATAGCATCGCTTTTTTCTACGTTGGCTCCCACCACGTTGCTGGTCAATATCAGTACTTTTTGGGCCAAAGCCTGTTGCGACCAAGCCATACCCAATATCAGCAGGATGGAGCATAGCCATCGGTTAATGTTTTTCATATGGAATCAGAGATTTAAATAATAAATATTAATGAATCTGATTCTATATATAAAAACTATTAAAAACCCGGGCCTAAGCAAATTCACAATATTTGAAGATGTCCCTCGTCATTGCGTCGCTTGGTCCAGCAATCTGCTGGGCGTCTGAGTGAACCACCGTGCATGCAGACACATTGGCGCAACGGGGCGCGCTGCCACGGATGTTTAATAAAGCAACAACGCTTTGAGGTGCCCATTTGTTGCTATCTATTCAATAGTGATTTGCTCGTGCGTTAACTGCGCTCAGTGCAGAAGCGGAAGGCTGATTACTGTCGCTTGCTTGTCCGGGTTTCCCCGTAAGTGCCGTGCAATAGCGGTATGCTCACGGCTGCAGACCGCTTGTGGGAGCGCCTGTTATTTTTGAACCTGCTGGAGCCCGCTGTGCTACCTTTTCAAGTTGAGATTCCCTTTGTCAGCCACCTGGGCTTTAGCTTGCATAAGTGGGCTGACGGCGAGAGCGAGCTGCACTACCACGCGCGCCCCGAGCACCTGAACAGTTTTGATGTGACCCACGGTGGCGCATCGATGACCTTGCTGGATGTGACCATGGCCCATGCAGCGCGCAGCGCCATCGCGGGTAGCGGTGCCGTCACGATCGAGATGAAGACCAGCTTTATGGCCACGGCCAAGGGCCCGCTGGTTGCCAAGGGCAAGCTGTTGTCGCGCACCAAGAGCATGGCTTTCTGCGAAGCCTGGCTGTATGACGAGGCGGGCAAGCTGTGCTGCCACGCGACGGGCACGTTCAAGTATGTGATGCCCGAGGTAGTGCAGTCGCTGCAAGCCGCCAAAAAAAATCAGATTAAGACGGATTAAGCGTTGCCTACCCTCTAGGCGAGCAGTGTGTTGCTGCCCGTTTTTGATTACCTCCTACCCTACCGACATGACCTCATCTGCAGCCGTTGTTGATACCCTGAAATGGACTTGCAAGCCGTTTGCGGCGCTCAGCCTGCAAGAGCTCTACGACGTCTTGCATGCACGCTGCCAAGTCTTCATTGTTGAGCAAGTGGCTTTTCAAGATCTGGATGGACAAGACCAGGGCAGCTGGCATCTACAAGGGCGCGACGCGCAGGGCGTTTTGCAGTCGTATGCGCGCGTGTTACCCCCCGGGCTGGCGTACCCGGTAGAGGGCGAACCGTCGATTGGTCGTGTGCTGGTGATGCAGGAGGCGCGTGGTACTGGCGCGGGCTGGGAGCTGATGCGCCACGCTATTGCCGAGGTGGAGCGCATGTGGCCGGGTACATCCATCCGCATTGGTGCGCAGGCTTATCTGCAAAAATTTTATGAAGGCTGCGGCTTTGTGGATATGGACGAGCCGTACCTGGAGGATGGCATCCCGCACAGGATCATGCTGCGCCAGCCCGCATAAGGGAACAGGCACGCATTGTGGGGATCAGTACTTTGAATAAATCAGCCGCTAGCGACCGCTGGGCCTGCGCTAGAACTTTTATTTTGATAGCGAAGGCAGCGGCTGATGTCTAGCGCGCCTTCCGCAGTCGCCCTGCAAGACGGCCTGCCCATGCCCGAGCGGCGCTGGGCCATGCTGGTGATTGTGTTGGGGCTGATGGTGGCGGTGATGGATGGCTCCATCATGAACCTGGCTTTGCCCACGGTGGCTAAACAGTTGAACGCTCAGCCGTCCGAGGCTATTTGGATCGTCAACGCCTACCAGCTAGGCACCCTGGGTTTGCTGCTGCCGCTGGCGGCGCTGGGTGAGCGCATTGGCTACCGCAAGGTGTATTTGATCGGACTGGCGTTTTTTACTGTGGCATCGGCCGTGGCCATGCTGGCGCAGTCGCTGTGGGTGTTGATTGTGGCGCGTGGCCTGCAAGGCATGGGCGCGGCGGGGGTGATGGCTGTGAATGCCGCCTTGGTGCGCTTGATTTACCCTTCTGCCAAATTGGGCAAGGGCGTGGCGCTTAACTCGCTGGTAGTCGCCGTGTCGTCGGTCGCCGGGCCGGGTGTGGCGGCATTGGTGTTGTCAGTGGCTAGCTGGCAATGGCTGTTTGCCATCAATGTGCCGCTGGGTTTGCTTACGCTATGGCTGGGGCGCAAAGCCCTGCCATTTAACCCGCTGCAGTTGCAGGCCGCGCCGCACGCCAAACTCACCCCCATCGATGTGGCACTGAATTTCGCCATGTTTGCCTTGGTTTTTTTGGGTGCCGAGCGCATTGGCGCGCGCCACGAAGGCGCCACGGCCGCCCAAATGGGCAGCGGCTGGGCCATGCTGGGCCTGGGTTTACTGCTGGGTAGCTGGTATGTGTTGCGCCAGCGCAAGTTGGCGCTGCCGTTACTGCCGTTGGATTTGCTGCGGATTCCGATTTTTGCGCTGTCTATGGGGGCGTCGGTGTCGGCATTTGCAGCGCAGATGCTGTCCTTTATTGCGCTGCCGTTTTTGCTGTTAGATGCCTTGCATCGCAGCCATTTTGCGGCAGGTATGCTGATGACAGCTTGGTCTGCTGCTATTGTTTTGGTGGCCCCTGTGGCCGGTAAGCTCATCGGCAAAGTGGCCGATGGCTTGTTGGGCGGTATCGGCATGGCGATTTTGGCCGTGGGTCTACTCAGTCTGGGCTTGCTGCCAGCAGAGCCGAGCGACATCAATATTGGCTGGCGCATGGCGCTGTGCGGTGTGGGTTTTGCGCTGTTTCAGTCGCCCAACAACCACACCATCGTTACCTCAGCCCCGCTGGCACGGGCAGGGGCGGCCAGCGGCATGCTGGGCACGGCTCGGCTCACGGGGCAATCGCTGGGCGCGGTACTGATGGCCATCATTTTTACACTGTGGCCCGTGGGAGGCGGTAGCGGAACAACGGTGGCGCTGTATGTAGCGGCAGGCTTTGCGGCACTGTCTGCAGTGTTTAGCAGCCTGCGCTTAAAGCATATGGCTCATTGAGGCGGCTTGGGAGGTTTGTCAGTAGTGGGTGTCTCCGCCTGCTGCGCTGCCATTTCTTGCTGGTGGCGTAGCCTGCGCCGCGTTGGTGTGCCGGCGATGTACATCAATGGCACCAAGGGCACCACGCCATACAGCAGGAAGGTAAAAAACGCACCCAGCAGTGAGCCTTGTGGGCTGGCGGCTTCCACCACAGCCATCATCAGCACCACATACAACCAGCCAATTAAAAGCAGATACATGGCTTGGAATTTACCCGAACTTGTTGCGCTGGCGCAGGTAATGCGCTGCTTTTACCCCTAAGATAGAACAATGCCCATGCCATGGGCGCATGCCAGATCAGGGAGGCAACGATGACGCAGCAGCCATATTCGGGACCGGGAAGCGAGCAGCTTCAGCAACTGTCGCAGATGACGCAGCAATGGGGCCAGCAGTGGATGCAGGCCATGCAAGCCCTGCCGGGCATGGCCTGTATGCCTGGCCTCGCATCCATGCCGGGTATGCCTAGCTTTGGCGCTATGGGTGCACCCGTTTTTGGCGCTGGTGGTACGGCGGCGGGCGGCGCGCCTGTCAGTTTTGATGCTGACAAACTGCGTGCCCTGCAAGAGGAGTACGCCAAAGAATCGCTAGCGCTGTGGACGGAAGGCGCCAAAGGCACGGTGCATGTGCCCAAAGACAAGCGCTTTGCGGGCGATGCCTGGGCGCAAAACCCAGTAGCGGCATTCTCTGCTGCTACATACGCCCTCAACGCCAAGGTGCTGATGGGTATGGTTGATGCGGTATTGGGTGACGAGAAAACTCGCGCTCGCATCCGCTTTGGGGTAGAGCAATGGCTGGCAGCTACTGCGCCCAGCAATTTTTTGGCACTGAACGCCGAAGCACAGCAAAAAGCCATCGACACCCAGGGCCAGAGCATTACGCAAGGCATTCAAAACATGCTGGCCGATATGCGTCAGGGCCATGTGTCGATGACCGACGAGTCGCTGTTTGAAGTGGGTAAGAACGTGGCCACCAGCGAAGGTGCAGTGGTTTTTGAGAATGAGTTGTTCCAGCTGATTGAGTACAAGGCGCTCTCTACCCAGGTCTACGAGCGGCCCATGTTGTTTGTGCCGCCGTGTATCAACAAGTACTACATCCTTGATCTGCAACCTGAGAACTCGCTGATTCGGTACTCTGTCGCTAACGGACATCGCACCTTTGTAGTGAGCTGGCGCAACCCGGATGAGAGCCTGGGCAGCAAGACCTGGGATGACTATGTAGGTAACGCGGTCTTGAAGGCCATCGAAGTGGTCAAAGACATCTCTGGGCAGCCGCAAATCAACGCTCTGGGTTTTTGTGTCGGCGGAACCATGCTGGTGAACGGTTTGGCCGTACTGGCCGCACGGGGTGATAAATCCGTTGCCAGCGCCACTTTGCTAACCACCTTGGTGGACTTTGCCGACACTGGCATTCTGGATGTGTTTATTGACGAGAATTTTGTCAAGTTCCGCGAGGCGACGCTGGGGCAGGGCGGCTTGATGGCCGGGCAGGATTTGGCGTCCACCTTTAGCTTTTTGCGGCCGGTGGACTTGGTGTGGAACTACGTGGTGGGTAACTACCTGAAGGGGGAAACCCCGCCGCCATTCGATTTGCTGTACTGGAACAGCGATTCCACCAACCTGCCGGGCCCGTACTACGCTTGGTATCTGCGTAATTTTTACCTAGAGAACAAGCTGGTTCAACCTGATGCGCTGACCGTGTGCGGCGAGAAGCTCGACGTCAGCAAGATCAATTTACCCATCTACATTTATGGATCGCGCGAAGACCATATCGTGCCGATTGGCGCGGCCTATGCCAGCACGCAGGCCTTGGGTGGCAAGAAGCGTTTTGTCATGGGGGCATCCGGCCATATTGCTGGTGTGATCAACCCGCCTTCCAAGAACAAACGCAGCCACTGGCTGCGTGAGGACGGCAAGTTCCCAGCCACGATTGACGATTGGTTAAAGGGGACAGAAGAGCTGCCAGGCAGTTGGTGGAAAGACTGGACGGACTGGTTGGCCAAGAGCGGTGGCAAAAAAGTAGCCGCGCCCAAGGCCTACGGCAAGGCGCGCACCGCCTACAAGGCGCTGGAGCCCGCGCCGGGCAGCTACGTTAAGCAAAAGGCCTGATTTTGGCGCTTGCATCTACCACCCTTACAGGCGACTACTCAGGTCGCCTTTTTTGCGCGCGAGCAGCGCGTATGCGATCATCGGCGGTGCGAGAATATTTAAGGCAGGTGCGGATCACCAGCGTTTCAATCAACGGTTGTTGTATTATTAAAATTGATAGCTACTAGTTCCCATTTGGTGGGCGCTAGTGCCACTTTTACTAGAGGAAATACCATGGAAGACATCGTCATCATCTCGGCCGTGCGAACGGCAGTAGGCAAGTTCGGCGGCACGCTGGCCAAGGTGCCTGCGACCGACCTGGGCGCCACCGTCATCAAAGAGGCGCTGGTGCGCGCCAAGGTGCCTGCGGATCAGGTGGACGAAGTCATCATGGGCCAGGTGCTGGCTGCGGGCGTGGGCCAAAACCCGGCGCGCCAAGCCATGATTAAGGCTGGGGTCGATAAGAAAACGCCAGCGCTGACCATCAATGCAGTCTGCGGCTCGGGTCTTAAATCCGTCATGTTGGCAGCACAATCCATCGCCAACGGTGATGCGGAAGTGGTGGTTGCGGGAGGGCAAGAGAATATGAGCCTGTCTCCCCATGTGCTGAACGGATCGCGCGACGGCCAGCGCATGGGTGATTGGAAGATGACCGACACCATGATCGTCGATGGCCTGTGGGACGTGTACAACCAGTATCACATGGGCATTACGGCTGAGAACGTGGCCAAAGAGTTCCACATCAACCGCGAAACACAAGACGCTTTTGCTCTGGCCAGCCAGCAAAAGGCAGCGGCCGCACAAGATGCTGGCAAGTTTGAGGAAGAGATCGTTACTGTGCAAATCCCCCAGCGCAAGGGTGACCCAGTGGAGTTCAAAGCTGACGAATACATCAACCGCAAAACCAATGCCGACGCGCTGCAAAGCCTCAAACCCGCCTTTGACAAAACAGGTTCGGTCACTGCCGGCAACGCATCCGGCTTGAATGACGGCGCTGCCGCCATCGTCGTTGCCAGTGCTCAAAAAGCGCGAGAGCTGGGTGCTACGCCGCTGGCGCGCATCGCAGGCTTTGCCACTGTGGGGCTGGATCCAAAAATCATGGGAATGGGGCCCATGGTTGCAGTGCGCAAAGTGCTGGCCAAAACAGGCTGGAAGGAAGAAGAGGTTGACCTGTTTGAGTTGAACGAGGCCTTTGCTGCCCAGGCCTGTGCCGTGAACCAAGAGTTGGGGCTGGATACCGGCAAGGTCAACGTTAACGGCGGCGCAATTGCCATTGGCCACCCGATCGGGGCGTCTGGTGCTCGCATCTTGGTGACCTTGCTGTACGAGATGAAGCGTCGCGGATCCAAGCGCGGCATTGCAGGCTTGTGCATTGGTGGTGGCATGGGCGTGGCCTTGGCGGTAGAGCGCGTGTAAACGACCAACCATGAGATGCTTGAAAGCGCTTCCCCAGCATATGGGGATGGGCTTTCAAACTACTCGAATACAAACGAAGAAAAGCGCGCTCTAAGGAGCGCGTTTTTGTTGTTGTCATAGGCGAAAAAACCCCGAAACATACGCATTACCAAGATTCTGTGCGCTTGGCGTAAACGAGCATTTTTTGCGCAGCTTTCTTGGTTACAGTGGGGGAGAACGCTATCAATTCGTGCAAAAACCAAGGAGATATGAATGAGTCAAAAAGTGGCCTATGTAACCGGCGGTATGGGCGGCATTGGGACGGCCATTTGCCAGCGCTTGCACCAAGATGGATTCAAAGTAATTGCGGGCTGCGGCCCTACACGTGATTTCCAAAAATGGTTGGACGAGCAAAAGGCGCAGGGTTTCAACTTCTACGCTTCGGTGGGTAATGTTGGTAGTTGGGAGTCCACGGTCGAAGCCTTCGAGAAAACCAAGGCTGAGCACGGTAGCGTGGATGTACTGGTGAACAACGCGGGTATCACTCGCGACCGCATGTTTATCAAGATGACGCCCGAAGACTGGCAATCTGTGATCGAAACCAACCTGAACTCCATGTTCAACGTGACCAAGCAGGTCGTTGGCGACATGGTAGAAAAAGGCTGGGGCCGCATCGTAAACATCAGCTCGGTCAACGGTGCCAAGGGCCAGGCCGGTCAAACCAACTACTCAGCAGCCAAGGCTGGTATGCACGGCTTCTCGATGGCGCTGGCGCAAGAGCTAGCTGGCAAAGGCGTGACCGTGAACACGGTCAGCCCCGGTTACATCGGGACCGACATGGTCAGGGCTATTCGTCCCGATGTGCTGGAGAAAATTGTCGGCACTATCCCGATGAAGCGTCTGGGTGAACCGAAGGAGATTGCCTCCATCATCGCCTGGCTGGCATCGAACGACGGCGGCTATGCAACTGGCGCTGAGTTCTCCGTTAACGGCGGCCTGCACACCCATTAAATCTAGATGGCTGACAATAAAAAACGCGTCCAAGGACGCGTTTTTTTAATTGGAGCGGGTGACGAGAATCGAACTCGCATATCGAGCTTGGGAAGCTAGCGTTCTACCACTGAACTACACCCGCGTTTTGTATGCCCTTGAAATATCTGGATTTTTCCATCTAAGTGCTTGTCATTTATGAGAATCTCTGACTTTGTGTGCAATTTCATGTTGCTTTGAAAGTCATTAAACTTATCAACGCTTACGACAGTGGCGTAGGTTTTTTATACCTACGCCTCGCAACTGAAAGGCTACGCCAAGGCATGCAGGAGATTCTATATTGCATTTCGATCCTAGGGCGGCAAAGCTGCTCAAGTCAGGTGAGCACCTATTAGTCATTGCCTGCCAAGGCTTGCGCTTGGAAGGCTCTGTCAACAGGAAATCATGGACGTACCGCTACAAAGACGCGGCTGGCAAGATGAAGCAGGTCAAGCTGGGTGAGTGGCCAACGATGGGTCTGGGTCAAGCCACTTCAGTTTGGCAGGAACTTCGTGATAAGCGTGGCGCTGGCATTGATCCGGTTGCTTTGAAAAAAGAACAAGCAGCGGGCAGCTCGGGTGTGGCTGTGGCGACTGTCGCGCAGTTGGTGGCTAGGTTCTGCGACCTGGGCTGCTGCCGGTTTCAAAGACACCTTGTTAAGGTGGAAGATGAAACCGGAG
>JAVXMM010000117.1:0-8738 GCA_036646255.1 Comamonas sp.
TCCGGTTTCATCTTCCACCTTAACAAGGTGTCTTTGAAACCGGCAGCAGCCCACAAATGCGGCGGCGTGGATAAAGATGCTGTATCAAACATTGTGGCTGCATGTTGGTTCTGCAATCAGCAACGCCTTGATGAGAAGGTAAAGCCGTCCGCCGGGAAAAGGCAAGTGCGAACCGCCTTAGCTCGAAGCAGCAGCCTAACCACCATTCCGCAACTACTTCAGAAATAGAAAAACCGCCCGGAGGCGGCTGCATACATGCTCAGTGTTGACTACGACGGATTCTTGGGCATATTTTTCATTTGGTCGCAGGACTGCTTTTGCTTCGCCGCTGGAGCAGTCGCCCACTGCCTCTTAAAGCCACCAGAGGCCTCTGCATACAGCTTGTCATAGTCAGAGGCATCAATCTTTAGATCAGCTATCGCCGCAGACTTCTGCTTAGCCTTGGCGTTATCGATCTCGCTGGCGGTCATGTGTTTACAAGCCAGCGCCATCTCATTCATGGTTGCGGCCATGCGAACCACGCCAGTAGCGATAGCAGCGTTTGAATCTTCTGACGCGAATGCCGTTGTAGCGCTTGCAGCCAAAACTAAACCAAGAGCAAACTTCATAGATGCAATCTCCTTCAGGCGCATCATAAACTCTACAAATCCCAGCTTGGTCTAGCGTCTTGCATGGGGCACCTGCACGAAGCTCTTGTGTGCCACTGCCATCGGTGTAGCCGCCTCCGCCTGGCTAGGTGCAAGCCCACTTGACAGACAAAAGTGTCTGCTAAGTGCATGTAGGTATCTCATCTATCCGTATCTCGGCTGACAGTACTCGAAGATGCCATCGGAAGGATCGAAATTTTAGAGGCGTCTCCTGTGCTCGTAATGCATCATGGGACAACAAAAAACCCGCGATGCTAGGAAACATGCGGGTTTTGAGACTATCTTGGACGACGTGAGACGCTAATTTGGCCTGTCCGACTGGGATCGAACCAGTGACCCACAGCTTAGAAGGCTGTTGCTCTATCCAACTGAGCTACGGACAGTATCTTGATTTAACAAGGTATTTGGTCATCAGAACGCGTTGAAATTGTGACGGCTTGCGGAGCGCTCCGCATTGGCCAATTCAGCGATTTAATGACTATCCGTTATTATGCCCGGATTTAGTGCGTCACTTGGTCGCTTTGACTTTGGCCCCCGGCTCAGGAAGTGGCGTTTGTGGTCTGCACCGACGTGTGGCCCAGTTGCTTGGATGCAGCTTGCTCCCCTCGCTCGTCGGTTACGTCGTCAGCTGCCTTCGCGCGTACGTCATAGAACCAGAATTCCTCAATGCCTGCCGCTATCCGCCGCCAAGAGACCTTCCAATCGTCACAATGGCTTGAGGACTGTTGTCAAGCCCGAGGTCAAGAAGTTTTAATACTAGGTGGTTTGCGGTCTCGCCTAGCAGCTCTCGGAGCTGATCGAGGAATCGCTTCTTTTCAGGCTCTGCAAGATCAGGTTCGATGATCCTTGTCTTGATGAGAGCCTTGATCGTGTCGTCATTGAATCGCCCACGATTTCCTAGACTACTTAAAGCTTCCTATAACTTGGTCGATAGGAGCACATATGAGCAGTCAACGCTACCCGGAAGAATGTCGCATTGAAGCGGTTCGGCAGATAACGGAGCATGGCTACACCGTGGCCGATGTCTCGCGCAGGCTTGGGGTGAGCACGCATAGCCTGTACAAGTGGCTGCAGTTGCACCAGATGCCTGCGGCTATGCTCAGTCAGCAACAAAGCCAGGCCGAGGAGCTGCCGCGCCTGAAAGCGGAACTCAAGCGTGTCACTGAGGAGCGCGACACGACCATCGAGCAGTTCATCGAGACAGTTGATTCATATATTCGTTGGTATAACGAAAAACGGATCAAGATCTCCCTGGGCGGCCGCAGCCCAATCGAATACCGGGAGAGCCTTGGGCTGTGACATAAAACCAGTCCAAGTTTTTATCCGCCCCCCCCTTGGGTCAGTTTTGCGTGGAAATTAACAGAATGGGGCTTATGACACTCGATCCGAGGCGGTAGATGCGCTTTAGAGGTGGATTGCTGGGAATAGATTGTTGACAGGTTGACTTTGACTATGCAATTTGTTTCATGCAATATCTCAATGCAAAATTTTTTGCTCAGCATCAATTCGAAAATTGAAAAGGACCAGATTAAGCTGGAGTTTCAATTAGAGTGAAATTCATCAAAAGGGAGAGCTGCATGGTACGAGGCATTATTTCTGCTCTTTTTGTTGTGTTTGGCTTGTGCGTCTCTGTGTCTTCGTCAGCTGCGCTGGTCACAGGAACTTCTGTATGGTCGGGTGATTTTGCTGAGTCCGCCGTTTCAACGAACTTGAAATACGCGGACAATACGCCGTATAGCGATTTATCCGTTTTTATGATTTGCGTCGATGTAACTCGGTCATACCCCGAGGGCAACGTTAGCTACACGACCGAGGCAGGTGGCAGCGCTCTGATGGGTGGATCTGGCGCGGCGGGTGTAGCTGCCATTAATTGGTTGTTCGATAAATATTACGCAACCTATTTCAAGAATGGATCCGATGCTCAGAAGTGGGCGTTTCAGTACGCAGTGTGGGAGTTGGGAAACGATTACAACGGTTCTATCAATAGCATTAGCGTCAACTCTGGGCTGGCTCGTCCAACTGACGACACGTACGACGACTCTACTGCAGGATTTGTTAAGTCTGATTTTATTACCGCCTACCAAGAGATTTATCAAGCGATGGTAAGCGCTCTGCCGATGTTAGGATCGACTTACAAATCAAAAAAGTACACGATCGATCTATTCAATAGCGTTGACGCGAAATATCAGAGTATGGTTGCTCTCGTTGAGAAGGCACCTCCTCCTGTGGTTGTGGAGCCAAAGCCTGTACCTAGTTTGGACATCTTTGGTTTACTAGCGCTGACCGGATTGCTTTCAGTACTTACCGCGCGAGGTCTGTCTCGCAAATCTACGTGAGATAGGCTTCAGATGAACAAGACCGCATCACTGCGGTTTTCGTATTTTTGGAGAGCCTATGGCAAAGGCAAAGAAGGCCGAGCCGAGGGCACAACCCATGCTGGTGCAGAAAACAGAAAGGGCCTACTAAGTAGGCCCTTCACTCACTGAAACTTACCGATAGCAGAGGGCTTGAATAGGATTCAGTCGTGATCTCTCTCTAGATGGAGTCTCAGGTGAGTGATTCAATTGTGATCTTCCTGGTTAAAAAGATAGATAGGTATTAACCCTTATTTTTCCAGAGAAGGGCCGAGAAATAGCTTGAGGTAATAAGTGACAAGCTAATTGCGGCCTTGGAAGGAGGGGCGAATGGCGAGGCCCAAAAAGTCCACCTTTGTCCTAGCTGACCGTATATGTGAACGGCTTGCAGATGGAGAGAGTCTAAGGAGCATCTTTCCCGACGACAGCATACCTGGCAAAGCGACGGTGTCTCGATGGCTGAGAAATCACGAGAAGTTCCGAGACCAGTACGTGCGCGCGCGCGAGGCGCAGGCTGACGCGCTATTCGATGAGATCCTTGACATCGCTGATCAGGATTGCACGATGGTTCGGGCTGATAAGTATGGCAGCCGAGACGATGATGGTGAAACACAGAAGTTGTTTTCGACGATGTCGTGGTGCAGCGCAACCGGCTGTGGATTGACGCTCGCAAGTAGATGGCTGGAAAGCTGAGGCCCAAGGTCTACGGCGACAAACCAGATGAGGACGGAGGGGGTCTCAACCTATTCCCGTCAAGATTGATGTGACAGTAAAGGACGCAAGAAAGCATGCCGAGCCTGAGTATTCCGCAGGCTCGGTTCTTGGAGCCGCCTCATAAATACCGCGCATATGTCGCCGGGTTCGGCTCGGGCAAGACCAGGGCTGGGTGCGCATCAACGTGCCGCAATGCCGGGGAGTGGCCCAAGGTCAGCTAAGGCTACTTTGCGCCTATCTATGGCTTTGTCCGATATGAAGGTATTCAACGAGTACTTCAAGAGCGCAACGATTGAAACCCTGGCTCAAGATGTTGTCAAGTTCAATGCTGCATCCGCTGGATCGATCCAGCTGACCAACCAAGGCATCGACGGTGACTCGTTCTAGGCTGGTGTTCATAGCGCTCAGCGCCGTGTTAAGCACTACACCGCTAACGGCGCCCAAGGCGCAACGCCCTTGGAGCAGAAGCAATACGATAGCGTGAAAATCGCTGACGGCTTTGGCCTGGTGCTGTTTGGGCACAGCCCGCTGAGCCGGATCCAGAAGGCGCCTGAGGAAACGCTGGAGGTCATCTCTCGCAACTTGTCCGAGCAGCTGAATACCGCAATTGCCGCCCTGGCTGTAGCAATCGGCAATCAGGCTGGTGCGTTAATGACGTGTCCGCGACTGAGGATGGGAGTCGACCTGTACGTGCTGCAGCGCACATCAGCAATCGTTCTGCCGTAGCGGTCTTTGGATTTTGGAGTGATTTGCGCCAGGACTTGGAAGCACAGATCGGAAAGATTTTGCTTTGAGCACTGACCCCAAGGCTGCTTGCTCTCGAGTGCGTCTATGCCGCTCAGACGGATCTTGACTTGCTCGTATGAGCCTGACTTGCCGCATCTTGCGGTCTGGGTGTCTCCGTCTGAAGTACCAACGATTAGGCAGATCGCTATGGCAGTAAGCATGGCCCATGCTCCATGAAAAAAGCCACCGTGAGGGTGGCTTCGTAGGGCATTGGGGCGCAATTTCCGCTCCGCATTGGGTCATCAATCGACGAAAGAATGCGGCAGAGAATACCGTTTTCCCATACAGAGATGCGGAGAAAAAACCGCCCACGACCCGCATGAAACATGGATAGTCAGGCGAGCGTAGAAGGCTGTTGCTCTATCCAACTGAGCTACGTACAGGTGACCGCTATTCAAATGGGAATCGTCGAGGGGGCGGGGTAGGCTTGGCATTTTTGCTGGGGAATTACTCTGTTTCGTCGTACACCAAGGTGGGGTTGTTCATCGAGCGAGCCACATCGTTCAGGCCAGTGATGATGTGATTTGCAAAAAAGCTGCTTTGAGTGTCTGGCTCTAGCGCGGCAATGGCGATATTGGCCAATGGCTGGTTTAGCGGTACATAAAAGCTGCCTTCGGGTACATCAATGGCAACGCGTTGCAGTTGAACCTTGACGCGCTCCACCGAGCGATCGGAGGCGCCTGTTACATCGCTCTTGGCAGCGCTGCTGCGATCTTCTTCTCGGTAGGTGTCGGCTAGCAAATTGCCGGGCTCGGCAATGCGCAGCACTTGCAGGCCCAATGCGCGTAGCTTGTCTGCTGCTTCGCTTGCGTGACCAGCCAGCCAGTAGCCGCATGGGCGGGCACGGGTGGCTAGTGGACGCAGTTTGACGGACGAGTTCCAGTCCACTTCTTGTGGGCGATCTTCGCCGGTTTGAGGGTCCAGAAAGACGATGCGGCGTTTTTCGGCGGTTTGCAGGGATTCGACAGTGAATTCACCACGGCAGGCCTGCGAAGACGTATCACGTGCGACAAATGCGCGCACTTGCTCCAGCTCTTTGGCACGCAGCGCTGTGGTTTGCAGGGCCGATGTAATGGCCACCACGTGGCTGTGTACCCGACGCTGGATGTGCGAGCGGCCAATGCCAGTTCCGCGGGTTTCGATCAGCAGGCTAGCAGCATTTTTGAGTGCGTACACATTGCGGCTGGTATCGGGGCGCACGCCGCCCATAGACAGCGATAAATCGGATGGGTCGCGTGTAGTAGTGAAGTACCAGTTGGTGCTCTGTCCTTGTTCGGTCAACGCCTTTTGCATGGGCAGCAAATACCACTCGTTGGCTGCTTTGCCAACAAACTCATGAACGTTGGCGGTGGTAGGTGTTTGTAGCAGCGCGTCATAGCGCTGAACGCCTTGGAATTTCTCTAGGTAGCGGCCAGCAACGGTGAACTCATGAGAGTCAAACACGGCAATAGGGCGGTAGTTGCGGCTGAGCTTCGCCAGTGCCTGGGCTTCTGGTGTTTGCAGTAACAAGTGGTCGCGGTTCATATCCAAGCCGTTGGCTGTGGTACGACGACCGTTGGCCGCACCATCTGGGTTGGCGCGCGGCACTATAAGCACATTGACTTGGTCGAGCATAGGGGCGAGGGAGCCTTGCGCCAGCTCTTTGGCCACGGCCAAAAGAGCCTCGCTGCCAGCAGGCTCGTCACCGTGCTGCTGGCCAATCAGCAAAATAGTGGGGCGCGCGCTGGCGTCTAGGTCATGCAAGTTGGTGCTGGCTGCACGGGTAAGCAGCAGCGCTTGAATAGGCATGCCCTGCTGCGATGTACCTGCGGTAATCAGATCCGTTTTGGTGCTGCCTGCCATAGGGCTGTTTGCCAGCTGGCGCAGCCATTGGCTCAGCTCTGCATTGGTGGTGAAGGTGGTGCGGCCTTGGCTGAGGCCCGGGGTGTCGTAGTGCTTGGCAGGATCAGGGAAGCGTGCGGCAACTTCGGGGCTCTCCCGCCAGACATTGAGGGGAGAGGCTTGTAGCGAAGTGTTTTCTACCGGTGTGCTGACCACGCCCGAGTTACTGACCCCTGGGATATGCACCGGGCTAGGGCCTTGGGGCTTGGGTAGTGTGTTTACGGTGCCGGGTTGAGGCTGCGTGGCGGGCGCGCTATTCCAAGGCGGGAGAGGCGTGCTGGAGCACGCAGACAGCAGCACGGCGCCAGCTACAGCAGACAAGGTGCCACAAAGGGTAGAGCGGCTGCGGTGGTGCTTACTAGCGGGATCGGGTTTCATCATTATTGTTGCGTGACGAGTCACGGCCCTCCTGAAAATTGACGTTGCAATTATGCAAAGCAGTCTGCTGGGTGCGCGTAGGATGGGTGCGAAAGTATGTGGCCATTTGGGCCCGCGGCATGCTACGGCGCAGGTGCTTGCGATTCCCCGAATGTACCAGTCGAATCGTTCAATAACGGTGAATCAAGGGCCTCTGTGCCTTGTGTGGGCGCGCGAAGGCGCAGCAGCGCACGCACAAAGCCGTGGTCAGACCGACTGCGGTCGCGCCCTTCGTGCAAGTGGTCGTTGAAATAGTCTACGCGGCGCACATCACCAACTGCATGTTTGCTACGCGGGTCAAACTCTTCACTGACGAGGATCTGGTCCAGCACGGCAGGCGCACCTTGGTGAATGTGGGAATAGGCTACGTCCTTTTTGAGGGTCGCATCGCCTAGCAGGTCAAAGGCATTAAAAAGAGCTCTGTCGCGCGCCGATCGGTCATAGGCGACTTCTGACGTTGCAGCAATCAGTTGAGTGGTAACGCTGTCGGGTGTGTCGTTGAAGTCGCCCATTACCACTAATGGCATGCGCGTGTGGCGAAGTAAATCAATCACTAGGCAGCGCAGTGCGGTTGCCTCTACCCCACGCATGATGAGGGAGCGCAGCGAGGCCAAGGCCGCGATTTTTGGGTTGTCGCGGTCCTCTTGCGGGATGCCCGTCGCATCTTGCAAGAACTTAGGACGTTTGGATTTCAGGTGGCAAGTGAGTACGGATAGCACTTGGCCATGCTTCATCTGCAAAGTGACGACCAGCGGTGGGCGCTCAAATTTGTGGTGAGCGCCCAGGCCAGGAATGGGCTGGCTTAGTCCGGCAGGGAAGTCTGGGAACGAGCGGCATGCCAGAACCTTGAGTCGCGTAGCAATCCCAACGCGGGGCGTGCCGCTGGCTCCATGCTGACCGGGCCCGTTTTCAGCTCCAGGGACTTGCACAAACGCGTATTGCAGGCCGCTGGTCTTGATGGCATCTATCAGCGCTGATTCATCCCACACCTCTTGCAGCGCCAAGATATCGGCGTTCAGTGCTTGTATACGGCCGCCTAGCCACTGTACTTTTCGCTCGTACTGTACGAGGGTGTAGGGTTCTTGATTGGCGTAGAACTGGCGTTCAGGCCTCGCCAAGTTTAGGACATTGCAGGTTGCAACGTTGAGGGTGTCTAGAGGTATATTTTGTGAAAAAGGCCGCATAGAAATCACTTTCTGATGCGGCCTTACCGTAGCGGAATCTGCGGGTTAGATCAACCCACTTGAGACTTGCTCACTAACGCTGTCCTTATCGCGGAAACGAATGGTTGCGATTTCCTCGGCTTCCACCACCGCCGCCACCATTGCGATTTCCACCACCAAAACCACCACCATTGCGATTTCCACCGCCAAAACCGCCGCCGCCGCGGCGACCACGTTCAGACATGCTGTCTACACTGGTGCGCATCGGGTCTGGTTGGGCTGCACCATCGCGGCGATGACTGCGACCATCCACAGTGCCGCCAAACTGAGTGCCTAGGTGGGCATCAGCGCGTGGCTGACGCTCATCCTGGCGTGGGGCCGGGCCGCGACCTGGGTTGTGACGTTGGCCCTGTCCTTGACCGCCGTGGCCCTGACGATTGCCCGGACCGCGCTGGTCGCCAAAATCTTGACGAGCATCGCGTGGTGCGCCTTGCTGGCGGCTGTCACGGCGTGGTTTGCGAGGCTCTCGGTGTGGCTGATCGCCTGCAGGCGCAAAACCGCCTGCAGATGCAGCATCATCGCCGCGAGGGCCTTGTGGGCGTCTGCCGCCGCCATTGCGTTGGCCGCCAGCGCTGGCACTTGGGCCACGGCTGGCCTTGGTGGTGCGGATGCGATCCATCATTTCTTGGCGCGCAGCTTTGGCCGCGGCTTGCATCACATCGCGACTAGGTGGCTTACCGGCACCGCCCCAAATGGTTTGGCGACCCATAGCAATC
>JAVXMM010000118.1:0-8738 GCA_036646255.1 Comamonas sp.
AAACGCTGGCCGCACAGCTGTACAGCGAGTTTCGCGAGTTCTTCCCTAAGAATGCGGTGGAGTATTTCGTCAGTTACTACGACTACTATCAGCCCGAAGCCTATGTGCCGCAACGCGATTTGTTCATTGAAAAAGACAGCGCGATCAACGAGCATATTGAGCAAATGCGCTTGTCTTGTACCAAGAGCATCATGGAGCGTCGTGATGTGGTGATTGTGGCTACAGTGTCGGCCATCTATGGTATTGGCGAACCGGAGAGCTACCACCGCATGGTGATGACCATGCGTGGCGGTGACCAGCTGAGCCAGCGCGATGCGATTGCGCAGCTGATTCGCATGCAGTACCAGCGCAATGACCAAGACTTTAGTCGCGGTAAGTTCCGCGTGCGGGGCGACACGATTGATGTGTTCCCAGCGGAGCATTCAGATTTGGCCATCCGCATTGAATTGTTTGATGACGAGATTGAATCACTGCAACTGTTTGACCCTCTTACAGGCCGGGTGCAGCAAAAAATACCGCGCTTCACCATCTACCCCAGTAGCCACTATGTGACGCCCCGCGACAAAGTCTTGGCAGCAGTAGAGACGATCAAAGATGAGCTGGCTTGGCGCCTTAAGCAGCTAGTAAGTGATGGCAAGCTGGTAGAGGCGCAGCGGCTAGAGCAGCGCACCCGCTTTGACTTGGAGATGCTGAGCGAAGTAGGGCACTGCAAGGGAATTGAGAACTACACGCGGCATTTGTCGGCATCCAAACCGGGCGATCCGCCCAGTACGTTAACGGATTACATGCCCAAGGACTCATTAATGTTCCTGGACGAGAGCCACCAGATGATTGGCCAGTTGAATGCCATGTACAACGGCGATCGAGCGCGCAAGACCACGTTGGTGGAATATGGTTTTCGCCTTCCATCAGCGCTGGACAACCGTCCGCTGAAATTTGAGGAATTTGAGAATCGCATGCGCCAGGTGGTGTTTGTGTCGGCCACGCCGGCCGATTACGAAAAAACGCATGCCGGCAAGGTGGTAGAGCAGGTGGTGCGCCCCACGGGTCTGCTGGATCCTGAGGTGGAAGTGCGCCCCGCTACCCACCAAGTGGATGATGTGCTGCAAGAGATTCGCCTGCGGGCCGATAAAAACGAGCGCGTACTGATCACCACCTTAACCAAGCGCATGGCTGAGCAGCTTACCGAGTATTTAACGGACAACGGCGTCAAGGTGCGCTATTTGCATTCCGATGTGGACACGGTAGAGCGTGTAGAGATCATCCGCGACCTGCGCCTAGGTGCATTTGATGTATTGGTGGGCATCAACTTACTACGCGAGGGCTTGGATATTCCGGAAGTTTCGTTGGTTGCGATTCTGGATGCCGATAAGGAGGGTTTCCTACGCGCCGAGCGCAGTTTGATTCAGACAATCGGCCGAGCAGCGCGCAATGTGCATGGCAAAGCCATTTTGTACGCGGACCGTGTGACCGAATCGATGCGTAAGGCGATGGATGAAACCAGCCGCCGCCGCGTCAAGCAAATGGCATTCAACGAAGAGCATGGAATTGTGCCGCGCAGCATTGTCAAGCAGGTACGAGACCTTATTGACGGCGTCTACAGCAGCAAGGCGATGGACGAGTTTGAGCGTGTGGAGCTGGCTGCCCTTCAGAAAGCGCAAGTCGAGGAGATGTCTGAAAAAGATATTTCCAAGGCGATCAAGCGCCTAGAGAAGGAAATGATGGAGTTTGCCAAGAATCTAGAGTTTGAAGCCGCAGCCCGATCGCGAGATCAATTAACCTTATTGAAACAAAGGGTTTTTGGTGGGGTCTCCAGAGGCACAGGGAATACCACTAGCCTCTAGCTGCAACTGGTTGTGTCCGAAATCTTTGCTTACCCGAGCGAATTTATGGGGCATTGTGTTATACTGACATAAATTACTCAACAACAAGAAGAACAGCCTATCGATGAACGGGACCTGCCCTGCTTTGCGGGGTAGAGCGACGGGCTCGGACGATGCTGGTGCAAGTGGCTTGCTTGCGCTGGAATGTCTACGAATTTCAAGCCTGACCTCTAAGGAACGATTATGCGTCTCACCACTAAAGGCCGATTTGCAGTGACTGCGATGATTGATCTGGCTCTGCGTCAGAACAATGGCCCTGTTACTCTGGCAGCTATCAGCCAGCGCCAGCAAATCTCGCTGTCTTACCTGGAGCAGCTGTTTGGCAAGCTGCGTCGCCATGAGTTGGTGGAATCCACCCGTGGCCCTGGTGGCGGTTACACGTTGGCTCGTAAAGCCGCTGAAATCACCGTTGCTGACATCATTGTGTCGGTGGACGAGCCTATCGATGCTACCCAGTGCGGTGGCAAAGAAAACTGCATGGGCGAGGCAGGCCGTTGTATGACGCACGAGCTGTGGGCTTCGCTGAATCACCGCATGGTGGAGTTTTTAGATTCCGTCACTCTGCAAAAGTTGGTGGACGACCAGTTGGCCAAGGGCATCCAGATCGAGGATAAGCCCGTTGTGCGTCGCGCTATCTCGACTACGCCCGTAGTCAAGCCTATTCGCGTAACAGCGCCGAACTCAGTGTTCGCGTTGGGCAATGCTTTTGCCAAATCTTAAAGCCTAAGGCGGCGCTTGGGCGCCAGCCTGGCGATGCTTCAGGCATTGCCGGGTGGGCTGTGTGCGGCCTTGCGCTGCCGTACCAGCCCAGTTTTGAAGTGATTGCGTTTTGATTTTGCTAGTGCCTCATCCGCACTTTAGCCAGTAGAGCCAGATATGGACATGACCCCACATTTCCCGATTTACCTTGACTACGGTGCAACGACGCCGGTGGACCCCCGCGTGGTGGAGGCCATGATCCCTTGGCTGAGCGAGAACTTCGGTAATCCCGCATCGCGTAGCCACGCTTGGGGTTGGACAGCAGAAGAAGCTGTGGAAAAGGCCCGTGGCCAAGTGGCTGCGTTACTGAACGCCGATCCGCGTGAAATCGTCTGGACCAGCGGTGCGACCGAATCCGACAACCTGGCGATCAAGGGTGCAGCCCAGTTCTATAAGGGCAAGGGCAAGCACTTGATCACAGTCAAGACTGAGCACAAGGCTGTGCTGGATACCATGCGCGCGCTGGAGCGTGAGGGCTTTGAAGTCACATATCTGGATGTGCAAGAAAACGGTTTGCTGGATCTGGATGTGCTGAAGGCTGCGATCCGCCCTGACACCATATTGATCAGCGTTATGTTCGTGAACAACGAGACAGGCGTGATTCAGGATGTGGATACGATTGGTGAGATTTGTCGCGAAAAGGGCATCATCTTCCACGTTGACGCCGCGCAAGCTACCGGCAAGGTTGAGATCGACGTCACCAAGCTCAAGATCGATTTGATGAGCTTGGCATCGCACAAGACATATGGCCCTAAGGGTATTGGTGCTCTTTACGTGCGCCGCAAGCCCCGCATTCGCCTTGAGGCCCAAATGCATGGCGGTGGCCATGAGCGCGGTATGCGTTCGGGCACCTTGCCTACGCACCAGATCGTGGGCATGGGTGAAGCCTTCCGCATTGCCAAGGAAGAAATGGCCAAGGACTACGCCCACGCTGCAGCACTGCAAAAGCGCATGCTTGATGGCCTGATGGACTTGGAGCAAGTGTTTATTAACGGTGACTTGGTGCACCGCGTGCCGCACAACCTGAACATCAGCTTCAACTATGTTGAAGGCGAGTCGCTGATCATGGGTATCAAGGGCTTGGCTGTGTCGTCCGGTTCGGCTTGCACATCGGCCAGTTTGGAGCCCAGCTACGTGCTGCGAGCCTTGGGGCGCAGCGATGAGCTGGCCCACAGCAGTTTGCGCATGACGTTCGGTCGCTTTACCAAGGCAGAAGACATTGACTACGCCGTCAAGGTCATCCGCGAGAACGTAATCAAGCTGCGTGAGCTAAGCCCCTTGTGGGAAATGTTCAAAGACGGTGTCGATCTGAGCACCATCCAGTGGGCCGCTCACTAAGCGCTCGCACCACCTAACATTTAAGAGGTATCCCAAATGGCATATTCTGACAAGGTCATCGAGCACTACGAAAATCCCCGCAATGTGGGATCTTTCGACAAAGGTGACGAATCCGTTGGTACCGGCATGGTGGGTGCGCCCGCCTGCGGCGACGTGATGAAGCTGCAGATCAAGGTTAATGCTGAAACCGGCGTGATTGAAGATGCACGTTTTAAGACCTACGGCTGCGGCTCGGCGATCGCATCGTCGTCGCTGGTGACCGAATGGGTCAAGGGCAAGACTCTGGACGAAGCGGCTGCGCTGAAGAACGCGCAGATCGCAGAGGAGCTGGCCTTGCCGCCCGTCAAGATCCACTGCTCGATTCTGGCTGAGGATGCTATCAAGGCAGCCGTGAGCGACTACAAGGCCAAGCACGCAGCCAAGGTGGAGGCATAAAGCCCATGGCTGTCACGCTTTCCGAATCGGCCGCGCGCCATATCACCCGCTACCTCTCGCGTCGTGGCAAGGGTATGGGCGTGCGTCTGGGTGTCAAAACCACGGGCTGCTCTGGCTTGGCTTACAAGCTGGAGTACGTGGACGAGGCAGCGCCTGAAGATGTGGTGTTTGAAGACCATGGCGTGAAGGTGCTGGTGGATCCGAAAAGCATGGCCTACATTGACGGAACCGAGTTGGATTTTGTGCGCGAAGGCCTGAACGAAGGCTTCAAGTTCCACAACCCCAACGAGCGTGACCGTTGTGGCTGTGGCGAGAGCTTCCGCATCTAACGTGCTATTCAGGGGAGCTGCTAGCGCCCGTTAAGCAATTTTTTAGATGGAAATCTATCTCAATCGCTTAATAGAAGGGTGTCAGCAGCTCATATTTTGGTAGCTACAATCCCACATATAACCGCCTTTGCTCTCACGCCAGGCGGTTTTTTTACGATGAATTTGCAATCCAATGATTTTGAGCTGTTTAGCGTGGCCGAGCAGTTTTCCCAAGATGCAGGCCAATTGGCTGAGCGCTGGAAGACGCTGCAAAAAGAAGCCCACCCGGATCGCTTTGCCGCGCAGGGCGCTGCTGCGCAGCGCGTGGCCATGCAATGGTCAGTCCGCATCAACGAGGCCTATCAGCGCCTGAAAGACCCGCTCAAACGCGCCGCATATTTGTGCGAGCTGCACGGAGCACAGATCCGCGCTGAGGACAATACCGCCATGCCTGCCGCTTTCTTGATGGAGCAAATGGAGTGGCGCGAGGCGCTGGACGACGCTGCCAACTTGCAAGCTGTAGATGCACTAGATGATGAGGTGCAGGCATCGCGTCACACCATGCTGGCAAGTTGCCAAGATCTACTGGATGTGGAGCAGGATTACGCCCAAGCCGCGCAGCAGGTGAGAGCCCTCATGTTTGTTGCGCGATTTAGCGACGACATCGACCGTAAACGCGATCAACTGGGACAATAAGACCCCTACCGACGGCGCGCCCGGGCAAGGGCGAGGTGGGACACCCTAAGCGGGTGTCCCCTTTGTTGAAAGTGCACACTTGCGCGCGTCCTGTCTGCGATAGAACTCCTAAAAGTATAGCAATAATGGCACTACTCCAAATTTCCGAACCTGGCCAATCCCCTGATCCACACCAGCGCCGCATTGCGGTAGGCATTGACCTGGGCACCACGCATTCGCTGGTAGCTGCTGTTCGCAATGGCGTGGCAGAGTGCTTGCCAGACGACGATGGCCGTGTGCTACTCCCGTCCGTGGTGCACTACCACGCCGGCGGCAAGCGCGATATTGGTTATGCCGCGCTCACTGCGCCGGGGCTTGATGCAGCTAACACCATTGCATCTGCCAAACGTCTGATGGGGCGATCCCTGGCCGATGTGCATGCACCCGAGCAACTGCCGTACCAACTGGTGCAGCCTGAAGGCGTTGGCATGGTGGCAATTGAGACCGTGGCGGGCCGCAAATCGCCGGTTGAGATCAGCGCCGAGATTTTGGCGACCCTGCGCTTTCGCGCTGAAGACACTTTTGACAACGACTTGTACGGCGCTGTCATCACCGTACCTGCGTACTTTGACGACGCGCAGCGCCAAGCCACCAAAGATGCAGCGCAACTGGCCGGTATCAAGCTGCTGCGTCTGATCAATGAACCCACGGCCGCTGCTATTGCCTATGGCCTAGACAACGCTGCCGAGGGTGTCTATGCGGTGTACGACCTGGGTGGCGGCACGTTTGACCTCTCCATTCTGCGATTGACGCGCGGCGTGTTTGAAGTGATCGCGACGGGTGGTGATTCTGCTCTGGGGGGCGACGATTACGATGCCACGTTGGCACAATGGGCTCTGACCAAAGCAGGTGCAACTGTCAGCACTGCGCAAGACAAAGCATTACTACGCTTAGCTGCAAAAACTGCGAAAGAGGCTTTAACGGCTGCAGAGTCCGTAGCATTTACCGCCCAGCTGTCGGGGGCTAGCATTGATTTAGTTATCAATCGTGCCGATTTTGACGAGGCCACCCAGAGCCTTACGGCTCGCACTTTGACAGCCGTGCGCCGCGCCCTGCGCGATGCGCAATTGGTGCCTGAAGATGTGAAGGGTGTGGTCATGGTCGGTGGCTCCACTCGCATGCCACAAGTGCAGCAAGCTGTGGGCCAGTACTTTGGCACTACGCCACTTACTAACCTGAACCCGGACGAGGTGGTGGCACTGGGGGCCTCTATCCAAGCGAACCAACTGGCTGGCAACGATACCAATGGTGATCTGCTGCTGCTGGATGTGATCCCGCTGTCGCTGGGGATTGAGACCATGGGTGGTTTGGTGGAGCGCATTGTCGGCCGTAACGAGACCATCCCCACTGCCCGTGCTCAAGACTTCACTACCTACAAAGACGGCCAGACTGCCTTAGCCATTCACGTGGTACAGGGCGAACGCGACTTGGTGGCTGATTGCCGCAGCCTGGCTCGCTTTGAGCTGCGTGGCATCCCGCCGATGGCGGCTGGTGCGGCCCGTATCCGTGTCACCTTCACCGTGGATGCTGACGGTTTGCTGAGCGTTGGTGCGCAAGAGCAGATCAGTGGTGTACAGGCACAGATTGACGTGAGGCCGTCTTACGGTCTGTCGGACGACCAAATCACCACCATGCTGAAAGACAGCTTTAGCACCGCCCAGGCCGATATGCAGGCGCGGGCCTTGGTCGAAGCGCGTGTGGACGGAGATCGTCTGCTGATTGCTACGCAAAGCGCACTAGATGCCGATGGCGATTTGCTGAGCGATGACGAGCGTAGCCATATCGATGCACTGATGAGCAGCCTGCGCCATAACTTGACCAGCACCGAAGCTGCTGCTATTGAAGCTGCAAGCGAAGCCCTGGCCAAAGGCACTGAAGCCTTTGCTGCTGAGCGCATGAACCGCGGCATTCGCCAAGCACTGGCTGGCAAAAGCGTGCAGTCCATCTGATTCACTAAAACCAAAAATTCAAAGAGAACCATCCCCATGCCAGTTATCAAGATCCTGCCGCACCCCGAATACTGCCCACAAGGCGCCGAAATCAAAGCGCCTACCGGCACCTCAGTTTGCGAAGCCTTGCTGGAAAACGGTATCAACATCGACCACGCCTGTGAAATGAGCCGTGCCTGTACCACCTGCCACGTGGTAGTGCGTCAAGGTTTTGATTCGTTGGATCCATCGGAAGAAGAAGAAGACGATCTGCTGGACAAGGCCTGGGGCCTGGAGCCTCAGTCACGCCTGTCCTGCCAGGCTATCGTGGCACGTGAAGACTTGACGGTTGAGATCCCCAAGTACTCCATCAACCACGCTAAAGAAAACCACTGATTCCATTTCTCAACCGCCCATGATTTTTCATTCGTGCCAAGCCTTGTTTCAGTCATATCTGCCGCCCGGCTTTCCGCTACGAATGGTTGAATAACGGAATAAAACCAAGGAGAGGGTGCAGTCATGTCGCGCCAAATCGTTCTGGATACGGAAACCACCGGCCTGTCTGCAGTTGACGGCGACCGTGTGATTGAGCTCGGTTGCGTGGAGTTGCTGGACCGCAAGCTAACCGGAAACAATCTGCACCTGTACTTCAACCCGGACCGCGAAAGCCATGAAGATGCGCTTCGCGTGCACGGCATCACAGCGGAGTTTTTGGCAGATAAGCCGCGCTTTCATGAGGCGGCGGCGCAGATCAAGGAGTACCTGCAAGGTGCAGAGCTGATCATTCATAACGCGCCGTTCGACATGGGATTTTTGAACAAAGAGTTCGATCGCATTGGCATGCCCCCGCTCTCTAGCATGGTCAGTGGAGTGATTGACAGCTTGGTCATGGCCAAGGAGCTGTTCCCGGGTAAGCGCAACTCACTGGATTCACTCTGCGCTCGGTTGGAGGTTGACAACTCGGGCCGCGAGCTGCACGGCGCTTTGCTGGATGCGGAGCTGCTGGCCGATGTCTACATCAACATGACTCGCGGACAGGAGCAGTTGCTGAGTATGGATTCCTCGCAATCCTCGGCTGGTAATGCGGCCGCAGGCATTGTGGTGGCCCGCCAAGACCTGAGCAAGTTTGAGCTGCCCGTGATAGCGCCCTCAGACGCAGAATTGGTTGCGCACGATCAGGTACTGACCCAAATTGACAAATCAAGCGGCGAGAAGACAATTTGGAGAAAATTCCCCTGAATCTTTCGGCACGCAACAATTTGCTGTCATAATAGAAGGCTTGACGGGGACGTCAAACGGGGTGATTAGCTCAGCGGTAGAGCACTGCCTTCACACGGCAGGGGTCACATGTT
>JAVXMM010000119.1:0-8524 GCA_036646255.1 Comamonas sp.
CACTGCCTTCACACGGCAGGGGTCACATGTTCGATCCATGTATCACCCACCATTACAAAAGCCTCTTAGATTTTGGTCTAAGAGGCTTTTTGCATTGCGGCGCATCTTGCATGTATTAGCGTTTTTTCTATCTAGCGTGCTTTTTGGGTATAAAAACCTGGAAGCCAGCGTGCTGGGCTGGCTTTGCGGGTTGTAGCGGATTACTTCTTGGCTTTTTCTACAGGCTTGGCTGGGGTTGCTGCAGGTTGCTGCGCAACCGTAAACAGCTTACCCAGCATTTCGCGCAACATGCCTGAACTGGTCTTTTGCATCTGCTGGTTGAGCTCCTGCTGCTTGCTTTGCATCAGCTGCGCGTGAGGCGATTTGGGGCCTAGCTCTAGCAGTGATTTAAGTTGTGCTTCGTTAAAGCTTTGTGCGTAGGCATTGCCCAGTTGCATATCCCACTGCTTTTGGTATTGCGGCACGATTTGCTGCATGGCGGCAATCACCTGCTGTTGGGCTTTTTGCGCGCCCATTTTGTCTACCAGCGCTTGGTAATCGGGCGACTTGGCTGCCAATTGCAGTAGTACTTGCGGCAAGGTGTGGCCCAGCTTGTATTTCTCTACCATGGCAAGGCCCATGTCCACCAACTTAGCTGCATGCGCGGGCATGGCGGCCAACAAAAGCGCGGTAGTTGCGGCACTGGCCGCTAAGTGCATGAACTGGCGGCGGCTGCTTGCGATGGTTTGCTTGGGAGTAGTGACGTGCATCTTCATTCTTGCTTCCATTACATAGCCTGCTTGGGTGCTTCTAAATCGATCACGTGCACTCCAAAAGAGCCCTTTTTCCGGTCTTCAAAATAGCGCTTTAAGGTGACTTTGACGGTGCGAAAGGCGATGTCATCCCAGGGGATACCGCCTTCGGTGAACAGCTGTGCTTCCATCGTCTCCCAGCCGGGATTGAACTGGGCGCTGTTGAGCTGAGCCAGGTAGAAGATGTGTACTTGCCCCACATGCGGCACGTTTACCAGCGAGAACAGCGGGCCCAGTGTAATGTCGGCACCAGCTTCTTCATCGGTCTCGCGAGCAGCGCCTTCGCCGGTGGTTTCATCCAGCTCCATAAAGCCTGCGGGCAGCGTCCAGTAGCCCTTGCGAGGCTCGATATTGCGCTTGCACAGCAGCACTTGTTCGCCCCAATAAGGTACGGTGCCCACCACATTTAGCGGGTTTTCGTAGTGGATGGTATGGCAGGCAGGGCAGATGGAGCGGACCTTGGTGTCGCCATCGTCGGGGATACGGTGATCTACCTGCGTGCCGCAGCGGCGGCAAAAATCAACGGGTGCGCGAGAAGTCATGCTAGCTATTGTGCGTCATCAACGTGGGCTTGGCGGCAGCCTGCTGTAAAAACGCCACCGCGGTGGGTGGCGTGGCTAGAAACCGGACGTGGCTTACACGAGCTGGATCTTGAGCGATGGCAGACCAGCGACACCGCCCTCCAGCACATCGCCCTTCACCACCGCATTCACGCCTTCGGGTGTACCGGTGAAAATAAGGTCGCCGGCTTGCAGCTCCCAGGCCGCAGACAGCACTTCGATCGTCTCGGCAATGTTCCAGATCAACTTGCTGACATTACTGCGCTGGCGATCGGCGTCGTTCACTTTCAGCCAGATTTCAGCGTTATTGATGTCGCCCGCCTGTGCTGCGGGCACCAACGGCCCGATAGGAGCACTGGCTTCAAAGGCCTTGCCAATTTCCCAGGGACGGCCTTGTTTTTTCATCTCGCCTTGCAGGTCACGGCGTGTCATATCCAGGCCCACGGCGTAACCCCAGATGTGCTGTGCGGCATCAGCAGCCTTGATGTTTTTGCCACCCTTGCCAATGGCAACCACCAGCTCAATCTCATGGTGCAAATTGCTGGTAAGTGTGGGGTAGGGCACCTGGCCCGTGGAGCCTGCAGCTACGGGCACGATGGCGTCGGCGGGCTTCATAAAGAAGAACGGCGCTTCGCGGCCACTAAAGCCCATCTCTTTGGCGTGCTCCTCGTAGTTGCGGCCCACGCAGTAAATGCGGTGCACGGGGAATAAATCGCTGCTACCTTGCACGGGCACGCTGGCTTGTTGGGGGGCGGGGATCACGTAGCTGCTCATGGTTGTCTCTGGTTATGGCGCTCGCATTGAAATGGGCGCCGTGGATGAAGCAATGCAAAAATTATCTGCCAAAAACGGGCGCTACCGCGAGATCTACTGGCACGTGGGCGATGCAGTTTGCTTTGGGCTTGTCGATCTGGCGACTGCGGGCGTCCTGCGCATGCTGGGCTACACCTGGCTGCGTTATGCTTTGCAGCCATGAAGCTGCACAACTATTTCCGATCCTCCGCGTCGTACCGGGTGCGTATTGCACTCAATGCCAAAGGCTTGCCGTACGACTATGTACCCGTGCACCTGGTCAAAGGTGAGCACCGTGCCCCAGGGTTTGCCAGCCATGTAGGTGACGCTCTGGTGCCTGCGCTGGAGATGGACGATGGCCAATGGCTGACGCAATCGCTGGCCATCATCGAATGGTTGGACGAAACCTATCCCGATACGCCATCTATGTTGCCCGGCAACGCTTTGGCGCGCGCCCGCATTCGTGCGCTGGCACTGCAAGTGGCTTGCGAGATTCATCCCATCAACAACTTGCGCGTGCTGGGCTATATCAAGAATGAACTGGGCCAGAGCGAAGAGGTAAAAAATCAGTGGTACCAGCATTGGTGCCGCACAGGGCTGGAGGCGTTTGAGCGCCAACTGGTGCTGCTCGCGGCTGAGCGCCAAACAGCGGGGCTTGCACGATCAAGCTTTTGCTGGGGTGACAGTCTGACTTTGGCTGATTGCGCTTTGGTGCCACAAATATTTAACGCCCAGCGCTTTAACGTTAATCTGGATGATTTGCCGCTCACCATGGCCGCCTACCACGCCGCGCTGGCGACCGATGCTGTGCAAAAAGCACATCCATCGGCCTGCCCCGACGCGCAGGTTTAAGAGGATGGGCCTCATGTCTAACCAAGTGTTCCCCGCAGATTGGATCATCCCCAACTGGCCCGCGCCTGCAAACGTGCATGCGTTTTGCACCACCCGTTCGGGCGGCAGTAGCACGGGCCTGTATGGCACCACTAACCTGAGCTTTAACGTGGGCGATGAAGAAAACCATGTGCTACAAAATAGAGAGCTGGTAGCGCTCGCCATGCGCGCGTTAGAAGTCAAAAATACATCTGCTACAACGACTGCGCCACGCCAGCCCGTGTTTGTGCGCCAGGTACATGGCACCGATGTGAAATATATAGACCAATGCGCCACCAGCGGCCAAGATGCCGACGCCAGTGTGAGCGATATGCCCGGCAAGGGTTGTGCGGTGATGGCTGCCGATTGCTTGCCGGTGCTCTTCACCCACGCCAATCTACCGGTAGTGGGCGCCGCTCATGCGGGTTGGCGCGGCTTGGTGGGCAACGATGGCGTTGGCGTGCTGGAGACTTGCTTTAACGCTTATGCAGATTTGGTGCGCAAGCAAGCCGGGCAAGACCTGAGCACTGAGCGAATCGCGGATCAGACGCTGGCCTGGCTAGGTCCTTGCATTAGCCAGCCAGAGTTTGAAGTGGGCGCCGAGGTGCGCGCCGCCTTTCTAGAGCATGACGCCAGCGCCGCCGCCTTGTTTATGGATGGTAAACCGGGAAAGTTCTACGCCAACCTTAGCGGTTTGGCCCGCCACCGCTTGGCTGCACGGGGCATCGTTCAACAGTACGGCAATGACAGCAGCGAGGCTTGGTGCACGGTGCGCAATCCGGCGCGCTTCTTCTCGCACCGACGCGATGGCAAGCCTGGCGTTCAAGGTGGAACAGGCCGGTTTGCGGCTTGCGTGTGGGTGGCGTAAGCATGCCTGCAAGAGGCTTTGCTTTGGTTATTTTATTGATATTTAAAATACTCTTTTTAAAATTAAAGCGTACTAAAGATATCTTTTAAATTTATTTTTCATTCAAAATATTCTTTAAAAGATATTCTTAATACTCATTTTTCATAAAAAGAGTATGATCATTATCATGACTGATACCTTGATCGAATCCCTAGCCGCAGCACGAAAAGCGCAGCAAATCACCCAAGCCCAGCTAGCCGAGCGTGCGGGCTTATCGCGCATGGCGGTGCAACGCACCGAGACGGGTGATGTGGACCCGCGCTATTCCACCGTGGCGGAGATGGCCCGTGTGCTGGGCCTGCAATTGTTAGCTGTACCGGCTGACTTGGTGCCTGCGCTGCAGGCCTTTATCCAGTCCGGCGGCAAATTTCTGGGCCAACCTACTGGAGCCGATGCACCGCCCTCAGTGGTTGAAACCATTGCGGCTGAGCAAGCGGCCCACTATAAAACGGTGGCTAAGGCCGATAAATCTCGCTAAGTTGCACCCAGCAGCGCAAGGCCCACGCCATGTCAACCTCCATCCGCTATCTGCGTCTGTATATGCACCAGCCTGCTAGCAAGGGTGGTGGGCGGCGTGCGATTGGCTACTTGTCGCAGTACGGTGACATTCTGCGCATCTCGTTTGAGGCCGCATACATTGCCGACAACCAGCGGCCGACCTTGTCGCTGAGCTATTTGGGCGGCAATGAGGCTGACACGCAAAACATCCTGTCATCGGCCCGTGATGCACGCTTGGTGCGCACTGATGGGCGCTGGCCGGTGTACTTTCAGAACCTGCTGCCAGAAGGCCATAATCGCGAGCGCTTAGCCGCAGAGCGCGGTTGCTCGCCCGACGACGAGTTTGAGTTGCTGGCCGCTGCTGGCCACGATTTGATGGGCGGGCTAGAAGTTGAGCCCGTCCCGCCCACGGAGTCCATTCCCGATGTAGTGCGCCACTGGCACACCACGCAAGGGCTGGATGTGCTGGAGCCGGGTTTTGTCGAGTCTCCCGTGGCCGATGCTGCCTCGTTGCCAGGCATCGTCACCAAGTTCAGCGCCGTACAAGATGGGCGCCGCTACACCGTGCACCGCAAGGGCGCAGCGGGCTCGGTCATCTTGAAGCTACCTAGCACCGCCCATCCCGATCTGGTCGCCAATGAGTTCAGTTGCTATCGACTATGCCAAGCGCTGGGGCTGACAACGGCAGACGCACAAATCATCACCCGCGCGCAGGCCGATCTACCCGAACATGTGCCCTTCAACGACATTTTGGCCGTGCAGCGCTTTGACCACTTGCCTGACGGCAGCCGCGTGCACATGGAGGAGTTCAACCAAGCCCTGGGCTACGCACCGCGCCACAAGTATGGCAAAGGTCTGCAACAAGACTGGCCTACCATGCTGCGCGTGCTTGATCGCCTGAGCCCCGAGCCAGTGGCCGACACGCGCGAGTTTTTGGCCCGCACGATCGCAGCCATCCTGATGGGAAACACCGACGCGCACTTGAAAAACTGGGCACTCATTTACCCCAACGGCCAACAGCCACGGTTGGCACCCGTGTACGACTGTGTGTGCGTGACCGCATTTTTCCCCGGTTCACAGCCGCAGCAGTATGCCGTCAACAAAGCCATCGATACCGCCATGTGCGCCTTGACGTGGGACGATGTGGAAGCTCTGATTAAATCCGCAGGCCTGCTACGCGCATCGCGCCATGTGGCGTTGCTCAAAGACCTTGTTCGGCGAGCACAGGCGGATTGGCCTGCGCTATTGGCAGATGCTCCAGTGCCCATGCGCGAGGCGATTACGCAGCGCATGCGGGGTAGCGTGCTGCTGGCACAGCGTTAGCTACTCTCCGCAATTGATAGCGGCTAACGCCCAGCAGGAGGGCGCTGATGCGATTTGTATTGTGATATTTGTGCTTAGGTCTTCACCCGCGGCACACGTCCCATCATAAAAAATTCGTTGTTGGGTTGCATGCCTGCAAAACTGGCCATGCGGTTGCTCAGGCCAAAAAAGGCGGTGATGGCCGCAATATCCCAGATATCCTCGTTATCAAAGCCGTGCGGGTGCAGCAGGTCAAAATCAGCGTCATTGATCTCTTGCGAAGCGGTGCAGACCTTCATCGCAAAATCCAGCATGGCGCGCTGGCGGGGTGTGATGTCGGCTTTGCGGTAGTTGACTGCCAATTGATCGGCCAGTAGCGGGGCTTTTTCGTAGATGCGAACCAGGGCTCCATGGGCGACTACGCAATACAGACACTCGTTGTGGGCGCTGGTTACGGTCACGATCATCTCGCGCTCCGCCTTGCTCAGGCTACTTTCCTCGCGCTCCATCAAGGCATCGTGGTAGGCAAAAAAAGCCCGCCATTCAGCCGGGCGACGTGCGAAGGCGAGGAAGACGTTTGGCACAAAGCCTGCCTTCTCTTGCACCTGCACGATGCGCTCTCGGATATCGGCGGGCAAGCTGTTCAGGTCGGGCAGGGGGTAGCGGGGTTGGGCGGCCATATTGTCTCCGGTGTCGTTGTAATACCAGGCATGTTGTGTTTGATGAAGGCCGCTGTCAGTCCGTCAATCCAGGCGAACGATGCCACCTGCACAAGGACAGCAACGACGAATGTCCCATCAACCTGGGTTTGAAAACACTTGTGTGCCCCGTGATCGGCCCTTGCAAGGCACCAGCCTTGCTACTGTCGGGGCGCCGGCAGCCGAGTGCTTTCAAGCCCAAGATCCTCCATCAAAACTAAACAGGCCCTGGGTGCCTCCCATCTTAGCGACGCAGACTGGCATAGGTGCTGCGGAAGGCGCTGTTCATGCCAGTTGACTGTCGCGCAAGGCGCATGGTGGTGCTTAATTTGTAAAAATATCTATAAAAAAGATAGCTGCTCATGACCGGCCCGCAAGCGCTATTGGCCTTTTTTACTTGTAACTGGTTGGATGAATGGGTAGCTGATGCCATAGGTGGCGTTGTGGGTGCCCGTTTGGCCGTAACATCAGCAGCGCTTCTGGCGGTACGGGTAGGCATCAAGATGCCCGCATAAATTTTTCGCCAGGGTGTTTTCCATCTCTAGAAAGGCATGAGCCCACACTGCGCGCCTAACAGCGCCGGTACTCGCGCTCCACCACCTGTTCCATGTTGGTCCCGTTTTTGATCATGCTGCGCGAAGGCATTGAGGCCGCGCTGGTCGTTGGCATCATCGCCAGTTTTTTACGTCACTCCGGACGCGCTGCGCTTATGCCTGCTGTCTGGGCGGGTGTGTTTTTGGCGTTGGGTGTCTCGCTATTTGTTGGTGCTGGCCTGCAGTGGATGGCGGCGGACTTCCCGCAAAAGCAGCAAGAGTTGTTTGAAGGCGTCGTTGGCCTTATCGCCGTGGCCATGCTGACAGGCATGGTGTTCTGGATGCGCAAGGCCTCTCGCTCAATCAAGGGCGAGCTGCAAGCGTCAGTAGATAAAGCGCTGCAATCCTCCAACAGCGCAAGCTGGGCGTTGATTGGCATGGTGTTTTTGGCAGTTGCGCGTGAGGGCGTTGAATCAGTCTTCTTCTTGCTCGCTATCTTGCAGCAAAGCCAAGGCTGGGGCAGCGCGGTAGGTGCACTGGCAGGCATCGCAGTGTCGGTACTGCTGGGTGTGGGTTTGTATAAGGGCGGCGTTCGTATCAACTTGCGCAAGTTCTTTCGCTACACCGGGGTGTTTATCTTGCTCGTGGCCGGCGGTTTGCTGGCTGGGGCCGTGCGTCGCTTTCACGAAGCTGGTGTGTGGAACTTGCTGCAGCAGCGCGTATTTGACAGCAGCGCTGCGCTGCCTGAAGACAGCCCGCTGGGCGTAATACTTGGTGGCCTGCTGGGCTATATGCATGCGCCTGTGCTGGGCGAGGTACTGGCCTGGGCGCTGTACTTGCTGGTCACGCTGGCGTTGTTCTTCTGGCCCAGCAAACCCGTAGCTGCTATACAAAAAGAAGTGGTAGCGCCCGCCAACCGGGCGCCAGCGGCTGATTTCTCGTTGGATGCGGCTGATCGCCCGGCGCACATGGGCTGGGTGGTGCTTGGTAGTGTATTGGTGATGCTGCTGGGCGCCGCAGCGTTTTGGCAGGCATCGGGGGGCGCTCAGCAGCTGGCAAAAGCAGGCAGCAGCTCGATATCAGCGGAGCCCTCTAGTGAGCCTGGGATACCCGTGGTCGCCATCACTATCAGCCAAGGCACCTGCACACCCAATGAGGTGAACGTGCCCGCGGGCCGCGTACAGTTTCGCATTACCAACCAGTCCCAGCGCGTGCTGGAGTGGGAGATTTTGGACGGCGTGATGGTGCTGGAGGAGCGCGAAAACATCCTGCCCGGCATGACGCAAACCCTGACTGCACGCTTGGCACCCGGCCAGTACGAGATGACTTGCGGCCTGCTGAACGCACCGCGTGGCAGCTTGACGGTGACGCCATCGAGCGCCTTCAAGGCTGAATCGGCCAAGCCGCCCGTGATAGCTTTTGTAGGCGCCTTGGCCGAGTACCACGTCTATTTACTGACCGAGCTGGCCAGCCTGCAAGACATGGTGATGGCGCTTGAGCAGCTTTTAGAGTCGCCCGCCAATGCAGAGATGCTGGCAAAAGCCAGTGGCATGCCGGCAGATGCGCAAGCCAT
>JAVXMM010000120.1:0-1113 GCA_036646255.1 Comamonas sp.
CGCTCGAAGTTGCTGGCCTTGCTGATGTCCATCGAGGGGCTGGACGTTTCGTAGGTGTTGGCCGAGCCGCGTACCTGGTACACACCAGTACGGAAGAACTCATCCAGCACATCGTTTTCATTCGTAGCCACCACCAACTTGGCAATCGGCAGGCCCATCTGACGGGCCACATGGCCGGCGCAGATATTGCCGAAGTTGCCCGACGGCACGGCGAAGCTGACCTTTTGGTCATTAGTCTTGGTGGCTTGAAGGTAACCGGCGAAGTAGTACACCACCTGGGCGAGCAGACGCGCCCAGTTGATGGAGTTGACGGTACCGATCTTGTACTGGGCTTTGAAGGCGTGGTCGTTGCTGACCGCCTTGACGATATCCTGACAGTCGTCAAACACACCTTCAATGGCGATATTGTGGATGTTCTCATCCTGCAAGCTGAACATTTGCGCTTGCTGGAATGGGCTCATGCGACCGTAAGGGCTGGTCATGAAGACGCGCACACCCTTTTTGCCACGCATGGCGTATTCGGCCGCGCTGCCGGTGTCTCCGCTGGTGGCACCCAGTATGTTCAACTCCGCGCCGCGGCGGGCCAGTTCGTACTCGAACAGGTTGCCCAGCAACTGCATGGCCATGTCTTTGAAAGCCAGCGTGGGGCCGTTGGACAAAGCCTCAATCAGCAGGTTACCTTCGAGCTGACGCACAGGCACGATGGCCTCGGTACCAAACACGTCCTTGGTGTATGTCTTGGCGCACAGGGCGCGCAGGTCGTCGGCAGGAATGTCGTCGATGTAGAGCGACAAAATCTCGAACGCCAGCGCTGCGTAGCCTTGGGTGGCCAGCGTTTCGCGCAGCTGAGTCAGTTTTGCGTCGCTGATCTGGGGGTATTGCACTGGCAGGTACAGGCCACCATCAGGCGCCAAGCCTTCAAGCAGGATGTCACAAAAACGTTTTTGTTCGGCATGGCCGCGCGTGGAAAGATACAGCATGGATGGTGCGAAGTAATTGGACAGAGCCCGTTGAACAGATTCTTAGGGGCCAAGGAGCAACCGCCTATTATCGGTCAGCGTTGGTACTGTCGTGATCTAGACAGATTTAGCGCCAGCTGGCCGTATGAAAAAG
>JAVXMM010000120.1:1213-8250 GCA_036646255.1 Comamonas sp.
CGTTGGTACTGTCGTGATCTAGACAGATTTAGCGCCAGCTGGCCGTATGAAAAAGACCCCCAATGAGGCCCTTGCTTGCGTCCGTGCACATCAGGCCTGCGCCCTATATGCGCCAGCTCTTGCCTAGCGTGGTTCGCACCGACAACTCAACACTAGCTCAGCAACGGCTTCACTCTTCATTTTTTGATGCCTTTGAGCATCAGCACAAGGCGCCTCTTCTTGTTATAGGGGCCACGCCTGCGTGCCACATGGCAGGCGGCTCTGCACCTTGATCCCGCAGCAGGGCCCCAGTCAGCTATGGCTGGCTTCTGAAAACTTGAAATCATCAATCGCCCTCCACCCAAGTGCCTCTTGCGCATGAAGCATGCATCACACCTTCCCCCTACCGACACCATTTGCGGGCAACTGCCCATCGCGCCACAAGAGCACAACGAAGCCTACGCAAGCCAAACCTGCCGCCAGTACACCAACACCTGCCAACGGATGCTGCTTAGTAAAAGGCAACGCCACGCCCGCTGAGAAGCACAACAGCACAAAGCAGCCGAACAAGTGGATCTGAAACATCGCGCACTCAAGCACCACAGTGGTGCTATTACCCAAAGCGGCAGGCCCTGGAAGGGAAAAATGGGGCGACGCTAGTGGCTCTCGAGGTGCTCGCCCGCGGCTGCCATGCCCTTGGCTGCTGCCAGCTGGCGCACCTGGCCCACGACGCCCGCCCTCCACGGCCTGGCGCTGATCTCACTTCATTTCCACCGCCCCATGCACATGCGACTATGCCGCAGTGATGCGCCGCAGCGACGAAGTCACTGCCTGTGGGCCGACCACACTGGCACCCGATGCATCTTTAGCCAACTCGCGCTGGGCCCCAAAAAGCGCACAAATCATGAAAGCGGCAAAGGAAGATCTCGCCGAACAATGTGACAGAGCCCCGCGGATAGCCCCCTCTCCGCACTGGCGCTGGCGCTGGCCACAGTAACAGCAGCAGCACACCAAGGGAGAAGATGCAGTCCTCATGGGCTACAAGTTAGGCGTGGAGACATTCTGGCTGTCACTTTGCAGCGATCACGGATGATCGCCTGGTATTGGCGTTTGAGCAGCGAGACAGCAACACTGCAACCTTTGCCGCCTTTGACAAACACCGGAGCAAGGGGGAGTTACGGCCTGTCGGCCTGTATGGCACCCTGCCCGCTGATCACTTACTGGTACTCGGTAATCTGGGTATCCACGCTGATGCCGGCGTCGGCACGGGAGCAGCGCCAAATACCTACCCTCAGCATTAAGCGATACGCCAAAAACTGCGACCCGGGGCTTAAGCAAGCCCAAGCATCTTTCCATCCGTCTAAGGCATATCAGCTCTCACTCTCTGTTATCGATGGCTAACCCAATGTGCTGGCGCTTTATCAAGCTTCGTCAAATTATTAATAACAACAATCAAAAAAATACCCAGCAAACAGGCAATAAAAAACCGCCAAGGCTTTAACAGCCTTTGGCGGTTGGTGCGCAAGCGCAGAGCGGTTAGTTCAGCTCTTCCTTACGGATACGGGTGATGGGCGCCAGCACCGTGCGCAGGCCTTGGATCTCGGCCAGGGCCTTGTCCATGTCACCTTCGCGCGTGTCATGCGTCAGGATGATCAGGTCGGTCTGGGTCGATCCTTCACCGCCTACTTCATCAGCTTCGCGCTGCAGCACAGCATCAATGCTGATGCCGGCAGTCGCCAAAATACCAGTTACCTTAGCCAGCACGCCAGCCTCATCGGCAACACGCATGCGCAAGTAGTAGCTGGTGACGACCTCAGCCATCGGCAACACGGGCAACTCCTGGCCCGCTTCGCGCAAGGTGTTGCTTTGGAAGGCCAGTGGCGGCACGCGGTGCGATGGGTCAGCGCCGTGCAGACGGGCAATGTCAACCAAATCAGCGATCACGGCGGATGCAGTTGGCTCAGCGCCCGCGCCCTTGCCGTAATACAAGGTAGTACCCACGGCATCGCCCTGCACCACCACGGCGTTCATGGCGCCTTCCACATTGGCGATCAAACGCTTAGTTGGCACCAGGGATGGATGCACGCGCAACTCCACACCCTTTTCAGCACGTTTGGTAATGCCCAAGAGCTTGATGCGGTAGCCCAGTTGCTCTGCGTATTTGATATCGGTGGCCGACAGCTTGGTGATGCCTTCCACATAGGCTTTGTCAAACTGCACGGGGATGCCGAAAGCAATCGCGCTCATCAGCGTAACCTTGTGCGCAGCATCCACACCCTCGATGTCGAAGGTCGGGTCAGCCTCGGCATAGCCCAAGCGCTGAGCTTCTTTCAGCACGACCTCAAAGTCCAGGCCTTTGTCGCGCATCTCGGACAGGATGAAATTGGTGGTGCCATTAATGATGCCGGCGATCCACTGGATCTGGTTGGCCGTCAGGCCTTCGCGCAGCGCCTTGATGATGGGAATACCACCGGCCACAGCCGCCTCATAGGCCACCATCACGCCCTTCTCAGCCGCAGCCTTGAAGATCTCGGTGCCATGCACAGCCAGTAGCGCCTTGTTGGCTGTGACCACATGCTTGCCAGCAGCAATCGCCTCTAGCACCAGAGCTTTGGCAATGCCATAGCCGCCAATCAACTCCACCACCACGTCGATATCGGGGTTAGCGATGACGTCGCGCGCATCCTTAACGATTGTGGCCTTGTCGCCCACCGCAGCGCGTGCACGGGCTTCGTCCAGGTCGGCCACCATGGTGATTGCAATCTCGCAGCCAGCGCGGCGGCTGATTTCGTCATGGTTACGTTGCAACACGTTAAAGACACCGCTGCCCACGGTGCCGATGCCCAACAAGCCTACTTGGATCGGTTTCATAATTTATTAAATTAGCGGTTAAAAAATGCGCTAGCGCCCGGTGGACGGGCGCTAGCAGCTATCAAAATTAATTAGGCAGCAGCCTTGCTAGCCTTGTCAGCCTTGGGCTCAACCGCAGCAGCCGGCGGCACAACAGCGAGCTTATCGGTGCCATGGCGCTGGCGGTACTTAGCCAAAAATCCAGCCAAACGGTTGATGGCCTCACGCAAATCGGGCTCGTGCGGCAAGAAGACGATGCGAAAGTGATCCGGGTTGGGCCAGTTAAAGCCCGTGCCCTGCACCAGCATCACGCGGGTTTCTTTCAGCACTTGAAGGAAGAACTCTTGGTCATCCTGGATCGGGTAGACCTTGGGATCCAGGCGCGGGAACATGTACAGCGCGCCTTGCGGCTTGACGCAGCTGACGCCGGGGATGGCGTTGATCAACTCCCACGCCAAGTCGCGCTGCTTGCGCAGGCGACCGCCCTCTTGAACCAGCTCGTCAATACTTTGGTGGCCACCCAGCGCCGTTTGCACTGCCCATTGGCCAGGCACATTGGCACACAAACGCATATTGGACAGCATGTTCAGGCCTTCGATGTAATCGGAAGCACCCGATTTGTCGCCCGAGATCACCATCCATCCAGCGCGGTAGCCGCAGCTGCGGTAGGCCTTGGATAGCGAGTTGAAAGTAATCGTCAGCACATCAGTGGACAAAGATGCCATCGGCACATGCTTGACATCGTCATACAGCACCTTGTCATACACCTCATCGGCAAACACCACCAGGCCGTGCTCGCGAGCAATGGCGATCAGCTCCAGCAGCAGCGCGGTCGAGTACAGCGCTCCCGTGGGGTTATTGGGATTGATGATGACAATGCCCTTGGTACGCGGCGTGATCTTGGCGCGGATATCGGCCAAGTTAGGCATCCAGCCATTGTCCTCGTCACACATATAGTGCACAGGCGTGCCGCCCGACAGGCTTGTCGCCGCTGTCCACAGCGGGTAATCAGGTGCAGGCAACAGCATCTCGTCGCCTGTATCCAGCAAAGCGTTAGTAGCCAAGCTGATCAGCTCAGATGCACCATTGCCCAGGTAGATATCATCCAAGGTCACGCCCTTGATGCCCAGGCGCTGGGTTTCATGCATTACCGCCTTGCGGGCCGCAAAAATGCCCTTGCTGTCCGAATACCCTGCCGAGTTGGGCAGATTCCGGATCATGTCTTGCTGCACTTCTTCAGGCGCATCAAAACCGAACACGGCCAAGTTGCCGATGTTGAGCTTGATGATTTTCTGGCCCTCATCCTCCATCCGCTTGGCCGCGTCCATGATCGGCCCTCGAATGTCGTAACACACATTGGCCAGCTTGGCGGATTTATGGATGGTCTTCATGACAGAACGCACTACCTCTGAAGGAACAAGATACTGCAGCAGACGCTTGCAACCCTGCCAACGCCCCACACCTGCAATACCACTAGGTGAAAACTAT
Source organism: Comamonas sp. (assembly GCA_036646255.1). GTDB lineage: Bacteria > Pseudomonadota > Gammaproteobacteria > Burkholderiales > Burkholderiaceae_C > Comamonas. Next base: position 5,531 of record JAVXMM010000120.1, read on the forward strand.
AATTTGACCACAGTTCTACCCAGTCAACGTGATGTAGTGATACCCCTTGTGCCACACGCATCCGCAGAAAGCCCGCCCCCATGAAATTCCAGCCCGACAAATCCGACACCTTGACCGTCACCGGCTACGGCCCAGGCTGGATCGCAGTTGACAAGAAACCCTATGACCATAGCGTGGTCGTCTGCTCATTAGGCAGCATCCAGCCTTGGAACTGCGCCAACTTTAAAGAATTGGGTGCCGAGCACTTTGCCCAATTAGTAGATTTTGGCGTGGAAACGATTATTTTTGGCAGTGGCAATCGTTTGCACTTCCCACCACCGGTCTGGCTGGCTCCGTTGATTGCGCAACGAATTGGCTTTGAAACCATGGATACCGCCGCTGCATGCCGCACTTACAACGTGTTAGCGGGTGAGGGACGCAAGGTGCTACTAGCCGCCGTGGTAGAGGCTGCGGTAGGATAACCACATTTGATAGCTTGTGTTTATCAGAGGGGGTCGATAAATATTGCGTTTCGGGGTAAAATAGGCGCTTGCGGTCGCGGGCCTGAATAACAACGATATGAATACTTTGATTCCTGCGGCCTTTTTTGCGATTACTCCGGAGAAAATAGAGCGCTATGGCTGTTGTCGTCAACAAATCCCTGCCAGAATTTGAAGCATTAGCAACTGGAGGCCAAAAAGTCTCCAACGCATCACATCAGGGGCAAATTCTGGTGCTGTACTTCTACCCAAAGGATAACACTCCTGGCTGCACCACTGAAGCCATGCAATTCCGCGATAAATACGCGGATTTTGTCAAGGCTGGTGCTGCTGTGTTTGGCGTATCGCGCGACAACATGAAATCGCATGACGATTTCAAAGGCAAGCTAGAGTTGCCTTTTGAGCTGATCGCCGATACCGAAGAAAAACTTTGCCATATGTTCGGCGTGGTCAAAAACAAGATCATGTACGGCAAAAAGGTCAAGGGCATCGAGCGCTCTACCTTCCTCGTCGGCCCCGATGGCATCTTGGTGCAAGAGTGGCGCGGCCTGAAAGTGCCTGGCCACGTGGAAGAAGTGCTAAAGGCCGTCAAGTCGATGAAGGCTGCACAAAAGAAAGCTGCATAAGCCTTTCTAGCCTGTGCCTCACAAAACCGTCAAATGATTTTGGCGGTTTTTGCTTTAGGGCAGCCTGCAGTGTGTATTGCCGTTGTCGCTAGTACACGCTACGTAAATGACATTTTCCAGGCCAACAGAATGTGCATAATGGGCCCATGCGTTTGAGCCCGGAAAAGTTTCTGCCCACACCGTTTGAAAAGGCTGTCTTGCTTGCGAGATGGCCTTTTTTGCTTTGGGGTTGGCTGCAACATCCGATGTGATTCCAATGCCCCATCGCTTTGCGTTGTGCATCCTCGCACGTCACTGATGCCAAGGCGTTTGGAATGAGTTCGCCCGATTGGCGACAGTTTAGATAAAGGCCCGTTGCTACATGCCCCTGCCTCCCGCACCTACTCGCCGTGGTAGCCAGCTCTCCTCTGGCAACCTTGCCGCCCAAGCAACTGTCCCCGGCCGGAAAGTATCCGACCCCGTGATTGACGATGCCTCTGATCTTGATTTGGAAAGCACCAAAGTGCCGGCTGCCGTGCAGCAGCTGAAGCGCACCGCAGCCCCTGCCGCCAAACCTGCGCGCGCCAAAAAGGCTGACTCCAAGCCAGCAGCTGCCAAGGTAAATACACCTATAGTGCCTGCTGAACAAGCGCCAGCTGCTATTCAAACTGCAGCAGTAAAGCCCGTCAAATCTGCGCCTACCAGCACTGGCAAGCCCAAGCTGTTTGTGCTGGATACAAACGTACTGCTGCACGATCCAAGCAGCCTGTTCCGCTTTGAAGAGCACGACATCTACCTGCCGATGATTGTGCTGGAGGAGCTGGATGCCCATAAAAAGGGCATGACCGAAGTGGCGCGCAACGGCCGCCAAGCCAGCCGCACTTTGGATGCGCTGGTTGCCACGCAAGAGGCCAACCTCGCCAAAGGTATTCATCTGGATGCTACCGGCCAAAAGGGAGCCACGGGTTGCCTGTTCTTCCAGACTGAGCCGCTTAACTACCACCTGCCCGAGAGCCTGCCCCAGGGCAAGGCGGACAACCAAATCCTGGGCGTAGTGGAAGCCCTGCGCCAGCGCTACCCCGAGCGCCAGGTGGTACTGGTATCCAAGGACATCAACATGCGCGTCAAGGCGCGTGCACTGGGTCTGGATGCAGAAGACTACCAAAACGACAAGACGCTGGAAGATGGCGACATGCTGTATACCGGCATGCTGCAGCTACCGCTAGACTTTTGGGCCCGCGTGGGCAAAAAGGTAGAGAGCTGGCAATCTGGCGCGGCTACCTGCTACCGCATCAGCGGCGCTTTCACGCAACAACTACATATCAACCAGTTTGTCTATTACGAGGCGCCAGGCGAAAACAGCCTGTTTGCGCGCGTAATCGAAATCCGCGACAAAACAGCGGTGCTGGAGACGCTGAAGGATTATGGCCACCAGAAGAACAACGTCTGGGGAGTGACCACCCGCAACCGCGAGCAGAACTTTGCGATGAACCTGCTGATGGACCCGGACGTGGACTTTGTCACGCTAGCGGGCACTGCCGGTACTGGCAAGACCTTGATGGCACTGGCCGCAGGCCTGAGCCAGGTGCTGGACGAGCGCCGCTACACCGAGATCATCATGACCCGCGCCACCGTG
>JAVXMM010000121.1:0-8097 GCA_036646255.1 Comamonas sp.
CCTCGATCGAGTCGATCGCCACACCGGCCTTGCCGACATCGCCTGTCACACGTGGGTGGTCGCTGTCATAACCGCGGTGTGTAGCCAGATCAAAGGCGACAGACACGCCCTGCCCACCTGCGGCGAGCGCCTTGCGGTAGAAGGCGTTGGATTCCTCGGCGGTAGAGAAGCCTGCGTATTGGCGAATCGTCCAGGGGCGCACTGCATACATGGTGGCCTGTGGACCGCGCAGATAAGGCGCAAAACCGGGCAAGGTGTCAGTAAACGGCAGGCCGGCTGTATCTTGTGCGGTATAGAGCGGCTTGACGGTGATTCCATCAGGCGTCACCCAATCAAGGGCGCCTACGTTGCCTCCGGGTGCAGACTTGGCGGCGGCCTTCTCCCACGCGGCGCGGTCGGCCTGGGGGAACTCGGATGCGGTGTTTAGCTTTGCGGAATCAGTCATGTCTCAAGCTCGAAATACGTTGTAACTACGGATGGTGACCGAACATCTAGGATGTTGCAAGTGCACATTATTCATAATTATGAATTCAAAATTATGAATTTCAGACAAATTCCGTACAATATGCGACAGTATGAGTAGCCCCACCCTCGCCCCGCGCGCCCTGTATGAAGAAGTTGCCGAACACCTGCGTCAGCGCATTTTTGCGCATCAACTGGTGCCCGGTAGCTGGATTGACGAGCTGAAAATCGCCGAAGAGTTCGGCATCAGCCGCACGCCGCTACGCGAGGCGCTCAAGGTACTGGCCACTGAAGGTTTGGTCACCATGAAGCTGCGCCGCGGCGCCTACGTGACCGAGGTGTCACAAAAAGACCTGCTCCAGGTCTACCACCTGCTGTCACTGCTAGAGAGCGACGCATCGGCCGAACTGGCGAAAACCGCCAGCGACGCGCAGATCTCCGAGTTGCAGACCCTGCACGATGCGCTAGAAGCCAGCGTGGACAATCGCGATGAGTTCTTCATAGCCAATGAACGCTTCCATATGCGGGTGCTAGAGATGCTGGACAACAAATGGCTGAGCCAGATGGTGGCCGACCTACGCAAGGTGATGAAGCTCAACCGCCACAACTCACTCTTCAAATCAGGCCGGGTAGAGGAGTCGCTGCAAGAACACCGCGAGCTGATGCAAGCACTGGCCGCCCGCGATGCAGACATGGCGCAGCGCTGTGTGAAGCTGCATTTCAGGAACGGGTTGATGGCGGCAGTTTAAGCGTGCACCTTGTATGCCGCTGCTATCAAAATATAAGTGGCAGTGCACTACTGGCAAGCGCTGGCTGGGTTTTATGTCACATTTGCGACGCTGCCCGAGCACTCGGACATGCGCGCGTTGCGACGCTTTCATTTGATCCTGGCTAAAGCGTTGTCTGTGGCGGGTGGGCAGGCATGGCGCCATGGGCAGTGGCGATGCACCCAATGGAGCTTCGCGCGAAAGCGCCTCTAAATTAGCTCATCTGGGGCAGCGCCCAAGGCATGCAGGCTGCTCCAAACCCCCGAGACCCATCACTACGCCGATGCGAAGACTCAGCAAGGTATCGGCAGGAGGATAGCAAGCTCTTGTCGCGGTTAGCGCACTAGGCAGGCGTCACGTTTACCCAGCCGTAACAATACTCACACCACCATCTACCGCCAAATATTGTCCGGTGATGTGCTTTCCAGCATCGCTGGCCAGCAGCAGCAGCGGGCCTTTGAGATCGTCGTCGCCGCCCAGACGGCCTAGCGGTACACCTGCAATCATTTGTTCTTCGCCAATCTGGTCGATCAGGCCGCTGGCCATCTTGGTGCGAAAGAAGCCAGGGCACAGCGCGTTGACGCGGATGCCGTACTGCCCCCATTCAGCCGCCAACGAGCGGGTGAAGCTGATGACCGCCCCTTTGCTGGTGTTGTAGGCAATGGTTTTCATCGCCACGGGGTTACCACCCAACCCGGCGATGGACGAGATATTGATGATGGAGCCGCTGCGCCGCCCAATCATGCTGAGCCTGGCGATTTGCTGGCTGAGCAGAAAATAGCCACGCACATTCAGGTTCATCACCTTGTCCCAGGCGGCGGTGGGGTGGTCCTCAGCAGGGGCGCCCCAACTGGCGCCGGCGTTGTTGACGAGGATGTCCACGTCGCCGATGCGATCCAGCGTCTCAGCGGCCAAACGGGCAATGTTGGCCTCATCAGCAACATCGGCGGCAATCCAGCGTGCATCTATGCCCGCGCCGCTAAGCTGGGCGACGGCTGCCTCCAGCTCTGTATGTTTGCGGCTGGTGATCAGCACCTTGGCACCAGCCTCACCCAGCGCGTGTGCCAGCTGCAGCCCCAGGCCGCGTGATCCGCCAGTGACCAGGGCGGTTTTGCCGGTTAAATCAAACAATTGCTGAACGCTGCGTGCCATGCCTATCTCCCCGAGACTATGAATTAAATAGCAACTAGCACCCGATAGATGGGCGCTAGAGCCTATTTTTAGAAACTACAGTGCGGGTTTACAAGCCCGGCAGCACGTAGTCACCAAACTGCTCGCGCAGCTTGGTCTTCAGCATTTTGCCGGTTGCGCCCAGCGGAATGCTGTCCACAAAAATCACATCATCGGGGATCTGCCACTTAGCTGTCTTGCCTTGGTAGAAGGCGAGTAGCGCGGCTTTATCAACGCTTTGCCCGGCTTTCAGCGCAACAAATACCACAGGGCGCTCGTCCCACTTGGGGTGTGACATACCTACACACGCGGCCATGGCGACTGCGGGGTGGGCCATGGCAATGTTTTCAATGTCGATGGAGCTGATCCACTCGCCGCCGGATTTGATCACATCCTTGCTGCGGTCGGTGATGTGCATAAAGCCGTCTGGGTCAATCGTCGCCACATCGCCAGTGGGGAACCACTCACGGCCCTGCGCGTCTTTGACCAAGGGCGACGCGCCTTCGTTGCGGTAGTAGTTGCCCACGGCCCAGGGGCCGCGCACCAGCAGGTCGCCATAGGTTTTGCCATCCCAAGGCTGATCCTGACCGTCGTCGCCGACGATCTTCATATCTACGCCAAAAATCACCCGCCCCTGCTTGGCAAGCAGTTTGGCTTGCTCTTCTTTCGGCAGGCCCAGGTGCTTGTTCTTTAAAGTACCGACGGTGCCCAGCGGGCTTAGCTCTGTCATGCCCCAGGCGTGTAGCACGGTCACGCCGTAGTCGTCTTGGAAGGTCTGGATCATGGCCGGAGGGCAGGCCGAGCCACCAATCACCGTGCGCTTTAAGCTGCTAAATGCCAGGCCATTGCTTTGCACATGGCTCAGCAGCATTTGCCAGACAGTGGGCACGCCGGCCGCAAAGTTCACCTGCTCAGCTTCGATCAGCTCGTAGATCGATTTGCCATCCAGCCCCGGGCCGGGAAAGACCAGCTTGGCGCCGTTTAACAAGCCAGAGAACGGCAGCCCCCAGGCATTGACGTGGAACATGGGCACCACGGGCAAGACCGCGTCGCGCGACGAGATGTTCATCACATCGGGTAGCGAAGCGCCATAGGCGTGCAAGGTGATGCTGCGGTGTGAATACAGCACCGCCTTCGGGTTACCCGTGGTGCCGCTGGTGTAGCACATGCCGCAAGCGGTGTTTTCATCCAGCTGTGGCCATTGGTAGGTGGTGGGCGCCTTTGCAATCCAGCTCTCATAGGCGACTAAACCGGGGATGCCGGTGTCTGCGGGCAGCTTGTCCGCATCGCACAAGGCCACCCATTGTTTGACGCTGGGGCACTGGGCGTGAATAGCCTGTGCAATCGGCAAGAAAGTCATGTCAAAGCACAGTACCTCGTCCTCGGCGTGGTTGACGATCCAGGCAATCTGATCCGGGTGCAAACGCGGATTGATGGTGTGGATGACACGGCCCGAGCCACCAGCTCCGTAGTACAGCTCCAGGTGGCGATAACCGTTCCACGCCAAGGTCGCTATCCGGGTGCTGGGTGCCAGTTGCATCGCGTCCAGCGTGTTGGCAACTTGGCGCGCACGCTTGGCAAAATCGGCGTAGGTATAACGGTGGATATCACCCTCCACCCGGCGCGAGACGATTTCCGTATCGCTGTGGTAGCGCTCGGCAAACTCCAGCAGGTTCGAGGTCAGCAGAGGCTGGTTTTGCATCAGGCCAAGCATAAAGTCTCCTTCAATCATTTTGGTCGCTAGCACCCACCAGGCAAGCGCTGGCAGCACCCGTTTTTATAGCGCCAGTTGGCAGCGTTTGCCCATCGTAGCAACCCTAGTTGCTACAACAACATATGAGTAAATACCTATACGGCATGAGCCCGCCTGGCCGCGCCTTCGCACGGCTTAATACGGTAGCGCAGCCAGCCCGCGTCACTGGTAGACCACTGTCACCTACGTACAATCACAGGCCTTCAGACTTTTACCCGCCCCCCTGCTTTGTGCTGATCCCTGAATACATCGACGAGCACCTGCTGGTGCTGAACAAACCCGCCGGCCTGCTGTGCGTGCCTGGCCGCGGCCCAGACAAGCAAGACTGCTTGAGTGCCCGTGCCCAGCAGCAATGGTCAGATGCGCTGATCGTGCACCGACTGGATCAAGGCACATCCGGCTTAGTGGTGATGGCCCGCAGTACAGCAGTGCAACGCGCACTGGGCGATGCCTTTGCCGCCCGTCAAGTGGACAAGCGGTATATGGCGGTGGTGTGGGGCGAACCTACCGCGCAAGAACCGCCCGCAGATGCTGCCCTGCACACATCCATGCCGCAAGATGGCGAGCGCTGGAATCTGATCGACCTGCCCCTCTACCCCGACTGGGAGCGCCGCCCCCTGCAGCGCGTAGACCACGAACTAGGTAAACCCAGCCAAACCTGGTGGCGCGCGGCAAGCAGCGCAGAGACCGCCGCCCTGCCCGCCATCCCCCCCGGCTGCACCCGGCTGTGGCTAGCTCCCGTCACCGGCCGCACCCATCAGCTACGCCTACACCTGCAAGCACTAGGCCACCCCATGCTGGGCGACGGCCTCTATGCCCCGCCCGATGTACTAGTGCTTGCCCCAAGATTGCTGCTGCAGGCGAGGGAGATCGTGTTCGCACACCCTGTGAGCGACAAGCGCGTGGCATGCACGCTTGCGGCGGATTTCTAGGGAGCTACCGCCTTCCTGCGCGCAAATCGTGGCCGCCATTGGCCTGCGGCGCGGGTACGCTGCTGACCATCAGCACACCAATACGGTAGCCCCTTTAATTCAAACCCAGCATGCCTCGCAGTTTGGATAGATCCTCCGCAAGCGTATTGACCTTACCCGATAGCACCTTCCGATCGCGGGCGCTGAGCTTGGTGTAGAGCTCGAAGCTGCCCTCCGGTTTGCGGTACTTGGCCAGGATGTCGAAGACGCTTTTGAAGTTGGCGGCGGTTTTTTCGGCGTAGGCTTGGTCCTGCTTGTCGACCAGCGGGCGCAGCAGTTCAAAGATTTTTTCCGCGCCTTCAAAGTTGGCCTGAAAGTCATCCAGATCGGTATGGCTGTAGCGCTCTTCCTCGCCAGATATCTTGGTAGCGGCCACCTCCTCCATTAACACGGCGGCGCCACCCACCACCTTTTCAGGCGGGAAGGTGAGCGTAGCGATGCGCTTTTGCAGCTCTTTTACGTCGGCCAGCAACTTGTCCGCCACGGGGCCCAGGTTTTGGGTGGATTTCTCGATCCACAGGCCGTACTCAATGCGGTGGAAGCCGGTGAAAGCAGGGTCCTTTTCGCCCTTTTCGTAATCATCGGCGCGGGCATCAATGCTTTTGTCCAGGTCGGTAAACAGCTCGGCGATGGGCTCGATTCGCTCATAAGGGCGGCGCACTTGCGCATACATTTTTTTAGCGTCGTCGATCTTGCCGGTTTTAACGGCATCGGCAAACGCCTGCACGCCCTTGACCAGATCACGCAGGTTGTTATTTACATAGAGCTTGTATTCAGCCAATGGTTTGACCAAATCCAACGCAGAGGGCGCCGCGTTGGCGGCCCATGCGGGGATGGTGGCGGCTACGCTGGTGGCCAGCAGGCATTGGAGAAAGGGACGGCGCTCTAGCATGTGTGCACTCCTTCAAAACTACAAAATTGATAGCTTTTAGTGCCCGCCAGGCAGGCGCTAATGGCTGGAAACGTTTAAATTTTTGCGGCTGCCAGCAAGCTGCGGCCCAGCCAGTCTTGTGCATCGCGCACGCCTGGTAGTACGTAGAAAAAGCCGCCCCCAATGGGCTTGATATATTCCTCTAGCGGCTCGCCGTCCAGCCGCTTTTGCACGGCATTAAAGCCCTGGTCCATATCGGCTTGGTAGCAAATAAAGAGCAGCCCCATCTCCAGCTGGCCCGATTTGCTGACGCCGTTGGAGTAATTGAATGGGCGGCGCAGGATGAGGTTGGCAGCACTGGTGGGCGTGCGCGGGTTGGCTAGGCGAATGTGGGCATCGAGCCGTGTTTTTTGGCCTGCGGCATCTGCTGCGTAATCGGGCACATCGTGCTCGCTTTTACTGCGGGCATCCAGCGGGGCGCCGCTGTTTTTGACGCGGCCCATGATGGCTTCTTGCTCTTGCAGCGGCGTGCGATCCCAGCGCTCCACAAAATTGCGGATGATGCGCACCGCTTGGTAGCTGCCGCCCACGGCCCAAGCGGGCTCGTCGCTGCCCGCTTGCACCCAGACGATGCGGCGCATGAGCGCGTCGTCGTCTGAGCTGGGGTTGGCTGATCCGTCCCTGAACCCAAGAAAGTTGCGTGCACTTTCGGCCACTTGGCCAGCCACGGCGGGGATGGCTGGTACTGAGCCCTCTTGCTTCCAGCGCAGACTGAGCAGATCAGGCAGGTTTTTGATGATGTCGCGCAGCGCATGGATGTTGGCATCGGGCGTGTTGGCGCAGAACTGAATGGACAAATCACCATGGCACAGCACGGGTAGCAGCGCGTCATTGGGATGCTGGGGCATGGGCGTCAAGCGCTTGGGCTGCAGGCCTTGCAGGCCAAAGCGCTCTTCAAACAGACTGTGGCCCACGGCGACGGTCACCGTCAGCGCATCGGGCTGCACTATTGGCCCCAAGATGCCCGAGCCCGCAGGTGGCAACCTGGGATCGAGCTTTGGCTCGGGGCCCCCTTGCGTCAGGAAGCGGATGCGGGTGGTAAGCGTTTTAAACAGCCGCTCTAGATCGGCTTTGCTATCTGCCAGCACATCAAAACTGGCTACCAAGCCTGCAGCGGGGCGCGGGGTGACGATGCCTGCCTGGTGCTCACCTTCAAACGCTACACGCTGCTGCGATGTACTGGTTTGCGGTGCATCAGTCACCTGCGGGTGACTGGCGGATGAGCTTGTGCCTGTTTGCGCACGGGCAGGTACGCCGGCCAACAGGCTTGCTGCCGCCATGCCGCCCAGCCAGTGACGGCGGTTGGTGCTGCTGGCATCTTCTGCATCGCCTGCGGAGGTGGATTGAGAATCGTTATTACTGCGAAAGAAAGACATACGTTTGGCTTTCTGCATTTTGACAAAGGTTTAGGGCTGCAAACCCAAGGCCGCATTGACCTTGGCCATGTTTTGCGATGCTTGGTACAACGCCTGCGCCAGGTTTTGGCACTGCACCGGGTTCAGCAGCGCGCCGGGCGTATTACCCGCATCTGCATCATCCGCAGGCACGCCCTGCTCAGCCAGCAGCTGGCGCAGTTTGTCCAAACTGTTCTGCAATTGCTGCTGCAATCCGGGGTTGGCGTGCTGCAATACCGAAGCCAGCAGCTGTTGAGCCTTGTCAGCCGCAGCCCAGGTGCCGCGTGCAAACTGTAACGTAGCACGGCCTTGCTCGGGGGTGCTGGCCTCGCCGGGCACCAGGGTGGATGCGCGCTCCAGCGCTTTCGCGCTGGCACTGGCGATGCTGGAGGGTTGCAGTTGCAAATCGCCAAGCCTTTGGCCCAGCGCGTCCAAATCCTGCCGAACGCCTTGCACCATTGGCAGCAGACTCTCTGGTGCATCGCCTGCTTGCAACGCTGCAGCTATGCGCTGCAGGCCCATAAAGGCCGGGTCTTTGTCGCGCAAGGCAAAGTCGGCGGCTCGCGCGTCGAGGCGGGCGTTCAAATCGCCGTACTGCGCGGCCACAGGCACCAATTTTTGGTACTGCCCACGCACCAAGGCCAACATG
>JAVXMM010000122.1:0-7919 GCA_036646255.1 Comamonas sp.
TTGCGGTTGAACTGCTGCACCACCTCGGCGCTTTCCAGCAAATGCTCGTCCAGCAACAGGCGGCAAGCCATGCCACGCAGCAAGGCCGCGGCAGCGTCGCCCATGGCCAAGCTGCGCAAAGCGGCGCGCCAGGCATCGCTGGCATCCTGTGCCTCGCCTGCCATGCCGCCCCCCATGCGCAAACGCAGAGCATCGTGGGCAGCCAGCACCTTGGCTTGCATGACAGCAGCAGCATCAGCATCCATGGCCATACAGGCCACAGGCAGGCCGATGGCTGCACGCAAAATCAGCGAATCAATCACCGTTGCCAGCAGCGCGGTATCCGTCTGTCGCACGCTGCCATAGCGGTACACATTGGCCAACGGTGGCAAGGCTTGCAGTAGTTGCGCCACATCGCCTGTGGTGGCAGCGCGCTCAGCCAGCGTTTCAATCAAGGCCTCAACTAACTGCGGTAAATCGGCCAGCAGTGCGTCGTCAATGGCTTGTGCAATTTCAGGCAGTGCCGTGTCTGGCTTGAGGCTGGCACGCAACTTGGTGGTAGCCGCTTGCGTGACGGTGGCACCATGCACACTGGCTTCGATAACGCGCACGGCCAACTCGGGCTGCCATTGCAGTTGCCAACTTTCGCGGAAGGTGCCCCGGTTACGTTGCATGTCTTGCGCACGCCTGCCCCAGTCAATGCCCAGCAGGCGCAAGCGGTGCAGAAAATGACTGCGCGCCAGGTCGTTTTCTTTTCGCAAGTCCAGCGCTAACAGCTTATCTGCGGCCTCCGGCTTCATACGCAGCGATTTTTGCTGCTGCTCAATATCACGCTGCAGCGGTACTTGCGGCACATCAGCGGGCACACTGCCCAGTACATGGCCCACGGTTAACTCGTCGTTAATCAGCTTGAGCGGCGCAGTCTCACCCATGCAGATCACCGTAACGATGGCCTCATTGATTTCTTCCAGGCCTGGCGTAGGCTGACCACGCAACGCGGCCAAACTTTCAGACAATCGGGTAGCTTCGATGATGTGGGCACTGGAGCAGTCCAAATCCTTCTCACGCAGTAAATGGGCCACGCGGGTGAGCCAGCTTGCGGTGCGGAAAATGGCGGGGCTTACTATGTCTTTACTAGCTGCCAGCGCCCGTCCCTCTTGCGCTACAGCTGGATTTTTCTCTGCATCCGCTTGGTAACAGCGCCATAAATGTGCATACCAGCCCGGCGATGTGACGCCCGCGCCATAGCCGCTGCTGCTGGCCAGGTTGCGATACGTCCACGGCGCCCAAGTGGCCATGACTTTGGCCTTGGGCAAACCTTTGAGCAAGGCGTTGTCCGCCTTGGCGGTGACGCGTTCTTTAAGTGCGGGCACATGCCATGCGCCACACACTACGGCAATGCGCTGGTAGCCGGCCTTGCTGGCATCGCGAATACATTGGCGCATATGGGCCTCACGTAGCGCCTCGCGTTGCATGTATTCCTCACCACGCCAGTGCTCACCGTCTTTGGCCAGTTCTCCGCGCACCGCCGTCATGGCTTCATTAATGCTTTCAAACAGCGCCTCGCTGTCGCCCCGCTCCTCGACCAGACGGTTCCACCAGCTTTCGCCATCTTCATAGCCAGCGGCATGGGCCAGCCAGTCAAGCGGATCACCGTGAGAGTGGGCCTGGAGCTTGGCCTCCGCCCCTTCCCCAACCCCATCAACGCCAGCAACTTCTGCACCAACTTCTTCGCTCCCTGCTGCTTCCGCGCTTGCGGCATCCGCGCTGTCTACCAGCAGCGCTTCGTCTTCCGCATCATCGGTTTCATTGCCGGCATTGCCGCTCTCATCTGCACTCTGCATCGCCTTTCTCATAGCCGCACGCCGCGCAAACTCTAGCGCCATGCCGTGGGTTTGCGGCAAGTCGATAAAGCGCGTGACCACGCGCTGGCGGCTGGCCCATTGCAGGGCTTGCCACTCGGGGGAAAACTCTGCAAACGGGTAAAACGCCGCATGGCTCGGTGCGTCCTGCATATAGACCAGCATGGCTACGGGCGGGCGCAATTCGGCACTTTGCAGCATGGGTAGCAGGGCCTCCCCTTCGGGCGGTCCTTCAACCAGCAGGCAATCGGGCTGCAATTGCTCCAGTGCCTGCAGCAAGCTGCGTGCGCAGCCCGGCCCATGGTGGCGTATGCCAAAAAAATGAATCAAATCAGCGGAAGTAGCCATGTGCTTGTCTAGCTGCGAGAAGAAATACTGGACGACATTGCAAACAGTGACAAATGCTCAGCCCATCGAAGGCTTGCGATTGAGACGAGGCGTCATCATCGAAGACACTAGCGGCGCTACGGCAAGATAGCGTTACGACACACCAAGCGCTGTGCTCACTGCCAACCATTTACAACTGCTCTCGGCAGGCTCGGTATAGATCCTTCCAATCAGCACGCTCTTTCACCACGGTCTCCAGATATTCCTTCCACACCACGCTGTCCTGTACGGGGTCTTTGATCACCGCGCCCAGCAAGCCCGATGCGACATCACCTGCGCGCAACACGCCATCACCAAAGTGGCCAGCCAATGCCATGCCGCTGTTGATGACGGAGATGGCCTCTGCGGTCGACAATGTAGAGCTGGGCGATTTGATGCGCACGGTCTTGCCGTCTTCGGTCTGGCCGTTGCGTAGCTCGCGAAAGATTTGCACCACACGGCGCACTTCCTGCAGTGCAGGTGGCTCGGCAGGCAGTTGCAGGGCGCGGCTTTGCTCGGCTACGCGCTTGGTGACGATTTGCACCTCTTCGTCTTGCGACGAAGGCACCGGCAGCACCACGGTGTTAAAGCGGCGCTTCAAAGCGCTGGAGAGTTCGTTCACCCCTTTGTCGCGGTTATTGGCCGTGGCGATGACTGAAAAACCTTGTACGGCCTGAAACTCGGTAGACAGTTCTGGCACAGGCAGTGTCTTTTCTGACAGAACAGTAATCAAAGTGTCTTGCACATCTGCGGGGATGCGGGTCAGCTCTTCAATGCGTGCAATCTTGCCCAGTTGCATGGCGTGGACCAGCGGGCTTGGAACCAGCGCTTTCTCCGACGGTCCATGGGCCAGCAGTTGCGCATAGTTCCAGCCATAGCGCAGTTGCTCTTCGCTGGTGCCTGCTGTGCCCTGGATGAGCATGGTCGAGTCACCACTTACCGCTGCAGCCAGATGCTCAGACACCCAGGATTTAGCCGTGCCGGGCACGCCGTACAGCAGCAGGGCACGGTCCGTCGCCAGAGTAGACACGGCAATTTCCATCAAACGGGGGCTGCCAATGTATTTGGCGCTGACTTCAAAGCCATTACTCAAGGTGCCTCCCATCAGGTATTCCAACACCGCCCAGGGCGAGAGCTTCCAGTTGGCGGGACGCGGGCGATCATCCAGCTTTTGCAGGGCATCGAGTTCTTCGGCAAATTGCGTCTCGGCGTGCTGGCGTAGTACTTGGCTCATGGTGTGCTTCCGGTATGAATTCTTGAAAAAGGTGAGGATCAAGCTTGCGTGGCGGCGTGCAGCGCCAGTCGCAAATTGACAATGCGGTTGAGCATGGCAAGCATGCGTTCGTCATCCCAGGGGCGCAGGCGGGCTCGTTCTTGCCTCGCGGCTTGCTCGGCCTTCAGCCGGGCAATGGCATCGGCGTTTGCCTCCGCGTTCGGGCCCTCAATAGGGGCTTTGGGCTCTACGACAGCAGCAGGCACAGCCTCATTAATATCTGGTTCACGCCACAGGTCTGCAAAGCGCACCAAGGTGCTGGCATCCAGCCTGCGGGCACAGGCCAGCACACTTTGGTCAGCCTCCCAGCTGTGCCAATTGCCTTGCGCTTGTTTGCCGCGCGTGGCTTTGTAGAGCGCGTCCACAATCCATTCAGACATGGCGGGTGACAGTGTGGCGACTTGCGACAAACTGTCGTCCATCTTGTTGATGGTGTGAATGAGCATGCTTTTGCCCTGCCTGGCCTCCAGATCAGCCATCCACAAGGCTTCGCGCTGCGCATGTGTGAGCTGATCCAGCATGGCGGGCAGCAGGTTTTGCGCACGCGAATCCTGATCCATGCTGCGCAGCAACGGCAGCCAGCGCAGATCTGGCTGGGTTTGCAACGCAGCCAGCCAGCCCTGTCGCAGCGCGGTTTTCCAGTCGCTGTGGCGGCTCCACTCCCATAGTTGCTCGGGCGTTTTGTCCAGCGTTTGCAGCCACCAGCCCACAGGCGACAGCTCCACCATCTGCTGCAACCACCAGGCACGCTGGCCTTTGATGTAGCTAGGCGGCTGCAGCACTACGCCGTCACGCTCCCAGTCTTTGCTACTTTCTTCGGGCGGCTCGATCTGCCATTCGCCCTTGGCGTTTTTACCCAGCATGGCTTGCAACCTGCCGATCATGCGCAGGCTGTGGGCGCTCCCGGGCAAGTTAGTCAGCAGATTGGCTGCGTTGTCGCGTACTTCCTTGCTGCGGTCGGCCAGTAACTTTTCCAGCAGCGGCTCGTCATCCATTGCCAACCCCACTTGCAGCGCCTGCACCATAGGTGCGCGCTCTTTAGCATTCAGCTCTTTCAAGCTGCTTTCCAGCCGCTCGCGGGCTTTAGCAGGATCGGTCGCGCGCTCGCTCTCCAGCAAACTCACTCGCTGGGCGATCGAGCCCTCTTGCCAAATCAGCTCTGCAGTGGCCGTCTCCTGCACGCCAGCGGCGTAAGACCATTGCGGGTTCAGCATGGCCAGCCAGCGGCCGCGCTCGCCCAGCACGGGCATCAGCCATTCACGGAGATCGGTGGATTGGCGGCCCAAGTTCAGCGCAGGCACCAGCAGCTCAAACGGCAGGCGCATGCCTGCACTGCCCAGCACCGCAAAGCTTTGCGCGTGCAGCTCGGGCGGGCCTTCTTCCATCATGTCGCGCATCAGAAGCGCCAGCGTGGCATCGTCTGGTGCGGGTCTTGATTCGGCACCGGGCAAAACAGGCATGGCCAAAGGCGCTGCCAGCTTGACCTGCGCCCCAGGCGCCCAGCCCGCACGCTCCAGCACGGCAGCCACGGCGCTGGCGCGCAACAGTTGTGCAGCCGTAGAGGTAGCAGCTTGCCGGTAGGCCATTTGCACGGCCTGCACCGTAGCAGGCGTTTGCGCATCCGCAGCGAGCAAGACGGGGGGAATGGCCAGTCGCTCCGCGCCGACCAGGCTGGACTGCTGCAGCGCAGCCCACAAATTGGCTTGACTCATAACACCTCACCCCGGTTTTGCCAGACTTCGACCAGGGCAGCAACATCTGCTTGCGCCTGCCATGCGCTCAACAAGCGCCAACGTCCGATCTGCGGGGCCGCCTCCCATTCGCCAAATAAAACCAGGGGCGCGCCACCCGTCACCGCCAGCAAGTGCCAGGCTTCGTCGTCTGCGATCGCCACTGGCACAGGGGCTTGGGTACTGCTTTGCTGCCAAGCAGCCATCCATTGGCCACCCACGAACAACAGATGCGCCTGCGTGCACCACAGGGGCTGCACATGCTGAAGCGGGTTGCCTGCGATGCGCTGGCTCAGGTTTTGCAGCGTGTCGCCCAGCACAGCGGTTGTCAGCGGCGCGGCACCGTTACCGTCCATGCCTTGCATGCCGTTGGCGGCAATGGCGCGCAGCGCAGCCTGGCCGGGATAAAAATTCAAAGTACACCGGTAATGATTAGCCGCCACCCAGGCCGATTCAAAACCGCGCCCACCCTGCGAGTAATCCAGCACCAGCGCCATCCGCCCGGTCTGCAGACCTTGCAGCCACACACGGCGCTCGGTCAAGCGGCCTTCGCGCTCAATCATGCGCACGCCGACCACCAGCCAATCATCCTGTACAGCCTCGCCACGGGCTTGCACTTCCGCCTTGTCCATAGGCCAGCCCAGCGCGGCCATCACATCGGCACGGGTCTCCGGGCTAAGCGATTCGCGCCGCTCCACCGCGTCGACCAACAGTTGCCAGTGACCTAGCTGCACCAGCAAATCCCGAGCCCACTGCGGGTGGCTTTCTATCAGCTCCCACGCTTCTTTGATGCGAGCAGCCATACCAGTAGCTTGCGCATCCACCATGCGAGCTGCCATGGTGTTCCAGTGCTGGCGCGTATGACTGTCACCGGCTTGGCTTGCCAAACCAGTGCGCACCATATCCTGCATCCACAGCGACAGCTCCTGCATGCCTGCGCTCACCTTGTCCCAGCGCTTGTCGTCACGTTTGGTCTGTTGTTTGGCAAGCGCCTCTGGGTCTGGCGGCGGTGCAGCAGCAATGGCGGCGGCCTTGGCTTCTTTCTTCTCGACCTTGTCCTGGCGGCTACCCAGCCAACTGTTCACCCATTCGGGCTGGTCGCCGCCCTCAGGCACTTGGTGTGCTGCGCGCAGCAGCATCAACGCCAGCCCATGCTTGCAGGGAAATTTGCGGCTGGGGCAAGAGCATTTGAATGCCGGCCCGCTCAAGTCCACCTGGGTTTGATACGGCTTGCTGCCGCTGCCCTGGCACTCGCCCCAAACAGCTGCGTCATTGCTGCCTACGCTGGGCCATTTGCTGATGGACTGCAGCCCCTTGGCCGCCTTGCTGGAGGCGGCGTCAGGCGATAAAGCCAGCACCTCTGCTTCAGTTGCTAAAACACGCGACAACGTATCCCCCCTCTGATCACTGTGACTGCATGGTACGCAACGCATCATCTCCACTACCTATATTGATAGCTACTAGCGCTTGCACGCCCTGCGTTTAAACGCATTTCTTTAGATCTCTGCCATCTTAACTGCCGAGACTGGCACGCTTGCCAGACTACCATCGCGGAGCACCTGTTCAGGTACAAAAAGTTTAAGAATTCCTGTCAAAAAGGCACTTGGCAGCATATGCGCCCATACTGTAGAACCTTCACTTGAGCGGCTGTCGTTCTGGCATGCCGCATCCCATGCCCGGTTATCTGACCAAACAAGAGTCCATTCACATTGATGGCGCGCAGGACATGCAAATACGCTCCCTGCTGGACCGGCAACAATTTTTTGACCCCGACGGCGCTGCTCTGCGTCTTGGTATCTCAGATGCCATCTGGCCACTGTTCGGCCTACTCTGGCCCTCTGGCAGCGAACTAGCCAACCACATGGCACAACAGCCTGTCATTCAAGGCCAGCGCATCCTGGAGCTAGGCTGCGGCCTAGGCCTCGCCAGCTTAGTCTGCCACCGCATGGGCGCAGATATCACGGCCAGCGACTGCCACCCGCTTGCAGGTGATTTTTTAAAAGAAAACCTCCGCCTAAACGACCTATCGCCGATGAAATACCGCTCAGGCCACTGGGGCGCACTGGAGTCGATTGCAGCTGCTGCCGAAGCAGCTGCCGTGTTCGACGCAGCAGCCCAGATAGCCGCATTGACCGATGGCGTGCTGAGCGGCTTGGTCGCGCCTATCGCCGATTTACCTGTGCATGGCTTGTTCGACCTCATCATCGGCAGCGACCTGCTGTATGAGCGCGACCAGTTTGCTCGCCTGCCCAACTACATCTGCGAGCACGCCAGTGCCAGCGCACAGATCTGGATCATCGACCCCGACCGCGGTAACCGCGCCGCCTTCAGCCGCCAGATGGCTGAGCGCGGCTTTGATGTGACCGAAACCCGGCTGGACCGCGCAGAGACCGAATTCGAGCTGGGTTACAAAGGCCGTTTGCTGGTGTATGCGAGGCAGAAACTACCAAATTAATAGCTGCCAGCGGCCGCCTAGTGGGCGCTAGCAGCCAAAAACACCGAATATTCCCCATACACACCGGGAGTACAAAAAAGCCCTGCAGCTTTCACACTGCAGGGCTTTTGCATCCAGACAAGACTGGTTTAACCCAGCCACTTGCGGGCGTTACGCCACACCTGCATCCAAGGGCTGAACTGGCTCTTGTCACCATCGGTCCAGCTCATCTGCACGTTGCGGAACACGCGCTCGGGGTGAGGCATCATGGCGGT
>JAVXMM010000123.1:0-7914 GCA_036646255.1 Comamonas sp.
GGAACGGTGCAGGCGCACCAGTCCCCAGAATTTGGGCGTGACAAAACCCCGCTTTACGGTGGGGGTTGCAACCTCTTCGGATTTGGTGTTTTGAAGCACCGGGCCTCTCAGCTTGCAAATAGTGTAGCCCAAAACTTGCAATCGTTGTGCTGCAATTTGTGTTGCCCAGGTGCATATGGCTTTTTGTAGGGCTTGTTCTGTAGAATGCTGCTTTGTATGACTGAGCGCCTTGGTAACTACTTTTGTGGTTCCAGGCGCATTTTTTTTGCTTGCGTTGATGGTTAGCATGGCTCGCCCTCCAACTGGTAAAGCGCTAAGCGCCTTCGGTAGCCATCGCGGTCAAACGTGTCCACAAAATTGGTGATGATCTCGTGGCCCGCTTTGCGCAGCTCTGCAATGCGGGAGTTGGACGAGTAGGCGCCCATGCAGCGCAGTTCATCCGATGTTTTAGGCCCCTTTTTAAGGGCCTCCAGAATCATCAGGCGCTGGCCTATGGCGGTGGTTGCGCTGTGGTTGGATGTTGCGAGCTTTTGCATCACATCACCCCCTGTGCAGCTTGGCCGCCGCGTTTTGCCTTCAAGGTGTCAATCCAGGCGTTCAATTCGCCTTCGTCAAACAGCACGGCGCTTTGGCGGTGCTCGCCCAGCTTGATGGGGCGGGGGAAGCTGGGGTCCGTCCTGACGATGGTGTCCAGCGCCGTTTTGCTCAGTCCGATCAGTGCGGCTGCGCTGTGTTTTCTAAGTAGTGCCATGTTCATGCATCCTGGTTGGTTTGGATGCATGTATTTCATTTCATATGGACTGATATGAATAGCCCAATGTGCATGCAGACTGCCTAAATAAAAGGTAGCCTGCATGCACATTGCCCAAACTAATTTCTTGCAGATCAGCGCTTTTTTTGGTGCGCTCTTGGATGCAGAGGCCAATCCTTGGCCCAGGTCTGCATAGACTTTTTGCTGGGCGGTTCGAGCTTTAATTCTTCCGCAATACCTTTCGCCATTTCTTCATAGAAAAACTCCAACGTGTCGTAGAGGTCAGGCTTTGCTATCCAAGCAGCCCAGTGCTTCTTGACATACTCTCGACGAGGGTTAGGCTTTTTTCTCTCAAGTTCAGCTTTTTTCTTTGCAGCTATTGAGCTATTGGCGCTGATATTTTTCTTTTGGATTTGTGCAACTGCGTCGTCAGTGGTCCGGTCGTGCAGTACGTTGTATAGATTGCCAATAAGTTCTTGTAGAAATTTAGAAATCTTCGGGGATTGCTGCACTTCTGGATCACTTTTGGCGTCCCGGACATATTCCAAAAGTGCGAGACTTGCTCGCTTTTCAGTTTCGTCTATACCGATGCTAATCGTCCAAGAAGTCGGTTGTGGCGAAGTCCTCGGGATCACCGCCCCGTGCGTAACTTCGATTTCGGTAGTGGCGGTGGCCGAGCCGCTCACCGGCTGAACTCTAGTGGCTGAGCGTAATTTTGGTCGCGGCAACACTTTGTGTTGCGCGTTGTGTTCTGACATATGCATCCCTCGATGCCCCTGAAAGAAATGCCAGCCCAACCTGTCAGGGTCACAGGTGTTCGGGGATCAGCCTAGGGATGGCATGTTCAATGGTAGCAGCGAGTGCAGCGGGATGGGGCGGGCTATTCAATATCGCTAAGCGAGCTACGACGGCGTGTAGCCGTTTGCCGGTCGCGCCTGTCCATTTCAAAAGTGATGGCCCGAGCAACAGCCCTTTCATCCATGCCTGGTGCTGCGGTAATGTTGAAAGTGTTGGTGCTGCTGACGGATACTGGGGCGGCCGCTTTGGGCTGTAGGGTGAGCAGCTCTTGCTTGGCTTGAAACTGCTGCCCATCTTGCAACGCCTGCGCTCCTACCGATGGCCCAGCGGTAGCACCTGCGGCCAGCGCAAAAGCTGCGGCGGTGGCTTTGGCACGGCTTGCTACTTGCTCGGGTGCATCGCCACTGCTAGTGCCGCCTGCGCCAACGGCGGCCCGCATGCCGTCCCACACGGCGCCAAGCGCTTTTTTGGCCATGCTCATAAAGAAGTCGTACAGGCCCAGCGATGCGGCGTTTAGGCCCCATTCAATGGCGGCCCAAATCTCTTTGGCCATGTCCCACCATTGGCTCTTGTCCCAAAATTCTTTGATCTTGTCCCAATGGGCCACAAAGCCTGCAACAGCACCTGCAATGCCCATAACGACAGCCGCCACCGGGTTGGCGCGGGCAAAAGTGAACACCAGCTTGAGCAAGCCCCATAGGCCACCTTTGAGTAGCCCAAACACGCCGCGCAAGCTGGTGAGGTGCGACAGCGCGCCACTGATGGCTGGGCCAATGGCGCGGAGTATGCCCACAACGCCCATGGCCTTGAACGTACCCCAGGCAGTGACCAGCCATTGCACCGCCTTGGCAGCTACGCCCGTGCCAGCCGCTGCTGCGCCACCGGCAGCGCGCATGCCCAGCAGGTTAAGCAGCACACGACCCGACAGCAGCCGTACCATGGCGAGCGAACCTACCAAGCCCACCAGCGCCATGCCCAAGGCGCCCATTACCGTGAGCAATGCAGCGCTGGCGGCCGCTATCAGCATCAAGGTTTTGGCGATCTGTGGGTTGTCTTTGACCCAGCCCTTCATGGCCACGGCTTGCTCGCCCAGCCAGCCGATGATGGCTTTCAGCTCGGGGGCAATGGTTTCGCCCAGGTCAACCAGCAGGTTGCTAAAGCTGCCTTGGGCAGCCTCCGTCACGTTTTTAAAGGTGAGCAGCAGCTTGTTCACCCGCTCTTGCAGGTCGGCTTGCTCTTTGAGTTTGGCCACGGTCTCTTGGTAGCCATACAAGCCCTTTTCAATAAACTGGTTGAGCACGCGCAGGGTTTCGGCATCGTCGCCAAACAGCTCTTTGATGATGCTGCCGCGCTGCATGGTGTTAAAGCTCTTGAGCTTTTCGAGCTGGGAGAACATTTGCTCCAGCCCGCCAAACTCTCCCTTGCCATCGCTGAAATCAAGTTTGAAGTTACCGCCTGCGGCCTTCACCGCTGCATTGGCCTTGCTCAGCTTCTTGGCATCCATGGTGTATTGGTACACCTTGCGGATGGCGTTACCGGCGCTGCCGCCATCGGTCATGCCGGCCTGGTTCATCATCACCATCAAGGGGGAGAGCGTTTGCATCGCCTCCATGCCCTTTTTCTTGATGATCTGCAGCACTGGCGCCATGTTGCCAAAGCCTGCCAGCATGTAGCGTGCATCCGCTCCTGCGTAGTGGCTGCGCTGCATCAGGTCGAGGATGCCCATCATCTCGGATTCGCTGGCCTGCAAGGCGTCTTGCATCTTGGCGCCAAACTGCGCGGCCTCTTGCGGCGCCATCTCCAGCAGCACAGCCAGGTTGGCCGATGCCTCGCCTAGGCCGCCCAAGATGGTTTTGGCGCTCATGCCTTCTTTTTTGAGCGCCGTCATCATGTTGATGAAGTCAGACGTGGTGCCAGGCAAGCGGTCGCCCAGCTTTTGCGCCAGGTCGGTGATTTGCTGCAGCTCCGCAGACGCGCCGCCGCCTGCCGTCATAAAGGACACTTGCAACTGGGTGCGGGCCTGCTCGGCATCGGCAAATTCTTGCACCGGGTGCTTTACCCAGCCGCCCACCTTTTGTCCGGCTATCTGCGCGCCCACTGATGCACCGCCCCATTTGGCGAGCTTCATCATGGTGGTGCTGTGCTTCTCGCGCAGGGCGGCCAGGCGCGATTCGACCTGGCGCTGTTGCTCCATCTTGCGGCGCTGCTGGTCGAGCTGGGTGTTGGCGGCTTGGATACTGGTGGCCAAGCTGCGCTGGTCTACCGTGGCGTTGCCCCAGCCCCTGGCCACCATTTGGGACTGCAAGCCTTTGACGACTTGCAGTTGCTTTTCATAGTCAGCCGTTAGCTGTTTGACAATGGTGCGGTTTACACCTGCGGCCTTGGCCTGATCCAGCATGCTGCGCGCGTTGTCGAGGCGGTCGCGCTCGTGCTCAAACTTGCCCAGGGCCTTTTGCTGCGCAACCAGCTGTTTCAAGGCTAGCTCGGTTTGCCCCAGGGCTTGCGCAGTGGCGCGGCTGCCGGATTGAATGGCTTTGAGCGGGCCACTTACTTTGTCTACTGCTGCCAGCAGCACTTCCAGGCGCAATTTATCCATGGCACGCCTCGCGCGCCATGCTTGGGCTAATAGTTACTGGTGTGGCGTGGCAGGCTGGGCCAGGCGCTCTTGCGCATGCTGTTGGCATGCTGCGCGCGCTTGTGATTGCCGCAGCAAATGCTGCGATTGGGCCACCAGGGCATTTATTTGCGCGTGGTGCTCTTGGGTGAGATACGGATCGCCGGGGTGTGATGGCGCAGGGCCATCCTGCGCAGGCGATACCAGGCGGCATACCAGCGTTTGGCTGGCCAGTCCGCACAGGTGCGAAAACATCAGCGAAGCCCCCAGCAGTACCAGAAGGCCCAGTGATGCCAGCGAAACAATGATGATGGTCTCCATGGGGGAGCATCTTAAGCCTTTCTGTCTGGCGGGGAGTTGACGGCGTTGAAGCGTTTAACGGCCAGTTGCTGCCAGCCCACCAGCTCGCTCAGCTCCATGGCATCCATGCTGCTGAGCGGCCAGTGAAATACAAAGGCAATGTCTGCCATTGCCTCTTCAACACGCTGCGGCAGTGCTATTTGAGCGCTGCCTTCGGTACGAAAAAACTGACCAGTGCCATCCCGCACATCAAAAGATCGGCCGGGTCCATTGCTTCCACTTCGTGCTTGACCATAGTTGGCACGGTCACGCGCGGCAGCAGTTGCATGATGGCGTCGGTGTTGGCGTTCAAAATGTCTGACAGATTGACGCCGCGCAGCTCGCCGCTTTGTGGTTTACGGATCATGAGCTTTTCAATGAGCTGCTCGCCACGCTTGACTGGCTCTTGCAATGTGATGCTGCGGGCAGGGCGGCCATTGACGATCTGCTCGGCTTCGAGGGTGAAATCTGGGGTGGTGGTTTCGTTCATGGTGGAGGCTCTTAGGTGGTTGTTTAGAAGGTCTGATTTGTGTTTAAGCGGCTGCATTGGATGCTTGTGTTTTGAGCATGTGAAGCTGGCCAGGCGTTAGGAACTTGTGGCCGCTCAATAGGCCCAAGTCGAGTGTTCCGACTGCTTCGGTGACGTCCTGTCTATTTGCAGTGGCTGTGCTGGCTTCTGTTTTGAGATGGCCTAACAGGCGGTTCATGCGAGCATCTAGTACCTGTCGATCCATGCTTGGGCTGTAGCCCAGATTGGGGCCGATATCAGGTTCAAGGCCAGACTGTTTGTTTGGAACGAGCTTTAGCAAGGCGAGCGCGTCAACCAGTGGTGGGCCATGCTTTTCCAGCTGTGCCATCGCAGACATGACGCAATAGGCATTGAATGCGCCCTTGTAGGCGTGGCTGTAGCTTTCAGCTTCTTTGTTTGCGCGTATGTAAATCGGCTGATGCTCTGCCTGCATTTGGCCAATTGCGCGTTGCAGTGCTTCGCAAATGGCGATGGAGTCGTGGTTTTTTTTTAGAAATTTTTTTAAAACGGCAGGTTTTTAAAAAACCAAAGCGTAGAAAGCGGGCGTGTACAAGGGTTTTTCTTGTTCAGAATTTTTTGAACAGCGGCAGTTTTTTCAAATCCCGAAGCTTCGAACGCGGCCTTGAACTCGGTTTCGGCTTGTTCGCGGTCTAAATTGGACGTGTGCAATTTCGCGCGAAGCGCGTCTTGGTTGCCCAAAATCTCTTTAAGGCGAACTACCGCGCCGTTATTGAATGCGTCTCGCGCTGCCTGTAGTTCAGCCAAAGCGGCTTTCCAATTTGCGTGTGCGTCAGCAGCTAATGGCGTGAATGGGTTGTTTGGAGTTTGCATGGTTGTCCTGGCTTTGAAGTCGTGGATCTAGCAGTCGGCTTTCATGGGGTCGCCATTTGAGCCAGCAGCTGCCATCAGTGCATTTGCCAGCTGATGGGCTTGGTCTGCTGTGAAATAGGCGGTATTGCCGCTGCCGTCTTGCAGTGCCACTTGCGCAGGTTTTTGGGTTCCGCTGTACGAGAGATTGGCACTGCCAGGTGCACTCGCTAATACTTTGAAGGTGCGGTTGGCGCTGCCGTTTTCATTGCTGCTGTGGATGGTGGCTTGAAGGCTGTAGCGCTGGTCATTCCTATAGTGGGCGGTCATATTTCAGAATCCTGTTTAAGAGTTGGTGTTTGCAAGAGTGCTTAGCTCGATGCATGCGGCACGGCTGGACTGGTGTGGCTAGGTGTTTTAGGAAGCTGTGTCGCTACGCCACTTGCGGTGCCTTCTTCAGTCATGCTTCGCTGGCCTGTGATGCGGGCTTTGGCATATGCACTGATGGGCAGATACACGTATTGGTCTGGCGTGGCCGAAGGGGAAATGGTGCTAACGGCTTCTAAATGCGCGTTGAATGTGTGGCCGCACATTGAATTGGTGCATTGGCAGATCAATGAGCGCAGTAGCTTGGTGAGTTGCTGGCTGGTACGTACCGTTGCTTTGTTTTCGCAATGAGGGCAACGAATGAACATGTTGCTCGCCCTCATTTCATTTCCTTTGCAGCAGGCAATAGAGCGCACGGACGGCTGGCAATCCAGGCGTGGATTTCGCTTTCCCTCCAGGCCATGCAGTTGCCATGCACCCGAACGGCATGAGGGAACTCGCCTGCAGCTATGCGGCTGTAGATGGTTGAGCGGCTGAGGCTGGTCAAAAATCGCACTGCGTCAATACGCAATAGACGGTCTTGATAGTTGCTTTGAAGCTGTGTAGCCGTCAGGGTGTGAGCAGTGCGAATTGCATTGTTTGGGTGCATGTCCGCATGGTGCCGCCCGGACGCAAGAATGTCATGCAGCCCGCACTGTGGCTGCGCTTGGGACATTTCGCAGTTGCTTTTTAGAACGCGGAAATGTGGCGCAAGCGCAGTTGAATATTTGAGGCATGAGAGCCTGTCAATTTCCGACGAATCCCGACACTAAAGACCATCAAAAAACCCCGTGCGGGGCCGCATGGGTGCTTGAATGCACCCCAGCCGACAGTGCCGACAAAAGCGACCTATTAAGACTGCAGGCGCGGCGGGGTCTCGACTGCGCGCGGAGGGGTTGAGTGGGGGGGGGGCGGCGGCGCGCTGTGGTTCGGGCATGCTGCGCGCGTGGGGCTTGGGCTGCGCCTGCGGGTCATGGCGTGGCCGCAGGGGCGTGGGAGAGGGGGCAGGGTGGGTATTCGAGCGGCCCGTGCAGTGGCGGGCTAAGAGGCAGATTTCACGCGTTCAAGCTGGCACGCTAGTGCATCAATATGGTCAGCCCACCATTGCATAAGCTCTCGGCGCTGATCTAGGTAGGATGCTTTGTTGTAGACGGCTTCAACGCCTTTGATCTTGTGGGCTAGGGCGCTATCAACTATGCGATAGTCTTTGCCTGCGTTGTTCGCCGTTGTGCTGAATAAGTGTCGCAGGCCGTGTGGGGTCTGACGATCTTTATATCCCATGCGATGGAGGGCCTGATTGAACGTCATGTTGCTAATAGGCGCGTTCATGCGGTCATCGCGACCAGGAAAGAGCCAAAGACTCCCTGCACTATATTCCTGCAATTCCTGTAAAAGCTTGATTGCTTGCGATGCGAGCGGGAGCTGGAATTCGCGGCGCTCCTTCTTGCGTTCACTCGGTACCGTCCACAGTTTTTTCTTGCAATCAAACTCAGCCCACTGGGCTTCACGCAACTCTGAAGGTCGAACTGCAAGCAGCATTAGAAGCTGCAGTCCAATAGCGATAGGACGGGAGCCGAAACCTCTTATGTCTCTGATGAGTTCTGAAATTTCATCTTGAGGAACGTGAGGCAAATTCTGATTTTTGCTCGCGGCTAGAAATTTGTGTTGCCCGTCAATTGGGTTGACTTGAGCTCGCCCTTGTATTTGGGC
>JAVXMM010000124.1:0-7902 GCA_036646255.1 Comamonas sp.
TCCAGCTCATCTGCACGTTGCGGAACACGCGCTCGGGGTGAGGCATCATGGCGGTAAAGCGGCCATCAGCCGTGGTCACTGCCGTCAAACCACCGGCGGAGCCGTTGGGGTTGAACGGGTACTGCTCGGTGGGCTGTCCAAAATTGTCCACGTAGCGCATGGCGCCAATCACCTGACCGGGGTTGCCGCGGAACTTGAAGTTGGCATAGCCCTCACCATGCGCCACGGCGATAGGCAGGCGCGAGCCGGCCATACCTTGCAGGAACAAGCTGGGCGATTCCAGCACTTCAACCATGCTCAAACGCGCTTCAAAGCGATTGCTCTGGTTTTGCGTAAAGCGGGGCCAGTCTTGCGCGCCGGGGATGATATCGGCCAGCTCGGCAAACATCTGGCAGCCGTTGCACACGCCCAGGCCAAAGGTATCGGTGCGGCCAAAGAAGGCTTGGAACTCCGACGACAAACGATCGTTGAAGGTGATGGAGCGCGCCCAGCCAATACCGGCACCCAAGGTGTCGCCATAGCTGAAACCGCCACAAGCCACCACACCAGCAAAATCCTTGAGCTGCGCCCGGCCCGACTGCAGGTCAGTCATGTGCACATCTACAGCGTCAAAACCAGCTTCGGTGAAGGCGTACGCCATTTCCACGTGGGAGTTCACACCTTGTTCGCGCAGCACGGCCACGCGGGGCTTGGCGGCCACGTTGATGAATGGCGCTGCCACGTTGACTTGCGGATCGAACGTCAGGTGCAGGTGCATACCGGGGTCGTTAACCACGCCGGCGGCAGCGTGCTCGCTGTCGGCACAAGCGGGGTTGTCGCGCTGCTGGGTAATCTTCCAGCTCACGGCATCCCATACTTGGTGCAGGTCGCTCAATGTGGCTCCAAACACCTTTTTAGCATCGCGCCACACTTGCAACTCGCCCTTACCCATATCCATGGCGGACGATTGTGGGCGGGTCTTGCCTACGATGTGGCTGCAGGCGGCCAACCCATGTTCGCGCAGGGTTTGCAGAACGGCATCGCGGTCTGCCGTCTTGACTTGCAGCACAGCGCCCAGCTCTTCGTTGAACAGCGCGCGCAGCGTCATGTCCTCACGGCGCCCCGAGATCTGGCTGCCCCAGTTTTTACCCTCGCCGCTGTCCATACGGCTGTCGCTGATGCCGTCGCCTTCGGTGATCAGCATGTCGACATTCAGGGCAACGCCCACATGGCCCGCAAAAGCCATCTCGGCCACCGTAGCCAGCAGACCGCCGTCACCCTTGTCGTGGTAGGCCAGTATCTTGCCTTGGGCGCGCAATGCGTTCACAGCGTCGACCATGGCGATCAGGTCCTTGGAATCATCCAGGTCCGGCGTTTCATTGCCCGCTTGGTTCAGCACCTGGCCCAGGATGGAGCCACCCATGCGCATCTTGCCGCGCGCCAAGTCGATCAGCACCAATGTCGTGTCGTCTTCTTCGGCGTTCAGCTGCGGGGTCAGCGTGGTGCGTACATCATCGATCGATGCAAAGCCGGTGATCAGCAAGCTGACGGGCGAGGTCACTTTCTTGACCTGGCCGTTTTCCGTCCACTGCGTGCGCATCGACAAACTGTCCTTACCCACGGGGATGGAAATGTTCAGCGCCGGGCACAGCTCCATGCCCACGGCCTTCACCGTGGCGTACAGATCAGCGTCTTCACCGGGTTCGCCGCAAGCAGCCATCCAGTTGGCCGACATCTTCACCTTGCTCAGCTCAATCGGTGCAGCCAGCATATTGGTAATGGCCTCGGCCACCGCCATGCGGCCCGATGCTGGCGCATTGATGGCTGCCAGCGGTGTGCGCTCGCCCATGGCCATGGCTTCGCCCTTGAAGCCCTTGTAATCTGCCAGCGTCACCGCCACATCGGCTACCGGCACCTGCCAGGGGCCGACCATCTGGTCGCGGTGGGTCAGGCCACCCACAGCTCGGTCGCCGATAGTGATCAAAAAGCGCTTGGAAGCCACCGTGGGGTGAGCCAGCACTTCGATGACGGCCTTTTCCAGCGGAACGCCGGTCAGGTCGATAGCGGGCAGCTCGCGCTTGACCGTTGCCACATCCTTGGTCATTTTGGGCGGCTTGCCCAACAGCACGTCCATAGGCATGTCGACGGGGAATTTCTGATCACCCGATGCTACTGCGGTGTCTTCCAGCACCAGCTGGCGCTCCTCAGTAGCCGTGCCGATCACGGCAAACGGGCAGCGCTCGCGCTCGCAAAACGCGGTGAACTGTGCCAGCGACTCAGGTGCAATCGCCATCACGTAGCGTTCTTGCGACTCGTTGGACCAGATTTCCTTGGGCGCCAGGCCGGACTCTTCGAGATTTACCTTGCGCAGATCAAAGCGCGCACCACGGCCTGCGTCGTTGGTCAACTCAGGGAAGGCGTTAGACAAACCACCCGCACCCACGTCGTGGATTGCCAAAATGGGGTTGGCCGCGCCTTGCTGCCAGCAATGGTTGATCACCTCTTGCGCACGGCGCTCGATTTCGGGATTACCACGCTGCACCGAATCAAAATCCAGCTCTGCCGCATTGGTGCCGCTGGCCATGGAGCTGGCTGCACCGCCACCCATGCCAATACGCATACCAGGGCCACCCAGCTGAATCAGCAAGGTGCCTGCGGGGAACAGAATTTTCTTGGTCTGCTCAGCATCGATCACGCCCAGGCCACCGGCCAGCATGATGGGCTTGTGGTAGCCGCGGGTGATATCACCCACTTGCTGCTCGTACTCACGGAAGTAACCCGTCAAATTGGGGCGGCCAAACTCGTTGTTGAATGCCGCGCCACCCAGGGGGCCTTCGATCATGATCTGCAATGGGCTGGCAATGTGATCTGGCTTACCCACCTCACTGCCCCAGAGCTTGGAGACGGTAAAGCCCGTCAAACCCGCCTTGGGTTTGGAGCCACGGCCAGTGGCGCCTTCGTCACGAATCTCGCCCCCCGCGCCTGTCGATGCGCCGGGGAAGGGAGAAATCGCGGTGGGGTGGTTGTGCGTTTCCACCTTCATCAGCACATGGCTGGTGGCAGTATGCTTTTGATAGCTAGGGGCGCCCTTGCCATCTACGCTGGTAGCCAGTTTCGCATCGAACTGGGCAGTGAAACGCTCGACTTCATGGCCTTCCATGATGGAGGCATTGTCCGAGTACGCTACCACCGTGTGCTGGGGCGAGACGGCTTCAGTGTTGCGAATCATGCCGAACAACGACTTGTCTTGCACCACACCATCGATGGTGAAACTGGCGTTGAAAATCTTATGGCGGCAGTGCTCCGAGTTTGCTTGCGCAAACATCATCAACTCCACATCGGTGGGGTTGCGCTTCAAGCCCTTGAAGGCGTTTTCGAGGTACTCGATCTCGTCCTCGGCCAGGGCCAGACCCCACTGTTTATTGGCCTTTTCCAGTGCTGCGCGGCCGCCACCCAGCACGTCCACAAACTCCATTGGCTGGGCTTGCAGGGCGGAGAACAGTTTTTGCGCTTCTTCACGCGTGGCAAAAACCGATTCGGTCATGCGGTCGTGCAACAAAACAGCGATCTGGGCGGTTTGCTCAGCACTCAGATCAGTTTTGCCGCCGAGCAAACCTGACTTCAGGCTCACTCGGTACTCGGTAATGCGCTCCACGCGGAACACATCCAAACCGCAGTTACGGGCGATATCGGTCGCCTTGGACGCCCACGGCGAGATCGTGCCCATGCGCGGGGTGACCACAAAGGCTTGGCCCTCGTCCTTGCCTTCAAACGGATCACCATAGGTCAGCAAAGCAGCTACGCGCTCCGCCTCGGCACTTTCTAGCGGCTTATCAGTCGCCACCAGATGTACAAAACGGGCAGCAATGCCCGTTATTTTTGGATGGATCGCCGTCAATGCGGTCAGCAGTTGTTGGGCGCGGAAAGAGCTGAGGGCGTTACCGCCGGCTAGCTGGGTCAGGTGCAGTGTCACGTGGCAGCCTATGTGGGACTAGGAGGATGGAGGAAAGCACACAAGCGCCTTGCCATTGCCGCAGCTCGCAAAAACAAAGCATGGCGGTAATAAACAAGGGCGGGTTAACCCGGGATTCTACTGCGCCCTGCTGGGGTACGTACTCGCGTGGTCAACATGCCAATGGGCGCGGTGGGATAATCACGGGCTATGACCATCAAAATCAATACCGCTGAAGACATCGCACAGATGCGCATTGCGGGCCGCCTGGCCTCGGAGGTTTTGGACTACATCACCCCCCACATCAAGCCCGGCATCACCACCCAACAAATCGACCTGCTGTGCGCCGAGGCGATGGAAAAACAAGGCACCAAGTCAGCCTGCCTGGGCTATCAGCCACCCGGCATGACAGCCTACCCGGCTTACGTCTGCACCTCGGTCAACCATGTGGTGTGCCACGGCATCCCCAATGACAAGCCCTTGAAGAAGGGTGACATCGTCAATGTGGATGTGACCATCATCACGCCCGAAGGTTATTTTGGCGACAACAGCCGCATGTTCATCATCGGCGACGGCACCATCGCGGGCAAGCGTCTGTGCAAGCTGACGTTTGAAGCCATGTGGCACGGCATCTTGCAGGTTAAAAACGGTGCTTACCTGGGCGACGTAGGCCATGCGATCCAGAAATTTGCCGAAGGTAATGGCCTGTCGGTAGTGCGCGAATATTGCGGCCACGGGATTGGCAAAGTCTTTCACGACGAACCCCAAGTGCTGCACTATGGCCGCCCCGGCACAGGTGTGGAGCTGAAGACCGGCATGATCTTCACGATTGAGCCCATGCTCAACCTGGGCAAGCGCGACATCAAGGATCTGGGCAACGACGGCTGGACCGTCATCACCAAGGATCACAGCCTGTCCGCCCAGTGGGAAGTCGAAGTGCTGGTAACCGACACCGGCTACGAAGTACTGACCCTGTCCGAAGGCTCGCCTGCCCTGCCGGATTTTGTGACCACGACCAAGTGCTAACGCTTTAAAAGCGATAGCACAAGGCGGCCGCTATAAAAGCGCGCCGCCTTTTTTTATGCCATGGCATAAAACATGCATTCCGATCCCGCATGTCAAGCCCTATGGCACACTGCCATGGCACAGAAACCTTTGCTGCCATCACCATGACCGATCCCCGCATCCACGAGCTGCGCCAGCACTACCAAACCCAGCGCAGTGCATTGTTTGACGCCATCATGGCGGGTGGCAGCAATACGCGCGGCATACAGGCACAGTTGCGCAAACTCTCCAACTTGGCCGACGGCCTGCTGCTGGATTTATGGCGCCTGGCGGGCCTGCCCGATGCCATTAGCTTGGTAGCCGTAGGCGGTTTTGGCCGGGGCAAGCTATTCCCCCATTCGGATATCGATGTGCTGCTGCTACTGCCTGCAGATACTGATTTGGACAGCGATGCCTTATTGCGCACGCAAATTGAGCAGTTCATAGGGTCGTGCTGGGATGCCGGACTAGAGACCGGATCAAGCGTACGAACCGTAGCGCAATGCATTGCCGAGGCCGAAGCCGATGTCACCGTACAAACCGCGCTGCTGGAGTCGCGCCGCATTACTGGCGCGCATCCGCTGTACACACAATTTCAGGCCTCACTGGCTCGCTCCATTAACCCGCAAAATTTTGTCGTGGCCAAGACGCTGGAGATGCAACAACGCCACAACAAATACGAAAACACTGTCTACGCCCTAGAGCCCAACTGCAAGGAATCGCCCGGCGGCCTGCGCGATTTGCAGCTGGTGTTGTGGCTGGGCGCCGCCACCAGCCTGGGCCGCAGCTGGAAAGAGCTGGCCGATAACGGCCTGGCCACCAATTACGAGGTGCGCAACCTCCAGCGCAACGAAGACCTTATCTGCCTCATTCGCGCGCGGCTACACATTGTGGCCAAGCGGCGCGAAGACCGCCTGGTATTTGACCTGCAAACCGCCGTGGCCGAATCCTTTGGCTTTAAAACCGAGACGCCAGCGGGGCAGCGCTTCCCAAAACGGGCGAGCGAGGAGTTGATGAAGCGCTACTACTGGGCCGCCAAGGCAGTTGCCCAGCTCACACAGATTTTGCTGCTCAATATCGACGAGCGCTTGAACCCCGGCAACCACAGCCCGCACCGTATTGATGATGAGTTTTATGAGAAGGCCGGCCTCATTGACGTAGCAGACGACGAAGTCTACCTGCGCAATCCGCACGCCATCTTGCGCACCTTCTTGCTGTATGAGACTGAGCCTGGCTTGAAGGACTTGTCAGCCCGCACCTTCCGTGCGCTCTACCACGCTCGCACGGTGATGACGGCCAACTTCCGCAAGGACCCTGCCAACCGCGCCACCTTTATGCAAATCCTGCAGCAGCCGCACGGCATTACCCATGCCATGCGGCTGATGAATCAGACTTCGGTGCTGGGCCGCTATCTCTGGCCGTTTCGCCGCATCGTGGGGCAAATGCAGCACGACCTGTTCCATGTGTACACCGTGGACCAGCACATCCTGATGGTGCTGCGCAATGTGCGACGCTTTTTTATGGCCGAGCATGCGCATGAATACCCATTTTGCTCGCAACTGGCCGCAGGCTGGGACAAGCCCTGGATTCTGTACCTGGCAGCCCTCTTCCACGACATCGGCAAAGGCCGGGGTGGCGATCACTCAGAGATTGGCGCCACCGAGGTGCGCCGCTTCTGCAAAGACCACGACATCGCCAAAGAGGATGCCCAGTTGGTCGAGTTTTTGGTACGCGCGCATTTATCGATGAGCACCGTAGCGCAAAAGCAAGATACGTCCGACCCCGATGTCATCACTGCATTTGCCAAACATGTAGGCAACGAGCGTTACCTGACTGCGCTCTACCTGCTGACGGTGGCTGACATCCGGGGAACCAGCCCCAAGGTATGGAACGCCTGGAAAGGCAAGCTGCTGGAAGACCTTTACCGCGCCACCTTGCGCGTACTGGGCGGGCGTGCACCAGATTTGGCCGCCCAAACCGAGACCCGCAAGCGCGATGCCCTGGTGCTGCTGGCCCTGTCCGCCCAACCGCATGAATCCCACAAAGCGCTGTGGGAGACCCTGGGCGTGGACTACTTTATGCGCCACGAGGCGGCCGACATCGCCTGGCACACACGTCACCTATCGCGTCACGTAGGCAGCAGCACACCCATTGTGCGGGCGCGCCAATCGCTGGCGGGTGATGGCCTGCAGGTGCTGGTGTATGCCTCCGATCAGCCAGATTTATTTGCCCGCATCTGCGGTTATTTCGATCGCGCTGGTTTCTCCATCTTGGATGCCCGTGTACACACGGCGCTGAACCGCTATGCACTGGACACCTTCCAGGTCGTCGCCACCAATGCACCGCAAAGCTACCGCGAGCTGATCAACTTGGTAGAGAGTGAGCTCACTCGCGCCTTGGTAGACGCCAAGCCCCTACCCGAGCCCGTGCAGCGCCGTGTCTCGCGCCGGGTCAAAAGCTTTCCCGTGGCACCGCGCGTGCTGCTGCGGCCAGACGACAAAGGCCAGCGCTGGCTGCTGTCCATCTCCGCCGCCGACCGCGCCGGCCTGCTCTATACCGTGGCCCGCATCCTGGCACGCCACCAACTGAGCGTAGATTTAGCCAAGATCAGCACCCTGGGCGAGCGCGTGGAAGACAGCTTTTTACTGCAAGGCCCCGAGCTGCAAAACAACATCAGCCAGATCGCGATTGAGACGGAGCTGCTGTGGGCGCTGGCAGACAAGAGCGCGGAGCAAGTTTAAGTAGAAGCCGCTGTTAGCGCCCGGCTGGCGGGCGCTAACAGCTATCAATTTAAATGAAACCCCAAAGTATCCAAGACGCCAAGTGCCTGCACTCTAGAGTGCTGCCTGACAATTGCTGCAAGCTTTTGGTTCATAAAAATACCGCTAGCACCCGGCGAGCGGGCGCTAGAAGCTATCATTTTTAAT
>JAVXMM010000125.1:0-7848 GCA_036646255.1 Comamonas sp.
CCAGCACGTTGGCCTTGTCCACGCTGGTTACGCGCTTGCTGCGCTTTTGTGCGGCTTGGAAGGCGACGTGGCCGATACGCTCGATCTCGGGGCGGGTGTAGCGCATGGTGTCAAACGCTTCCTCGGCACCGGGGAAGTGGCCATCTGGCGATACACGGCGGCCTCGTGGCTGGCCAAAGTAGATGTCGCCCGTCAGTTCGCGGATGATCAAAATGTCGAGGCCTGAGACCAGCTCAGGCTTGAGGCTGGATGCGCCCACCAGTTGCTCGTAGCAGATTGCGGGGCGGAAGTTGGCGAACAAGCCCAAGGCCTTGCGCAGGCCCAAAATCGCTTGCTCGGGGCGCAGGGCGCGCTCCAGGCTGTCGTACTTCCAGTCGCCTACGGCACCAAACAAAATCGCGTCGGATTCTTGCGCCAGCTTGAGCGTAGCGGGTGGCAGTGGGTGGCCAGCAGCCTCATAGGCAGCGCCGCCCACGGGCGCGGTTTCCATCTGCAAATCCAGGTTCAGCGCATCCAGTACCTTGACGGCTTCTGCAACGATCTCTGGGCCAATGCCGTCTCCGGGCAACACAGCAATTTTCATGATTTACTCTCTTTTTGATAGCTGGTAGCGCCCGATGGGTGGGCGCTGGAATGGTTTTTATTAAATATCTGTTCAGGCCTTGGCTTGCACCAGGCTGTGCGCCAGCCAAGGCTTGGTGGCCAGGCGGCTGGCTTCGTAGGCCTGGATCTTGTCTTTATGGCGCATGGTCAGGCCAATGTCGTCAAAACCGTTCAGCAGGCAGTACTTGCGGAAGGCGATCACCTCGAACGGGATCTCCTCACCCTGTGGACGGATGATGACTTGGCGCTCCAGGTCGATCTTCAGCTCGTAGCCGGGGAAGGCGGCTACTTCATTAAACAGCAGCTCAATCGTTGCTTCTGGCAGCACGATGGGCAGCAGACCGTTTTTAAAGCTGTTGTTGAAGAAGATGTCGGCAAAGCTAGGCGCCAAAATAGCGCGAAAGCCGAACTGATCCAGCGCCCACGGCGCGTGCTCACGGCTCGATCCGCAGCCAAAGTTTTTGCGCGTCAGCAAGATGGAAGCGCCCTTGTAGCGCGGCTGATTCAGCACAAAGTCGGGGTTTGGTTTGCGGGCGGACTCGGGCACGCCAGGTTGGCCGGGTTGATCCAGGTAACGCCACTCGTCAAAGGCGTTCACGCCAAAGCCGGTCTTTTTGATCGACTTCAAAAACTGCTTGGGGATGATGGCGTCGGTGTCGACGTTCTCGCGGTCCATAGGAGCGACCAGGCCTTGGTGGATGGTAAATTTCTGCATGGACGGTGTCTCTGATATATAGGTTGAAACGGTTGCCAGGTGGTGTCAGGGCTAGTCGATCTTGTTTTTGACGGCTTGACCGGCATTGTTAATGCCTTCGCCAGCCTTCTCTAGGCCCGTGCCCACGGCATTGGCTACTTTCTTGGTGCCTTCTACCGTTTTTTCACCTGCGATGCGGGCATCTTGCTTGGCACCTTGCCAGGTGTTGCAGCCCGCCAGGGCCGAGGCGGCCAGCAGGGCGGCGGCGATGGTCAGTGTCTTCATACAAGCTCCTTGCTTTGGCTTAGGCAAAGCGGCGGATATCGACAAAGTGGCCGTGCACAGCAGCCGCTGCAGCCATGGCAGGGCTTACCAGGTGGGTGCGGCCACCGGCGCCTTGGCGGCCTTCAAAGTTGCGGTTGCTGGTGGATGCGCAGCGCTCGCCGGGCTCCAGGCGGTCGGCGTTCATGGCCAGGCACATGCTGCAGCCAGGCTCGCGCCATTCAAAGCCAGCGGCCACAAAGATTTTGTCCAGGCCTTCGGCTTCGGCTTGCGCCTTCACCAAACCAGAACCTGGCACCACCATGGCCAGCTTCACGTTCTTGGCCACTTTCTGGCCCAGTTTTTTGACGACGGCTGCAGCTTCGCGCATGTCTTCAATGCGGCTGTTGGTGCAGCTACCGATAAACACCTTGTCGATAAAGATGTCGTTGATCGGCTTGCCGGGCTCCAGGTTCATGTAGATCAGTGCT
The DNA here is from genome assembly GCA_036646255.1 of Comamonas sp. Taxonomy (GTDB): domain Bacteria; phylum Pseudomonadota; class Gammaproteobacteria; order Burkholderiales; family Burkholderiaceae_C; genus Comamonas. The sequence goes on from JAVXMM010000125.1 coordinate 2,050, forward strand.
CGCTCAATCGCTCCGCGCTTGTTTGGATCTTTTTCTTTGTCTGGGTCGGGTACGGTGGCATCCACGCCCAGCACCATCTCAGGGCTGGTGCCCCAGGTCACTTGCGGCACGATGTCTTCGGCGCGTAGTGTGACCACGGTGTCGAACTTGGCGTCTGGGTCGGAGTGCAGCGTCTTCCAATACGCCACGGCTTGGTCCCACTCCAGGCCGGTAGGCGCCAGGGGGCGGCCTTTGACGTACTCAATCGTCTTGTCGTCTACAGCCACCAGGCCTGCGCGCGCGCCGCCTTCAATCGCCATGTTGCAGACCGTCATACGGCCTTCAACAGACAGATCGCGGATGGCCGAGCCCGCAAATTCAATTGTGTAGCCCGTACCGCCGGCGGTACCGATCTTGCCGATGATGGCCAGCACAATATCCTTGGCCGTCACGCCGGGGGCGACTTTGCCGTCCACTTTGATCAGCATGTTCTTGGCTTTTTTAGCCAGCAAGGTTTGCGTTGCCATCACGTGCTCGACCTCAGACGTGCCGATGCCGTGCGCCAACGCGCCAAAAGCACCGTGCGTGCTGGTGTGGCTGTCGCCGCAGACCACGGTCATGCCGGGCAAGGTGGCGCCTTGCTCGGGGCCCATCACGTGGACAATGCCCTGGCCTTTGTCCATAAAGGGGAAGAAGGCGGCCGCGCCAAACTCGCCAATGTTGTCGTTCAGTGTGGTGATCTGCTCTTTGCTGATCGGGTCCTCAATGCCGTCGTAGCCGCGCTCCCAGCCGGTGGTGGGGGTGTTGTGGTCAGCGGTAGCAACCACGCTGCTCACGCGCCACAGCTTGCGGCCGGCCAGGCGCAGGCCTTCAAAAGCTTGTGGGCTGGTCACTTCGTGCACCAGGTGGCGGTCGATGTAGAGGACGGCGGTACCGTCTTCCTCGGTGTGGATGACGTGTTCGTCAAAAATCTTGTCGTAGAGGGTGCGTCCGGTCATCGTGGGTCTCTTTCGGTCAAGGGGTTTTAATACAGGAAATTATCAAAATTTATAGCGCACCAAGGCCTATCAGTGGGCGCGAGCTGCGGATTTTATGAATAGCATCGTCCTCTAAGGCAAGCGCCTCGGTGACAGGTTTGGGGCTTAAATGCTCGACCAACAGGCGGGCTGTCACGGGCAGGGCGTCAAAATCGCGTGCCATCAATCGGAGCTCGCGGTGGGCCCAGTCGTCGCTCAGTTGTATGCCGCGCAAGTTGCCTACACCGTGCATCAAGGTAAAGGCGCGGTCGGGCACCAGGCCAATGCCTAGACCGTTGTCAATCATGCGGCACATGGCATCCAAGCTGGTGACCTGAATGCGCTGGCGCAGCGGGCGGCGCAGGTTGGCTGATGCCGAGCGCATGGCTTGGCTGATGCTGCTGCCCGATTGCAGGCCCACAATGTCCCATTCCAGCGCTTCTTCAAAGCTAATCACATCGCGTTTGGCCAGATCGTGCCCCAGCGGCACTACCAGCATCAAATGGTCAGAGCGGTAGGGGCGTGATTGCAAATCCAGCTCGCCCGCGTGGGCCACGCTGTCGGGGTTGCAGATGCCGATATCTGCTGTGCCCTCATGCACCGCCTGGATGACGTTGGCACTCAAATGTTCTTGCAGATCAATCTTGATCTGGCTGTGAATGCGGGAAAAGCTGCCTAAATCCTCGGGCAAAAACTGCACGATGGCCGAGATGTTGGCGTGTATGCGTACATGGCCACGTACGCCGTCGGCGTACTCGGAGAGCTCGCCCTGCATGCGCTCCAGCCCGTACAGCACATTGCGCGCATGGTGCAGCAGGCTCTCACCAGCGGGTGTCAAAGTCACGCCGCGGCTGTGGCGATACAGCAGTTGCGTGTCTACGGCAGTTTCCAAATCGGACAAGCGCTTGCTGACAGCAGAGGCAGCGATGAACTCCCGCTCTGCTGCGCGCCCGATGCTGCCTAGCTCGCACACCGCAACAAAGAGCTGCAGCGAGGTCAGGTCAATACGGCGCGCAAAACTGCGCTCAGAGCTTTTCATGGTGTGGGGTATCGCGTTTTTAGAATTCAAATGGTATTTTAAGGATAAATATACATGCTGACATCGTGAATGGCGATGGCTGGCTGAGCGGATGTAGGCCAATGCGCCGTAGTTGCTTGTGATGATGTGCCGGCAATATGTGCGGTTTTGTAACGGCTTGACCCCGTCTGGCGTGGTGCAGCGATCAAGAAGGCATCCCTAGTGAACCAATGGAGCCATCCAGCATGCCAAGCCGAATCCCGTCCACACAAACAACCCTATCTGCTAAGCCGCCGCATCGCCTGCGCTGGCTGGTTGCAGCCATTTCCGCATCCACCTTGCTGGCCGCTTGCTCGCCCGAGGCGCCTGTCGATCGCGTGGGGGCTCAAGAGGAAGTGCTTGCCGCACCGATGCAGGACCGAGCCGCTCGACAGGTAGCGCAGAATGAGAAAGTGGCAGAGCTGGGCAAGATGAGGAAAGAAGCCAGTGGAGCATCAGCGATGTTCGCGGTAGCAGGTGCCCGCGCATCAGCACCTGCGCCCAGAGCTGCTGCAGATTCAGCATCCGTCACCGCCAAACCCAGCGCCCCTGGCCAACGTTTTCTGGCCGTTAGCCACAACATGCAGATCGAGAGCCCTGCTGCAGAGCTGGCTGGCCAGTGGGAGGCCGTCAAATCCGCCTGCGAAAGGTTGGATTGCTATGTGGAGGCGTCAGGCTTGCAGCGCGAGACTTCACACGCCGCTGCTAGCGCGTTTTTGACCATGCGCGTTAACCCACGTGACTTTGCCATGCTGAGCGGTACCTTGGGCGGCAATGCCAAGGTGTTGAACCACCAAACATCGACCGAGGACAAAACCAGCGAAGTGGTGGATGTAGAGGCGCAACTCAAAAACCGCAGTGAGTACCGAGACAGCCTGCGTGAGCTACTACGCGAGAAGAACGTCAAACGTACCCTGTCCGAGCTGATGGAGATCCGTGACACCATGTCGCAAGTGCAGGCCGAGATCGATGCAGCCAATACCCGGCGTGCGCTGCTGGAGCGAGAGACCGCCAAACAGCTGGTGCAAATGCAGTTCCAGCCAGCGCGCGTCATCGCCAGCGGCACTTACAGCCCTTGGCGGCAGACTTGGCAGCGCAGTTGGGACAACGTCACGCACAGCATGCAAAGCATGGTCTTGAGCGGTGCTGCGCTGCTGCCCTGGCTGATTGTTCTGGGCGTGATACTGGGCTTGCCTCTGTGGCTGGGAGCGCGCAAATGGCTGCGCAGTCAGAAGGAGAAGGCGCAAGCTGCCGAGGTGGACAAGACACAGTCGAAATGAAATTTAGATAAAAAAAGCTGCTAGCGCCCGTCTATAGGGCGTTAGCAGCTATTATTTTTTAGTCTAACTAAGAGGGCAGTTGCTTAGCTAAACAGGTTTTTCAAACGGTCCGTCCACGACTGGTTGTTAGGCGTGTGTTTGGCGCCGCCTTTTTTGAGCGACTCGTCCAGCTCCTTGAGCAGCTTGCGCTGGTGCTCGGTGAGTTTGACGGGGGTCTCGACCACGACGTGGATGTACAGGTCGCCAGGGTAGCTGGCGCGTACGCCCTTGATGCCTTTGCCGCGCAGACGGAACTGTTTGCCGGTCTGCGTGCCTTCAGGGATATCGATAGCCGCTTTGCTGCCCAAGGTGGGCACTTCAATCTCGCCGCCCAGGGCAGCGGTGACCATGCTGACGGGCACTTCGCAGTGCAGATCGTCGCCGTCGCGCTCGAACACGTCGTGCTTGCGCACGCGGATTTCAATGTACAGGTCGCCGGGTGGGCCGCCGTTTTGGCCAGGCTCCCCGTTGCCGGTGGAGCGGATGCGCATGCCATCGTCAATACCAGCGGGGATGTTGACTTCCAGCGTCTTTTGCGACTTGATGCGGCCTTGGCCGTGGCAAGCGGTGCAGGGCTCAGGGATTACTTTGCCGGTGCCGCGGCAGTGCGGACAGGCTTGCTGCACGGCAAAAAAACCTTGGCGCATTTGCACCTGGCCCGCACCGTTACAAGTGGAGCAGGTTTTGACCTGGGTGCCTGGCTTGGCGCCGCTGCCGTCGCAGGTATTGCAGGCATCCCACGAGGGGATTTTGATTTGTGCGTTTTTACCTGCGGCGGCTTCCTCGAGCGTGATGTCCATGGCGTACGACAAATCATTGCCGCGATAGACCTGCGGGCCACCGCCACGGCGGCCGCCGCCAAACATCTCGCCAAAGATGTCGCCAAACGACTCTGCAAAGCCTCCAAAGCCTTCACCACCGCCCCGGTTGGGGTCAACGCCGGCGTGGCCATACTGATCGTAGGCGGCACGTTTTTGGCTGTCGGAGAGCATTTCGTAGGCTTCTTTGCACTCCTTGAATTTCTCCTCCGCCACCTTGGCTTGGTCGCCCTGGTTGCGGTCGGGGTGGTACTTCATGGCCAGTTTGCGGTAGGCCGTTTTGATTTCGACTTCCGTGGACGTGCGGGTGACGCCTAGGATTTCGTAGTAATCGCGTTTGGACATGGGGTGTTCTTTATGTGTTCAGGCAAAGCGGCGGTTTATGCGGTGCGGCGCATAAAGGCCTGGGCATGCAGGCCCACAAAGCTGCGGCCGGGATTGTCGCCATCTATCCACGCCTGAGGCGGGAACAGCTCAAAAAGCCCTACTTTGAACAGCGTGGGGATGGCTAGCTCCAGCTCTTGCTCGACTGCACCACGCTCGCCGGCGTTATATAGCGCAATGTTGTAGAGCATGGTGGCAACGGTGCCTGTTTGTACCGTGCTGCCGTCTTTCAAGGTGACTGCAGGCAGGCTATGGCTGCCGTCGGTGATCTTTTGGTTGACCAAGCCGAGCTCCGCGACATGCAGCGCATCTGGGCTTGCAGGGTGTGGGTTCGCCATGGTGCTTCCTGAGTATTTATATAAAAAGGCTTCTAACGCCCATCTGGCGGGCGCTACCAGTTATAAAAACAATAGCGTCTTTATAAAAAACCAAGCCGGAGCACTGGCAAGCAGGCTCCGGCATGGGTTTCATTGGCTTGCTGCCAGTGCTGGCTAGTGAGAGCCGGACTGGTAATTAGTCCTTCTTCACTTCTTTCACTTCAGCGTCGACCACGTTGTCGTCGTCAGCGGGAGCGGCACCTGCAGCGCCGCCAGCGGCAGCACCTGCTTGTGCGGCTTGGGCGTCGGCATACACCTTCTCGCCCAGCTTCTGGCTAGCGGTCATCAGGGCGGTGGTCTTGGACTCGATAGCGTCCTTGTCCTCACCCTTCAGTGCTTCTTCCAGCTCCTTCACGGCGGCTTCGATGGCGGCCTTGTCAGCAGCGTCTAGCTTGTCGCCATGTTCACCCAGGCTCTTGGTTGTGCTGTGGACAGCAGCTTCGCCTTGGTTCTTGGCTTGTACCAGTTCCAGCTTCTTCTTGTCGTCGGCTGCGTTCAGCTCGGCGTCCTTCACCATCTTCTGGATTTCTTCCTCAGACAGGCCGGAGCTTGCCTTGATGGTGATCTTGTTTTCCTTGCCTGTGCCCTTGTCTTTGGCGGACACGTTCAGGATGCCGTTGGCGTCGATGTCAAACGTCACCTCGATCTGTGGCGTACCACGCGGAGCAGCTGGGATGCCTTCCAGGTTGAACTCGCCCAGTGCCTTGTTGGCGCTGGCGATTTCGCGCTCGCCCTGGTAGACCTTGATCGTCACCGCAGGTTGGTTGTCTTCTGCGGTCGAGTAGGTTTGGGCAAACTTGGTCGGGATGGTCGTGTTCTTGGCGATCATCTTGGTCATCACGCCGCCCA
>JAVXMM010000126.1:0-7607 GCA_036646255.1 Comamonas sp.
GGCTGAGGCGATTCCCTTACCGAGGGAAGACACCACACCGCCGGTGACGAAGACAAATTTGGTCATGTCTTTTAAGGATGTGGGAAATTCTGATTATAAAGGCGTCTGTCCATCTGTCACCCATGGATGGGGAAATGGGCTGCAATTTGCACGGGATTGCCGCGTCACTTGTGCGCAGATTCTGCCCACCTGCAAGCGCAGAGCTTGCTGAGGCTCTGCTACATTGCTGGGCATGAACCAGCTCCATGGAAAACATATTGTCCTCGGCCTGTCGGGCGGGGTAGCGGCCTTTAAGTCGGCCGAGCTGTGCCGGCGCCTGATTAAGGCTGGGGCCACTGTACAGGTGGTGATGACCGAATCCGCCACGCAGTTCATGACGCCGGTAACCATGCAGGCACTATCGGGGCGCCCGGTCTATGTGTCGCAGTGGGACACACGCGAGTCCAATAATATGCCGCACATCAATCTGAGCCGAGAGGCCGATGCGATTGTGATTGCTCCTTGCAGTGCCGATTTTATTGCCCGGTTAGTACAAGGGCGGGCCGATGAATTGCTGAGCCTGTTGTGCTTAGCTAGGCCGACGGATAAGGTGCCGCTGATTTTGGCGCCCGCGATGAACCGCGAGATGTGGGCCCACCCGGCCACGCAACGTAATCTGCGCCAGGTGCAGATGGACGGTGCCGTAGTACTGGGTGTTGGCAATGGCGATCAGGCCTGCGGTGAGACTGGTGATGGCCGCATGCTGGAGGCCGCCGAGATTGAGGAAGACTTGGCCAATTACTTCAGCGCCAAAACCTTGGCGGGGAAAAAGCTGCTGATCACTGCAGGCCCCACGTTTGAGGCGATTGATCCAGTGCGCGGCATCACCAATTTGTCTAGCGGAAAAATGGGGTTTTCCATAGCACGCGCTGCCCACGCGGCGGGCGCTAGCGTCACTTTGGTGGCGGGCCCTGTTCATTTGCCTACGCCACGTGGCGTACGCCGCATTGATGTGCAGTCGGCCCAAAACATGATGGATGCGGTCATGGCCAACGTGGCTGGTGCTGATATTTTTGTGGCAACTGCTGCCGTTGCAGACTGGCGCCCTGCGAACGCGGCTGATCAGAAGATCAAAAAAGACGGTAGCGGCCAGGTGCCGCAGCTGGCCTTTGTGGAGAACCACGACATCCTCGCCACCGTGGCCCAGTTGCCACAGGCCAAAAGCGGCGCCATGTACTGCGTAGGCTTTGCGGCGGAAAGTGAAAACCTGCTGGTCAATGCTGAGGCCAAGCGCAAGCGCAAGCAAATCCCGCTTTTGGTTGGCAATATCGGCCCGGCCACCTTTGGCAAGGATGACAACGCTTTGCTGTTGGTAGACGAGTACGGTCACCAAGAGCTGCCGCACGCCAGCAAAGTGCTGTTAGCGCAGCAGTTGGTTGCTGAGATTGCGCAGCGTTTAGCTGTTAAGTAGCGCCTCAACATCCGTCAACAAAGTACGCGGCATGCTGATGCCGCGTTCCGCACTTTGGGCACGGGCAGCAAAGCGGCGCTCGGATGGCAGGCGGGCACCTTGCTCGGTGATAGAGGCAAACATGGCCTCGGCGCGCTGTTGGTGGGCGAGCCAGTCTTCCCCCGCAAAGCGGCTGGGGTCAAAAGCCAGTACCAGGTGGCCGTGGTAGGGCACGCCGCCTTTGCCACCATCAAAGGCCATCGATCCTTCGCTGGTCAAATCGCCAATTAGCACGCCTGCCATCAGCTCCACCATGGTTGACAGTGCTGATCCCTTGTGGCCGCCAAAAGTCAGCATGGCGCCCTTGGCGACTTCGAGTGGATCGGTGCTGGGCTTGCCATCGGCATCTACCCCCACGCCGTCTGGCAGCGGTGTGCCTGCGCGGCGGTGTAACTCCAGGTCGCCGCGCGCAATCGCGCTGGTGGCAAAATCAAACACATAGGGATAGGGGCCGGGGCGGGGCCAGCCAAAGGCGATGGGGTTGGTGCCAAACACACCGCGCTTGCCGCCCATGGGGGCAACCCATGCGTGGCTTGGCGTCATCACGAAGGCGGCCAAGCCTTGGGCGGTGAGCATTTCCACCTCGGGCCACAGTGCCGTGAAGTGAAAGCAGCGGTTGATCACCAGCGCACCCATGCCCAGCTTGCGTGTCACATCCACCAGCTGGGGCAGGCCAGCTTCTAGTGCCAAGGGTGAGAAGGCTTTTTTCGCATCTACTCGAACGATGGCTCCACTGGTGGGCTGTACCACGGGCTCGGCCTGCAGGTCGACCAGCCCAGTTTTGATGGACTGTGCTGCGCTCAAAATGCGATAGGCGCCGTGTGATTGACAGGCATCGCGCTGGCCTGCGACGACGATGCGGCTGATGGCCGCCGCATGGCGTTCAGACAAGCCCAAGTGCTGCAGCACGCGCAGCGAAAGTGTCTGCAAGTCAGCTTCGGGGATCAGAACTTGGTCGGTGGCGGGGGTGGTGGCTTGGCCCATTGGTGTCTCCTTTGTGGGTAAGCTTATCAGCCCTGTGTGGCGGATTGGGCTACCGGCGTGACAGCACCGTCGCTGCAAAAATTCATAGCAAAAAAGGCATGCTACGCGAGCGTAGCATGCCTTTTTGATTGAGGCTCTGTGAGTACTTAGGCAGGATCGGTCGCTGCCAAGTAGAACCACTCGCGGTTCACGGGTGCGTCAAGCTGCGGGAAGATCACGCAGCCATCGAACGGAGCGAGGATTTTCGTGCCATCGGCGCGGGTGGCGAGTAGCTCGCCCTTTTTGAACGGCTCAAAGTTCACCCAGTCTTTGGTCATCTTGTCGCCTTCGCTTTGGCGCATGAACACGTCCTTCATATGGTGGGTGGTGTACTTGGCCACGGGCTCAACGGTCACGTCCGCCATGTCCAGCAGGCTCAGCACTCCGGCGATGCAGCGATCGGCAATCTCGATGGCTTCGGGGTCGTCGTGCGAGCCGGCTTCCACCGTGATCGCATAGCCGCCACGGCTGCGCATGAACTCATTCGTGCCAATGCCGTGCTCAGCACGAATGGCACCGTTGCTGGCCTTGACGGCCTTGTCATACACCTCGAGCCAGCCTTGCACGATCACCGGCAGGCCCACGGCCTTGGCAAAGGCGTCTTCCTCAGCGGCCTGACTAAAGGGCTCCAGCGAGCCGTTGTTGTTCAGTGGGCCCGTCATCGCAAAGGGCACGCCGTCGCCGCTGTATGAGTGCAGATCAAGCAGAGCGTCGTGAGATTCGAGCAGCGGGGTTAGCGCGTTGACTACGTGGTCTTCAAAGTTTTGCGGCTTGTCGGTAGGGACGAAGTTGCGGTTCAGGTTGCGATCACCTTCGCGCTCATTTTTGACGAAAGCCTTGGGGTTGGCTACGGGCACCATGGTCAGGCGGCCGCGCTTCAGGCGTACTTCGCCGGTTTCAAAACGCGCAATCCAGCGGCGGATGGCATGGGTGCCGCTTTGCTCATTGCCGTGCACGGCGCCAAAGATCAGCAGTGCAGGGCCATCGTTGGCCGTGGCCCAGCTGTAGCTGCGCAAGGCGGCAGGCTGGTCGGCAGAGACGGTGTTGTCAACGGGTTGGAGTTGAAAGCTGGAGACAGTCATATCAATTTTTTGGTGTATGGCATGCCCCCGCATTGCAGGGCAGCTGCAGCTGCTTGTGAACCAAGTAGTCTGCACGCTGGGCGGCGGAAAGCGCTTTGCGCGGTGCCCGCCAGTTTGGGCACGGTTGCGAGGGATTGCCATTGGCGCTGGCTTTGCAGCACCAGAAGCCATCCTACCCGATTGGCAGATAGCTGGGTATTAAGTCATATCAATATTGATAGCTATTGGCGCCCGCTCCGTGGGCACCAAAACCCTGTTTTATTTTTCTTTGGTATAGGCGAGCAGGCCGTTTGCCAAGTGGTTAAACAGCAGACGAATGCGCTGCGTGTTGCGTTGGTCCTCATGCATGGCCAGCCAGATCTCGTAGCTCCAGCTCACGGCGCCAGGCAGTACGGCAACGCACTCTGGATCCGCAGCGGCCAGCGGCAGGTGGCAGGCGCCAATGCCAACCCCAGCTTTAAGCAGCATGAGTTGGGCGACATCGCTGTCGCAGCGGTAGGCGAACTTTGCCTTATCCAAGCCCAACTGGCGCAGAGCAGGGTGGGCGAGTGGTTTTTCATCACGGTCCACGCCAATCAGAGGGTGCTTGAGCAGGGTGTCCATATCTTGCGGCAGGCCGTGGTCCGCTACATATTGGCGGTTCGCGAACAAACCTACGCGTACATCGCCCACATGGCGCGCTACTAACGCAGTTTGTGTAGGGCGCAGCATGCGTATGGCGATATCGGCCTCGCGCTGAAGCAGATCTTGGTTGTGGTTGGTTAGTTCCAGCTCCACCGTGATTGCTGGGTGTGCTTGGCGGAAGGCCGCCAGCATGGGCGGCAGCACCAGGGTACCGATCACCTCGCTGGCGGTAACGCGCACCGTGCCGCTGGTATGCGCTTGCGGTGCCGATGCCGAGCGCAGCAAATGCGCCGCTGCGCTAGCCATGGCCTGTGCTTGTGGTACCAGCGATTGCGCCAGTGGCGTTGGCTTGAGCCCGTGGTGTGAGCGGGTGAACAAAGCCGCGCCAAGGCGCAGCTCCAGCACTTGGATGTGGCGGCTGACACTGGGTTGGGTTAATCCCAGCTCACGTGCGGCGCCTGACAAACTGCCTTGCTGCACCACGGCCAAAAAACTCCGCCACAGTTCCCAGCCGGGCGCAGCCTGGCCTGTAGGTGTAGCAGATGCAGCGGTGTTTTGGTTCATGGGTTTTTCTATAACAGATCAAACATGTTGGTGGATTTTAATGGAGCCAGTTCTTGCCTAACATGGGGCATTGTTACTTCGAGGTGTTGGCATGACTGCTGCTGTATGGGTCTTCGTTGGCGTTGCTGTTGCTGTTGCTGTTGTGGCCGTTGCCCTGCGCTGGTCGCCACGGACTGAGTTAGTCACCCAGGTTAATATTGCCGCCCCGCCTGATCGGGTGTGGGCTTTGCTGGGGCATCCGCAAGGTTATGCGGCGTGGAATCCGTTTATCGTCTCTATGCAAGGCGAGTTGGTGGAAGGCCAAACCTTGGCTAATGAGCTGCAGCAGGCCAACGGCAAGCGCATGCGCTTTAACCCCGTTGTGCACAAGGTGGAGGTGGGGCGTGAGTTGCGCTGGCGAGGGCGTTTGCTGGTGCCCGGCCTCTTTGATGGCGAGCATTATTTTGTGCTCCACCCCAGCGTGGATGGCAGCAGCACTCTGCTCATTCATGGCGAAAAGTTTAGCGGCCTGTTGTTGTGGGTGCTGGATGTAGAACGCTTCCGCCAAGATTTTGAGCGTATGAACCAAGCACTTAAGACGGCGGTTGAGCAAAAGCAATAAAAAAAGGGGCTGCACAAAATGCAGCCCCGCAGAGGAATGTGCCGTGCCGCGTTACGCTTTACGCGTAAACACCAAATCCCATACACCGTGGCCCAGGCGCAGGCCGCGGTTTTCAAACTTGGTCAGCGGGCGGTAGTCGGGCTGAGGCGCGTAGCCATCAGCGGTGTTTTGGAGTTGGGTGTCGGCGCTCAATACTTCAAGCATTTGCTCGGCGTAAGGCTGCCAGTCGGTCGCGCAGTGGATATAGCCGCCCACTTTCAGGCGATCCACCAGCTTGGTTACTAGTGGCGGCTGGATCAGGCGGCGCTTATTGTGCTTCTTCTTGTGCCAAGGATCAGGGAAGTAGATATGGATGCCATCCAGCATGCCAGGCATCAGCATGTTGTCCAGTACCTCGACGGCATCGTGCTGGAAGATGCGGATATTGGTGATGTCTTGCTCGCCAATGCGCTTCAAGAGCGCGCCTACGCCTGGCTCGTGCACTTCACAGCAGATGAAGTTGTCATCCGGGCGAACACGAGCGATGTGAGCCGTAGCCTCGCCCATGCCAAAGCCAATCTCCAAGATCAGCTTGGCGTCGCGGCCGAACCAGGCATTGGCTGCGGCTGCGTCAACGGGCTTGCCGGTGTAGTCCAGCACGTATTTGTCGCCAAACTCCTCAAACGCTTTGGCTTGGCCAGTAGTGGTGCGGCCAGCACGACGCACATAGGAGCGAATAGTTTTAGGGTGGGCCACATCGGCTGGCGCATGGCCGGGGGCGCTATTCGCGTCGGCAGCGTTAGTGATCACGGACTGGGGCGATGCGCCATCGGTGGGCGCAGGGGTGTTTGACATAGTGTGAAAGGCTGCGATGTACAGCACGGAGCAGGTTGCCGTGAAGGCGGGGCCCGCCGTAAGTTCTTATCAATGGCTGGCGTGGCGCCGCATGCGCAGCCCCACGCGTAAAGCCGGTATTGTAGGTTTAACGGCCAGTTAGATGGGGGAGTTGGGGTTTGCTGCAGTGTGGGCCTGGCGCAAATAACGCGCCGCCCACTGCGGCACCCAACCGGCCAGTGCTGTGTCTATATCGTTGGTGGGCGCGGTTTGCAGGCCCAAAAAATGGGCCGATTGTTGCAGTGCCTGCATGCTGGAGGCGGGTGTGCTGGTGTCTACCGCAGGCGCGCCGTATTGCTTGGACAGTTTTTCGCCATCCGGCTGCAGCACCAGCGGCGTGTGGATGTAGCGGGGCGTGGGCAGGCCCAGTGCGCTTTGTAGCAGCAGCTGGCGCGGTGTGTTGTCGGCCAAGTCGGCGCCGCGCAGCACATCAGTAATGCCTTGGGCCGCATCGTCCACCACTACCGCCAACTGGTAGGCCCATAGGCCATCGCCACGTCGCACTGCAAAGTCGCCCACCACTGCGGCTACATCTTGCTGCTGATCGCCCAGCAGGCGGTCGTGCCAGCGCAGCAGATTGTCTGCTACTAAAAAGGGACGGATAGCGCCCGTTTGACAGGCGCTAGCGGCCATTTTTGCTTGTAAATATGAGACGTAACGCGTAGTGTTAAAGCGCCAGGTGCGTGCGGCTTTGCCATGCAGCCCGTCGCGGCAGGTGCCGGGGTAGGGGCGCTCGCCGTGGCGCTCATGGGCTAGGCCCAACTGGGTATGCGCGTCCTCAATCTGGCGGCGCGTGCAGCCGCAGGGGTAGGCCCAGTCGTCTGTCTGCAATTGGGCCAGGGCTTGCTCATACAGTGCGTAGCGGTGGGATTGCCAGGTGGGCGGCTGGTCGGGGCACAGGTGTACGGCGGCTAGCTGGCGCAGGATTTCTTGGTCCATACCTGGTGGGCAGCGCGGCGGGTCAATGTCCTCAATGCGTAGCAGCCACTGGCCGTGGTGGGCACGCGCATCCAGCCAGCTCGCCAGCGCAGCCACGAGCGAGCCCGCATGCAGCGGCCCGGTAGGCGAGGGGGCGAATCGGCCGATATAGGGAGTCAATGTCATTGGATCGAAAGTGTACGCGCCGTGTATCGTGATTTAAACCACCCTGTGCGCAAAGCACACTCCCACCTGTAGCTGTGGGCGACTGGGTGAGCAGCCTTGTACCGTATTAGGTAAGTACATGGCAGACGCGTTATCGCTCGTTAGTGGGGGGCTTGCGCAAACCGGCTGCATAACGCTATCAGCACGGCTAACGGCAGCCGACAAAGTAGCACGCGCTTTTGGCAAAGCCATGACCCCTATCCAAGCG
>JAVXMM010000127.1:0-7561 GCA_036646255.1 Comamonas sp.
TCATCAACATCAACCAGAACAAGATCATCAAGATCTTCTCGGTGGCCAGCGTCGCTTTGCTGCCGCCTACCCTGATCGCCAGCGTCTACGGCATGAACTTTAAGGCCATGCCCGAGCTGGAGTGGCAATACGGCTACCCCTACGTCCTCGTCTTGATGATTGCCAGCGCCGTCGGCCCCATGATTTACTTCCGCAAGCGCGGCTGGTTAAAGTAAGGGCAGACCGGTACGCACGCTATCAAATAGGACGCTGATAGCGCCCGTCTGGCTTAGCTTTCAATGATCTGAAAGCACGGCATCCTTAAATAACGGGCGCTAGCGGCTTCATTTTTTATAGCATCTCGCACAAATGCGGAATCACCGCACAGGCGTAGTTGCGGGCAATACGCTGCACAAACAGCGGGAAATCCACATGGGCGTTGTCATCGGCCCGGTCTGAAATGCTGCGCATGGCAGCAAACGGCAGGCCGTGGTCGGCGCATACCTGGGCAACTGCAGCACCTTCCATCTCCACCGCCAACGGCTCCATGCCTGCCGCCTGCATGCCGCTGCGCAAGGCGGCAACCTCGGCTGCACTACAGACAAAGCGGTCGCCGCTGGCAATCAAACCTTGGTGCAGACGTGGTGCGGCCAAGCCCAGCTCGGCGGTCCATATGGCAGCATCGCCACTGGCCAAACAATGCGCCACTGATTGAGCCAGCGCCTGCGACAAAGCCGCATCACCATCTAACAGCGCACGGCCATAGCCGGGCAACTGGTAACGCGGCAGGATGGGCGATGCATCCATATCGTGCTGCGCATACTGCTGGCCCACCACCACATCACCCACCTGCACACTTTCACCCACGCCACCGGCCACGCCGGTAAACACGATACGCGTGGCGCCAAAACGCTCAATCAAGGTGGTCGTAGTGCTGGCCGCCGCTACCTTGCCAATGCCCGACAGCGCAAGCACCACAGGTACGCCATGCAACAAGCCGCGGGTGTAGCGGCGCGAGGCGTGGTCAGTGGTGGTGGGCGATTGAAGCAAGGCAGCAATACCGGCTTGCTCTTCAGGCAAAGCGCTCAAGATGGCGAGGGTCACGTCATTCCATTTCTCAATCATCCATCACTCTGTCACTCTCGCTCGCCTTGCCTGGCACCTGCAATGTCTGCAGCTCAGCTTTACGTTACGAGTGATTGAGAAATGGAGTCAGGTGTCAATAAAGCAAAAGCGAAGATTGTCGCTGCAATCTTCGCTTTTGCTTGGCTAGAGGCTTTGGTCTAGGCCTTCGTCTCGTCGCGCAACTCGCGTCGCAAAATTTTGCCCACAGGCGTTTTTGGCAATCCGTCGCGGAACTCAATATATTTTGGCCGCTTGTAACCTGTTAAACGCTCAGCGCAGAAAGTACGCAGTTTTTCTTCGGTCAGGTTCGGGTCGTTGCGCACCACCACCAGCTTGATGGCCTCTCCGGTTTTTTCATCTGGCACGCCCACTACAGCGCACTCTGCCACGCCGGGGCAAGCAGCAGCAACATCCTCTACCTCGTTCGGATATACGTTAAAGCCGCTGACCAGCACCATGTCTTTTTTGCGATCGACGATACGGAACATGCCGTCCGCCTCCATGATGCCGATATCACCGCTGCGGAAGTAGCCATCTTCAGTGATCGCCTTGGCGGTTTCGTCAGGGCGTTGCCAGTAGCCTGCCATCACCTGCGGGCCACGTATGCATACCTCACCACGCTCGCCTTGGGCCACAGCACGGCCTTCGTCGTCCAAAATGGCCATGTCGGTGCCGGGCATAGGGTAGCCGATGGAGCCAGATGATTCTTTGCCCGTGCCCACAATATTGCAGCTGGCAACCGGGCTGGTTTCAGACAGACCATAACCCTCCACAATCGGCTGGCCTGTACGCTGCAGCCAGCGCTCTGCCACAACATGCTGCACGGCAGCGCCACCGCCCACCACCACGCGCAGGTGTTTCCAGTTCACCTTGTCAAAATCGGCATGGTTCATCAAGCCATTAAACAAGGTGTTGACGGCGGGCAGGGTGTGGAATTCGTGCTTTCCCAGCTCGGCCAGCACGGCCTTCATATCGCGCGGATTGGGTATCAGCAGCACCTGGTGACCCAGGCGCAGGGACAGCAGAAAACACACCGTAAACGCAAAGATATGGTAGAGCGGCAACGCGCATACACACAGTGGCTGCTCACCTGCAGGAATGGTTTTGAGCGCAGGCCCATACCAGGCCTGCACCTGCATCACGTTAGCGCCCAAATTGCGGTGCAGCAGCACCGCGCCTTTTGCCACGCCAGTGGTGCCGCCGGTGTACTGCAGGGCCGCCACATCATCAAGCCCGATGTCGACCGGTGAGAACTGGTGACGCTCGCCCTCATGCAGCGCATCGTTAAAGCGTATGGATTTGTCCAGTGTGAAGGCGGGCACCAGCTTTTTGCTGTGGCGCACCACCCAATTGACGAGGTGCCCTTTGAGAAAACCCAGCGAATCACCCATGCTGCAGACAATGATCTGCTCCAACTGGCGGTGGGCAGGGCAGTTTTGCACGGTAGCACCAAAGTTCTCCAGCACAATCATAACTTTGGCGCCGCTGTCTTTGAGCTGGTGATCCAGCTCGGACGCGGTATAGAGCGGGTTGACGTTGACCACCGCCAGACCTGCACGCAGCACCGCTGCCACTGCCACCGCGTACTGCGGAACATTGGGCATCATCAGCGCAACACGGTCGCCTTTGACCAAGGGCAGAGTTTGCAAATAGGCCGCCAGCATCACGCTGAACTGGTCCAGCTGGCGATAGCTGAACGTAGTGCCCATAAAATGCAGCGCCGTCCGATCGGCATACTGGATAAAAGCCTGGTTCAGCAACTGCACCAACGTGGGAACGCGGGCGCGGTCAATATCCTGCGGCATATCGGCCGGGTAGGCCGCCAGCCAAGGGCGATCTGTCATGCGCAAGTCTCCTGGGGGCGGTACGGCGGCTGGTGATATAGATACCCACAGCGCTGCTGTCCGCACGTTATTAAATCTCCCCTATTGTGCGGAGTTTGGCGTGCGCAGGCGTCTGGATATACCCTGAAGCGGTCGAAAAAAATGCCATGGGGTCGGCCATGGCATTTTTGTGTGCGAAGCGCAGCCCTGTCAGGGCTTGGCAGGTGTCGAAGCCGCCGCAGGTGTGGCTGGGGCCGCTACAGGAGCCGGCGCCGTCTGCGCTGGCACTGGTGCCGGAGCTGGCGCAGCGGTTGTCGCGGGCACATCTTTTTTCAACGTATCCTTGCTGACCAGTACGTCAGAATCCACGGTCTTGGTTTCGTAGTAAGGCTTGGTGTCAATGCTGAAGGGGAACGGCGGCACGTTCAGCACACCGTTCCAGTACGCCGTGCTTTGCCGCACAGCCAACGACATGTCTTGCGACCATTGCACCAAAGGGCGACCAGCGGATAAAAAATCAACGCTGCTGCGTGTTTGCGGGCGCACCAGGCGGTGGTCGGCCAGCACTTGAACCTCTACATAGCCGCCATTGCTGGTGGTGAATTGATAGGACACATAGGACACCGGGCGCGCAAAATAAACGCCGGCCGCGCTCAAGCGGGCAGACATATCCGGATCGTTCTCGGCCAACCAATCGACGCTATTGGCAGTGCGCTTGATACGCAGGCAATCCATTCGGCCCACATTGAGGCCTTGGGTACGCTCTACCAACACGCCTTTTTGCTTGGGACAGTCCTCCGTCCACACGGTGTTGCGGTTGTCCAGCTGGTCCACATTAGATTGCACCGACATCACTCCCACCAGCTCGCCCAGCGTAGTGCGCATTTGCCATAGCTTGGCTTGCAGCGGCTTGTCCTTGGCCATATCAGCGGGCAACACATTCAGGATTTCACTGTCCGTTCCCCAATACTTCCACTGCAAATCGGGGTTGCTGTCCATGGACACCATGGTCCGGCCCACCTGCTCCGCATTGGGCGACATGGGGGCGCAAGCCGTGAGCGCAGCCACCGCGGCAGCGCAACAAACCCAAGACAAAGAACGAACGGCGGAAAAAGGCATACAAGCAATCCTGAAAGTGGCTGCAATAGCGCGCAGCCAGCCCCGCATCATAGCAAGGGCACCTTGGATTCTGCCCGGTAGCGCCACAGGGAATCAGGAGACTTTGGCGGCAAATGTATCAAAATGCACGCCAAGCATTCCGTCAATCTACACGACAGATCTCTGGCAGATAGCGCTCGGCCTTGCCGTCAGCGACACAGCGCCACTCCACGCCATCATTCTCTGCCGCTTCCGGAAACATGATCATGGTGCCGTACGCAGTGCGCGCTGTAAGGCTCATGTCATCGTTGTCATACGTCAGCGCGCTTGCCTGCGCCTGGGTCACGCCAGCCAAGCGCAAATTGTCGGGGATCTCTTGCTTGCTCTTGTAGTACAGCGTCAGCGCTTGCCGCACACCCTCAGCGTCTGCCCAACTCTTTTGCATGGCATCGCGGCCTTTTTTCTCTTGCATGCCCGGCATCAGCATCTCACCAATACCAGCGCTGCCAGCTCCACCAGATTTGTAGCTTTGGTAGGCAGGCAACGCAATTGCCGCCAGCACTCCAATGATGGCGACCACGATGATCAGCCCCAAAAATCCGCCGCCCGCACGCCCACCGTAGGGCACGAACAACGCAAACAAATAACTGAACCAGTTGCGCCTCGGCATCTGGATGCTGGGGCTGAGCGTGCGAGCTACGCGCTTAGTCATCCAGGGGTAGCCGCTCAGCAGTTCATGTAGATCGGGCAAGAAACCGCGATTGGACATGGTCTGGCGAGCATACTGCCGCAAGTTGATGCTTTTCCATTTCTCGGCCCCGGCCGCTAGCACTGCCAGTGCGCGGGCGGCAGATTCTGCGTTGTCGCAGCAAGCGCTGCCGTGCATGTCGCAGGTGTACTCTTGCGCGCGCGAGTAAGCCGCGCCGATCAGCGGGAGCCACAGCACCGGCATGCGCCAGAAGTGGCCCGTCAAATGCCCTTGTTTGATATGGCCCAGCTCATGGCCGAAGTAGAAGTTGATGCCGTCGGGCTGCTCGCGCATGGCGTCGATGGTATCGGTCAGCACGATGACAAAATTGCGGCCCAAAAAACGGGTCGCAAACGCGTTCATGATGCCATTGCCTTGCAAGATATAGGCTTCGGGTGGATCCACCATGTTCAGTTTTTTGCAGCACTGCAGGTATTGCAGGTACAGATCGGGGAACTGCTCCTCAGACAGGCGCACGCCCGTGCCGCGCAGCCAGGCGATCAAGCCGGAATGGGCGAACAGGTAGAAGATAAAGCCAAGCAGCAGATAAACCAGTGCTCCGCCCAAGGTCAGCACCACCATCAGCAGCCAGGCAACCAGGCCCAAAATCAGTGTGATCAGTCCCAGTATTTTCTCGCGCGGGTAAACCAAATCCGGCATGGGGATTCTCCTCAGATCGTCAATACGTTTGAAGAATCATCCCGCATGCAAAGATTTGCATCCATAGCCGTCAACCCGGCTGTTGCAACGCAACAACTGGGGCCACGCACCGTCAGTTGCGCGATACCTCGCGCATTGTCACAAACTCTTCAGCCATGGTGGGGTGGATGCCGATGGTCTGGTCAAACACTGCCTTGGTGGCCCCCATCTTCATGGCCACGGCAAAGCCCTGTGTGATCTCGCCTGCGTCGGCGCCCACCACATACAGGCCTACCACGCGGTCACTGGCGTCATCTACCACCAGTTTCACCAAGCTGCGCTCGCTGCGGCCCGACAAGGTGTGACGCAGCGGCTTGAAATCGCTGCGGTAGACACGGATGGAGCCATAGCGCTCGCGGGCGGTTTGCTCGCTGAGGCCAATCGTGCCGATTTGCGGGTGGGTGAATACGGCAGTGGGGATGTTGTCGTAATCCATGCGGCGCGGCGCCTTGCCATCTACCGTGCCAACGATATGGTCGACCCAGGCCATGGCCTCGGCCAGCGCTACCGGCGTCAGCTCCATGCGGCCTACCACGTCCCCCAAAGCATGCACGCTGGGCACATTGGTGGTGAAGTGCTCGTCCACCACAATCGCGCCGCTCTTGGTTTGCGCTATACCTAATTGTTCCAGCCCCAAACCCGCTACCTTGGGCGCGCGGCCGGTGGCATATAACACCTGATCAGCGCGCAGCGTGCTGCCGTCGCTCAGGCTCAGCACGCGTTCACCGGTTGCGGCGTCTTGTGTGATGCGGGTTACGTCGGTATGCAGGCGCACATCTACACCGGCCTTGCGCATCTCCTCGGTGACAAACAAGCGCACCTCGTCATCAAAGCCGCGCAAAATCTGCTCGCCCCGGTACAGCAAACTCACCTCTACACCCAAGCCGTGGAAGATGCTCGCCATCTCGCAGCCGATATAGCCGCCTCCAACTACCACCATGCGCTTAGGTAAAACAGGCAGATCAAACACCGCGTCGGACACGATGGCGTGCTCCTTGCCCTCTACATCGGGCAGCACGGGCTGGCCGCCTGTGGCGATCAGAATGTGCGCAGCCGTCAGGCGCTGTACCTCCACACCGCCTTGTTTGACCACGACAGTGTGTGCATCGGCCAGGCTGCCGTGTCCGTCAATACGGGTAACTTTGGCGCTCTGCATCAGGCCTTCGTAGATGCCGTTCAGGCGCGTAATCTCGGTGGCGCGCGCCCGCTTCAGCGCGGCCCAATCCAGTTTGATCTGCGGAACTTGCCAGCCGTAGCCTCGCGCCTCGGTAAACGCATCGGCATAGCCCGCCGCATAGTTGTATAGCTTTTTGGGAATGCAGCCCACGTTGACGCAGGTGCCACCCATGGCGCCAGACTCCACCACCGCTACTTTGGCGCCGCGCGTAGCGGCCATGCGTGCAGCCCGCACGCCGCCGGAGCCGCCTCCAATCACAATCAGGTCAACATCAAAAGCGTGGGCGGGCAACATGGGCATCTCCTTTTTTTACAAGCGACCATTGTGCAAAACATAGCCTGCCCTGCTAGGTACGCAGGTCAAAAGCGCAGGCAAAAGCACAGTGTGGAGCGGACATAAAAAAACCTGCAAGCCATAGCATGCAGGTTTTATGATCTTTAAGCTGCTAGCGCCTTACTGGTGGCCGCCAACAGCTATCAAAATAATAGTCTTACTTGACCAGCTGCGCCAGTTCGCCAGCGCTGTACTTCTTGGCCATTTGCTCCAGGCTATAGCCCTTGATCTTGCCGCCCTGGCCTTCGCAACCAAACTCGATGTAACGCGCCTTGCACACCAGCTTGGCGGCTTCGCGGGCAGGCTTGAGCCATTCGCGGGCATCGAACTTGTCAGGGTTCTCGGCCAGGAACTTGCGCACAGCACCGGTCATGGCCAGACGGATATCGGTGTCGATATTGATCTTGCGCACGCCATGCTTGATGGCTTCCTGAATTTCGGACACAGGCACGCCGTAGGTTTCCTTCATCTTGCCGCCGTACTGATTGATGATGGCAAGCAACTCTTGAGGTACGGAAGACGAGCCGTGCATCACCAGGTGGGTGTTGGGGATGCGGGCGTGGATTTCCTTGACGCGGG
>JAVXMM010000128.1:0-2029 GCA_036646255.1 Comamonas sp.
CCCTGGGCGCTCATCGCTCCCCAGCTGCTGATCATTGGCATTTTCTTTTTCTGGCCTGCAGGCCAGGCTGTGCTGCAGTCCTTCCAAATGGAAGACGCTTTTGGCATGAGCACCGAATGGGTGGGGCTGGAGAACTTCCGCAACCTGTTCGACGACCCGTCCTACCTCAATTCCTTCAAGCGCACAGCCCTGTTCTCAGTGCTCGTCGCTGGTGTCGGCATCGCGGTTTCGCTGGTACTGGCTATTTTTGCCGACCGCATTGTGCGCTTTGCCATGGTCTACAAGACTTTGCTCATCGTGCCCTACGCTGTGGCTCCCGTAATTGCTGGCGTGCTGTGGGTGTTTTTGTTCTCGCCTTCCATCGGCGTGGTCACCTATTACCTGGGCAAACTAGGCTACAACTGGAACCACATGATGAATGACAACCAGGCCATGGCCTTGATCGTCATGGCATCGGTGTGGAAGCAGATCTCCTACAACTTCCTGTTCTTCCTCGCAGGCCTGCAGTCCATCCCCAAGGCACTGATTGAAGCGGCATCGATTGACGGCGCAGGCCCATGGCGCCGGTTCTGGAACATCCAGTTGCCACTGCTGTCGCCAACCACCTTCTTCCTGCTGGTGATCAACATCGTCTACGCCTTCTTTGATACCTTTGGCATCATCGACGCAGCCACCCAAGGCGGCCCGGGCCAGTCGACCTCGATCCTGGTCTACAAGGTGTACCAAGATGGCTTTAAGGCACTGGATCTGGGCGGCTCTGCAGCGCAGTCCGTGATCTTGATGCTGATCGTGATTGTGCTGACCGTGGTTCAGTTCCGCTATGTTGAAAAGAAAGTGCAGTACTGATCATGGTTGACCGCAACCCCTGGCTCAATTTCTTATCGCACGCCATCTTGGTGATCGGCGTGGCCATCGTCGCCTTCCCTCTGTATTTGGCATTTATCGCATCAACCCACACGGCTGATGCCATCGTGCAGTCACCCATGCCACTGCTGCCCGGCGCCCACCTGTGGGAGAACTACAAAGCCGCCATGTTCGGCTCGGGCAAACTAGGCTCCAACACCAATGTCATGCACATGATGTGGGTGAGCTTCTGGACGGCGATGATCATCACCGTGGGCAAGATCGCCATCTCGCTGCTATCGGCCTTTGCCATCGTGTACTTCCGCTTCCCGTTCAAGATGATTTGCTTCTGGGCCATCTTCTTGACCTTGATGCTGCCTGTCGAAGTGCGCATTCTGCCCACCTACAAAGTGGTGGCAGAACTTGGCATGCTCAACAGCTACGCCGGTTTGACCTTGCCGCTGATCGCATCCGCCACAGCCACCTTCTTGTTCCGCCAGTTCTTTTTGACGGTTCCGGACGAGCTGGTGGAAGCCGCCCGTATTGACGGCGCAGGCGCCATGCGCTTTTTCAAGGACATTTTGGTGCCCTTGTCCAAGACCTCGATCGCTGCGTTGTTTGTGATCCAGTTCATCTACGGCTGGAACCAGTACCTGTGGCCCCTGCTCATGACCACCTCTGAAGATATGTACCCCGTGGTGATCGGTATCAAGCGCATGCTGGCCGGTGGCGAAGCCGCTGTGGACTGGAACATTGTGATGGCCACCGCCATCCTCGCCATGCTCCCGCCAACCCTGGTGGTGATGCTGATGCAAAAGTGGTTTGTCAAAGGCCTGGTGGATACCGAGAAGTAATCCACTGCCACATCCACCATCTTTGACCCATTGAATCGAATACGACTGTTATGGCTTCTATCTCCCTCAAAAACATCGTCAAGCGTTACGGCAGCGGCAAGACTGCCGTGCCCGTCATCCACGGCGTCAACGCCGAGATCAAGGACGGCGAATTCGTCGTGCTGGTCGGCCCATCGGGCTGTGGCAAATCCACCTTGCTGCGCATGATTGCCGGCCTGGAAGAAATCACCGGCGGCGAGCTGCAAATTGGCGACAAGATCGTCAACGATCTGGAGCCCGCCAAGCGCAACATCGCCATGGTGTTCCAGAACTACGCGCTGTACCCGCACATG
>JAVXMM010000128.1:2039-7534 GCA_036646255.1 Comamonas sp.
ACTACGAGAATATGGCCTATGGCCTGAAGCTCGCCAAAGTGCCTGCGGATGAGATCAAGCGTCGCGTAGACAAGGCCGCCAAGATTCTGGAGCTGAGCCACCTGCTCGATCGCAAGCCGCGCCAACTCTCCGGCGGCCAGCGCCAGCGCGTTGCCATGGGCCGCGCTATCGTGCGCCAGCCCCAGGTCTTCCTGTTTGACGAACCGCTTTCGAACCTGGACGCCAAGCTGCGCGGCCAGACCCGTATCGAAATCCAAAAGCTGCACGCCGAGCTGGGCATCACCAGCTTGTTCGTAACGCACGATCAAGTCGAAGCCATGACCCTGGCCCAACGCATGATTGTGATGAATGGCGGCAATGTGGAGCAGTTTGGTACGCCCGAAGAGGTCTACCACACGCCCTCATCCACCTTTGTGGCCGGCTTCATCGGATCGCCCCCGATGAATCTGCTGAAGAATGCCCCCGGCAGCAAGGCCGGTCAGATCATGGGCATCCGCCCCGAGCACATCGACCTCGTCGATGCAGGCGGCTGGGAGTTCAAGGTTGACACGGTTGAGTTGCTGGGCGCCGAGCGCCTGGTGTACGGCAAGGTCGGCGGCGAAGACGTGACCTTGCGCGTGGAAGAAGGCAAGGCATACCCCAAGCCCGGCGAGACGGCGCGCATCCAGCCACGTATGGAGCGCCTGCACGCTTTCCATGCAGAAACTGGCAAACGCATTTAATACGGTTTAAGCCACACCAAGCGCCCAAGCTCATACCTTGCGGCGCTTTTTTACGCATTAGCAACGCCGTTTTTAACACAGGCTTATAGTAAAAATAGCCACTAGCGCCCGCCTACCGGGCGCTAGCAGCTATTCAATTTATAGCTACCGAGACTGATATGCAACTGTCTACCAACTGGCCCTACCCCCGCTGGGTCGCCCACCGCGGCGCTGGCAAACTGGCGCCTGAGAACACCATGAGCGCCTTCCGCCTGGGTGCTGCACACGGCTATCGCATGTTTGAATGCGACACCAAACTGAGCAGCGATGGCGTGCTGTTCTTGATGCACGACGCCGACCTGAAACGCACCACCAACGCCCAAGGCGTTGGCAGCGAGCGCAGCATGGGCGAGCTGGCCCAGCTGGATGCAGGCAGCTGGCATTCGCGTGCCTACGCCGGCGAGAACCTGCCCACGCTAGAGGCCCTGGCCCGTTGGTGTTTAGCCAACCAGCTGCACCTGAATGTGGAGATCAAACCCACACCCGGCCAAGATCTGGAAACCGGGCGCGCCTGCGGTGCGCTGATGAACCGCATCTGGCCACAAGACGTGGTAGCGCCGCTGTTCACCTCCTTCAAACCCGACTCGCTGCGAGGCGCTAAAGAGATCGCTCCGCACATCCCACGCGGCCTGCTGGTGGACAAGTTTGCCGATGGCACGGGTGATACGGACCTCGCCCTGGCTGTAGAGCTAGGCTGCCAGGTACTGGTGCTGAACCACGCGCTGTGGACTGCGGCCCTGGTTGCAAAAGTACACACCGCAGGCCTGCGCTGCAGCAGCTACACCGTGAACGACGAATGGGAAGCAAAGCGCCTACTGGACTTGGGCACGGACGCAATCATTACCGACCGCGTGGATTTATTCAGCCCCGTGGCCTAAGACAACTCTGCTTGGCTGTGGCCAGTTGGCGCTTGGCGCCAATTGCACAGCCAGCCCAGGGCCTGTAGCGCGATCAGCAACACCAGCATATCCAGTGCAAGCTGCGCTGCCCACAGGTGCTTGCTCAGATCGCGCACCCCCTCACCCAACATCGCCACCACAATTTGCGAAGCCACGAAAAGGCCTAGCAGCAAGCCCGCCGCCGCCATGCTGCGCAGCGCCTGGGCTTTACGGCTGCGGCTAATCGCAAAAAAAGCCAGCGCCGCCAGCAAAAAGAATGGCGTCATCGGCGTGATGTAACTCTCACGCGCATCCGTCATACCCAGCAATAGGTCGGTCACTGCCTGCGCGCCGCCTTCCACGCGTTTAAGGTAGAAATTACCCGGGAAAACGTGGAAATAGTGCACGGTAAAGTGGCTGGGTAACGCGTACTGCGCCAAGCCCATTAACGCCTGCGGATAGTGCATGTAGGGGCGCAATACATCGCGCTTGCTTAGCCGCGGCGTCTCTGGAAAGCAGGTAGGGGCATTCCGCTTCACCTCAGTCCCCCCCTCGCCTGCAAAAGCATTGCCCCACGCATCCACCCCAATACAGGCGCGCTCTGCAGCAGGAACACCCAGCTTATCCAACTGCGCAGGCGTGAGCACCATATAGGAGCCCAGGTACAAGCCATGGTGACCATTCAGCGCCGCATTTTTACCAATCAGCATGGGAACCAGGCACAACACCTGAATGGCCAGCAGCAACTTGAGCAGCGCCTTGTCAGTTGCCACACGCTGCCACCAACTAGCAACCCACACACACACCAGAGCCAAGAGGGGCACATAAAAGTACTGTACTTTGGCCAAACCGCAGACAAAAACACCAAGCCCCAAGCACACTAAGCGGGCGCCGCGATTGCGCGCCAACATACCAATCAACAACAGGGGGAAAGCGATCAAAAACGCATATTCGGCATAGAACGACTGCGCCATGCCAATGTTGTGCGCCATAAAAAATACCGCCAACCACGCCAGCGCAAAACAGCAAAACCACCAGGCCCCTCGCTGCAAGGCCTGTGTGCACTGCCACGCCAGTACGCAAGCGCATACCACCAGCAAGCACTTGGCCACCAAGGCGGTGCGAGCCAAGTCAAACACACTACCTGGTAAATAACGCTGTACCCAGCCTGCGAATGTGAAGATGTGGGACGCAATCTCTGGGTTGCCTGGTGTGCGAGACGGCTGACTCGACAGTGCCCAGCGCAGACCATCCCCCAGCGGCGTCAGGTTTAGGTGGCCCACCACCCGCTGAAAGTCATTGGTATCAACAAACAGCAACGCTTGCGAGCCAGCCACCAGCAAACCGCCAACCACCAACACCACCACAAGTGCAATATAAAAAAGCCATCGCTGGCGATGGCTGGCTTGCTGATACGTAATTTGCATGCCGCGATTATGTGGGCTCGCCCTCAACCCCGCTAGCTTATCGCCGCCAGCCGCCGAGCACCAACCATTGACTACTTGCCAGCGCCAGCACCAAGAGCGTATAACCGGCCAGGCTACCGTCGCGCCCCTGCCACACCAAGGCCATGAAAAGTGCCGCGCAGCCCAGCAAAAAATGCAGCGCCAGCTGCCCATACCACGGCAGCAAAGCCGGTGCCTTGCGGGCGAACACCCACCGGGACAACACTAGCAGCACGCTCAAAAAGGCTGCGGGTGCGCAGAAGTTCAGCAAAAACCACAGGCTAAGGTGAGCGGGCATTAATGATTGATATAAGTCAAGTGAGTACTGGCGCGACAAGCGTTGTTTTCACCTTGATTTTATAATCGACGGTATGGCAGTTTGGGCCCTTGGCATCAATCACAACACCGCACCGGTCGACATTCGTGGCCGGTTTGCTTTTGCACTCGACAAAATTGCGCCAACTTTGCATAGTTTGCGCAGCAGTTTGTCAGGTGTGGATAGCCACGCCGGTGTGGAGACGGCCATCCTCTCCACCTGCAACCGCACCGAGATTTATTGTGCCGCAAGTGCGCCAGCGCTGGACCACACGCTGCGCTGGCTGGCCCAAAGCGGCGATGTATCGACCGACGCGCTACGCAGCTACACCTACACCTTGCAAGATGGTTTGGCCGCACGCCATGCCTTCCGTGTCGCCAGCGGGCTCGACTCCATGGTGTTGGGTGAGGCGCAAATCCTGGGCCAGATGAAAAATGCCGTGCGCGCCGCCGAAGAGGCTGGCTCGCTAGGCACTACGCTGAATCAGCTGTTCCAGCGCAGCTTCTCCGTCGCCAAAGAGGTGCGCAGCGCGACCGAGATCGGCTCGCACAGCATCAGCATGGCCGCTGCCGCTGTGCGCCTGGCTGGCCAGTTGTTTGAGGACCTGGGCAAGATCCGCGTGCTGTTTGTTGGCGCTGGCGAGATGATTGAGCTGTGCACCACACACTTTGCCGCCAAGCAACCTGCCCACATCACCATCGCCAACCGCACTTTGGAGCGCGGCGAAAAGCTGGCAAGCCA
Source organism: Comamonas sp. (assembly GCA_036646255.1). Classification (GTDB taxonomy): domain Bacteria; phylum Pseudomonadota; class Gammaproteobacteria; order Burkholderiales; family Burkholderiaceae_C; genus Comamonas. The sequence goes on from JAVXMM010000128.1 coordinate 6,181, forward strand.
GTTTGGCGCCAGTACCATGCGCCTGGCCGATTTACCCGAACACCTGCACGAATACGACGCCATCATCAGCTGCACCGCCTCCAGCCTGCCCATCATTGGCCTGGGCGCGGTGGAGTCAGCACTTAAAAAACGTAAACGCCGCCCCATCTTTATGGTGGATTTGGCCGTACCGCGCGATATTGAGGCTGAAGTCAAAAACCTGGGCGACGTTTACTTGTACACCGTGGACGATCTAGCCCACGTGGTCAAAGCAGGCCAAGAGCAGCGCCAGGCCGCGGTAGTGCAGGCCGAAACCATTATTGATGCTGGCGTGCAGCGCTTTATGCACTGGATGGACCAGCGCGCACCCGAAGGCGGCGCCGTGCCGCTGATCCAGCAAATCCACGCCCAGGCTGATGTGTGGCGCGCCGCCGAGATCGAGCGCGCCAAAAAGCGTCTTGCCAAAGGTGATGACTTGGAAGCCGTGCTCGAGGCGTTATCGCGCGGCCTGACGCAAAAAATGTTGCACGGCACTATGGCCGAGCTGCACGCAGGCGACGCCGACGCGCGCGCCCACACGGCCGATATGGTATCGCGCCTGTTCCTGCGCAAGCAACGCGGCGGCAAACACAATAGCGGCAACGGATCCGACTCCAGCTTGTAGCGACGCTGCCTTCTCCGCAGCTATTCCGCCTTCTTCTCGCTCCTATTTTTGACAGTGCACCGCCCGTCTGGCGGGTGCCTCTGGCTATTTTTATCTAAGTAATTCCATGAAAGACTTCCTCCGCCAACAGCTGGAACGCTATGCCGAACGCCTGAGAGAGCTGGACTTTTTGCTCTCGCGCGAGGACATCATGGCCGACATGCCCCAGTTCCTGAAACTGTCGCGCGAGCACACCGACGTAGCCGCAGTAGCCGAGCGCTATGCGCGTTTTCAGCAGGTCGAATCCGACGTGGAAGGCGCACGTGAAATGCTGGCCGACCCCGACATGGCAGAGATGGCGCAGGACGAGATCAGCAATGGCGAAGCCGAGCTAGAGCAACTGGCCGCCCAGTTGCAGCGCATGCTGCTGCCCAAAGACCCGGACGACGCTCGCCCCGCCTTTGTGGAAGTGCGCGCCGGGGCCGGTGGTGACGAATCAGCCCTGTTTGCCGGCGACATCACCCGTATGTACACCCGCTACGCCGAACGCCAGGGCTGGAAGGTCGAGATCATGAGCTCCAACGAGGCCGAGCTGGGCGGCTACAAGGAAGTGGTGCTGCGCATTGAGGGTGACAACACCTACGGCATGCTGCGCTTTGAGTCGGGCGGCCACCGCGTGCAGCGCGTGCCCGCGACCGAGACCCAAGGCCGCATCCACACCAGCGCCTGCAC
>JAVXMM010000129.1:0-6851 GCA_036646255.1 Comamonas sp.
CGCCCTGGCTTTGCATGGTCTCGATCAGCATGGCGCGCGCAGCGCTGCCGGAGAAGGGCTTGACCAGCGCTGTCGGTAGCGCATCGACAAAGCGCGTGTCCATGCCTGTCAGGTTCACACACCAGCGGATGCCTTCGAGCACGTAATCCAGCGCACCCGATGCACGGAAGATGCCCACGGCGCAGAGCATTGCTACCAGATAGGGCAGCAGGCCCTTGGCCACGTCAAAGCCTTCTTTTGCGCCTTCAATAAAGCTCTCGTACACCGCCACCTTGCGTAAGGCTCCGACCACGACAAACAGCACAATCAGGCCAAACAAAGTCAGGTTGCCCATCAGCGAGGAGACCTGGGCCATGGCACTCGAAGTGAGCGTAGCCAAAAATGCCATAAAGCCCGCAAGCACTAGAGCCACGGGTAACAAATACGCCAGTACTACCGGGTGCCATAGCGGCAGGCGCTGCACGATGGCGACGGTGATGAGCCCGACCAAGGTCGACGCAGAGGTTGCCAACAAGATCGGCAAGAACACCAAGGTGGGGTCTGGTGCACCTTGCTGCATGCGGTACATGAAGATCGTCACCGGCAGCAAGGTCAGCGACGAGGCGTTCAGTACCAAAAACAAAATCTGCGCATTGCTGGCCGATGTGGGCGATGGGTTGATGTCTTGCAGCGCGCGCATGGCTTTGAGGCCTATGGGCGTAGCCGCGTTGTCCAACCCCAGCGCGTTGGCCGCAAAGTTCAGCGTCATCAGGCCCAGTGCGGGGTGGCCGCGTGGCACCTCGGGCATCAGGCGTGCAAACAGAGGCGCGAGCCAGCGGGCCAGCATATCGACGAGGCCGGCCTTTTCTGCAATCTTCAAAAAACCCAGCCACAAGGTCAAGGTGCCAAACAGCAGCACCATCACCTCGACCGAGAGCTTGGCCATACCAAACAGAGCCTGCACCATCTCGGCGAAGATCTGGCTGTTCCCGCCGACCAGCCACTGGGCCAGCGCAGCCACTGCTGCAATCACAAAAAATGCCAGCCACAAGCCGTTGAGCATATAAACCCCGATCCGATAATCCACCCGGCTGCACGCCGACTGCTGTGTATTGTGCGCCAGCTTCTGGGCGCGGAGGCTGCGTTAGTGGCAGCTGCAACATACCGAGTAAGCTTGCGAAGAATATAAAGTTTCCAGCGCAACCAAGACGCCGGTTTGTCAGCGCAATGCAAGCCAGGGGGGAATAATGGGCTGATAACGCCTATTGATAATCAGGAGACCCGCTAGATGACCAGCTTTGCCGAGTTCCATGACCGATCCATCAACGACCGTGATGCCTTCTGGGCTGAGCAGGCCCAGTTAATTGACTGGAAAGTGCCGCCGAAGCAGATCTGTGATTACCACAACCCGCCGTTTGCGCGCTGGTTTGTTGGTGGTGAGACCAATCTGTGCCACAACGCAATTGACCGCCATGTGGCCGCGCGTGGCAACCAGGCAGCGCTGATTGCCGTATCCACCGAGACCAACACCGAACGCACCTACACCTACGCCGAGCTGCACCAAGAAGTGCAGTGCATGGCGGCTGCCTTGCTTGATTTAGGGGTGAAGAAGGGTGATCGCGTTCAGATCTACATGCCCATGATTGCCGAGGCAGCCATTGCCATGCTGGCCAGTGTGCGCATTGGCGCTATCCACTCTGTCGTGTTTGGAGGCTTTGCATCTGGCTCGCTGGCCACGCGCATTGACGATGCCCAGCCCACCGTCATTGTCAGCGCTGATGCCGGATCGCGCGCCGGCCGCGTGGTGCCCTACAAGCCGCTGCTGGACGAAGCCATCAACTTGGCCAGCCACAAGCCGCAGGCGGTGCTGATGGTGGATAGAGGCCTGTCTCCCATGAGTTTGGCCGCCGGTCGCGACCACCTATGGAGCGATATGCGAGCCAAACACCTGGGTGCACAGGTGCCGGTGGAGTGGGTAGAGTCAACCCACCCGAGTTACACGCTCTATACCAGTGGCACCACGGGCAAACCCAAGGGTGTGCAGCGCGACACCGGCGGTTATACCGTAGCGCTTGCTTCCAGCATGCCGGCCATCTTTGGAGCCAAGGCAGGGCAAACTTTTTTCTGTACCAGTGATATCGGCTGGGTAGTGGGCCACAGCTACATCATCTACGCACCGCTGATCGCAGGCATGGCCACAGTGATGTATGAAGGCGTGCCCGTGCGGCCCGATCCCGGTGTTTGGTGGAGCCTGGTGGAGAAGTACAAGATTACGCATATGTTCTCGGCGCCCACCGCCATCCGCGTACTCAAAAAGCAAGACCCAGCGTATCTGACCAAGTACGACCTGAGCAGCTTGCAAGCCCTGTGGCTGGCGGGTGAGCCGCTGGATGAGCCCACGGCCACCTGGATCAGCGACGCCATCAAGCGCCCCATCATCGACAACTACTGGCAGACCGAAACCGGTTGGCCCATCATGACTTTGTGCAATGGCGTGGAGCAACAGCCATCGCGCTTTGGCAGCCCCGGCAAGGCCGTACATGGCTACAACATCAAGCTGATTGACGGAGACACCGGTGCTGATCTGAACCAGCCCATGCAAAAAGGCGTGATCGCCATCGAAGGCCCGCTGCCGCCCGGTTGCCTGATGACTTTGTGGAGGGACGATGAGCGCTTCGTCAACACCTACTGGAAGAGCATCCCCAACCGCATGGTCTACAGCACCTTTGACTGGGGCGTGCGCGACAAGGATGGCTACTACTTCATCCTGGGCCGCACCGATGATGTAATTAACGTGGCCGGTCACCGCCTGGGTACGCGTGAGATCGAGGAAAGCATCTCCGGCCATGCCAGCATTGCCGAGGTGGCCGTGGTTGGCGTTGCCGATACGCTCAAAGGGCAGGTTGCGCTGGCCTTTGCTGTGGCGCGTGACAATGACGTAATGGGTGACGCCGCCGCCTGCGCCGCGCTAGAAAAATCAGTCTGCAACCATGTAGACGCACAACTAGGCGCCGTGGCCCGCCCAGCCCGCGTGTACTTCGTGTCACTGCTGCCCAAAACCCGCAGTGGCAAACTGTTGCGCCGCGCACTGCAAGCAGTGGCGGAGAAGCGCGAGACCGGCGATCTGTCGACTATGGAAGACCCGGCAGCACTGCAGCAGGTGGTGGATGCGATGCAGCGGGGCTAAGCCAGCCGAGTTGCAAGAAAACGGCCGTTGGAACAAACCGATGGTCTATTTGCTGCTTAGCTCGGCTGGCACAACCTTTGATGCGTTGTTGTTTCGCCCTGTAGTGTGTTTGTACTGACTGCAGCTTCAAGCCTGCCAATCTGCGATTTACTGGGGCGTGTAAGCGGCCTTTAAAGCAAAGATGGCAGGCGTTAGTAGCTCATCAATCAATAGCGCGTGGGCTAAACGGAATGCCATATAAAAACGGCTGTTAGCGCCCGATTTTTTCATATAGCGCCAGGCTAGCCCGCAAGCGCGTCATCAGCGCCGGATAATTGCCGCTGCAATCAAGAAGGGCATGTGCGCGATGGCTGTGATGGTGTCTCTGGTTCCGGTGGTGTTGTTTATTGCGTTGGGGTATTTGGCGGGGCGGCTGGGCTGGGTCAAGGCTACATCGGTGCGCGATTTGTCCAACATTGTGTTTTTGATTTTGACTCCTGCGCTTCTGTTCAGAACGATGAGCCAGGTGCGCGTGCAAGAGCTGAACCTTCAGACGATTGCGATCTATTTCACTGCAGCGGGTTTGGTTTTTGTCGTGACTTTGTGGTGGCAAGGCTTTAGCACCTTGGGCGCAGCGCGGGCTCTGGCGCATTGTTTTAGTAACAACATCATGATTGGGGTGCCCTTGGTTGGCATGGTGTTTGGTGAGGCGGGTCTGGTCACCTTGTTTACCATCGTCTCGGTACACGCATTGATCTTGATGACCGCCGCCACCATTGTTTTTGAGCTGGCCGTAATGCGCCAGCAGCAAGCGCAGCAGGGTGGCCGGCGCAGCTACCGCGCCAGGGCCATCACCGTGGGCCGGGCACTTAAAAACGGCATCATTCACCCGATCCCGTTGCCTATCATTGCGGGCTTGTTATTCGCACAAACAGGCCTGCACTTGCCCGAGGTGGTGGACAAATGCCTGCTAATGCTGAGCCAGGCCTTGGGCCCGATTGCGCTGATGCTGGTAGGCATTACCTTGTTCTACAGCGCGGTGGGCCGCTACGTCAAGCAAGCCAGCCGTATTGCGCTGATCAAACTAATGCTGCATCCGATTGTCCTGATGGCTGTTGGCTGGTTATGGGGGTTGCGCGGCCTGCCGCTAGTGGTGCTGGCTACCGCCGCTGCCTTGCCTGTGGGCGCCAATGTGTTTTTGTTTACCCAGCGCTACGAGGTAGGGCGTGAGGAGGTTACCGCCAGCATTGCGGTATCGACCAGCTTGGCATTGGTGACGATTCCGCTGATTTTGCTGGGCTTGGCGCAGTTGTTAAAGCTGGAGTAATGCTATTAAATTTGATGCCTTAGCGCCCGCCTGTAAGGCGCTAGCGGTTGATTTAATCTATAAAAGTTTACAACCGCAGCAGCATGAAGTGCTCGTCATGTAATTGACCGTCTACGCAAAGCGCACCGGGCTCGGTACCGTAAATGGAAAAACCAGCGGCTTGGTAAATACGCAATGCAGAGGCGTTGCCGGTGTTCACCCCTAAATGCACTTGCTGTACGCCTTGGCATTGGCGGGCAAAGGCCAGAGCATCTGCCAGCAAGCGCTGGGCAAGGCCTTGGCCGCGCTGGCTGGGCGATACGTAAATGCCCCAAATCATCATATGGTGACGCTGCTTCAATGCAGTTCGGCGGAGTACGCCCAAGGTGCCGATTAACGCGCCATCCGCCCAGGCACCAAGAACACCGCGATCCGCCTGGAGTACCAAGCGTTGCTGCACGGCAGTTAGGGGTTGGTCTTTTTCTTCCTCGTAGCTGGAGCCAAAGGCGGTGGGCGATTCTTGCAGCGCATGCAAGCGCAATGCCTGAAACGCCGCTGCGTCATCAGGCGTCAGCCAGCGGATGTCTGTTACGGCCTTCGCGCTCATGGAGCCAGGCGCTCACGCAGCCATTCGCTGCCATCCAGTCGGTAGCGCAAGCGGTCATGTAGACGGCTTTTTCGGCCTTGCCAAAACTCCCAGGTATCCGGCACCAAGCGGAAGCCCCCCCAGTGCGGTGGGCGCGGAGGCTTGAGCATAAATTGCGCGCCGTATTTGGCGGCGTTGGTGACGAGCACAGTACGGCTTTCGATCACCTGGCTTTGCGGACTGGCCCAAGCGCCTATACGTGAATCCAGCGGGCGGCTGTTGAAATAGGCATCACTTTCTTCGTCACTGACCTTTTCAACGCGGCCTTCGATACGCACCACACGCTCTAGCTCCACCCAGTGGAACTGCAGCGCCGCGAAGGGGTTGCCGCCAATCTCGCGGCCTTTGCGGCTGCTGTAGTTGGTATACCAGACGATGCCGCGCTCGTCATAGCCCTTGATGAGCACAATGCGCGTGCTAGGGCGTGCGTTGGCACCCACAGTGGCTACGGTCATGGCATTAGGCTCGGACAGCTGGGCGGCGACGGCCTCGTTCATCCAGCGGTCAAACTGCGCCATGGGTGCAGCAGCAGATGCGGATTCGTTCAGCTCTGCGCGCTCGTAGCTTTTGCGCAGGTCGGCAATGGAGTGGGAGAGTTCGCTCATACCCTTAATTGTGCCTCGCTTTGCGCTTAGCGAATGTGCTTGAGTGCGACCGCGTTTTTGGGGCAAAGCAAAAAGCCTGCGGCGCTCAATACGCTGCAGGCTTTTAAGCGTGGATCGCAACGCATTGCTCAATGCAAGCGTAATCCCTATGGAGCCTATTACTGGATCACACCACAGCCAATGCGTGCACCGGAATTGCCGGTGGGCTGGGTGGTGTAGTCGTCTGCATCTTTGTGCACGACCACGGCGCGGCCCTTTACATCGCTGGGCAGGCCTGTGCCAATGGAGACATTCTTGGTCTCATAGACCAAGGTGGCCACACCTGAGGCGTCGGCCATCAGGCTAGGCAGGTCGCCGACGTGCGACTCAGGGCCGGCCTTGCCATGTCGGTGGCCGCTAGGGTTGTAGTGGCCGCCAGCGCTCATGGCGTCGGGTGAAGAGCAATTGCCGTTTTCATGGATGTGGAAGCCGCGCACGCTATTGGGCTGCAGGCCCTTGACCTGGGCACTAACACGCATGCTGTCCTGGCCTGATTGGTAGAAGCGGATATAGCCACTGATGTTGTTTCCTTCGGTGGGCTTGATGATGGCTTCGGCCACGGGGGTGGAGCGATCGGTACTGGCGCAAGCGCTCAACAGGGCTGCAATAGCAGCGGCGCCAATCAGGGTTGTGATACGGGTTGCATGGTTTGCCATGGGAAATTCTCCGGTATTTTGATCGTCATAGGCGGTCAGCGGTGCGCGGGCCGCTTTTGACGCAAGCCGTATTTGTAACCGCATTGGGGCTGGCTATGTGTAGTCCCAAGGCGATGAATACCGTGTTTTACAGCTATGCGCGTAGTAGTTGCTGCGCCACCAGATCCCACACCGCTTGGGCAGCTGCTGGCAGGCTTCGCTGGCGGCGGCGCACCAGCATGATGGCACGTTGTACCGTGGGTGCTAGCTGTGCTACCAGCAAGCCGGGCAAGCCTGTGGGTGGTATGGCAAGTCGCGGCATGATGCTGATGCCAATGCCCGATTCAACCATGCGGAAAGCCGTGGTCACGTGGCCCACTTCTTGTACCACGGGGCATATATCGGGCGTGCAGCCGTGTTGGGCCAGCGCTGCATCCATCAGGCGGCGGCTGCCGGATGCGTGGTCTAACAGCAC
>JAVXMM010000130.1:0-6797 GCA_036646255.1 Comamonas sp.
ACGCTTGATAGAAGTCTTCACGGTCTTGAAGTTGGTCAGCATGCCGCCCAACCAACGCTGGTCAACATAAGGAACACCAGCGCGCTGTGCTTCAACAGCCAGGATTTCGCGCGATTGACGCTTGGTGCCCACCATCAGAATGGTGCCACGGTTAGCGGCCAGTTGCTTAACGAACTTCTGTGCGTCCTGGAACAGAGGCAGCGTCTTTTCCAGGTTGATGATGTGAATCTTGTTGCGGCTACCGAAAATGTACTGGCCCATTTTTGGGTTCCAGAAACGGGTTTGGTGGCCAAAATGGACGCCGGCTTCCAGCATCTCACGCATCGTAACGGACATATTCTTCTCCGAAGGTTAGGTCTAAAATCCCATCCAACAATTGCATGCACTGCTTTAGCAGCACCTGCAACACCTTGGCGGACGGGTTTGCGATTTGCTTTGCACAAACAACTGCAACGCGCAGCATTCGGCAAAACCCTAGGATTCTAGCACACTCCCGCAAGCGCTCAGCCACCCCCATCCCCTGCTTCGCCTATGGATTGAGATTTTCTATGTGTAACCAAACCAAAGGCTGACTTTAAGCCCCAAAAACCTAGGCACAATCTGACACCAAGATGCACTGATGTTGCAAACCTTTGCGATATCAGCTGCTACGGCTCTCGTTGTTGAAGGTCCGCCTTGGTCGGTTACTCGTCTTTATGAAAATTGCAATTATTGGTGCAGGCATTGCGGGCATTGCAACCGCATTCGAGCTGATGGAAGCCGGCAACGAGGTATGCATTTTTGAGCAACACCGCTCGGCAGGCGAAGAAGCCAGCTTCGCCCCTGCCGGCCTGATGTGGCCCAGCGTGGTCAATCCCTGGGGTGCCACCGCCTTTACACACACCTTGCGCCTGGGCCTCACACGCCCCGCGTTTGCAGAGCTGAACGTACAGGGTGGCGTACTCTCTGCATCACGCCGCTGGGCGCGCAAGTACCAAAGCAATATCAAGAAACAAAGCCAGACAGAACAAGTGCCCGCCCTACAAGCGCTAGAGCAGCTCAGCATGCAACGCATGCAGCACTTGCAAAGCATGCTGGACAACGACGCCCAGTTCAACCCTGGCTTGCTTATCCCCTTTCGCAAGGAACCCAACGCCGCCGCCTTGTATGAGCTGACAAAACGCCTGTCTGCCGCCCATATCGATTACCAGCAATGTACTGAGACAGAGGCGCGCAAGCTAGAGCCCGGCCTGGCTACCAATATCAACATGGCTGGCGGCTTGTACCTACCCAGCGCCTGGGCGGGCAATGGGCGCCTGTTCTCACAAGTCTTGCTGCAAGCCCTGCAATCCCACGGCCTGCAATGGGCCAACCAGCAAGTAGTCACCGGCATCCTGTCACAGGACAACGGAGTGAAGCTGATGACAGGCAACACCGAACACCTCTTCGATGCTGTTGTCCTGTGCACAGGCAAGCACACGGCGAAGTTGCTGCAACCGCTGCGAATCCACCTAGCTGCAGCTGCCATTCATAGCTATAGCGTCAGCATTCAAATTGCTGAACAGTCGCTTGCACCGCGGGGCTCGGTGATTGATCTGGAAAACGGAATGAGCCTCACCCGCCAAGGCACACGCCTGCGCATTAGCGGAGGCGCCGAGCTTGGCTATACAGAAAGCCTTGAGCGCACGGAAGAAGCACGCCACCGCCTAGTCAGCGTGCTGCTGGAGTGGTTTCCCGGCAGCATTCAGCGCAGCCAGTCAGTGCTGCAGACTTGGCGGGGCACACGCCTGACCACATCAGATGGCCTACCGATTCTCGGCGCATCGGGCGCGCCCGGGGTGTGGCTAAATACCGCGCATGGAGGTTATGGCTGGGGCCTGGCGATGGGCTGCGCGCATCATGTGCGCCAATTGGTCATGGGGCAAGCGCCGGCCGCTGATGCAGCAGCATTTGCCATTGGCCGATTTGACTGACAACACCGCAGCCTGCGCGCTACGATACGCAGCATGGCTCAAGCCGCTCACACACCCTCCACGCCCAGCTACCCCACACTGCTCAGCAGCGCGCAAGTGCGCGCACTAGAGCACACGCTGAGCCAGCAATTGCCACCCTACACGTTAATGGAGCGCGCTGGCACCGCCACCGCACGACTTGCTTTAGCCATAGCTCCGCATGCTCGCCGCATCTGGATTGCCTGCGGCTCAGGCAATAACGGCGGCGACGGGTTAGAAGCCGCCATCCACCTGCGCGCCGCAGGCAAAGACGTGCACGTATCACGATTAACAAGCAAAGCGCCACCAGCAGATGCGGCGCAAGCCCTGCACCGCGCCCAAGCCGCAGGCGTGGCCCTCCACGACCAAGCGCCAGTCGATTTTGATCTGGCGATAGACGCCATCTGGGGCATTGGCCTGCGCCAGGATCTAGACTTGACACAGCAGCCACTCGCCAGCACATGGCTGCACACGCTCTACAACACCGAGCGCCATGTACTCAGCATTGACATACCATCCGGCCTCATCGCCGATAGCGGCGCACTGGCGCCCGCCGTAGCTACGCTTACCCCGCAAGCGCCTCGCGGCAAACGCACCACCTTAACCATGCTGAGCCTTAAGCCCGGCCTATTCACCAACCAAGGCACAGATTGGGCGGGCTCGGTGTGGCTTGCTCCCCTTTACAGCGATAGCAGCGCTATCAATATTGATAGTCAAATCATTACCGCACAGGCGCTATCAGCCGATCTGACCAAAATCATTGCACACCTCATCACCAAAGCCAGTACGCCACAACGGCCGCGCAATACCCACAAGGGGCAGTTTGGCGATGTAGGCATCATTGGCGGTGAGGCCAGCATCACACATGGCCAGAGCATGGAAGGCGCCGCCATTCTGGCCGCCAGCGCAGCCCTGCACAGCGGCGCAGGCCGCGTTATGCTGCACCTGCTAGGCGGCGATAGCGCCATGCGCCCTAGCAATGTGGCGCCAGACATCATGCTGCGCAACCTGGCCAAAATGCGCGAGATACGCGGCGCCCTGGTCTGCGGCTGCGGCGGCGGCCAATTGGTACAGGCCGCGCTACCGCAAGTGTTGGAGCACCACGGCGCACTGGTGCTAGATGCTGATGCACTCAATGCCATAGCCGCTTACGCGGCGCTGCGCAACCAGCTCATAGCTCGGCCTTCGGCTACCGTACTCACACCGCATCCACTAGAGTTGGCGCGCTTGCTGAGCACCAACACCGCAGCCATTCAATCCGACCGCATAGGTGCCGCTACTCAGGCGGCGCAACAATTACAAAGCATCGTAGTACTCAAAGGCAGCGGCACCGTGATTGCTGCGCCAAACGGGCGCTATGCCATCAACAACAGCGGCAATGCACGCCTCTCCATAGGCGGCACCGGCGATGTACTTGCCGGCTGCCTGGGCGCTCAGCTGGCGGCCTTGCCGGCAGGTTCAGATTTCGACGCCGTATGGCAAGCAGTCTGCAACGGCGTGTGGTTGCACGGCCATATGGCTGACAAATGGCCCACCGGGCACACACTGACTGCATCGCGCCTGGCAGAAGCGCTGCATCGCCTCAATGATTGATTAGCCACGCCCCACAAATGGCATCTTGGTGGCCATCACAGTGTGGAACAGCACATTGCATTCCAGCGGCAAGTTAGCCATGTAGAGCACAGAGCTACCGACTACATCCACATCCATCAACGGCTCAGGCGCAATCTCGCCATGCGCTTGCATCACGCCTTGGGTCATGCGCATGGCCAACTCGGTGCCGGCATTGCCCACATCCACCTGCCCGACCGCAATGTTGTACTTGCGGCCATCCAGCGATGCAGTCTTGGTCAAGCCCATGACTGCGTGCTTCGTGGACGTATACGCAATCGACATGGGACGCGGTGTGTGCGCAGAGATCGAGCCGTTGTTGATGATGCGCCCACCCATGGGCGACTGGTGGCGCATCACACGAAAGGCCTGCTGCAAGCAATAAAACATACCGTTCAAGTTGATATTGACCACATCGTTCCAGGTCTCGATCGGAAGCTCATCAATCGGCACTGCAGGCGCTCCACGGCCCGCATTGTTAAACAGCATATCCACGCGACCATAGCGCTCCACAGCCGCATCAAACAAGGCTTTCACTGCAACAGGATCACCCACGTCCGTAGGCACCACAAGCGCTTGATCCGTATGCTTGGCATGGCTAGCGACTTCCTCCAGCGGCCCCACGCGGCGACCAGCCAGCACCACGACCCAGCCATCATTCATCAAAGCCAGCGCGGCAGCGCGGCCAATGCCCGTGCCCGCCCCTGTCACAACTGCAATTTTTCGTTGCGTCTCACCCATGCTTGTACTCCTTGTTGTATGCAATAAAAAAGCCAAGTCACCACGCTGGGTGACTTGGCTTGCATGATAGAGGACAGTGCGCCGCTTAAGCGGCACCTAGGCGGCTAGCGGCGGCCTTTGCGCGCCGCCTTTTTAGCGGGCTGCTTGGCACCCGGCTGGTGCGCATCCTTGCTGCGGCCGCCACCCGCATCGCGCCCACCGGGCTTGGCACGCTTAACGCTTGCGCGCTGCGCGTCATACGCCTCATCGCGGCCCTCGCGCTGCCGCGCCTTGGTTACTTTAGTCGCCTTGGCGGTGCGTGCTGGCGCAGCGACAGCATCACCGTCACCACTCACCAGGCGGAAGTCAATCTTGCGCGCATCCAGATCCACGCGGCTGACCTGAATCTGCAAGCGTGTACCGATCGTGTAGCGAATACCAGTGCGCTCGCCACGCAGTTCTTGCCGCATCTCATCGAAGCGGTAGTAATCACCACCCAATTCGCTGATATGGATCAGGCCTTCCACATACAGCGAATCCAGCGTGACAAACAAGCCAAACGAGGTAACTGCGGACACGGTGCCGCCGTACTCCTCACCCAGATGCTCGCGCATGTACTTGCACTTGAGCCAGGCTTCCACATCGCGGCTGGCCTCATCAGCACGACGCTCGTTAGCGCTGCAGTGCAGGCCTGCAGCCTCCCAAGCCTGAATCTCACGCGACACGCGTTGAGTTGCATGCTGTTGGCTGGCCAGCTTTTGCTGCGGCGCCGACACACGCGATGCCAAGCGCTTGGCCAATTTAGCCTCAGCCTCACCCGGCGTGGGCAACGCAGGCAATTGGTAGCGCTTACCTGCCAGAATGGACTTGATGACACGGTGCACCAGCAAATCAGGGTAGCGGCGAATGGGGCTGGTGAAGTGGGTGTACGCCTCATACCCCAAACCAAAGTGACCGCTATTGACAGGCGTGTAAATCGCCTGTTGCATGGAGCGCAGCAGCATGGTGTGAATTTGCTGCGCATCAGGACGATCCTTGGTCGCTTGCGCAATCGCTTGAAATTCAGCCGGCTTGGGATCGTCGCTAACAGACAAGCCCACACCCATGGCCTTCAGGTAGCCACGCAAAATCTCCAGCTTCTCAGGCGTTGGGCCTTCGTGCACTCGGAACAAACCAGGCTGCCCGCCCTGCTGAATAAAGTCTGCCGAGCACACATTGGCCGCGAGCATGGCTTCTTCAATCAGCCGGTGAGCCTCGGTACGGGTACGAGGCACGATTTTCTCGATACGACCGTTTTCGTCGCAGATGATCTGGGTTTCCGTCGTCTCAAAATCCACCGCACCACGGCGCGCACGCTCGGACAGCAAGGCCTTGTAAGCGCCGTGCAGATTCAGCAGATCAGGCACGCGCTCTTGGCGCTTCATCGCCTCTTGTCCGCGCGTGTTGGCCAAAATCGCCGCCACCTCGGTATAGGTAAAGCGTGCGTGGCTGTGCATCACACCAGGATAGAACTGGTAGGCGTTGATCTCACCATCTGCCGTAATTACCATGTCAGCCACCATGCACAGGCGATCCACATCCGGATTCAGCGAGCACAGGCCGTTGGACAGCTTCTCGGGCAGCATAGGGATCACGCGCCGCGGAAAGTACACGCTAGTAGCGCGGTCGTAGGCATCTACATCAATGCCGTTACCGGTTTGCACATAGTGACTCACATCGGCAATCGCCACCAGCAGGCGCCACCCCTTGGCACGGCCAATGCGCATAGACTCGCAATACACAGCGTCGTCAAAGTCGCGTGCATCTTCGCCATCAATCGTCACCAGTGGGATATCGGTCAAATCGACGCGCGCCTTGCGATCCATGGCTCGCACTTTGTCCGGCAGTTTTTTGGCCAGAGCCAGACACTCGTCCGAGAATTCGTGCGGCACGCCGTATTTACGTACGGCAATTTCAATCTCCATACCCGGGTCGTCAATCTCACCCAGCACCTCAACCACCCTGCCTACTGGCTGGCCAAACAGCGCCGGCGGCTCAGTAAGCTCAACCACCACAACTTGACCTGTTTTGGCGGTACCAATGGCGCTGGCAGGGACCAAAATATCCTGACCGTAGCGCTTATCCTCCGGCGCAACCAGCCATACACCGCTTTCTTGCAACAGTCGGCCAATGATGGGATGTGCGGGGCGCTCAATGATTTCTACAATGCGGCCCTCGGGGCGGCCTCGGCGGTCGGTGCGAACAATGCGGGCACGGACTCTGTCGCGGTGCAACACAGCGCGCATTTCGTTGGCGGGAATATAAATATCGCTCTCGTTGTCATCCCGGATGACGAAACCGTGTCCTTCACGGTGGCCTTGCACCACGCCTTCAATTTCTGCTGACAAATTATCTGCTCCTGAGTTGGAAGCCGTTTTTTTGATATACAATCTGATTCTTTCCTGAAATGCCCAGGTGGCGGAATTGGTAGACGCACTAGTTTCAGGTACTAGCGGG
>JAVXMM010000131.1:0-6562 GCA_036646255.1 Comamonas sp.
CAGCCCTTCAGCCTGCGCCACCCATTGATTGATGGCCAAGGTAACTTTGGCTCGGTCGATGGCGATGGCGCAGCAGCGATGCGCTATACCGAAATCCGCTTGCACAAGATCGCCCACGAGATTCTGGCCGATATTGATAAAGAAACAGTGGACTTTGGGCCCAACTATGACGGCAGCCTTCAAGAGCCTCTGGTTCTGCCTACACGGGTGCCCAATCTACTGGTCAACGGCTCAGCCGGTATTGCCGTGGGCATGGCCACCAATATTCCTCCGCACAACCTGAATGAAGTGGTGGATGCCTGCCTGCACCTGTTGCACCACCCCGATGCATCGGTCGACGATCTGATGGAGATCGTGCCCGCTCCTGACTTCCCCACCGCCGGTATTATTTATGGCATCAATGGTGTCAAGGAAGGCTATCGCACCGGCCGCGGCAAGGTCATCATGCGCGCCAAGGTGCACTTTGAGGACATCGACAAGGGCCAGCGCCAGTCCATCATCGTGGATGAGCTGCCCTACCAGGTCAATAAAAAGACGCTGCAAGAGCGCATGGCCGAGTTGGTGCATGAGAAGAAGATCGAAGGTATCAGCCACATCCAGGACGAGTCGGACAAATCCGGTATGCGACTGGTTATTGAACTCAAGCGCGGTGAAGTGCCTGAGGTGGTGCTGAACAACCTGTACAAACAAACCCAGCTACAAGACACCTTTGGCATGAACATGGTGGCGCTGGTCAATGGCCAGCCCAAGCTTTGCAACCTGAAGGATTTGGTGCAGGTGTTCCTGGAGCACCGCCGCGAAGTGGTGACCCGCCGCACGGTATTTGAGCTGCGCAAGGCACGAGACCGAGGCCATGTACTGGAAGGTCTGGCCGTCGCACTGGCCAATATCGACGACTTCATCGCCATCATCCGCAGCGCCCCCACCCCGCCTGTGGCCAAAGCCGAGCTGATGGCCAAGAGCTGGGACAGCAAACTGGTGCGCGAGATGCTCACCCGCACCCGCGAGGATGGTGGCCTGGTCAACGCCGATGACTACCGCCCCGAAGCGCTGGAGCGCGATTTTGGCATGCAAGACAACGGCCTCTACCGCCTGTCCGATACGCAAGCTCAAGAGATCCTGCAAATGCGCCTGCAGCGCCTGACAGGTCTGGAGCAAGACAAGATTGTTGCCGAGTACAAAGACATCATGGCCGCAATCGAAGACTTGCTGGATATCTTGGCCAAGCCCGCCCGCGTGTCCGCGATCATTGGTGAAGAGCTGGTTGCACTGAAGACCGAATTTGGTCAAACCAAGCTGGGCGCACGCCGCTCCACCATCGAGTACAGCGCCCAAGACCTGTCGACCGAAGACCTGATTACACCGACCGAC
Organism: Comamonas sp.; assembly: GCA_036646255.1. Lineage (GTDB taxonomy): Bacteria > Pseudomonadota > Gammaproteobacteria > Burkholderiales > Burkholderiaceae_C > Comamonas. The sequence continues at coordinate 1,372 of JAVXMM010000131.1, forward strand.
ATGGTGGTGACGCTGTCGCATACTGGCTATATCAAGAGCCAGCCGCTGGCCGAATACCGCTCGCAAAAGCGCGGCGGGCGCGGCAAGCAAGCCACGGCAACCAAAGAGGATGACTGGATCGACCAGCTCTTCATCGCCAATACACACGACTACCTGCTGTGCTTCTCCAACCGTGGCCGCCTGTACTGGCTCAAGGTCTGGGAAGTACCAGCCGGCTCACGTGGCTCACGCGGTCGCCCTATCGTCAACATGTTCCCGCTGCAAGATGGCGAAAAGATCAACGTCGTACTGCCGCTGACCGGTGAGTACCGCAGCTTCCCGGCTGACCATTATGTGTTCATGTCCACCCGCATGGGTACCGTCAAGAAGACGGCACTGGACGAGTTCAGCAATCCGCGCAAAGCCGGCATTATTGCCGTGGGTCTGGACGAAGGCGACATTCTGATTGGTGCAGCACTGACTGACGGCAAGCACGATGTGATGCTGTTCAGCGATGGCGGCAAGGCCGTGCGCTTTGACGAGAACGACGTACGCCCCATGGGCCGCAATGCCCGCGGAGTGCGCGGCATGAACATCGAAGACCACCAAAGTGTGATCGCCATGCTGGTGGCAGAGGCCGACGATGGCACTGGCAACGTGGCCGAGGGATCGCAAAGCGTGCTGACAGCCACCGAAAACGGCTACGGCAAACGCACCCATATCAGCGAATACACGCGCCACGGCCGCGGCACTAAGGGCATGATTGCCATCCAGCAGTCCGAGCGCAACGGCAAGGTGGTGGCTGCAACCTTGGTCAGCACCGACGACCAGATCATGCTGATCACCGACACTGGCGTGCTGGTACGCACCCGCGTGTCCGAGATCCGTGAGATGGGCCGCGCCACACAAGGCGTTACCCTGATCAGCCTAGACGAAGGTGCCAAGCTGGGAGGTCTGCAGCGCATTGTGGAGAACGATGCGCAGGCGGACGAGATCGGTGAAGACGCTGAAGGTGCCGAAGGCAACGATGCAGGCGACACTGGTAGCCCAGACAACGCCGCCGAATAAGCTCCAGCCACAAGCCATGCTACGACATGGCTTTTAAATCGACTGATTGCTCACTTTTATATAGCTATTACCGCCCACCAGTTGGGCGCCAAAGGCCTTTTTAATGCAACGCCCCTATAACTTCTCGGCCGGCCCGGCCGCTATCCCTGAGGAAGTACTGCAAACCGCTTCGAGTGAGATGCTCAATTGGCATGGCAGTGGAATGAGCGTGATGGAGATGAGCCACCGCGGCAAGGAGTTTATATCCATCGCGGAGAAGGCGGAAGCCGACTTCCGCAAGCTCTTGGCGGTGCCGGATAACTTCCACATCTTATTTATGCAAGGCGGCGGCTTGGCTGAGAACGCCATCGTGCCGCTGAACCTGTCGCAAGGCGGTGATGTGGATTTTGTGGTGACCGGCAGCTGGAGCCAGAAGTCCGTCAAGGAAGCGGGCAAGTTCTGCAACGCGGGCTCTGCAGCGTCGGCTGAAAGCACCGGCTTCACCCAGATCCCCGATACCAAGAGCTGGAAACTGCGCGACAGCGCCCGATACGTACACATTTGCAGCAACGAAACCATCCACGGCGTAGAGTTCCAAGAGCTACCCGACCTTGCCGCCCTTGGCAGCAAAGCGCCGCTGGTGATTGATTTCTCATCGCACGTGGCATCGCGCCCCGTCGATTGGAGCCGCGTAGGCCTGGCCTTTGGCGGCGCACAGAAGAACCTTGGCCCTGCAGGCTTGACCTTGGTCGTTGTGCGAGACGACCTGCTGGGCCAGGCCATGGCCATGTGTCCCAGTGCGTTTAACTACCGCTTGGTGGCCGACAACCAATCCATGTACAACACACCGCCCACCTGGGGCATCTACATGGCAGGCCTGACTTTTGACTGGATTTTGCGCCAGCAAGAAGGTGCACAAACCGGCGTGGCAGCGCTTGAAGCGCGCAACCTTGCCAAGGCCGATTTGCTGTACCGCATGATTGATGGATCGCAGTTGTATGAGAACCGTGTTGCGCACGACTGCCGCTCACGCATGAATGTGCCCTTCTTCTTGAAGGACGAATCGCGCAACGACGCCTTCTTGGCTGGCGCCAAAGAACGTGGCCTGCTGCAGCTCAAAGGCCACAAATCTGTTGGCGGCATGCGTGCCAGCATTTACAACGCCATGCCATTGGCAGGCGTGCAGGCGCTGGTCGATTACATGCAAACTTTTGAAAAGCAAGCGTAAAAACAAGGCCGAGGCTTTTACCCGGAGACAAGACTGAGCTATTCTTGGCCGCTGACGCCGCGCGACAAGCGGCCCAAGCGCCTCACCTGGAAACCATGAGCAATCAACCCCTAGCATCCCCCGAACTCGCTGTACTGCGTGTACAAATTGACAACCTGGATTCGCAGCTGCTGACTTTGCTGAACCAGCGCGCCTTGGTGGCGGAGCGCGTGGGCGAGCTGAAGAAGCGCGAAGGCACACCCTTCTTCCGCCCCGACCGGGTCGCCCAGGTCATCCATAAGATTGAAAAAGCTAACCCCGGCCCGCTGAAAAACGCCCATGTATCGGCCATCTGGCGCGAGATCATGTCGGCCTGTTTAGCGCTCGAATCACCCCAGCGCGTAGCTGTACTTGGCCCTGCTGGCACCTTCTGCGAAGAAGCCGCTATCCAGTTTTTTGGCGGCGCTGCCGACATCAAGTACTGCAGCAGCTTTGAGGAAGTGTTCCATAGCACCGCAGCGGGTAGCGCCCAGTTTGGCGTAGTGGGCGTAGAGAACTCTAACGAAGGCGTGGTGACACGCTCGCTCGACATGTTCTTGCACACACCTTGTCAGGTCGTAGGCGAGGTCAGTCTGCTAATCCGCCATAACCTCATGCGCAGCACCAACTCGCTGGACGGAATTGAAGTGGTGGCGGCTCACCCGCAGGCGCTGGCCCAGTGCCAAGGCTGGCTATCCAAGCACCTGCCGAATGTCGAGCGCCGCCCAGTCGAGAGCAATGCCGAAGGCGCCCGCTTAGCGGCCTTAGACCAAAAAATTGCGGGCATTGCAGGCGAGCGAGCTGCCCAGCAGTACGGCTTGCACATCGTCAGCCACGCGATTCAGGACGATGCCTACAACCGCACGCGTTTTGCCATCATTTGCCTGCCGCACACGTTAGATATGCCTCAAGCGTCCGGCAAAGATTGCACCAGCCTGATCGTCTCGGTACCTAACCGCCCAGGCGCTGTGCACGACCTGTTGGTGCCCTTGTCCAAACACGGCGTGTCCATGACGCGCTTTGAATCCCGCCCTGCCCGCACGGGCCAGTGGGAATACTATTTCTACATCGACCTGGACGGCCACCCGTCACAGCCAAATGTGGCCGCCGCATTGGATGAATTGCGCGCACTGTGCGCTTTCTACAAGGTACTAGGCGCTTATCCCGTAGGAGCTTGATCGGTGAAAAAGTTTGAACATATGGCACTCATCGGCTGCGGGCTGATGGGTGGCTCATTTGCCATGGCAGTCAAAAAGGCTGGGCTGGTCAAACGTATCGTGGGCTATAGCAAATCGCCCTCCACCACCAATCGCGCACGCCAAATGGGCGCGATTGATGAAGAAGCCAGCTCGGCGTTGATCGCCGTATCAGGTGCTGACTTGGTCATCTTGGCCATCCCCGTGGCGTCGACCGAACCCACGCTGCGCACCATCAAGCATCTGATCCAGCCTGACACGCTGATCATGGACGTGGGATCGACCAAGGTCGATGTGGTAAATGCTGCGCGCAGCGCACTCAAAGACCGCTTTGGCTGCTTTGTGCCAGCCCACCCCATCACCGGCAAAGAGGTATCGGGTGTTGAGCACGCCGATGTCAACCTGTACACAGACGCACAGGTAGTGCTGACACCCACGGAGCTGACCAAGGTAGCCCAACTGCGCAATGCCGAAGCGATCTGGAAAGCAATTGGCACGCACGTGACCAGCATGTCGCCGGAGGCACATGATGCCGCCTTGGCCGCCAGTAGCCACGCGCCACACTTGATCGCCATGGCGTATATGAACGCCATCGTCAACCAAGAGGATGGTCACCGCATTTTGTCGCTGGCGGGGCCGGGGTTTCGCGATTTCACGCGCATAGCGGCGGGCGAGCCCCAGATGTGGCGCGATATTTTCAGCGCCAATAAGGACGAAATCCTCAAGCAAGTGCACCACCTGCAGCATATGCTGGGCCGCTATGAAGCCGCGCTAACGACCAACGACCTGCCTGCGGTAGAAGCCTTGGTGCGAGGCGCAAGCGACACCCGTGCGCACTGGAAGCAAGGCAAGCTGTACACGCCGCAATCGCTCAGCAAGACCAAGCCGTAATTGACTAGCGCGGTGCGCCGTCTACAGCAGCCGATAATGCAAGGTGGCGTTACGCAGGTAGCGCCACCATTTTTTTAGATAAAAATAGCCGCTAGCGCCCGCCTGGCGTGCACCACCAGTCCTAAAAACATAGCAACCATGTTCAGCACCGCTTTTCTAGATATCCCCGCCCTGCAAAGCGCCCATGGTGAAGTGCAGCTCCCAGGCTCCAAAAGCATCTCCAATCGCGTGCTGCTGCTCGCTGCGCTGAGCACCGGCACCACCACCATCCATGATCTACTGGACTCGGACGACACCGAGGTCATGCTGAAGGCACTGGCGCTACTAGGCTGCGCCGTGGTGCGCAGCACTGATCCAGCACACCTCAACAGCTACCACATCACCGGTATTGGTGGCCAGTTGGCACCCGCGCTAGCCGCACGCACCACCGCGCTGTTTTTGGGCAACGCCGGCACCGCCATGCGCCCACTGACGGCAGCGCTGGCTCTGCTGGGCGGTAATTTTGAGATGAGCGGAGTTGCCCGCATGCACGAGCGCCCCATTGGTGACTTGGTGGATGCACTGCGCCAGCTGGGCTGCCAGATCGACTACCTGGGTAACGACGGCTACCCGCCACTACGCATCAAGCCAGTGAGCACCGCTCAGCTGCAATTACAAGCCCCTATCCCCTTGCGCGGTGATGTATCCAGCCAGTTTTTAACGGCACTGCTGATGGCCCTGCCCCTGGTGGCACGGCAACAAGATGTGGTGATTGAGGTGGTTGGCGAGCTGATCTCCAAACCCTACATCCACATCACCTTGGAGCTGCTCAAACGCTTTGGCATTGCTATCA
>JAVXMM010000132.1:0-6300 GCA_036646255.1 Comamonas sp.
GTCTTCGCAGACTGGAAGTGTGAAGCGGGTGATGCGGCGGCCTTCCTCGCCAAGATATGAGCGCGTCCCACGCAGAGATCCGACTCGCAGGCTTGAGCGGCTGAGGAGTGGCAGGAGGTGGTCGGTAGACTTGGCTGTATCAATGACGGCAATCGCTGCGCAGCAGGCATTGGCATCAAAGGTGTGAGCGACACCAGCGGGTCGGGAAGCGACGGTCACGGTCAGCAACGGACAGAATCGTAATTGCTCTAGCCGCAAGAACACTGTTATTTCGTCGACCAGTCGCTGCAACGCAAAAATAAATCAAGACGCAGCAGACACTCAAGCGAGCCCATGCGGTGTTTAAAAGCGCTATTCACCGCATGTTTTGCGGTGAATAAAGCAGATATGTATCGGCTTGGCTGAGGGGGAGTCACTCCCTATGGTTTCTGCCCCCCGCCCATGGCCTTGCCGCGAACTCAATCGTAGCTGCGCGCATCCTCAATCACCTTGCCATCATTGGGCAGCTCGCCCGGGCGCAGTAGCGCGATATCGGCGCGCAGCTTGGTGATTTCGCGCACGGCGTCGGCGATCTGCTCGGCAAGGCCCGCGCCCAGCTCGGTGGTTTCTACCTGCAGGCTCATCTGGTCCTGGGCCATCGCGCCGCTTACCACCAGACGGGCTTTCTCCACCTGCGGGAAGCGTTTGACGATCTCAGCAATCTGCCCCGGGTGCACAAACATGCCGCGCACTTTGGTGGTTTGGTCAGCGCGCCCCATCCAGCCCTTGATGCGGGTGTTGGTGCGGCCTGTAGGGCAGGTGCCGGGCAGTACGGCGGATAGATCGCCCGTCCCAAAGCGGATCAACGGGTAATCAGGGTTGAGCGTGGTGACGACCAGCTCGCCCACCTCGCCCTCTGGCACTGGGTCACCCGTGCCGGGGCGCACGATCTCAACGATCACGTTCTCATCCAGTACCAGGCCCTGGCGGGCGCTGGTCTCATAGGCAATCAGGCCCAAATCAGCCGTAGCGTAGCACTGGTAGGCCGCCACCCCCTGGCTACTGAACCAGTCGCGCAGCGATGGTGGGCAGGCTTCGCCTGACACCAGGGCCTTGGTGACAGAGGCGATCTTCTGGCCTTGTGCCTGGGCTTTTTCCAAAATGATTTTGAGAAAACTAGGCGTGCCAATATAGCCGTGCGGGCGCAACTCGGCCATGGCCTGCACCTGCTGCTCGGTCTGGCCCGTGCCTGCTGGGAAGACAGTGGCACCCAGTGCTTGTGCACCGCTTTCCATCATCGAGCCGGCAGGCACAAAGTGGTAGCTAAAGCTGTTGTGCACCAGCTCGCCTGCACGGAAACCTGCTGCGTAGATGGCGCGAGCCATGCGCCAGTAATCGCTGCGCTGGCCTTCGGGCTCATAAATAGGGCCCGGGCTGGCAAACACGCGTGGCATGGTCTTGCCAAAGGGCTCGGCGTTAAAACCACCAAAGGGGTGCTGGGCGCGCTCGGCCTGCTGGCGTGCCAGCAGCTCGTACTTACGCGTTACCGGCAGCTTTGCCAATGCCTCGCGGCTGGTAATGGTGGTGGCATCTACGCCTTGCAAGATGCTGGCGAAGGCGCTGGAATGCTGCTGCGCGTGTGCGATCTGCTGGGGCAGGCGTGCCATCAAATAGGCTTCGCGCGCTGCGGGGGTGCGGGTTTCCAGATCGTCGTAATGCTCGCTCATGCGGTTCTCCGGCTTGGTGCTTCGGTTTTTAGGGCGAAATTAGCCATTAGCGCCCTCCTGGCGGGCGCAAGCAGCTATGAATTAATGAGTAAACAGAGGGGGTGACGATTTACGCCAACCAGCGCTTGCGGCGCTTGTAGCTCTTGACGTCCTTGAAGCTCTTGCGCTCGCCGCCGCCCATGCCGAGGTAGAACTCCTTCACATCCTCGTTGTTGGCCAGGTCGCTGGCTGCGCCGTCCATCATGATGCGGCCGCTCTCCATGATGTAGCCGTAGTCGGCGTACTTCAGCGCCATGTTCGTGTTCTGCTCGGCCAAAACGAAGGTCACTTTTTCCTTCACATTCAGGTCTTGCACGATGTTGAACACCTCTTCCACGATCTGTGGCGCCAGGCCCATTGAGGGCTCATCAAGCAGCACCATGCGTGGGTTGCTCATCAGCGCGCGGCCAATGGCACACATCTGCTGCTCACCGCCCGATGTATATGCCGCCTGGCTGGTGCGGCGGGTTTTGAGGCGCGGGAAATAGTTGTAAACCTTCTCCAGATTGGCGGCGATCTCACCGCGATCGGTTCGGGTGTAGCTGCCAGTCAGCAGGTTTTCTTCAATCGTCAGGTGGGCAAAGCAGTGGCGGCCCTCCATGACCTGTACCACGCCGCGTTTGACGAGATCGGATGGCGACAGTGCCTCGATGCGCTCGCCCTCCAGTTCAATGCTGCCCTTGGTGACCTCGCCGCGCTCGCCTTTGAGCAGATTGGAGATCGCGCGCAAAGTCGTTGTCTTGCCTGCACCATTGCCGCCCAAGATGGCCACAATCGATTCACGCGGCACCGACAGCGAGACGCCCTTGAGCACCAAGATCACATGGTTGTAGATCACCTCAATGCCGTTGACCACCAAAAGGGGCGCAGCAGCTGGGGATGTGGATGCGGTTTGCGGGGAATCGCTCATGCCATCACCTGATATCCAATTTAATAGCTGCTAGCACCCGCCATTCGGGAACTAGCAACTGTTTTCATACAAAACCCGACATGACCGACACGCATGTGCGGCGGCCATGTCGGCGCAGGCTTAGCTGCAGCTACGCACCTTCACGTTCTTTTCTTTGGCGTACTTGTCGGCAAACTCTTTGACCAGCGGATCGATCAAAGTCTTGTCAGCCTGATACCAGTCCGAGTTGACGTTGAACTTGCTGCCGTCCCAAGTCGCAATACGTGCCCAGTCGGTGCCCAGGTGGTTGTCGCAGCTGGTCTTGAACGGGCGAATGATCTTGCCAAAGCCCAGCTCATTCAGCCGCTCCTGGGTCACGTTCATGTTCTCCAGGCCCCAGCGCACTTGCTCGGGCGTCATCACTTTGCCCTTGCCAAACTTCTCTTGCGCAGTGCGAATGGATTCCACCTGCAGCATCGCAATCATCATGCCGCGCGTGTGTGCCAGCTGGCCCAGCTCCTTGGGGTCAGATGCCGTGCCCTGCCCCTTGTCATACAGCGTCGCCTTCACGTCGTCATGCACTTTGTCGCGATCTGCCGTGTTGTGGATGGTCACCGTGTTGTAGCCCTTGGCACCGGCGCCAATGTCCTTCACATCGTGGTCCGAGCCACCCCACCAGATTGCGTACATCTTCTCGCGCGGGTAGCCGGTTGCCTGTGCCTCGCGCACAGCAGTAGGCGTCATCACACCAGCGGACCACAGCAGCACGTAGTCAGGCTTGTTTTGGCGCACTTGCAACCAAGTGGATTTTTGCTCCACGCCTGGTGCCGTCACCGGCAGCAGCATCAGCTCAAAGCCATCTTTGGCGGCACGCTTTTGCAGCAGCGGGATAGGCTCTTTACCGTAAGGGGAGTCGTGGTAGACCAGCGCAATCTTCTTGCCCTTAAGGTTGCCCTTCTCTTTCTTCAGGATGTCCTGAATCATCGAGTCCGCAGCCGTCCAGTAGTTGCCCAGCAGTGGGAAGTTCCACTCAAATACCTTGCCATCGGCCGATTGCGATAAGCCGTAACCCGGTGTCACCACGGGCACTTTGTCGCCAACAGCCTTGTCGGTCACCGCGAAGGTGATGCCGGTGGATTGCGTGTCAAAACCCGAGGCACCGCCGCCTTTGCCCTTCAGGCGCTCATAGCACTCCACACCCTTGGCCGTGTCATAAGCGGTTTCGCACTCTTCAAATGCGATCTTCACACCGTTGATACCGCCCTTGGCATTGACGAGCTTGAGGTAATCCTGCTTACCGTCACCCCATGGGATACCCAGAGGCGCAAACTGCCCCGTGCGGTACACCAACAGCGGCACAAACTGCTCTTGTGCTTGTGCAGCAGGGGCGGCAATCAGTGCCCCCATACCCAGCGCTGCGGTAGCAGCGGCGATAACAGCTTTCTTGAAAGACATGGTTCTATCTCCTTTGGGTTATATGGGGCTGATGACCCCTCTCGTGAACACTCTGCGTTGCTCTAAAAAACCAGTTAATGGGGGAACGGCCACAGGCGCAATTTCTGGCGTGCGGTTGCCCACAGCTTGGCCAATCCGTGCGGCTCCACAATCAGGAAAAACACGATCAGCGCACCAAACACCATGTGCTCCAGATAGGTAGCCGTGGCGGTCGAGATCGGCAGGCCCAGCCAGTGCGGCACTTGGGTCAAAAAGATGGGCAACAGCACAAAGAAGGCGGCGCCAAAAATGCTGCCAACGATGGAGCCAAGGCCACCAATGATGATCATGAACAGCAGCTGGAAGGAGCGATCCAGACTGAATGCAGCAGGCTCCCAGGCGCCCAGGTGTACAAAGCCCCACAGCGCGCCCGCCACACCCACGATAAAGCTGCTGACGGCAAAGGCCGAGAGCTTGGCGTACATAGGGCGGATACCGATCACGCTGGCAGCCACATCCATGTCGCGCATGGCCATCCACTCACGGCCCACAGCACTGCGTACCAGATTTTTGGCCAGCAGACCCAAGATGCACAAGACCGCCAGGCAGAACAGGTACTTTTGCACCGGCGTCTCAATCGCCAAGCCAAACACCGACAGCTTGCCTGCGCTAACCGAACCCGACGACGAGTTATTGGTAACCCAAGCGGCGCGGCTGGTGAGCCAATCCACAAAGAATTGCGCAGCCAAGGTAGCCACGGCCAAATACAAGCCGCGAATGCGCAAGCTAGGCAGGCCGAATATCACGCCAATCACCATGGCCACCAAGCCACCACCAATCAGCGAGAAGATCAGTGGCATGCCTTCAAAGCGCACATGAAAGTTATAGGCCGCATAAGCACCCGCTGCCATAAAAGCGCCGGTACCCAGCGAGATTTGACCGCAGTAGCCCACCAAAATATTGAGGCCAATAGCACCCAGCGCCATGATGAGGAAGGGGATCAGCACTGCCTTGAAGGTGTAGTCGCTAAAGGCGAAAGGCACCACTAGAAAGGCTACCGCCAGAATGGCGAGGATGACCCATTTATCCTGCAGGACAGGGAAGATTTGTTGATCGGCCGCGTAGCTGGTTTTGAACTGGCCATTTTCACGATAAAACATAGGTCAGAGTCTCCAGTTACACGCGGTCAATGATCTTGTCGCCGAACAAACCCTGGGGTCTGAACAGCAGGAAACACAGCGCCAGACCGTAGGCAAACCAGGTCTCGATACCGCCGCCCACCATGGGGCCCAAATACACCTCGGACAGCTTCTCACCGACACCGATGATCAGGCCGCCTACAATCGCGCCCGGCACCGAGGTCAAGCCGCCCAAAATCACCACCGGCAATGCTTTCAATGCCACCAGCGAAAGCGAATATTGCACACCCAGTTTGCTGCCCCAGATAATGCCCACCACCAGCGCCACGCAGCCGGCTACCGACCACACGATGACCCAGATGCGCGACAGAGGGATACCGATGGACTGCGCAGCCTGGTGGTCGTCGGCCACGGCGCGCAGTGCCCGGCCGGTCTTGGTTTTTTGGAAGAACACGCTCAGGCACACCACCAGCACGGCAGCAATGCAGGCTGCATACAGATCTTCCTGGCTGATCAGCACACCGCCTTGGAACACGCTCTCCAGCACAAACATGGGATCTTTAGGCATACCCACATTGATGCTGTAGACCGCTGATCCAAAAATCATTGGGCCCAGACCGTCTAGAAAGTAGGCAATGCCCAAGGTGGCCATCAGCAGCGCAATCGGCTCTTGGTTAACCAGATGGCGTAGCGCCAACCGCTCAATCAACCAGGCCACACACACCATGATGGCCATCGCAACCACCATGGCCATCGCGATGGTGAGTGCACCCGGCTCCATGCCCAGCCATTTGGGGATCCACTCCGAGAAACGTGCCATTGCAAGGGCCGCGAACAGCACCATCGCACCCATGGCGAAGTTGAAGACGCCTGAGGCCTTGAAGATCAGCACAAAGCCCAGCGCGATCAACGCGTAGAGCATGCCCACCATGAGGCCGCCGAATAAGGTTTCGAGAAAAAATGCCATGCTGGTCTCCTCAGTGGCCTGCGCCCAGATAGGCCCGGATCACGTCTTCGTTGTTGCGCACTGCGTCGGGCTCGCCGTCGCCAATCTTCTTGCCGTAATCCAGCACGACGACGCGGTCGCTGATGT
>JAVXMM010000133.1:0-6234 GCA_036646255.1 Comamonas sp.
GGTTCTTGTCGAACATGATCACGTTGCCGGCGCGGATTTCTTGAGCGATTTTCATAGCAGTAAGTGCCTGTGTTGGGGCCGCTCAAACAACTACGGGCGGCGCGCAAGTGTCGTGGTTGACTGGCTGTGCTGCGCCGTAGCATGTTCCGCGGCGTTGGGCGCTAAACCTAAGCGCAGCAGCTGGGTTAGCCGCAGGCACGGTTTAGCGCAAAGACTGCAATTCTAACCTTTTTCGGCCACAAACGCCACGAGCTGCTCCACAAGGCTGGCTTGCGCACGCAGCCGCTGGGCTGCGTTTTGTGTGCAGTCACGCCACTGGGTGAGTAGTTCAGCATCGAGCGTGGTAACAGCCCTGTCGCTGGTAATGCCGTTCCACCAGCGGTGCATGCGGCGCAGGCTTTTGGGGGCATCTAGCCAGTCTAAAAAGGCCTCTAGCTTGGCGTGGTGGGCATTGTCGTGCTGCGGGTAAATTTGCCAGACAAAGGCTTGGCCCGCCCAGAGCGCGCGCACCAGCGAGTCCTCGCCGCGCACCAAATTTAAGTCGCAGGCCCAAAGCATCTCGTCAAACGCGGATTGATCGACGGGGGGCAAAAAACGCACATTACTGGGTGTGGGGCGCAGTGTTTGTTGCACTAAATCTGTCGCCCGGCCTGGCGTGACTAGCCATTGCGCCTGCGGCCCAGCCGCCGTAAACATTTGAAGGAGGGCAGCTGGCTCGTAGCAGAAGAGCGAGATAGCCGTATCTTGCGGCGCTAATCCGTGGCGGGCGCGCCAAGTGTCGCGGTCAAACTGCTGCTGACGCTGTGTTAGGTCCAGCTCGCGCAGCAGGCCACCGGTTTTATCGGTAAACCCGGGGTAGAAGAACCAGCGTGTGCATCCCGCCGCTGGCCCGCTCATGATGCGAGAGGGCAGCCGGTGGCAGCGTTCTACATACTCTTCGGCGGATAAATATTCGAGATTGATCCAGACGGGTTTTTGGGCGCGGGTTTGCGTAGCAGCGGCAATTGCTTGCTGAAAAGGCGCTGGGATTTCGCAGCCAAAGGCTTCGATCACGATATCGCCGGGGCCATCTTGTGGCACTTGCAGCGCTTGCGTGGGCCAGGGCAATACATCAACGACTGCAGTGCCTTGTGGCGCCATCCACCGCAAGGCGCTGGCGTCATCGGCCCACAGTCGTACGTGGTGGCCGTGCGCAGCCAAGTCGGTCGCCAGCCGCCAGCACACGCCAATATCGCCAAAATTGTCGATTACTTGGCAAAAAATATCCCAGCGTTGGGGTGGCAAAGGGGGGAGGGAGGGCGTTGGCATCAGGTGCAGGATGATAGAGCAGCGATGCCACAATAAAGGCAAGACTAATTAAAGGAGACTGTGATGAGTGCGAATGTGACCACCAAACCCGCCAGCGTGCCCAGCCCCTCGGCGCTGCAAGGTGTCAAAGTGGTGGAAATGGGGCAGCTGATTGCCGGCCCGTTTTGTGGCAAAACCCTGGGTGAATTTGGTGCTGATGTGGTCAAGATTGAAGCCACAGGCACGGGTGATCCACTGCGTAATTGGCGCTTGATGCAGGGAGATACCTCGGTCTGGTGGCAAGTGCAGTCGCGTAATAAAAAATCCATCGCGCTGGATTTACGCCAAAAAGAAGCGCAAGACTTGGCACGCCAATTGATTGCCGAAGCTGATGTGCTGGTGGAGAACTTTCGCCCCGGCACTTTGGAGGGCTGGGGCATGTCACCCGAGGAGCTGCACGCGATTAATCCCGGTCTGGTCATGCTGCGCATCAGCGGCTATGGGCAGACTGGCCCGTATCGCGATCTTCCCGGCTTTGGCGTGATTGGCGAGGCCATGGGCGGCCTGCGCCATTTAACGGCCGAGCCCGGCCGCGTGCCGGTGCGCGTGGGGGTCTCGATTGGCGACACCTTGGCAGCGTTGCATGGCGTGATTGGCGTGATGATGGCGCTCTACCACCGTAAGGTGAATGGCGGCGCAGGCCAAGTGATTGATGTGGCACTGCACGAAGCCGTGTTTAACGTGATGGAGAGTTTGATCCCCGAATACAGCGCCTTCGGCGTGGTGCGTGAGGCCGCTGGCAGCGCATTGCCGGGTATTGCGCCATCGAACGCTTACCCGTGCATCGATGGTTGGGTGCTGGTGGCTGGCAATGGTGACAGTATTTTTAAGCGGTTGATGGAAACGATTGGCCGTGCCGATTTAGGTTGTGCACCTGATTTGGCGGGCAACACAGGCCGCGTGGCCCGCGTGCAGGAGATTGATGCGGCGATTGGCGAATGGACAGCGCAGCGCGAGATTGCACAAGTGCTGGATGCATTGGCCGCAGCTCGCGTGCCAGCGGGTAAGGTCTACACTGCCAAAGATATTTGCGAAGACCCGCATTACCGCGCGCGCCAAATGCTCTTGCCGCAGACGACACGAGATGGGTACACGCTCGAGGTGCCCGGCATCGTGCCCAAGCTATCGGCCACGCCTGGCACGGTGCGCAGTAGCGCGCCGCGTTTAGGTGACGACACCGACGCGGTGCTGCAAAGCATGGGGCTTGATGCCGCGCAGATTGCAGCGCTGCGCGAGCGGGGCATTGTGCAATAACAGAGCTTATATAAAAAATGCCCCTCGCGACCAGCTGTAGTGCGCTATTAGCTATTGAAAATATAGCTGGAGTGGCGTCGCGATCGTTTAGACATGGCGCTGGGGTGCAACCGGGATACGCTCGAATCGATATGGCTAGCTTGGGCTTGTGCTCTGGCTAGCCGCAGCACGAAGAAGTTGGCACATCTCACTCTATACGGAGGGGCATCTTTGCAGGAGGTCTGTGTTGTTGCATTGCTCACCAAGAGCGCGCTATTGCTTCTCGTGAGCCTCGTATCCATCACGCAAAGGCGTTGGTGCGGTTTCTAGAAGATCGCAAACACGTTCTTGTCGCCGGTGCGCACTTGCCGCGCAGCATTGCACAATAGCGACATGGCCCATTCTGAAGAACTGCTGAACCAAGTTGCTGCGTTGCCCTCGCTGCCGGGTGTATACCGCTATTTTGATGCGAGCGATGCCTTGCTCTATGTGGGCAAGGCACGCAGCTTAAAGCGTCGCGTGTCAAGCTACTTCCAAAAAGACCATGGTGGCACGCGCATCGGCCATATGGTCAGCAAGATCGTGCGAATGGAGACCACGGTGGTGCGCTCCGAGGCAGAGGCGCTGCTGCTGGAAAACAACCTGATCAAGACGCTGCATCCCAAGTACAACATCTTGTTCAGGGATGACAAAAGCTACCCGTATTTAAAGCTGACTGGGGTGGCTGCCAAAGATGGTGATGTGAACGCACCGCCCAGCCAGTGCTATCCGCGCATTGCCTACTACCGCGGCGCTACGGATAAAAAACAGCGCTACTTTGGCCCTTACCCCAATGCCTGGGCAGTGAAGGAGACGATACAGCTACTGCAAAAAGTCTTCCGCCTGCGCACTTGTGAGGACAGCATTTTTACCAACCGCACACGGCCCTGCTTGCTCTATCAAATCAAGCGCTGCAGCGGCCCGTGTGTCAATCACATCAGCCCACAAGCTTACGCAGGCGATGTTGCCAACGCCGAGGCAATGCTGCGCGGTGAGACCGACGTGCTACTCAAAACATTGGAGACGCGGATGATGGCGTACTCCGACAAGCTGGAGTTTGAGCAGGCAGCCGAAGTGCGTAACCAGATCAAGGCGCTGGCCAGTGTGCTGCACCAGCAGTCAATAGAGACGTTGGGCGACAAGGATGTGGACATCCTCGCTGTCAAAGTGCAGGGTGGAAAGGCTTGTGTCAACCTTGCCATGGTGCGCGGTGGTCGGCACTTAGGTGACCGTGCTTACTTTCCTGTGCATGTGGAAGACAGCACGGTCATCACCCAGGCTGATTTAGAAGAAAATGATAGCGATTTAAGCCCGCTGGACGGGCGCAAGCCAGCTAAAAAAACGATAGAAGCCCAGGTGCTGGAGGCCTTTGTGGCCCAGCACTATCTGCAAGTGGCGCCGCCGCCAATGCTAGTGGTGAGCGAGGCGGTGGATGCCGCGCTGCTGGATGCGCTGACCGAGCAAAGTGGCATGCGCATATCCGCGGTATCGCAGCCGCGCGAAGAGCGCCGCGTGTGGCTAGAGATGGCCGAGAAAAACGCGCAACTGCAATTGGCACGCTTGTTGGCAGAAGAGGGTTCGCAGCAAGCGCGCACGCGTGCGTTGGTGGAGGCGCTGGATCTGCCACAGGACGATATCGACCAACTCAGCATTGAGTGTTTTGACATATCGCACACGGCGGGTGAGAACACGCAGGCGTCATGCGTGGTCTTTCATCACCACAAAATGCAAAGCAGCGAATACCGGCGCTACAAGATCGAAGGCATTACGGGTGGCGACGACTATGCTGCTATGCGACAGGTGCTAACACGCCGTTATAGCAAGGTAGCCGAGGCGCAGCGCGATGCCGGTGGCGCTGAAGTAGCCAAGGGCAGTGCGCGTCTGCCAGACATTGTGCTAATCGACGGGGGCAAAGGCCAGGTGGGTGTAGCGCGCGAAGTATTTACAGCGCTGGGGCTGGATCTGTCGCGCATTGTGGGTGTCGAGAAGGGCGAGGGGCGCAAAGTAGGCTTGGAAGAGCTGGTGTTTTGCGATGGCCGCGACAAGATTTATTTGGGCAAGGATTCTGCCGCACTGATGTTGGTGGCCCAGATCCGTGACGAGGCTCACCGCTTTGCAATCACAGGCATGCGCGCCGCACGCGCCAAGGTCCGCATAGGTGGTAGCAGCCTGGAGGAAATCCCCGGTGTAGGCCCCAAAAAACGTGCACGCTTGCTGCAGCGCTTTGGGGGGGTGCGCGGCGTGCAAGATGCGAGTGTTGAGGATTTGATGACGGTCGAGGGCATATCGTCTACGCTGGCGGATGATATCTACAAGGCTTTGCACTGACGTTGTTGCTCGGCAGGGTACTGCTCCGTAGGTTCATCGCATTTGCATGCTTGCGTGCCACAATACGCCCATGTTTTTCACCATCCCCACCATCATGACGTGGACGCGCATTGTCGCGATTCCACTGATCGTCGGCCTGTATTACTCGCCGCTTGATATGGATACCAAAAACTTGTGGGCAACCCTCATGTTTGTGGTGTTTGCCTTCACCGATTGGCTGGATGGTTTCTTGGCGCGGAGACTCAACCAAACCTCCTCATTCGGTGCCTTTTTGGACCCGGTGGCCGACAAGTTCTTAGTTTGCGCATCGCTCTTGGTCTTGGTGTATTTACAGCGTGCCGATGTGTTTGTCGCGCTCATCATCATCGGCCGCGAGATCGCCATATCAGCGCTGCGTGAATGGATGGCCCGTATTGGCGCTAGCAAAAGCGTGGCCGTGCATATGGTGGGCAAACTCAAGACTATGGTGCAAATGACTGCGATCCCCTTCTTGCTATACGACGGCAAAATAGGCCCCATCGACACCGGCGTGTGGGGCACTTGGCTGATATGGGCGGCTGCTGTGCTCACCGTTTGGTCCATGATCTATTACTTGCAAAAGGCCTTGCCAGAGATCAAGGCTAGGGTTGACTCGTAGTTCCATCGAGCCGGTTTGTGCGCTAGACTGCATCGCATCTGGGCGCCCAAAACGGCTTGTAAACTGGGCAGGGCTTGGCCCTGCAAATGCAGAAGGCCACTACGACTTGCGAAAAAAAGTGATTTTTTTCTCTGAGACCCAGGAAATTCCGTCTAGAATCCTTTTCATTCCAGAGGCGCTGGGGAAGAGGCAAAGCTTTTAATCCAGTGGTGTTGTTTTTGGGATGGAGTGCTTTACGAATATAGTTCGTGTTGCTCATAATTCCCCGGAACTACACTTCCTTAACTCTCTTGATTTATAGAGGCTGCTTGTGAATAAAACTGAACTCATTGAGCACATTGCTAATAATGCGGATATCTCCAAGGCTGCTGCTGCTCGCGCACTGGAGTCCACCATTGATGCAGTGAAGAAAACCTTGAAAAAAGGTGGTACAGTCTCTCTGGTAGGTTTTGGTACCTTTGCTGTTGGTAAGCGTGCAGCTCGTACGGGTCGTAACCCTCGTACCGGCGAAGCAATCAAGATCAAAGCTGCCAAGGTACCTAAGTTCCGCCCCGGTAAAGCATTGAAAGATGCTCTGAACTAATTCTGGTTTTTAGGTAGGGTCCTTAGCTCAGTTGGTAGAGCGGCTCCTTTACACGGAGTAGGTCGGC
>JAVXMM010000134.1:0-5846 GCA_036646255.1 Comamonas sp.
ATGCACGTCTTGTGTGTCGTACGCGCCATCGCCTGTAAAACTGGCAACTATTTCATGGCTTGGTATTTGGCTCAGTAGCTCAGCTGCTACTGGTGAATCACCCACTTCATTGGTGGTCACAACCATGGCCCGTATCAGCATATTTTCTGCATCTATGCCAAGGTGCACCTTGCGCCACTGGCGACGGCGTTCAGCCCCGTGCTTTTTGGTTTTCCATTCACCTTCGCCCAAGAACTTGATGCCTGTGGAGTCGGCAAGCATGTGCAAGCCTTGAGTAGTTGCCCGGTAATGCACCCGCACGTCCAAGCTCTTTTGCCTTCGGCACACCGTGCTGTAGTCGGGTGCAGTCCAAGGTAGGCCCCGCCATTTTGAGCAGCGACTGCACTGGCCCCAATGTCTGGCGCAGAGGCAAGCCTAACAAGCACTTGATGGTCAGGCAGGGCTGGATGGCCGCATCTGAGAACGTGTGGCGAAGCCCGCGCTTGCCGCTAGGAGCGGCCAGCCACTGCATGTCCTTATCCAGCCAGACGCTCAAGTCGCCTCGCGTCTTCAGTGCTGCGTTGTAAGCCTTCCAGTTTGTGGTGCGGTACTTGCGCCGACCCCAGCTCACCTCACTCATCATCCGAGCCTACTCCAGCTACGCCTCGGATTTATGCAACAAAGCCTAGTGAGACTACCGCTCTGGTGGGGTGGCTTTGTGCCACAACGCCGTCTTGTGTAAGCCGCACAGGGAAGTGATTCAATGTGTGGTCATTACTCCTTTCGGGATCTTTCAAAAGAGCGTGTTTCGCGTTATCGTGTCATTATGTTTCAAATGAAAATCGCCGTATCTCGCACCGTGGCGTGTGCTGCTGCTCTGCTGCTGCCCCTGGGCGCTAATGCTCTTTCATTGGGTTTCCGTACAGACACCGTTTTGATGCACATCCCAGCCAAGGATGTCAATGACTTCAAGTCTTTCATTTCTCAATCACTCAATGATGGCGAGGCAGGTAAGTTAAGGGAGTGGAGCAGCAGTGCGCGTACCAGCAAGTACCCTGTCAAGGTGCAGTTGACACCAGGCGCCGTTGTGGAGACTAGATCTGCTGGACAGTGCCGTTTACTGTCTGCTGACGTAAGCCAGCGCAGTCGAGTTGAGAGTTGGAGAATCTGGTTCTGCAAACAGTCTGATGGGGCCTGGAAGATCAGCGGTTTGGAGTGAGTGCTGCTTAAGTGATTCATCTCATCCTTCAAGATAATTCGAGGGATGTCATTCCACTTTGAGCAGTAAAGAACTGGGCAATGAAGTCATCCTTTCAATCCTCCTCCGTTTCATCGTGGCGTTTTGGTCCTATCCGCGCCAAATCATGTCCGTGCAGCAGTGCCATGTGCCAGCGTTTGCATCACCGGGTGATTGAAGATCTCTCGCGTCGCAGTTTTCTGGGTGGGGTGGCCGCCATGTTGGCGCCGTTTGCCTTGCCTGCATCCGCTAGGGCATTCGAGACGAATGACAGCCACCAGCCAATACTGCTGACAAATTTTCGCTTGTTCGATGGTTCGGGCAAAGCGGTGCGTGAAGGCGTACAGGTGCTGGTGCGGGATAAACGCATCGCTGATCTGCTGCCTGCGTCAGCCAGGGTGGAGGGCGCGCGCGTGCTGGACTGTCAGGGCAAGCTACTGATGCCGGGACTGATTGATGCGCACTGGCACACCATGCTCGCAGGCATTTCACAGATGGCGGCGATGTCGGCGGATTTGGGTTATCTCTATTTAGTTGCCGCCAAGGAGGCTCAGCGCACGCTGATGCGTGGATTCACATCAGTGCGAGATGCGGGTGGCCCCGCTTTTGCTCTCAAACGTGCCATTGATGAAGGTTTAGTGGATGGGCCGCGGATCTTCCCCAGCGGCGCCATGATTTCCCAGACTTCGGGACATGGTGATTTCCGGCTGCGAAGTGATCTTCCGCGCCCTGCTAATGCCCCCTTAAGCTTGGTTGAGAGCGCTGGAGTGGCGATGATTGCCGATGGCGAAGCCGAAGTGCTGCGCCGCGTACGCGAGCAGTTAATGCTAGGTGCCACGCAGATCAAGATGCTGGCGGGCGGCGGCGTCGCCTCGATGTACGACCCGCTGGACAGTACCCAGTTTTCCGAGCGTGAGTTGCGAGCAGGGGTAGAGGTCGCCAGCGACTGGAACACCTATGTGATGACGCACGTCTACACGCCAAAAGGCATTCAGCGTGCGATCCGTGCAGGGGTGAGGTGTATTGAGCACGGGCAGCTGGCCGATGAGGCAAGTGTGCGCATGATGCGCGATGAGGGCGTGTGGTGGAGCTTGCAGCCTTTTTTGCAGGACGAAGATAGCAACGCATATCCTGACGCTGCACGCCGCGCCAGCCAGAAGCAGGTCGCAGAAGGCACAGTGCAAGCGTATGAGCTGGCACAAAAATACGGAATCAAAACGGGTTGGGGTACCGATATTTTGTTCAATCCCCAAAATACGGTAACCCAGGGCAGACAACTGGCCAAGCTGACCCGGTTTTACGATCCGTTAACTTTGTTGGCGCAGGCTACTGGAGTCAACGGGGAGTTGCTTGGGTTGTCAGGTGCACGCAATCCGTATCCAGGCTCTCTTGGGCGCATCGCGCCGGGCGCCTGGGCAGATGTACTCGTTGCTGATGGCAGCCCTTCTTCCAATCTCGACTTTCTAGCTGATCCTGACAAGAATCTGCACTTGATCATGAAGGACGGGAAAATCTATAAAAACACGCTCTAACAGCTGCATGACATATTACAAAATCACGCGCCGTATTCTCGTGGCTGTCAGTCTGCTTCCGGTGGGATCGCTTTATGCGCAAGAAGCAGCGCAGCCAGGCGAGAACGCCTGGCGCTTGCAACTGACTCCCTATGTCTGGATGACAGGACTGCAAGGTGAGATCCGGCCCAACCATAGTATGCCAACTGCACATGTGTCGCAGTCATTTTCTGATGTGTTGAGCAACCTGGATGCCGCTATCTTCCTCAGTGGTACGGCGCGCAAAGGGCGCTATGTGCTGCATGGTGATCTTACTTATGCATCCGTATCAGACAGTGCAACGCTGCCCATGGGACTGAAGGGTAAGGCGGAAGTTACACAGCGCTCGATGACGCTTTTGGGCGGCTATAACTGGGGACTCTCATCGGGCGACAATCTAGACATTCTGGCCGGTCTGCGTTGGTGGAATATTCGTGCCAATGTGCAGGTTCAGCCATTGCTGCAAGCCAGAGTGCAAGAGTCCTTTGCTGACCCCATTGTTGCGGCTCGCTGGCGTCATCAGTGGGATCAACGCTGGTCGACTTTGCTCTATACCGATGTAGGTGGATTTGGCATGGGCTCGGAATTCACATGGCAGATATTGGCGGCATTGAACTATCAGGTGCGCGACAACATCTTTCTGACTGCAGGCTACCGACACATGAGCGTGAAGTACCGAGGCGGCGGCGCGCATTTAGATGTAGGCATGGGTGGGCCAGTTCTGGGCGCCACTTTCCGTTTTTAGCAGCTATTGGCAGCTGTCATGGTGTCTATGGCTTTGATTGCTCACCTAGTAGATGCCAATATCCAGTGATTACATTTAAAAGTTGAGGAAGACCACATGAAGCGAATGAAGATGATCCGATTCTTGAGTCACTCGCTCGTGGTTGCCTTTGCAGGCCTGTCTGCTGTGCCTGGCGCATGGGCTTGCACCCGCCTTGTCTATCTCGGCGCAAACGGTCAGGTGATGACGGCACGATCAATGGACTGGAAGCAAGATATCACCAGTAACCTGTGGGTACTGCCACGAGGCATGGTACGCACCGGCGAGACTGGTAAAAATTCCTTGCACTGGACGTCTCGCTATGGCAGCGTTATCACGTCTGGCTACGATATCTCGACCACCGACGGCGTGAACGAGGCAGGGCTTCAAGCTAACTTGTTGTGGCTGGCAGAGTCGCAATACCCGAAGTTTGACGCCCAAAGCAAGCCCGGCTTGACCATCGCAGCATGGGCACAGTATGTTCTGGACAACTTCTCCACCGTCGAGGAGGCCGTTGCTACGTTGCAGCAGCAGCCCTTTACCTTGGTAACTGACAACGTGCCAGGAGAAAACCGCTTGACCACCTTGCACCTGTCAATGTCAGATGCAAGCGGAGACAGTGCCATTGTTGAGTACATCGGCGGTAAGCAGGTGATCCACCACAGCCGCAGCTATCAGGTGATGACCAATTCGCCATTGTTTGAACAGCAGCTGGCGCTGAACGCCTATTGGCAGCAGATCGGCGGAACCACTATGTTGCCAGGAACCAATCGCGCTGCCGACCGGTTCGTGCGAGCTTCGTTTTATGTCAATGCTATTCCTAAGGAGCCCGACCCCGATAAGGCGCTTGCCAGCGTCTTTAGCGTGATTCGCAACGTCTCGGTTCCCTATGGCATTAGCACCCCCGGACAGCCGAACATTTCATCTACCCGCTGGCGTACGGTTTTTGACCATCAGCGCAAGCTGTATTTTTTTGAGTCTGCCCTCACGCCCAACACGTTCTGGGTCGATCTCAAAAAGGTCGACTTTAGCCAGGAAGGCGGAAAAGTTCTCAAGCTTGACCTCGGTCCAAATCAGAAGCATCCGTTTGCGGGTGATGCGACGGGCTCATTTCAGCCGGCAGAGCCGTTCAAATTCCTGGGAATCTAAGCGCCTCACGAGTACCCGCTTCAGGGTGTAAGTCCGCCATTCGCAACGGTTGCCTGAATGGCTTTGATATTGTTTGGTGCTACATGAATGATGTCTTTACCTGAAGCATCAATCTCAGTGATCAAAAGTAGTGTGACTGCAGCAACGAGAAGCACCATGCAACTACGCCCGCTCTTGCTGCGCAGGCTGTAATCAATCAGGAAGTTAGCGTGCAGGCCATGGGTTTTGGTTGCGTCGCTACCGGTTGACTGTGGGTGAGCGCTGAGAGAACAGGGTTGTGGTTAAGGCGAGCTCGGACGTTGGACACAGCCAGCGGAGAGGGGGAGTCACACCGGGTTTGAACTGGCCCCTGGGAGTTGGCCGGTTACGTTACCGCCAATCAGGCGGTGTTTCTCTGCCGGTATTTCACCGGGCTGAGCCCTTGCAATCCGAGCTTGATGCGCTTGTGCTTGTGCTTGTGCTAGCAGAGTAGTCATGTACGCCCGCTTCGAGTACCTCCATGTCGCTGAGCATTGCCAGGTAAAAATACTCTGCTTTCAGAGTGCCGAAGAAACCTTCGATCATCACTGCGTTGTCCACGCAATTGCCCTTGCGGACCCATGCGTTGCGTGACTCCTTGCTGCGTGAGCATGGCTTGGCAGGACTTCATTTTGTAATGCCCACCCTGGCCCAGGCGAACGGTCAGCCTGCTGAGGCACTTCGATTGCGAAGCGCTGCACGCAGCGGACTAGAAGCCAGTTCGAACACAGGTCGCCAGGCCTTCGGTACGCGATGATCTCGCCGTTGTAGAGGTCTATGCAGGCCGATAGGTGAAGCTTCTGCCAAGCTACATTGAGCTCGGTGATGTCCGTCGCACATTTCTGACCGATGCCGTGGCGTTAAAGTCGCGTGCCAGCACATTCAGCACCTACGCATCGACTAGTTCGGCGGGCGTTGGACTCGCTTCTTCACCCTGATCAACGCGCACAGCCCCATCGACTGCATCAACCGCTGCACGTACTTGTGGTCAATAGGCTTGCTTGCGGAGCTGCGCAATGGCGCTGTGATTCACCGGTGGCCGTACCGACACCTTGTGCTGCTCATAAACGGTGCAGATCTTGGCCTGAAAGTCGCTCTGTGATGCAGCCCGCTCGATCAGTTGCCGCTGATATTCAGATTGCAACAGTAA
>JAVXMM010000135.1:0-5701 GCA_036646255.1 Comamonas sp.
CCACACCCTCAAAGCATAAAAACGCACCGCCCACCATCAGCAACGGCGTGATGAGCCAAGGCGCAAACGCGCTAATCAGCAAGGCAGCGGGCACCAGAACGATTTTGTTCTTGAGTGAGCCTTTGGCTACAGCCCACACCACGGGCAGCTCACGATTGGCCTTCACCCCGGTTACCTGCTCGGCATTCAATGCCAAGTCGTCACCCAGGACACCCGCTGTTTTTTGCATCGCAACCTTGGTTTGCGTTGCCACATCATCCAGGATGGCCGTGCTTTTCCCCGCCGCCGTTTTGGTCATCAACGCAACGTCGTCCATTAACGTCGCAATATCGTCCAACAGCATTAATAAACCAGCACCAGCCATAAAGACTCCACGTATGAAATAAGGGTGAATGATAGCCAGCAACACCACATTTGCCATGGCATTCGCAACGTTTTGTTGAAAATCCTATACAAAACTTTAAACAAGCATTGTCAACGCCAGCCCGCTCTCAGTCGTTGAACACTCATCTACACCCAACGGTGAAAGGACGTGAAATGACTACTGTGTTGACCATCTGGCCAGAAGACGAACGTGATCGCAAGCGCGCCCCTGCCCGCTTCTAATAATTGCTAATTTGCTGAGACGGCTGCGCACCAAACGGATTGCACAGCCAGCAGCCCACAGCGGCTTAAGCTCTTCAGCAGTCTTTTTGTTCCTCTTTTCTTTTTATTTGAGCCCCGTCCAGCGGGGCTTTTTATTTTTTACCCAAGGCGTCCAAGCCTAGGCGCTACGATGCGCCATGCCCCGCCTGATTGCCCCTTCTAAAGAACAAAGCCAGCTTTTGCCGTGCTTTGCACCACTGCCCGACACTGCCATCCACCTGCCCAGCACAGCAGATGCGTTTGCGGCTGCTCGTGTGAGCTTATTGCAGCAAACGGTGTTGGGATTTGATACAGAGAGCAAGCCGCTGTTTCGCGTGGGTCAAACCGACACTGGCCCGCATCTGGTGCAATTTGCCAGCCTGGGGCAAGCGTGGCTGCTGCACATGCACCACGAGCCTGCACGCCAGTTAGCACGCGATGTACTGGCTGCCCCCCACATCCGCAAAGCCGGCTTTGGTCTGGACAATGACCGCAGCTCGCTACAAGGCCGGCTAGGGCTTGTTCTGCAAAATGTCGAGGATTTGGATCGCGTATTCAAACGCTATGGCTACGGCAGCTCTATTGGCGTGCGCGCCGCTATTGCCCTGGTGCTGGGGCAAAGCTTTCACAAATCCAAGCGCACCTCCACCTCCAACTGGGCTGCCAAGCATTTAAACCCCATACAGATCCGCTATGCCGCAAACGACGCCTATGCAGCAGCAGCCGTGCAACACGCACTGCCGCAGTGGGAAGCTGTACAACCCACGCCCCTGCCCCAAGGCTCGCGCAGACCGCGCCCTTCATCCGCCAGCCTGAACCCGGTTTGACCGACAATAGCGCTCCGTTTTGAACTGGAAACCCTGTGAGCCCCCTCAACGAACATGCAGAACTACTGGCCAGCTACCACAAGCTGGTTGCCGAAGCCGCCAAGAAGGCAGACCTGGTTAAAGCTGCCGCATCCAAAGGCCCCAAGGCCATCGCCACAGCCAGCGAAACCGCCGCCAAAGCGGCACGTCGCAGGGATGTAGCCGCATCCAAACTTGCCAAGCTGGGCGTTGTAATTGGCAGTTAAGGCATGTGCCAACCGCTGTTTAAACAATCACTAAGCAGCCCAGCAAAACAACAAAGCCCCGCAATGCGGGGCTTTGTTGCAGCTAGTTTTAAAAAGGTACTACCAACAAGCTACGCCGCAGCGTAGCCCGCCATGCGCACATCAATCCGGTAACGCAATGGCACCGCTACCCGCAGTAATCACATCAGCAGCCGCTGGTGTACTTTGGATGGGCGGTACGTTGCTGGTGGTGATCGGATTGGCCGCACCAGGCGTGCCGCCGCGCGGCGTAGTGCGTACCACTTGGCTTGCAGGCAAGGCCTTGCCTGTCTTGACCTTGGCCCACACATCATCCATCGCTTGGTTGAAGTAACCATGCAATGGCACAAAGCGCGTATCAAAACCTGCGAACGGCAAGAACGCATCAAAATGCTGGGCGTTCAACACCTCCACATAACGCAGCTGGCTCTTGCTACCTTCCACGCCGCTATTGAGTGCGGTGTAGGCCCGAGCATTCTCGTTCACGGGGATGAGCGCATCGCTACGACCCGCCACGATGATGGTGGGTTTGCCGCGCAGATTGCCTGTTACTTTGACCTCGGCCATACCTTTGCGCACGGCATCGCTTTGTGCCTTGCTGGGCACGCTGCTGGCAGACAGCGGCTGGCGTGTCACGGGGTCGGAGCCTGATGCCAACGCGTACTGGCACAGCGCATTATCCAAGCCCAGATCAGCCTTGCCAGTAGATGCTGACACCGCCAGCAACCATGAACGGGCACCGCCCACCGAATCGTTATAAACAACAGTTGCTGGCGCGCCATTTGCCGTGCCGTTGGCAACCGCTGCGCTTTGCGCCAAGGCCGTAGGCGTTGCTGCAATCACCTCGCCCGTTGTAGCAGACGCTGCAGCAAAGCTGGTATTGCACAAATTGGCAGTTGCATCAAAGCGGCCATACGCCATGGTGTACATGGCCGACAAAATCGGCCCGTTGCCCAAACCATAATGCGCGTTGTGCATCTGGTCCTGCTCTTTGGCCCAGCCCTTGCCGTGCAGCTTGCTCAAAGCATCCGCAGCGCGCTCTGCTGTGGTGTTGCCTGCCACCAGTCCTTTGGCAGCCAGACCTTCGCAGCGCGCCTCTGCGCGTGCCTTCATCGCAGTCAGTCCGATGTAGTTAAAGATCGACGCCTCAGTCAACGCCGCCGCATCAGCCAAGGCTGCGCAAGGTTGATAAAGATTGCCAAAGGTGGTGTATTCGGCCAGCGCGGTTCCCCCAGAGCTATTGATCGTGTAATGGTTGTCAGCAGCTCCCTGACGAATGTTAATGCTAGGCCCTGCTGGGATCTGCGTCACCGGCTCACTCGCCACCACACCATCCACAAAGCCTTCCTCATCCAGCTCCGCCGCGCGCAACACCGCTGCACCACCGTTAGAGGCCGACCCGGCAATCACCACCGTATTGCTATTGCCAAAGGGCACGGGATTGTCCTTGGTGCCAAACTTGCTGTTAAGCACATACATGGCGTAATGGCCAGCCGCCAAGGTATCGCTGCCCCAGTCTTTCTCAGGGTTCTGCTGCGAGTGTGCGTGTTTAATAGCGATGCGATTCGGGAAGGCTGCGTTGTAGGCAGCACGTACTGTATCGGTCATTTGCGCTGCAAAAAGCGACAAGGCACCCGCATCCTTGCGCGTAGCGCGTGATCCATCTACCTTGTTCACCGTGTCATCGGCCAGATTGTGCAAGCCCACACCCTTGCCCGCATCCGTCAAGGCCACAGCGCAGCCCTTCTTCAAACCCCACTCACCCGCCGTACCGATAGCACCATAAACGCCGCGTGAGCCCGATGAGGGTCCCAAGACCAAACAAGGATTAGCGGCGTTAAAGCTGTCCGGCACCATCACCGCAATCACCGTCTGTTTGTGGCCTGTGCCATCGTCCAACACGGCCAGGTATTCGCTTCCTGGGATCAGGCCTTCGCCTCCGGTATTCACGCCATCAGTGTTGATATTGGGGCCATACAAGCTGCCATAGCCGCCGCCCACAGTCGGATCCAGAATGCCTCGGTAGTTAGAGAACAGCGCATTGCGCCGCAGCTCAGCCACCGTCGGATTGGCTGCATCTGCATAGGCGGGTGGCGCCGCCGCACCCAGGCCCGTTTTACCCACACCGCCGGTCAGCAAATCCTGCGTAGCCACCGTGCTGCCACTACCTGCGCTGGTCGCGGGGTAGTGGGTCTGGCTCACTTCGGTAATGCCCCTGGGCAGCTCATTTTTGGCTGATGAGCCACCGCCTCCGCCGCACGCTGCCAGGGTAGCGCCAGCCAAGGCAGTCATGGTCCAGCGCATGCTGCGGCGCAGCGTGTTTTGCTTTTGTGAACGTTGCATGTCATCTCCTGTGTTGTTGTATGCCAGTCGCGCTGCCGTGCGCCCCGACCCACTCACACTAACGACAGCACCGTCACAACACAAGAACTGCAGACTAGGTTTAATACCCGTTACGTAAAACTACTTACTGGTTTTAAAACCCTGTGTCGCCGCCCAAGCACCCACGTCATCACGGCGAATGGCGGCTGCCATCAATTGCGGAAAGGCCTCCGGCGTGCAAGCAAACGACGGCACGCCTAGTGCAGCCAGCTTGGCGGCCAGCTCAGCGTCATAAGAAGGCGCACCTTCGTCGCTGAGCGCCAACAGGGTGATGAACTGCACGCCAGACTCCACCAGCTCATTGGCGCGGCGCAGCAGCTCGTTCTCTACTCCGCCTTCGTACAGGTCGGAAATCAGCACCAGGATGGTGTTGCGCGGCTCGCTGATCAAGCCCTGGCAATAGCCCACGGCCTTGTTGATGTAGGTGCCGCCTCCCAGTTGCACGCCAAACAGCACATCCACCGGGTCGTCCAGCTTGTCGGTCAAATCGACCACATTGGTATCAAACACCACCATCTTGGTAGCCACAGCAGGCAGGCTGGCCATCACCGCGCCAAATATGCTGGAATAGACGACCGAGTTGGCCATCGATCCACTTTGGTCAATGCACAGAATCACCTCGCGTTGCGGGCGGCGGGCCTTGCGGCCATAGCCAATCAACGTCTCAGGGACGATGGTTTTGTACTCAGGCTGCCAATGCCGCAGATTGGCGCGAATGGTGCGGCTCCAGTCAATCTCTGCATGGCGCGGGCGGCGGTTGCGCTGGCTGCGGTCCAGCGCACCGGCAACAGCGCTGCGCATAGGCTCCTCCAGCTTTTTCATCAACTCATCGACCACCTTGCGCACCACCAGTCGCGCCGTAGCCTTGGTGTTTTGCGGGATAACCGAGCCGAGCGAGATCAAATCCGCCACCAAATGCACATCCGGCTGCACGTTCTCCAGCATCTCAGGCTGCAACAGCATCTCGCGCAGGTTCAGGCGCTCCATCGCGTCACGCTGCATAACTTGCACGACCTGAGTGGGAAAGTATTTGCGGATATCCCCCAGCCAGCGCGACACACTGGGCGATGAGTTACCACGCCCGCCTTTGCGGGAGCCAAGCTTGCTGTCTTCCTCATACAGCGCGGCCAATGCCTGGTCCATCTCTTGCAGGCGGCCTGATACGCCGCCGCAGCTGGCATCTGCCGGAGCCCCCAACACCATGCGCCAGCGCTGCAGGCGAGTGGTGGGCACCAGTTCTTCGGTGACTGCTTTCAGATCATCCACTGAAGGCGTCATCTGGTTATTGCTTGATGTGTTGGCGGTCTTGTTCATACTCACACCTTGGCCTCAGATGCTTCAAAATCAGTAGCTGCTTGCGCAGACCCAACAAACGCCAGCGGCAAATTCAGGCCTAAAAGCGCATTGAGCACAGGCAGCGCCAGCGCAGCACGGCCTTCGCTCCAGAGCGACTCGTCCCCCGCGCTGGCCTCAGTCGCGGCGACGGCAGAACCACCCACTGGCGCACGGCGGGCTTTGTCGCCCAGACTTTGCCGATCATGGGTGCTGAAGTTGGAGAAACTACGGCGCACCAGTGGCAGGATTTGCGCAAACTGCACCTCGCCC
>JAVXMM010000136.1:0-5664 GCA_036646255.1 Comamonas sp.
CAGCAAGCGCCGGAATGGGCAGGAGCCAAGTGATGCAGGCCAATAATCTGATCCATATGGCCAATCGCATTGGCGAATTTTTTGAAGCCATGCCCGAGCGGGAGGAGGCTCTGCACGGTGTTGCCGAGCATATCCAGAAATTCTGGGATCCTCGCATGCGGCGGCAACTGGCCCAGGCACTGCAGGACCCGCAGACAGCCCAAGCCTTCAGGCCGCTGGTCTTTGAAGCCTTGCTACCTCTGGCTGCGGCGTTTGCCGCTGCCGGTACTGCTTGCGTGGCCAGCCAGGATGCTGAAAAGCCAGTGAACCCGCGGGGTTGAGCAGTTGCTGATTCTGACGGCAATAGATTGGTGTTCCGAGAATGAGGAGCATCAATTGTTTACTCATCAGGATGCTCTCGATGCGAGGAGAGTCCAATCAACACCCGGGTTCCTGACGGATGTGAGATCCGTTCAGCGGTCCTGGCTTTAGCCTTTGTCATGCCATGGAAGATTCAGGCCACTTGAGAATCTGATGACGAAGATGCTGTTGACGCCAGGAGCTGGGACTTTGATCGAAATGTTTGCTGAACCAGCGCGTGAACGAGCTGCTTTCTGTAAAACCTGCCAAAGAGGCCGCATCACTCATTGACAGCTGGGGGTTTTGCAACGCCCGTATAACAGCTGCGGTACGGACTTCGTCCAGGCTTTTTTGAAAGTTGGTGTTATTGCTTTCCAACTGACGTTGAAGCGCACGAACCGAGTAGCCAAGGGTGCTGGCGACCTGAGAAATGCTATGACGGCCATGCGGCAGCAGAGATTGAATGGCGTCTCTAACCTGTCGATCCATCGGCATGGGCGATGAGCTAATGACATGACTATCCATCAAGGCGCGAGCATGTTGCTCCATGCGACTGTCGTACTCGGGCTTGGACAGGTGCAGGTCATGGTTGCTCACTACAATCCCGTCAAAACCTGATCCAAAGACGATCTCACCCTCTATCACTTGGCGATACGTTTTCGTGCTGTGTGGAGCTACATGGGAAAAATGGGTGCTGATGGGCTTCCAGTCTTTGCCTAGCTGGTGACGACACAGACACAGCAAGGCCGTGATACCCACCTCGATGCGGTGGCGTCCTGGGTTTTCATTCTCCGAATTCAAATGCAGCTGAATGATTGACAGTTGTCCGTGTGTCACGACTTCAACCGCCAAAGTGGTACCGATCAGGTGGCTATAAGTTCTCAGTGTCTGAAGCAGTGCAGCCAGATTGGCTTGGTGCTGCAAAAGCAAGCTTAGCTTGCCAAAGTCAGAAAGTCGCCAGCAGGAACCCATAAGCACGCCAAGTGAAGCGCCGCGAGTTTGCTCAGTCGACAGGGTCAGCAGCTGTGCGTACACCTTTTCCGGCACCAGCAAATCAGGCATGTCCAGCCAGGAATGGTCGACGCCTACTTGTCGGAACATCTCAAAGGGATTAATTCCGAACTCAGGAATCACTTTCGCATATCGGCTCAGATTAATACTTCGAATACGGTGCTTCATTGAGCATTTTCCTGTTTGAAAGCGGTGGCCGGCCAGCGCCTTCAACGTGTGGATAGTGGGGCCTGCTGCTTCTATCAAATGTTCTATTGAGGGGCAAGAGTATTTGCATGAGTGGCCGACGTCCTTTGCTCGTCTTCAGGTACAGGGTGACTTCATGCAAGCGAGGGAGTCGAGCCGCTGCCTTTGATCTTGCTGTCCGTATCAGATTTTTGAGTATGCAGACAGGCTGGAGTACACCGCCGACTCAGCCGCCGGTCTCGCGCTGAGGCGCTGCTATCGGGTTCGATGAACTCTTGTATGCAATCGGCAAGCCATCGAATGACAGCAGTTGTTGGGAGTATTCCCGGTCCGTGCCGATGACATGTGGCAACAAGCATGGCTGTTTCGCCGTAGCCATTGGCCGGAGTCCGAAACTGCCCCCCAAGTGCCCGTTCAGATCGGATTTTTTTGGGGTGAAAAAAATCAAAAGCGCTACCCGCTGAAAGCCTGCGAAAGCCGCGCAGAGCGGTGAGTCGAATCGCATCAACTGAAACCCTTATAGGGTTTTCATTTTTGCGCACCTATGGCTAAAAAGCTGTCGTGACAAGTCAAGCCAGCAACTGCTCATCGCCTAGAAAATTTTCTCCACTGATTCGCAAGAAATGTGCTCGGGAGATCGCCTGTCGGAACAGGTCTTGCGAGGAAAAAGACCGAGCAGGCGCACCGCGATCTTGAATCAAAGCAAGCCGCAGGCGCATCCATTTCGCCATCTAAGGAGTAGGTAATGAAAGTCGAACAACTGACCTGCAGCATTGGTGCTGAAGTTTCTGACGTGAGCCTGGGTGATGCATCTCGTGACTTGGGTCTCGCCAACGAAATCAAGGCCTTGCTGCTCAAGCACAAAGTGCTGTTTTTCCGGGATCAGGACATCACACGTGCCGAGCATGTAGCCTTTGCCCGTCATTTCGGCGAGCTGGAAGATCACCCCGTAGTGGGCAGCGATCCGGAGCATCCTGGACTAGTTCAGATCTACCGCAATGAAAAGAGCGATAACTTCGAAAACAGCTTTCACACCGATGGCCAGTGGCGTGAAGCCCCACCCATGGGCTGTGTGCTTCGTTGCATCGAATCTCCATCCGTAGGCGGTGACACCATCTGGGTCAACATGGTGGAGGCCTACAAGAAGCTGCCCGATGAGATCAAACAGAAAATCGATGGTTTGAAGGTCAAGTGCAGCATTGAGCATTCGTTTGGCGCGTCTATGCCCGAAGAAAAACGCCGGGCGCTGGCGCTTGCCAACCCCATGGTGGAGCACCCGGTGGTGCGAACCCACCCGGAAACTGGCGAAAAGATTCTCTACGCCTGTGGTTTTGCGACCCACTTTGCCAACTACCACACGCCGGACAACGTGCGTTTCGGCCAAGACAAGACGCCGGGCGCAAGCATGCTGCTCAACTACCTGACCAGCCAGGCTTCGATTCCCGAATACCAGGTGCGCTTTCGCTGGAAGCCCAACAGCGTGGCCATGTGGGACAACCGCTGCACCCAGCACTACGCCGTCCAGGACTATTGGCCAGCCCCTCGCAGGATGGAGCGTGCCGCCATCATCGGTGACAAGCCTTTCTAAGCACTCAGATCGTATCAATCAACGGAGACAGATATGAAATTACAGCAGACAGGTGTGAGGAAAATCGGCAACTTCACGTGGCGCAGCTACGCCCTGGCAGTCGGCGTCGGCTGTTTGGGCTGGGCTAGCCTGGCCCAGGCGCAGGAAAGCTGGCCTAGCAAACCCATCCGCCTGGTGGTGGGGGGACCGGCTGGCGGGAGTGCCGATTCGCTGGCTCGATTGTTGGCAGAAGGTCTTCAGCAAAAATGGAGCAAGCCGGTCATCGTGGAGAACAAGCCCGGTGCCGCTGGTGTATTGGCTGTCAATGACCTGCAGGCCAACGGCAAGGATGGATACACGTTTCTAGTCATTCAGGGCGGTGTGGTCAGTGAAACTCCGCTGGCCTACAAAGTCAATTACAAGCCCTTCACGGATCTGAAGCCCCTGGCACAGCTCAGCCGTATTGGATTGGTGTTGGTGGCGAACAAGGAACTGCCTGTCTCCAATCTGCCGCAGCTGATCAGCTATGGCAAGAGCCAAGCAGAGGGCCTGAACTTTGCCTCCTATGCCACCGGCATGAGGGCGCATACCGCAGGCATGCTATTGGGCCAGCTCACTGATGTGAAGCTCAAGCATGTAGGTTACAAGGGATCGCCTCCGGGACTGACTGACCTGATGGGCGGCCACGTGCCCTTGATGTTCGATGGCGTGGCGACCTCGTTGCCTTTGATCAAGGCCGGAAAGATCAAGCCTATCGCGGTCTATTACCCAACGCGAATTGCCGAGCTGCCCAACGTTCCTACTTTCAAGGAACTTGGTTACCCACAACTGGCACAAGCTGGTTGGTTTGGCCTGTGGTCGCGTCCCGACACACCGCCAGCCATTCAGCAAAAAATTCGCGAAGTCACCTTGGATTTTCTCAAGTTACCTGCGGCGCAGCACCGCCTCAAGGATCTGGGCATGGAGTCGGGAATCGCAGCCAGCTCGGAAGAGTTGATGGAGGACCTGAAGAAGGCCAGCGAGCAACAAGCAGTCTTGCTCAAATCCATTAACTATCAGGCGCAATAAGCAGGGGCAGGCGCGCTCTGGCATCGCTTGGTTGATCCGCGCAGCATCCAGTTTCAGCTTTTCTTTACTGAGGGGCACGAGGAATTCGTGGCCCGCACATTAACAATCAGGAGACACCCCATGAACTTTCTCGACGGCCACCTCTTTCCCGAAAATCAGCAGCCCCTGGTCATTACGGCGGCCCCTTATGCTCCGGGCTATCTTCCGGAAGACTTCCCCGAAGATATTCCCGTCACCATGGAAGCGCAGATTCAAAAAGCCGTGGATTGCTACAACGCCGGCGCTACCGTGCTGCACCTGCATGTGCGTGAGCTGGATGGCAAAGGCTCCAAGCGATTGTCCAAATTCAATGAGCTGATCGCCGGTGTGCGCAAGGCCGTGCCCGAGATGATCATTCAGGTGGGCGGCTCCATCAGTTTTGCGCCTGAAACCGAAGGTGCTGCTGCCAAATGGCTCAGTGACGATACGCGTCACATGCTGGCCGAGCTGGACCCCAAGCCCGACCAGGTAACGGTCACCGTGAACACCACGCAGATGAATGTGACCGAGCATGCAGGAGATGCAGACTACGCCGGCCTGTCGCGTGGCAACCCGGCTTACTTCAATTCCTACAAGGAAATGATCGTGCCTTCAGGCCCGGGCTGGTACGAAGAGCATATTCGCCGCCTCAGCAAGGCCGGCATCCAAAGCGCCTTCCAGTGCTACAACATCAACAGCTTTGAATCGGTGGAGCGCCTGATGCGCCGCGGCATTTACAAAGGCCCGCTGGTGATGAACTGGGTGGCACTCAGCGGCGGCATGGACAAGCCCAGCATCTACAGTCTCGCCAACATCGTGCGAGACGTACCGGACGGCGCCATGCTGACCGTGGAGAGTAACCAGCGCAATGTTCTGCCGATCAACTTGATGGGCATTGCCATGGGCCTGCATGTGCGCTGCGGCATTGAAGACGGCGTGTGGAATCAAGATCGCAGTGGCAAGGCCAGCAGCGTGTCGCAAATCGAGCAACTGGTGCGTATTGCGCGTGAGTGCAAGCGCCCCATCGCGACGGCCAAGGAAGCACGCGAGATCTGCAAAATTGGCGTCTGGTACGAGACCGCCGAGGAAACCTTGGAGGCCAATGGTTTTGCTCCCAATCGCAATGGTGGCAACCAAGGCTTCCTGCTCAAAACTGCCTAAAGAGCTTCGTCTCATTCCAGCTCAGGAGTGCCCGGGGCATTCATGTGCTTGGATGGGGTATAGACCTGGACGGCTGCTCAGACAAGGGCAAGGCGAGTGCATAGGGCGGATGCGGGGTAGCGTTCTCGACGAATAGGCTGTTATTTGCGAGTAGCGTCGCTCCTCACCGCCTGCAGCACGCCGGTGCAGGCATCTTCGACCAGGTCCAGCACATGCTCGAAGCCTTTGTTGCCGCCGTAATAAGGATCGGGCACCTGGCTGTCGGCAAAGGTCTGGCAGAAGTCGGTCAGGCGGTGCAGCCGTGGCAGATGCTG
>JAVXMM010000137.1:0-5495 GCA_036646255.1 Comamonas sp.
GATGTCCCGTTTGCCATCACGCCATCGCTGGCCCGCCTGGGCCACCGCAAAGAGCAGACGCTGCGCATCTTCTATCAGGGCGTTGGTCTGCCGCAGGACCGCGAGTCTGTGGTGTGGTTGAGCGTGCAAGAAATTCCCCAGGTCAGCAAGTTAGAGAACAGTCTGCAGATAGCTATCCGGCAGCGGCTGAAGCTGTTTTACCGCCCCAAAGATCTGCCCGGGACGCCTGATGAAGCTGCCAACAACCTGACATGGACTGTTCAGCAGACTTCTGGGTCGCCCGCAGCGCTGCTCGCCAGCAATGACTCTGCTTTTCATGTCTCTTTAGGCAAGGTAAGCGTCGTTGTCGACCAGCAGGAATATGTGGTCGAGCCTTCCATGGTTGCTCCTCGGGGTACCCAGAGCATGGCTTTCACCAAGCTGCCCGCCACGTTCAGTGGCGATGCACAAGTGCACTGGGAATCTATCAATGACTACGGGGGGCTGATCAAGCATCAGGCCTTGCTTCGCTTTTGACGCTGTATCTGCACAGATTTTTTTCATTCACACACTGGGTGCGGCAACTGCCTTTGCGCAGAACGTGCCGCTCTCATGGGCACCAACGGCACGCCATACAGATGAAAGAAGTCCAAGAACAGTCCAGAAGGAAACGCGTCTGGATAAAGACTGGCGCGCCTCTGTCTTGCCTTGCTGCAGCGTGCCTGATGAGTGCCTTGCCCGCAAACGCCATCCAGTTCAATCCATTGTTTCTCAAAGACAAAGGGGTGAGTGTTGATCTGCGTTTCTTCGAGAAATCCAACGGTATGCTGCCCGGCAGTTACAGCGTTGATCTCTATCTGAACCAGCGCTTGGAGCGGCGTCAGAACATTTCTTTTCGTACCGAGGAAAACCGCCAGGACGTGCAGCCGGTGCTAAGTATTGGTCTGCTGCGCGAGATGGGCGTGGACATACAGCGGCTGCAAAAAGAAGGCATCGTGTCCGAAAGCGGCGGTGACGATGAGGTCGTTACTTTGGCGCGCATTGAGGGTTCGGCCGTTGAGATGGATGTCTCCAAGCTCGCGCTTTTTCTCAGTGTTCCCCAGGCGTATATCAGCCGTAACTCGCGGGGCTACGTAGACCCCTCTCTTTGGGATGCAGGTGTGCCCGCTGCCTTTACTAACTACCAGTGGACCGTGAACCGCAACACGGGCGTCAACTTTCGCAGTGACTACGCTTATCTGGGATTGCGCAACGGTTTAAACCTTGGCCAATGGCGCCTGCGCAATGATTCATCCCTGAGCCAAAGCACGGGGGCAAAGCGTAGTTTCTCCAGCAACCGCACCTATCTGGAACACGATGTCACTTTGCTCAAAGGCCGTTTTGCCATTGGGCAGCTTTATACCAACAGCGATATGTTCGAAAGCAGCCGCTTTCGCGGTGTTCAGCTTGGCTCGGACATTGGCATGCTGCCTGATGACCTGGCGGGTTACGCACCGGTGGTGTACGGCATTGCCGAAACGCACGCCACTGTTGAAGTACGCCAAAACGGCTACGTCATCTACTCCACTACCGTGTCTCCAGGCGCTTTTGAGATTCGCGATATCTACCCCGGTGGCTCCAACGGTGACCTGGAGATAACGATCGTTGAATCCGATGGCCGCAAGCGCACATTCACTCAAGCCTATTCCTTCCTGCCGGTGATGGTGCGCCGGGGTGCCTTCCGATACAGCCTGTCGGTGGGTGAGTACGACTCCAATGGCCTGAAGGCACCCCGTCTGCTGCAGGCCACCGCTGTTTATGGTGCCACCAACAATCTGACGGTCTCTGGTGGCGTTTTAAGCACCAGCGGCTATCGCGCAATCAACCTTGGCCTGGGTTTGAACAGTGCATTCGGTGGTGTGTCGCTGGACATTACCAACAGCCAGTCTCGAAGCCGTCATGGCGGCAACACCACGACCGGTCAGAGTACGCGCCTGCTTTACTCAAAAACGTTCTCTCGCACCAGCACTGTCTTCGCCATGGCGGGCTACTTTTACTCCACTGTGGGTTATCGCACGGTGCGTGAACATATCCAGCAGAGCAGTGGCTCTGATCTGTACCCATTCGTCAACGGCCGGGCCAAGAACCGCATCAACCTGAACCTGAACCAGCCTCTGGGTAGCTATGGCTCGGTATACGCCAGCATGAGTGAAACCAGCTACCGCGACCGTGCGGGCAGTGCACAAAGCATGCAACTGGGCTACAGCGGCAATTTTCGCAACATCAGCTACAGCATCTCAGCATCACGCACAAAAAATACCAACTCCTTGCGTAAGCCAGAAAACCAGCTTGCCGTATCAGTGAGCATTCCGCTGGGCTCGCGCTCGCAACAACGGGTATACAGCCAGATGACCCATTCGGGTGACGGCAGCAACACCGTACAGGCTGGGGTATCGGGCTACCTGGACGATGAAAGCAGGCTGTCTTACTTCGCGCAAGCGGGCTCGGCTGACAGCCAGCGCTCTGGCAGCCTTGGCGTGTTGTGGGATGCACCTGCGGCCAAGCTGGCTGGCAACTACTCGCAATCTGGTGCATTGCGCCACATTGATGCGTCTGCCTCGGGCTCTGTGGTTGCACATGCGGGTGGCATCACCTTTGGTCAGCCGGTGGGTGAAACTTTTGTGCTGGTGGAAGTGCCCGGTGTAGAGGGGGTGAGCGTTAACGGAGCGATCTCTCGCACGAACAAGGCGGGCTATGCCATTGAAAGTTATGTGCAGCCCTACCGCTACAACTCCATTGGTATCGACACGCAGACGCTGGGCACCGACGTGGATGTGCGTGAAACATCGCAGTACGTTGTGCCGCGGCGTGGTGCCGTGGTCAAGGCCAGTTTTGACGCATCCTCGGGCCGGCGTGTGCAGTTTGTTCTGACCACAAGCGACGGCGAAAAACTGCCTTTTGGTGCCCGCGTGGAGGATGACGCGGGCAGCGTGCTGGCGGTGATTGACCACCAGTCGCGCGCCCTGGTATTTGGCATCAAGGATGACGGCTGGGTGACTGTGCGCTGGGGCGCAGGGAGCTGTTCAGCCCCCTACACCTTGCCGGCCAAGGACAGTGCCCTGACCTATGACCAAGTAAACGTTACCTGCGGTGATGCGCAGGCTGAGCACGGAGCCACCCTGTGATTAAAAAACTTCTTCTCGCCGCCGCAATGGTGTTTATTGCCCTGAGCTCCAGCGCTCAAAACAGGAACCAATGCTATTGGTACGAGTGGCCGCATGCTGCACGCCCTGACACTGCATCGCGCACCACCAACTTTGTGTTCCTTCCAACGCAAGAGCTCAAGGTGGTTCCCGTTGGTCGATCTATGGGGAGTTTTCGGTTGGACTACACCTTCAGGGGCTTACCTAACGTTAAGTGCCCGGATTTAACGGTGCCAACAGTGAACACATCGTATTGGCTGGAGGGGGCCACACTGGAGTCAGGCTACAGCGATGTCTACAAAACGAATGTGCCCGGTGTAGGGTTCAGGCTCGCGGAGAAAGGCTATTTCACGGACACGGTGCCTTTCACCAGGAGTAGGAAAAATGCAGTGGCTCTTGCTTTTGAGATCAGTGATCTCAATGTGGAATTTATTCGCACGGCATATGAAATTAAAACTGGCAATGTCGATTTGAATTTCACGGTGTATGCCAGATACCATGATTGGACAGCCCTGACCTTTTATGCCAACAGCAGGGTTTTGCTGACCACCAAGGAGTACTTCACGGGCTGCGCGGGTGCCCAGACCATCACTTTCGCGCTGGGTAAGGTCAATGCGGCGGATTTGCCGCTGCGCAAAACACGTCGCTTAAATCTGGAGGTGGTATGTACCGGGTTGCCTGCCGGCTCCAAGTTGCCAGTCAAGGTTTATTTTGAGGGCAGCTTCAATGGTCCGGGCAGGCTCAGCCTTACGCCGGGTGGTGCAACAGGTGTTGAAATTGCCTTGAGCAGGGATGGCGCAAAACTGCCCGGGAGTGCAGTTGATATGGATTGGATGCGCTCGGAGTCTGGCGGAGAGCGCTACAGACTGCCCATTGATGTGGGCTATGAGCGTATCGGTGATAGCACGGTCACGGTTGGCCAAGCCAATGGCACGATGAACTATGTGATTGACTACAACTGAGGCGAGGGGGCGGGGGGAGCACCTCAGGCCATGCAAGCATGGGGCGCTGCCTGTTCACGGTACCTTGTGAAGGTGGATGGTTCGCTGTTTGGGCCAGATACGCCAACCTTCCTGTCTTTGAATTGAAGCCAAGCCTAGGCCGGTAGAAAACCGCAATTTATCTTGAGCACGGGCACGGGCACGGGCACGGGTACGGGAGCAGGGGTTTGAAGGCCGTATGTGGATGGACGCACAGAGCGATGAAGCCCACCCTGTCTATCGAAGATGTACGGGGTGGACGGCAAGCGTGAAGCCACAGGCTGTGCAGCTGTACGACAAGGCACAGCACCGGCACGCTAAGGGCTGGGGGATAGGCTGTTATTCTGTTTTAATAGCTGCTAAAGCTTGCCAGTCAAAGACTTCAGGTATAAAAGTATCTGAAGTCTTTGCTGCATAAGCGCTAGAAGCTCTTATTTTATGTTCTTGGCGCGTAGCTGCCAGTACACGCAGTGCCCACGGACGCTAGCGGCCAGGCGAGTGTCAGCTGCATGGCCAACACTCAGCGCAAGCAGTGATGAATGCACGGGCTTGCGCCTGAAGGGTGCAAGGCCTGCAAGTTGGTGGATTTGCACGCGCCGCAGTGGCTGGCAAATGTTAGCAAAGGTCATCAAAAGTCAATTGCCACAGGCAATCGAGTGCAATCTTTAGAGATGGAGTAACCTCCTAAAGCTTGGGCTCACTCACTCGGTACTGACACGCCTATTGAGGGAGTTGGTCAAAAAAAGTCTAATTTTCCCTGCCGCTTGATACGGCGGTACCTCTTAAAGGTTGCGATGGTCCCATGCGTAAGAAAGTCCTGATCGTTGATGATCATCCATTGATTTGCGAGGCTATTCGCCAGGCTCTGCTGCACATTGGCTTTGACGCCGTAGGCGAGACTGCCGATGGCATTGATGCATTGCGCATGATCGAGTCGTTAAGGCCAGACATCGTTATTCTGGATATTGGCCTGGAGAAGCTCGATGGGCTGACCGTGCTCAAGCGCATTACCCGAGAGAAACTTGACGTGCGGGTGCTTGTGTTTACTTCGCAGTCAAAAGACAGTTATGCCACGCGGTGCCTGCAAGCTGGGGCAAGCGGTTTTGTCAGCAAGAGCGAGCCTATTGGCACACTCACCAAGGCCATCAAGACGGTTGCTGATGGCTATGTTTTTTTTCCAAAAGACGCCATGCCGCTGCTTGGCAGGGCCAACGCGACGGGTGATCTGGAGAGTTTGACGGACAGGGAGCTGCAGATATTGAAGCTGCTGGCCGAAGGTTCTTCGAATGGAGACATTGCTGCACGGCTGAGCTTGAGTAGCAAGACGATCAGCGGGCACAAGGTCAACATACAG
>JAVXMM010000138.1:0-5359 GCA_036646255.1 Comamonas sp.
GGAGCCGCGCCACATCGAAATCCAGATTCTGGGCGACAGCCACGGCAACGTGGTTTACCTCAACGAGCGCGAGTGTTCTATTCAACGCCGCCACCAGAAGGTGATTGAAGAAGCGCCAAGCCCCTTCATCAGCGACGAAACCCGTAAAGCCATGGGCGAGCAGGCCGTGCAACTGGCCAAGGCTGTGAAATACCAGTCCGCCGGTACGGTGGAGTTTGTGGTGGGCAAGGACCAGGATTTTTACTTCCTGGAAATGAACACCCGCCTGCAGGTAGAGCACCCGGTGACCGAGTGCATCACCGGCCTCGATCTGGTGGAGCAGATGATCCGTGTAGCGGCAGGCGAGCAGCTGTCGTTTGCCCAAGCAGATGTGAAGCGCGATGGTTGGGCGATTGAGTGCCGTATCAATGCCGAAGACCCGTTCCGCAACTTCCTCCCATCCACCGGTCGTCTGGTGCGCTTTCAGCCGCCCGAGCAAACTATGTGGCAGGCTGACACCGAGCACCTGCAGGGCGTGCGTGTGGATACCGGCGTGTACGACGGCGGTGAAATCCCCATGTACTACGACTCGATGATCGCCAAGCTCATCGTGCACGGCAAAGACCGCAATGAAGCGATTGCCAAGATGCGCGAAGCGCTCAACGGCTTTGCCATTCGCGGCATCAGCTCCAACATTCCATTCCAGGCTGCGCTGCTGGCCCATCCCAAGTTTGTCTCGGGTGAGTTCAACACCGGCTTTATCGCCGAGCACTATGCAAACGGCTTCCACGCCGAAGATGTGCCGCATGATGATCCCGATTTCCTGGTCGCGTTGGCCATGTTCCGCAACCGCCGCTACCGTGCACGTGCATCCACCATCAGCGGCCAAATGCAGGGCCACCAATTGCAAGTGGGCCACCAATACACGGCTGTGGTGCTGGGTGCAGAAGGCAACAACCAGCATGTGAGCGGCGAGGTGACCGACTTTGACGCACAGGCTCGTGCCTGCAAGGTGGTCATCAACGGCAAGAGCTACGA
This sequence comes from Comamonas sp., assembly GCA_036646255.1. GTDB lineage: Bacteria > Pseudomonadota > Gammaproteobacteria > Burkholderiales > Burkholderiaceae_C > Comamonas. The sequence goes on from JAVXMM010000138.1 coordinate 1,018, forward strand.
GTTCCGCAGCAATGCCGATATCCGCGATCTGGTGGTGCGCGGCAACTGCAATGGCAAGCCTTTCACCTGCCAGATCGAACGCGGCACGCCAAAGAACCCATTAGTGCTGCGCGTCATCCACAACGGTACGCAGCAAGACATCTTGGTGCTGTCCAACCTGGGCGCCGAGCTGTACAAAATGATGCCCTACAAGGCACCGCCCGACCTCTCCAAGTTCTTGCTGTCGCCTATGCCCGGCCTGTTGGTTGATGTGGCCGTGCAACCAGGCCAGAAGGTGCAGGCGGGCGAGAAGCTGGCCGTAATCGAAGCCATGAAGATGGAAAACATTCTGTTCGCATCGCAAGATGGCGTGGTCGGCAAGATCAGCGCCGCCAAGGGGGATTCATTGGCGGTGGATGACATCATTTTGGAATTTGAATGAAATAGCGCTTTAGCGCAAGCCTAGCGGGCGCAAGCCGCTACCGTTTTGGTAGCGGCTTTTTTACGCCTGTATTTTGCTATGGCTTTTGATGCCGAAAAGGCCATGTGGCGGTCGATAGCGCTTGGTTCAATGGTTAAAAGTGCAGCTGAACGTGGCCATTTCATATGCCATCATGGGGTAAACCCTAGATGGCAAATTTCTATTTATAAATAAAATTTCGCATACGAAAATTTGTTTCTTTGCGCTTGGCTGCCCCAAGCCACACTCCACATCGCCATTGGGCACATGTGCTGAGCGTGCAGCCGCCAACCCAGCAAAGCTATCGCAAGGCAGTGCACGGGCAAAACCAAGCTCCGTGTCTGCCGCTTCGCATGGTGGATCACTCCACCCGTATCCGTATCTAGATTTCTCAGATTCCCGTATCCATGCAGATCATCGACCAAGCCAGCACCGCCCAGCATCTTCCGTTTGACCAGCTTATCAACTGCATTGAGCAGATGTTCATCGGTGGCTGCGAAGTGCCATTGCGCCACAACCACGCCATCAAAGGCAGCAACGCAGCCGAAGACGGCATATTGCTGTTGATGCCCGCTTGGCAAGTGGGTCAGCGCATGGGGGTCAAAACGGTGTCCATCTTCCCTGGCAACCAAGCCAAGGGCTTGCCCGGCCTGCACTCCGTTTTTATTTTGTACAGCGCCACTACAGGCCAGCCGCTGTCTGTGCTGGATGGCGATGTCATTACCTCGCGCCGCACTGCTGCCGCATCGGCCCTGGCCGCGCGCTGGCTGGCCCGCCCTGACGCGAAAAACCTGATGGTGGTGGGCGCTGGCCGTGTTGCCAGCCTGCTGCCTGGAGCCTACCGCTGCGTGCGCGACATCGAAACCGTGCATGTCTGGGATATCCACCCCGATGCGGCTGCTGCCATGGTGGAGCGCCTGCGCGCCCAAGGCGTTGATGCCCACCACGCTACCGATTTGGAGCAGGGCGTGCGCCAGGCCGACATCATCACTTGCGCCACCTTGTCAACCGCACCGTTGATTCAAGGTGATTGGCTACAGCCCGGCGCCCACCTGGATTTGATTGGCGGCTTTACGCCCACCATGCGTGAGAGCGACGACGCCTGCTTTGCACGCGGCACCGTGTTCGTGGATACGAGCGAAGCCCTGATGAAGGCCGGCGACATTCTGGACCCGATTGCCAGCGGTGCCTGGGCCAAAGAGCAGCTGGCTGCCACGCTGGAAGATCTGTGCCGCAACGTACACCCCGGCCGCCGCAGCGCCGATGAAATCACTGTCTATAAGGCGGTGGGTACGGCGCTGGAAGATGTGGCCGCTGCGTCGCTGGCATACGACGCGTTTACCGCGCAACAAAACGCCTAACTCGCATTCCTCTCGCTGACGCCAAGCCGCGTCACTGTCTTTTTATCGACATAGCCTGGGCTGTCGCACTGCACTGGCCCAGGCATGCTCTTGCCTTGAAATGGGAGAACCCGCCATGGGCAACCCTGCACATTGCGCCGTCATCGGCGCCGGTTTTATTGGCCTTAGCACCGCGCTGGAGCTGCAAAACCACGGCTGCACCGTCACCCTGATTGACCGCCAAACGCCCGGCATGGGCGCATCGTTTGGCAATGCCGGTTTTATAGCTGCCGAATCCGTTGATCCGCTGGGCACACCAGCCACCATTCGCCGGGCACCATCCTTGCTGATGGACAAGCACGGCGCGCTGTCTGTTCCGCCCGGCAACTGGCATCAAAGCCTGCCATGGATGCTGCGCATGGCGCTGTCGGCGCGTGCAGCCAAGGTGCAATCGGCACGCGTGGCACTGTCTGCCGTGCTGCGCCAAGCGGCCCCAGCATGGAAGCACCTGCTCGCCCGAGAGGGCTTGTCTGGTCATCTGCTGGATGTGCATTACCTGCGCGTATGGGAACAGGCTCATGGCGTGGCCGCAGCACAAAGCGAAGCCGCCTTCTATCGCGAATGGGGCATGGAGGCGCAGTTTGTCAGCGGCGATGCGCTGGCGGCGCTTGAGCCTGCGCTTGCCACAACCATTCACCACGCGGTAGTGTTGCCCCACGCCCACCGCGTTAGCGACCCGTACCAGCTGTGCCTGGCCTTGCATGAGCGCTTTGTGCAGCAGGGCGGCAGGTTCATTCAGCAGGCGGTAGATGCCTTGGAACCCATCGCCAATGGCGTGCGCGTAAACGGCCTGGCCTACGATCGCGCCGTGGTCTGCGCGGGCGCCCACAGTGCCGATTTACTGCGCCCCTTTGGCGTGCGTCTGCCGCTGATGGCGGAGCGCGGCTACCACCTGAATATGCCGCAAGTTCGGGGCGTATTGAACGGCCCCATTTGCTCAGCCGAGCGCAATGTGTTTGTAAACCCATTGGACGGTGGCCTGCGCGTGGTGGGCTTTAGCGAGCTGGGCGGTACCCGGTTGCCGCCCAAGGCTGCGCGCTTTGCATCGCTGCGCCACCACATCAGCGCACTGCTGCCACAAACCGCTCCGCATGTGGCGCAGGCCAGCGAATGGATGGGCATGCGCCCGAGCTTTCCAGATTCGCTGCCCGTCATCGATACGCACCCGCACCACCCCCAGCTGGCCTTTGCGTTTGGCCACCAGCATTTGGGCGTCACGCTGGCTGCCGTCACCGCGCAACTGGTGACAGCCAAGCTGTTGCAAAAGCCCACCGGTATTGATCTGGCGCCGTATGCGGCCACCCGTTTCCCTCTCAGCGGTTCCTTCCAGTGATTCGCTTTTCTTTCCTTCCTCTCTCCGTCCAGTAGGAGCATTGCGCATGGCATCTTCCCTGAGCTTCCGACAATTTTTATCGTTGTCCTTCTTCCTGTTCTCCATGTTCTTGGGCGCAGGCAATATCATTTTTGCACCGCCGCTGGGGCAAGCCGCGGGCACCAATTTGTGGATCGCCATGGCCGGCTTTTTGACCACGGGCGTAGGCCTTGTGTTGCTGGCCATCATTGCGCTGTCGATCGCGGGCGGTAGCATTGAGACGCTGGCTGGCCGGGTGGGCACGGGCTTTGCCAAATTTTTCTCCATCCTGCTATTTTTGACCTTGGGCCCCATTTACGTGGTGCCGCGCACCGCTGCTGTGGTGTATGAAGTGTCAGTCATGCCCTTTGTGCCGCAGGATTTTCCGTTTAATGCCGGCTGGGTGCTGCTGGCGTTCTCAGTCGTGTTTATCTTGCTCACCATTTATCTGTCACTAGAGCCCAAGAAGCTGGTGGCACGCATGGGTGATATTTTGACGCCCGCCTTTATCGTGCTGCTGGTGGTGATCGTCGCCAAGTCGCTGATCACGCCGATTGGACCTTGGGCCGGCCCTAGCGGCCCGTATGTCGATCTTGCGTTTGGCAAGGGCTTCACTATCGGCTACTACACCATGGATGTGCTCGCAGCCTTTGTGTTCGGCAAGATCTTTTTGGATGGTGCGCGCCACGCGGGTGTGCAATCGCAGCAAATGGCGTCGCTCTTTGTGCGCGCCGGTGCCTTCGCCGTGATTGCGCTGGCCTTGGTGCAAATCTCCCTGGCCAGCATGGGCGCTAGCAGCGTCAGCATCCTGGGTGTGTCCACCAACGGTGGAGAGGCGCTGACCAAGATGGTGCATCTGCTGTTAGGCAATCTGGGCGTGGGTATGTTGGCCTGTGTGATCTTGATGACCGGTTTGACGACGGCCATTGCCTGCCTGGCCGCTGTGGCCGAGTATTTCTCGCGCATCGCTCCTAAGCTGAGCTACAAGGGTTGGGTCTGGGCCTTTGGCGCGCTGAGCTTGGTGATCACCAACTTTGGCTTGACCACCATCTTGCGCTTCGCATCGCCTGTGCTGCTGTTCCTGTACCCCAGCGCCATCTCGCTGATCGCGCTGGTGTTCTTGAACAAGACTTTTGGTGGCCAGCGTGCCGT
>JAVXMM010000139.1:0-5301 GCA_036646255.1 Comamonas sp.
CGTGCGGGCCGCCATACTCAATGCGGGGCTGGAATTTCCCAACAACCAGCGCATCCAATGTAGTCAAGCACTTTTTTCTAAAAATGTGTGAGGTAGGAATAAAGGTTCTGTTACCTACGCTTTTTTGAAGAGTGAAGTGCCGTTCAAAGATCGAAACCACCAATGTGGTCTGGTCGCAGTGTCGTGAATGTATAGCGATGCACTGAATCCCACAGCGAAATGCTTAACCGACGGTTCCAACAACTGAGCTACTCAGCCGCGCCTGGAGTGTGCAGTTGCCGCTTGAAGTTCACGAGTGGCATCAATCGTTAAGCGCAGCGCGCGTCGAACAGGATCTGTCTCTTCCAGCTGACCGCCCATTTGTGCAGCTATCGCACACAGGCAATGATTAATCACGGTCGTGGGTGCGCCCAACAACTCCCGCTCGTACCTGGAAAGGCACGAGCGATCCACTCCTAAAACCTTTGCAAACTCAGCCTGTGTACGGCTTCCTCGGGCCTGCTTTATCAGTTCACCCTGGCTTGTTGGAATCATTTTTTGAATCACAAGAAATGTGCTAAATAAGCATTTATGTGCAACAATAGCACAATAAATTTGGCAGTCGCGTCGTTTGCGATCAAAATCGAAATCACATATGGCACGAGCAGAACAGATCAAAGCTCTCTTTAGGGCCTACGCAGGCAATGAAGATGCGCAATTCATCTCCGTCGCCCTACAGGTAGCGGCAGATGAGGCTCGCCGTGGCCATGCAAAACTGGCTGGGGAATTGCGTGAGCTGATCGAGAAGGCGCGAGCTCCGGCAGCGCCTCGTGCGCGTGCACGTACTCTCCCGCTGGTGCAGCCAAGGGGTGAACTGGCTGAGCTTTTGATAGCTCAATACCCGCAGCATCCCTTGAAGCACATGGTGCTGTCCAAGGAGGTTGAGCAAAAGCTTCAACGAGTGTTGCTTGAGCAGCGGCAACATGAGCGGCTCAGTGGTCATGGCCTCTCGGCACGCCGAAAACTCCTGCTGGTGGGGCCACCGGGCACAGGCAAGACGTTGACCGCAGCGGTGCTGGCAACAGAGCTGAAGTTGCCTCTATTCACTGCACGCTTTGACAGCCTGATCACCAAATTCATGGGAGAAAGCGCATCCAAGCTGCGTTTGGTGTTTGACGCACTGAAGACCACTAGGGGCGTCTACTTCTTCGATGAGTTCGACTCTTTGGGAATGCAGCGGGGTGCCCAGCATGACGTGGCAGAGATGCGTCGCACGCTCAATATGTTCCTGCAGTTGATTGAGCAGGACACATCGGACAGCATCATCGTGGCGGCGACCAACCATGGTGCATCGTTGGACTTTGCACTATTTCGCCGCTTTGACGACGTGATCCGCTACACGGTGCCCGATGAGGTACAGGTCGACGCATTGCTAAGAAATCGCTTGGCGATGATGGCGCCCGACGACCTCAACTGGTCAAGATTGGTGCCGAGCGCATTGGGGCTTTCACATTCGGAAATCAGTCGAGCCTGCGAGGACGCAATTAAGGACGCGATCTTGGATGATCAAGCATGTATTAGCGAAACAAGCGTGTTAATGCACCTGAAGGAACGTACCGCGAGTCAGCTTCATATTTGACATTTTGTTCTGTCTGTTACATTGAGATAAAAATGAGCCTTTATCTCAGCTATGCCAGACTTAGACCATTTATTCGTTTCCGGTTTTACAACTCAGCGGGCATTCAAATCTAATTTGTCCGTGAGAAAAGCGAAGTCTCCGCAACGTGATCGCGGAGCGCATGGACATCGCTTGTTGCGCCAACTTGGCGCATTGCGTCTAAATGCAGAAACTCTGGCAAAAGAGCGGGCGGCCCTTGGCATTCCAGCTGTGACTGGGATGACGATTCTCGCCCGGCGCCGGGTGTGCGATGCGTACCCGGCAACACGTCTCTGAGACGTACTGGAGCTTACCCGACTCGCAGATCGAAATTGCGAGCTTCATTGCGTTACTACTTGGCAGCGCAACTTGGAGGCTTAGATTCTTTCGTCGAATCGATCTTGATCTCATGGTACCTCGATCTTCTCGCTAAGGTGCATGACACGAGCTGCATACGGTCCCCGCTGAAGTGCGAGCAGCAGCGCAGCATTGAAAGCGATCCGGGGTAAGGTGTGCACAGCAAACCGATCAGGATTAGCTTGCATTAACCGCTGCCAATTTCTTTTGTAGTGGATATTTAGTCTCAACACTTCCTCCACTCGGAAATCGTCAATAGCAATGCGGCGGTTCGGACAGCCACCATTAGTATGGCAAGACTCCGCCGAGCAACTATCTGGTGTCTTCGATCTGTCCTGAGGCGGTGCCCCAGGGTTGACGCAGGAAGATCCATCACCGATGGGCTTGAGCAACACGATCTCAGGCGCATTTGTCGCACCACCGCTGTATAGGTAGAGGATTTCCGCTTCCAGACGCTTCGAAAACTCAAGGTTCAATGCGGACGAGATGCGGTCTTGCACGATGTTCCCGACGTATCGCTGTGTGGTTCCATAGGAGCTATGCCCTCCCAGTAGGCGCGCAGCCTCGACGCCCCCTTTTGTAAGGCTAACGTTGAAGAGCACCTGAGTCCGAACCTGCTCGATCGAGTACCTGGGCAAGGCATGCCGTTGTATGAAGTCTTGCAGTCGTTTTATCGGATTGAAATAGCCAGCCCGCTGCTTACCTTGATACTTGGGACGGGTGGCCCAAAGCCCTTGTGTGGAACGGTCAAGGAAGCCGCATTGCACAAGCTGCTCTCGGTTCCAAAGCAATACTTCGATAGCCATCTGAACGCCAGGATCTGAAAGATCAATCGAGCGGACCGGAGTGTCATCGTCCGTCTTAGACTTGGAGCTCTGAAGCACCACTACACCCGGCATGCTTAGATCGATCTGATCAGCTCGTAAAGAGGACACTGATTCCCAGTTCCACCCAAGATATGTTTGAAGCAGATGGAACGCTGCGAACAGCTCCTCAACAGACGCCCGATACTCAATCTCGAGCAAGCGCTCAGATCTAAATGCAGCTATGCCATCAAGGAATATTGCTCTTACTTCTTTGGAGAAAGGGATGGAGTAGGGGGAAAACGTTGCGCGGTTTGTAGCCAGCTCATCGCTATGAATAATTGTGAGCACGCCACTTAGAACGATATCCGCAGTTATGCCGCGCCTCGAAAGGTCCCGGACAGCTGAACCGCAGCTTCGCATATTTTTGCGAAGCAAGGAAAGCTGTTCCAAAGGTATAGGTATGCCACGCATTTTCTTCGCTCGCTGTCGAAGTGCGGACGCAGCAGTCATGTCCGCAATACATGCGGCGCGAATCCTGCCAATGTCATATTCAGCGCGCTCTTTGATTGCGGCGGTGATTTGTTTCGCTGTGGCCGCAGCCAGCGCCCCTACGGGCAGATTGGCTTTGGGATTCGTGATGTCATGGAGGTCGCTGATAAGCGGTCTCGCATTGCATTTGGGCCAAGGCAGCAACGGTTTGAAACGAACTCGCTGTTGATCAATTGGTTCTGCAAAGCAAACTGTATGTGATCGTGCGAAGAAGAAAGTTCTTAGCGTACTGCGCCCGCGCCCGATTTGGGTCGTTACAGCATGGGGAGCCAGCTCCTCACTCAGCTTAAACAGGCGTCGGATATCGGCTGCTGTCGTTCGTTTTGCCATTTGATTGAACAGCCGATTTGCAACTGGGCTTCTCGCTAGTACCTCAATCAAAGAGCGTAGGCTAATCACTTGATCGTGATCAACAGCAGCGACAGCAGAGTCCGCCTCAAGGTCTCGGAGCAAAGCCCAGATCCAGGACCTTGGTTTGAGCCCAAGCGCAGCCCGGTCGAACGTGATGTTCGAGTAGTAGACCGCACCGTAGATCGCCCTTACCGTCGCAACCGACAGGATACCTTCCGCGCCTACCTTGTCCGTATCGGATAGTGCTGACAATTGGTTTTCCTCCATTTTCCATAGAGAAGATCCGACGCCGCCTCCTAATCTACACAGATCGTAAGGCTACATTGTGTATCACCGTCAACCTGGCTCCCGCCGACCTGCCCAAGGATTCAGGACGATTTGACTTGCCGATTGCCCTTGGCATTCTGGCCGCCAGCGGGCAGATTGAAGCCGGCCGCCTGGCCGACTATGAGTTTGCGGGCGAGCTATCCCTGACCGGCGCGCTGCGCCCCGTGCGCGGTGCCCTGGCCACGGCGCTGGCCCTGCAGCGCCAGCAGCAGCACACGCGCCTGGTGCTGCCGCCCGAGAGCGCCCAGGAAGCGGCTTTTGTCGCCGGCACCGAAGTGTTCTGCGCCCGGCATCTGCTGGATGTGGCGCGGCAGTTCATGGCCCATGTGGCACCTCAGGAGGGAGACCCGGAGCTGACGCAGGAAGCAGGCTGGCAGCGCATGACACCCACCGAGGCCGTGGCCGCCCCTCAGACTCTGGATCTGCGCGAAGTACGCGGCCAGGCCCAGGCCAAGCGCGCTCTCGAAATTGCAGCAGCTGGCGCACATGGCGTCTTGATGGTAGGCCCGCCAGGCTCTGGAAAATCCATGCTGGCCCAGCGCTTTGCTGCCTTGCTGCCGCCCATGACGGATGAAGAAGCGCTGGAAGCGGCCGCCATTGCCAGCCTCAGCGGCCGCTTCACGCCGGCCCAGTGGCGGCAGCGCCCGTTTGCCGCGCCACATCACACGGCCAGCTCGGTGGCGCTGGTCGGCGGCGGCTCGCCCCCCAGACCGGGCGAGATTTCTTACGCGCATTGTGGCGCCCTGTTCTTGGATGAACTGCCCGAATTTCAGCGCAGCGCCCTGGAAGCGCTGCGCGAACCGCTGGAGACCGGGCGCATCACCATCGTGCGCGCCGCACAGCGTGCGGAGTTTCCGGCCCGCTTTCAGTTGGTGGCCGCCATGAACCCCTGCCCCTGCGGTTACTGGGGCTCGCGCCTGCGTGCCTGCCGCTGCACGCCCGACCAGGTCTCGCGCTATCAGTCACGCATCAGCGGCCCCTTGCTCGATCGCATCGATCTGCATGTGGAAGTGGCCGCCTTGCCGCCCGAGGAATTGTTGGCCGCGCCCGAAGGTGACGACAGCCGCGCCGTGCAGGCCCGCGTGACGGCCGCGCGCAGCAAGGCTTTGCAACGCCAAGCCAGGCCCAATCATTTGCTGCAGGGCGCGCAACTCGATGCCCATCTGCAGCTGACACCCGAAGCCCTGACCTTTGCCCACAAGGCGGCCGCACGCCTGGGCTGGTCGGCCCGCGGTACGCACCGGGCGCTGAAGGTGGCGCGCACCATTGCCGATC
>JAVXMM010000140.1:0-5288 GCA_036646255.1 Comamonas sp.
ACGGCCAGCGCCTGCCCAATGGCATGGATGGCGTGGGCGGGCTGAACCAGCCGCATATTCCGCCCGGCAAAACCTTTGTCTACGAGTTTGAAGCGCGCCGCCCCGGCACTTTTATGTACCACCCGCATTCGGACGAGATGGTGCAAATGGCTATGGGCATGATGGGCTTGTGGATCACACACCCCAAGCTCAACCATCCACACATTGCCAGCGTGCAGCGCGACTACGCCTTTTTGCTAGGCGCATTTGCGGTCGAACCCGGTGCGATGACGCCGCGCGTCAACGAGATGACGGATTTCAATATCTGGACGTTCAACAGCCGCGCCTTTCCGGCCATCAGCCCGCTGGTGGCCAAGCAAGGCGACCGGGTCCGTATCCGCGTGGGCAACCTAACCATGACCAACCACCCTATACATATTCACGGCCACGAGTTTGAAGTGACCGGCACCGATGGCGGCCCCGTACCCAAGGCGGCACGCTGGCCCGAGGTGACCACCGATGTGGCCGTGGGCCAGATGCGCCAGGTGGAGCTGATCGCTGACGAGCTGGGCGACTGGGCCTTTCACTGTCACAAAAGCCACCACACCATGGGCGCGATGGGCCATGACGTGCCAACCATGATTGGCGTCGATCACAAAGGGCTGGTGGGCAAGATCCAGAAAATCGTGCCCGACTACATGCTGATGGGCGAGCGCGGCATGGGCGATATGGGCAGCATGCAGATGCCGCTGCCCGACAACACCTTCCCCATGATGACGGGCAAGGGCCCGTTCGGGAACATCGAAATGGGCGGCATGTTCACCACCTTCAAGGTGCGTAAAAACTTGGGTGCAAATGACTACGGCGATCCAGGCTGGTTCACGCAACCCAAGGGCACGGTGGCCTATGAATGGCAAGGCGCACCGCCCGATGCGGCGGCCCCGCGCCAGACCACACCCGGTACCGCACCAGGCGCGCCTAGCGTGCATAAACCTGCGACCTCCAGCAATGACCACAGCCACCATTAATACGCAAAGGCACACAATGAAAATTATCAAATTAATAGCTGTTAGCGCCCTGCTGGCGGGTGCTAGCGGCACCTTAAGCACAGTATTCGCGCACGGCAATGAGAGCCACGCCCCCAACGCCACCCATGTCAAAGAGCAAAAGGACTGGGGCATTGCGGGCGACGCCAAGCCCAGCCTGCGCACCATCACCTTGACGATGACCGACGACATGCGTTTTACGCCCAAACACTTTGACGTAAAACTAGGCGAGACCGTGCGCCTGCGCGTCATCAACCAAGGCCAGTTGATGCATGAAGTAGTGCTGGGCACCAAGGCCACGCTGGATGCACATGCGCAAATGATGCTGAAGTACCCCGGCATGGAGCATGCCGAACCCTATATGGCCCACGTAGCACCGGGCAAGCGCGAAGATCTGGTGTGGAGCTTTAACCGCGCAGGTAATTTTGACTTTGCCTGCCTGATCGCCGGACACTACCAAGCGGGAATGACAGGCACTTTCACCGTCACCCCGTAGAACAGTTCTCACCCAATTTTTTAATGGAGAAGGAGAAAACCATGTCTATGAAAAACCGCCGCCACGCCCTGCAATGCATAGCCGCTGCCGCAGGCCTGTTGGCCTTGCCCGCACTGGCCTCCACACCCAGCAAAACGCCTATGGAGGTCTGGAAAGACCCCAACTGCGGCTGCTGCAAGGACTGGATCGCACTGATGGAGAAAGCTGGCTTTGCCATCACCGTGCATGACGTTGGCAACAGCGCCGTGCGCGCCAAACTAGGCCTGCCCACTAATCTGGGCTCTTGCCACACCGCGCTGGTGGGTGGCTATGTGGTCGAAGGCCATGTACCCGCGGCCGATGTGTTGAAGCTGCTCCAAGAAAAGCCCAAGGCCATCGGCCTCACGGTGCCCGGTATGCCCGTGGGCAGCCCCGGCATGGATGGCCCCGAATACGGTGGCCGCAAAGACCCATACGACGTACTGTTGGTCACCAGGAGTTTGACGGGCAGTGAGGTAGCCACCCGCGTCTTCACCAGCTACCGCAACTAAAAGTCGCTCGCACCGCCATTGATACGTGGCTGCTTTGTCTTGCCGTACTGCCTACGACAAAGCGCATCGTCTCAACCGCGGTGCCAGCGCCTCTCGCCAGTTTCAAAATAAAGAGATCCTCATGAAAATTATTCTTTCCGCAATCGCCATCAGCGCCGCACTGGCAGCCCCCGCCTTTGCACAAGACCATGCCAAACAAACCGGCCATGGCGCAGCGCCAGCGGCATCTGCGGCGAACGCCACCAGCAACACGGCAGCCGCCGGGATGACCGCTGGTGAGATCATCCGCATCGACACCCGCAGCGACAAACTCACCATCCGCCACGAAGAAATTAAGAACCTGGACATGCCCCCCATGACCATGGTCTTTGGCTTGAAAGACGCAACACTAACAGCGCAGTTCAAGCCAGGAGACAAGGTGTTGTTCCGCGCAGAAGAGCAAGGCGGCACGCTGGTTATTGCCAAGATCGAAGCGGTCAAGTAAACCTAGGATACGGCCCCAGCAACCAACTTAGTAGCATCTATCAACGCATCAGACAGTTGGTAGATGTCATCTAATGAGGTAATGGCATGCCGGGTTTCTTTCTTGTCCGCATCCAGAATACCAACATACTTTTGAACGCGGTTAAAGTGCAGACGACATACAGGTTTACGATTGTTGTCGTCCAACAATATGCCGAAATAGCTTTGCGTGTCGCGATGCACTACGCGCTGTGGTTCCACTACCGTGCGCACAATCGACTTCACGATAAAAAAGCCTTCGAGCTCCTCCGCAGTTGTCACCACGCGGATTCCATCATCACCTCCATCGTCTAAAGCAGGCGCAGCCTCTGGCCTTGACATGGAATCAGGCAGCGAAACCTGAGCTACCAAAGTCTGAGGAGCCACACCCGTGATCGCGGACTTCAAGCGGTCATTCACCAAGTCAGCGGTGTACTGCGTAATGGCTTTAACAGGTAAAGGTTGAAACTGCTCTCGCACACGCTGCGTTATCGTGCCGTCATACACGCGCGCAATGAAAAATCGCAGAAATTCATCACTAGGCTCCGCAAATTGGCCTGCCAACTCGCGCTTCAGCTGACCTATGTACTTCAGCTCACCGGCAGCACTGATGATGGAATCAACGTCAAATGCGGTACGAGTCAGCTTGCGTAATTCAGGCACTGCGTGCTCATCAATATCCAGTAGATCCAACTCCAAGAATGGCTTCTCATCCATCTTGTTAGGTGCATCCAAGTCCGTGAAAAATTTGTAGACTCGGCCGTTTGTCAGAATCGAGATGCGCGCCGTAGTCACATGAAAATAGCGAAGCAGTTGGCTCGCGTGATTGATGCTCAAAGGCTCGCCTAGCTTTTTGCACTCCACCAGGATCTGCACTTGAGCATCCTTAAAGATGGCGTAGTCGATTTTTTCGCCCTTCTTGGTCCCTACATCACACACAAACTCTGGCATAACCTCCGTCGGATCAAACACGTCATAGCCCAGCACCGTTTTAATAAACGGCATGACGAACGCATTTTTAGTGGCCTCTTCGGTTGTAATGTTTTGAGCCTGGCTGCGGATCTTGGCGGCAAGGCTGTTAAGACTCTCGTAAAACTCCATGACTCCTCCACGATGGTTGATGTTAAATCATTAACAAAATGAAACATTTAACCAAGCGAGCAAAGTCATGTCTGTCGCATATATACGAATAGATTTCGGAGCTTTTCAACTCTCAACGAGTTTTTATTCGTTTTAAAAATATAAAAAATGAAAAACCAAATATCCAATCAACTTCCTATTGATACACGCCACATCAAAATACAAGATCAACTCACCACCTTCCCCGAGCATCTCTACCAGCTCGCCGACACCCTGGAAATCCTCGACCTCTCGGGCAACCAACTCACCACTTTGCCCGATGACCTGACGCGCTTTACCAAGCTGCGCATTCTGTTTGCGTCCAACAATCCGTTCACCCAACTGCCGCCCGTGCTGGGCCGGATGCCGCAGCTAGAGATGGTGGGGTTCAAGGCCTGCCAGATCCACGATGTACCGGCTGACAGCCTGCCGCCGCAGCTGCGCTGGCTGATCTTGACCGACAACCAGATCCACCTGCTGCCCAACACCTTGGGCCAGCGCCCGCGCTTGCAAAAGCTGATGCTGGCTTGCAATCAGTTAAGCAGCTTGCCAGCAAGCCTTTCGCAGTGCACAAGTCTGGAGCTACTGCGCATCTCCGGCAACCGATTCACCGAGGTGCCTGATGGCGTTTGCCAACTGCCTGCTTTGGCGTGGTTAGCGATTGCAGGTAACCCATTGACTCAAAAAAGTGAGCTTCAATCGCTTACTACCAAGGCGCTAGAGGCCATTTCCCATCAGGATCTGCAGGTGTGCCAATTGCTGGGAGAAGGCGCCAGCGGCCATGTTTACCAAGCCATACACAACAGCGATGGACGGGCATTGGCACTCAAGGTTTTCAAAGCCGGACAAACCAGCGACGGCACGCCCCAATCCGAGCTGGCAGCAGGTTTGGCGGCAGGCCAGCACCCGCATTTGCTCACACCACTAGCGCCCGTGCTCGGCCAGCCCGATGGCAAGCTGGCCATGGCCCTGCCCTTGCTGTCCGATGGCTTGCAACCGCTGGCAGGGCCGCCCAGTTTTGACAGCTGCACACGCGATGTATATGCACCGGATACATACTTTGAGCGCAGCGCCGCCACCCGCATGCTGGCGGGCATACGCAGCGCGTTGGTGCATTTGCATGAGCGCGGCATTTTGCATGGTGACTTGTATGCACACAATATTTTGTGGAACCCCAGCACGGGCGATGCAGTACTGAGCGACCTGGGAGCCGCAGCACTGCTACACGATTTGCCAGCAACGCAAAAGGCGCAGCTACTGCAGCTTGAGCTGCGGGCACTGCGCCATTTAGAGCAAGAGGTTCAGGCCCGCATGCGCTGACCTGCCCAAGGATTTACTGCAGGAAAGCCGGCTTGGCGTAACCCGCAAACTTGCTATCCACAACGGACTTGAATTCGCCCGAGCGGAAGGCCGTTTCCACATCCTTGGCCCATTGCGCGCCCTTGTCCTTGGTCTTCACCGCCAAGATATTCAGGTAATGGTCAGGCACTTTCTCTAGCAGTACTGAATCCTGCAGCTTCATGCCCGATGAGATGGCGAAGTTGCCGTTGATGATGGCGAATTGCGTGTCATCCAGCGCGCGCGGCAGGTGCGCGGCATCCAGCGGCACCAGCTTGA
>JAVXMM010000141.1:0-5110 GCA_036646255.1 Comamonas sp.
GCATCTAAGCACACGGGTTGTGTCGCCAGCCTTCCAAGCTGCGCAGAGCTGGGTTCGACTCCCACTAGATGCTCCAGATGTCAGCTGCAGCAAGCGCGGACCCTGTCAGGCGGTCTAGGGCTTTGACCAAACCCATGTGTTTGACTTTGCCTACCGAGCGACTCTGAAGTAAAAAGCAAGGGCGAAAATTACGCAGACTATGAAAAGCCCGATAGCCAGTCCAAGAGTGCTAAGACCACTTTGTAATTGCTTTTTCATATTGCTCACCCCTAATTCACTTGTCACTATCTACTATTAATAGATGTGAATTCATAGGTGGTAACGATAATAAAAAACACGTACTGACATACGGAGCAATTCATTATTTCCAAGGCCAGCCAAGTGCTGGCTTTTCTTTTGGAGCAAGCCATGGCTAATCAAGTTCAAGATGAGGCGGCAAAGGCGGCCAAGGTCATCCGCGATGCGTTGGAAGAGTTCACCCGCATAACAGGCTTGAAGGCCGATGTGTCCGCGAACTGGATTGATCTGCGCACGGTTGGCAGCCATAGACCGACTGCGGTCTTGGAGTCTGTCACGATCAGACCGTTTGCCGCTGATGTGGATGGATAGGAGCAAGCCATGATCTACAGCCAAGCTAACGTTGCCCGCAGCGATCTCGCAGATCAAGCCTCAGCCCTCGACCGCCAGCTTGCAGAAGGCATCGGCGTGGTCGCGGAAATCGGAGGCGCTCTTAAACAGCGAGACGCCGAAGTAGCCGCGCTGTGCGGTCAGGTGAACATCGAGCGGCGCCTGAATGGTGAATTGGGCGAGCAGGCCTGCACAGCACAATAAAAAACCGCCCGGAGGCGGTTTGCAATTTAGTGTTGACGCCTGCGGAGTCTGCCTATGCCAAACATGGCCATCAAAGAGGTCAAACCGATCAGACTCCATTCACTCAGTGTAGGAACCGGTGTTGGAGCAGGAGTGTTGCCAATTTTCACTTCGCTGGTAGCTTGATTGTCAGTCGCCGTCCCGGTCACGGTCGTCTTACCCAGCGCATCTGGCGTGCCGCTTACTGCACAAGTCACAACCTCTCCCTCTGGAATATCCGCTGGCGAACTCCAAGCTGACCCAGTGGGGGAGATGGTGCACGCTCCCTGCGTTAATCCGCTAGGCAAGTTAGCGATGGTGCAAGAGGCATTTGGAGCATCGGCTGAGCCGTCATTTTTGCATGTGAAGCTACCTTTGTAGGGTACGTTTATTGTGCCTGTGGGTGGTATTCCTCCCAAATCAATCACAACATGAGGTACACCTACCACGGTAATTTGCGTTTGCGCGGTATTGTTTCCAAGGTTGGTATCACCCGTGGTCGTGGTGCTTCCGTCCACCGTGTGCTGCCCCTTATTGTTGGCTGGTATTCCGCCCACTTGGCAGGTTACCGTCTGACCCACGGGGATAGCAGTACCTGCGACCCAGGTGGCGCTACCAGGATCGATGGTGCATGCGCCTAGGGTCAAACCAGATGGCAGGTTGTCCACCTTGCAACTGGTTCCCAGGGTCGCATCGGCAGTGCCGACGTTTTGGCAAGTGAAGCTGCCGTTGTAGGGTACGCCCACGGTAGCCGTGTGGGGCAAACCTGCCAAATCGACTTTAACGTCTGGTTCGGGATTGAGTGCCTTTTCGTTGTTGCTGGGATCACCATCGTTGTCAGCGCCCGTGGTCACCTTGGGCGGGCTTGGCGGTGTAGCCGTAGGCGTGCCACTAACTGGGCAGGTCACGGTAGAGCCGGCAGGCACGAGACTATTCTGGCTCCAGTTGATAGCTGGTGTAGGAGGCGCAATGGTGCACTGCCCTGCTGTCACACCAGGAGGCAGATCTGCGACGCTACACGTCGCGTTTGTAGCCGCAGTAGAGCCTTGGTTGGTGCAGGAGAACGATGCATCGGCGGGGTAGGGTATGCCCACGGAGCCGCCACCCGACGGCAGCTTGGAGGTGTCTGGCACCATGTCAGCTACCAGGTTGGAGCGAACAACCGGACCATCTATCGTATTTGCTCCGGTTCCGCTGACCGGGTAACTGCCATTGATGACTTTATCGGCAGAGACGCCAGGTGGCACCTGCACCGTCATAGTGAAGGTTTTCGATTGGCCAGGCTGCAAAGTACCAAAGTTGCAAGCCATGCTCGAGCTGATATCACCTACAGCTGGGATGCCAGTGCAAGTGCCACCGCTTGGATCGACCGATACAAAGCTAGTGTTACCGGCGCCAGAGGCACCGGAGGACAGTGCCGGAATTGTGGGCTTTACCGTCACGTTGTCTACTGCCGTGTTACCTGTATTGCTATAAGTGTAGGTATAGACAACATTGGTGCTGCCGTCTGGATTGGTGTGCAACTGGTAAGTTGGTTTGTCAGCGGTTGCGACCACTTCCAGGCCCTTGGGAACGTCCAGATACACATAGCCTGCGTGACCACCATCAGCGCAGCCCGCTGCAATCACCTCAATCGTGATTTCATCTCCTGCATCAACTTTGGCAGCTTCAAGCTCCACATCCACCAGTTGCCACCCGGTGAACTTCCAGCCTGAAACACTTTGCCAGTTCACGCCGGACTCACCGGCAAAGTTGAACGCGGTGTACAGCGTGGTGCCCTTGGTTTTGTTCGTCACTGAGACAAAGAAGTACGCTTGGCGATGGTCAGGATGAGGAGTAGATGGCTCACCCAGCACTGGTGCTGCGGCAAACGTAATACGCTTGCCAATGTCGGCTGCCGTGACTAAGAAGGTTTGTGAGATACCGCTCGACCGGTTGCCGCTGCCCCCTGTTCCCGATGGGGACGCTCCGGTTCCAGAGTGGATGCGGGCCACGGCACTACCCCAGGAGGGCACGCTCAGACCAGCATTGTTGTTATCATTGACGGCAGCGCCACGGATCACGGCCGACTTGCTGTCACTGGCCGCCACCTCAGTCAAATTCAGATCGGCGAAGCTCACAGGCGAGTGCTTCGGATTGGCTCCGGGCCGCAATCCAGGAATGCCGCCGAGAGAAGTGTTTGCGCTTCCTTCGACCGTAAATGCTTTTCGAGTCCAGCCTTGAAAGTCAGTCGCGTGCTCGAAATCAAGGTTTTGAAGGTTGGCGATAGTTTGAGAGTGGGCTGCATGCATGCTCAGCAGTGCACCACTGATTGCCAATAGCTTGCTCCATCTGTACTTCGGCCTATTTTTTATGTCTTTTAAGTAATTCAATTGATGTCCCTTGTATGAAAATGTAAAAAATTATTCATCGTGTCGTTATCGTTATTCTAGAAGTGAAGAGAAATTGCAGTGTTGTATTTCATTTGTTAAATATTGATTCAAGTATTCTTTTTAACTTCACCTTGCTAAGGCACTGTTGCACACCTCGCGTTTGAGACGAGCAACCCCAAACCCCAGCCGCAAAGGCGCACATCTGCGCGCAGACTACACACGCAGCAGGGGGCCTGCAGGCGTTGGGCGATGAGTGGTTGACGCGGAGGGCCAAGCCATGAGAGCCGCATTGCTTCTGCTGGTGCTAGCGCTTGCCGGGTACGCCGTAACCCCTACAGTTGAAGTCCAGAAAATCAACATCGCTGTGCCAGTGGAGAGCAGGGGGCCTATCCCAGAGCGCCCCACAATGCCCACCGAGCAGTTGGCCCCTGGTGCTGATGCGTTCCAGCTGCTGCGTGCGGCGCTGGCGGAGATTGACCGCCGCGAGGGCTACGAAATCCAGTTGCGCGCCGCGCTGGCCAACTGCACGCGGCCGCTGCCTAAATTTGCACCAGAGGTGAGATAGGACGTATGCAAGACTGATCACTTCTCCTGATGATTAGTCCGCAAACGGCCAACACCCGCACTTCCCCCTGTAGCCCCAAAGCAGACTTTTGCTCGCGCTCTAGCGGGTAACTACCTACTGCTAATGCACGCCTACCTATCCGTTTGGATGGGGCGTAAAAGTCATTTTGACGCTATAACGCTTCGTTACAGGTGCTTGCGGTGCATGAGGCCTAGTGAGTGCCAATGCAGCATGGCTGTGACTTGAAGGTCTCGACCTGCAGCTTTCCTTGGCCCTCTTGCTTCCCAGCAGACCCGAGCGAGCCGCAGCACGGTATGAATGTCTAAATCCAATCAGGCCTGAATGTATGTCGTCAGGCCTTGTGCGCTTGTTAAAGCAGAGGGGAATCAATTCCGCAGAGCATTTCAAAAGACATGGGGAGCCGCCACGCCCAAGTCCTTGTGAGCCATCGTGGTGACGGAGCGGGTCTTGCTCACCAAGGGTGCAAGGGCAGCGCAGGCAGTGCGAGCCGCTCAAGCGCCGCCCGTTCAGGGGCAGGTTTTGGTTGGCGCGCCTTCGCCCTGATGCTGGCTGGTGCGCTGGCCAGCCAGGCCCAGGCAGAGCCCTTTGCCTATATCGCCAATTACAGCGATAAAACTGTGTCCGTCATTGATGTGGCCACGCGCCAAGTCAATGCAACCGTAGCTGTGGGAGACAGACCCTTTGGTGTGGCAACGCACCCCGATGGCAGCCGGGTCTATGTGGCCAACCAGGACAGCAACACTGTCTCGGTCATCAACACGGCCAATAACACCCTTATCACATCCATCCAGGTTGGCAAGACGCCTAGCGGAGTGGCCGTGAACCCAGCGGGCACCAAGGTCTATGTGGCCAACCAATTTGGCGGTACTGTGTCGGTCATTGACACCGCCACCAACACCGAGCTTGGCACGGTGACTGTGGGTGCAAGGCCCTTCGAATTGGGCATCAGCCCCAGTGGTAACCGGGTCTATGTGAGCAACCTGATTGGAAATAGCATCTCCGTTATCGATGGCAGCACAGACCAGGTGTTGCACACGGTGGCTGGCTTGTCTAATCCTATGGGTATTGCCGTGCACCCGCTGGCCGATGTGGTGTACGTGGCCAATAGCGGCACCAATCAGGTGGTGGTGTTTGACGCTAGCGTCAGTCCTATGGTGGAAATCACGCGCGTGGATGTGGGCACATACCCAGCTGAGATGGCGCTCACCCCTTCGGGGCAGCAGCTGTATGTGGCCAATATCATCAGCAATAATGTCAGCATCCTCGACTTGAGCGACCGTAGAGCCCCAACGCTCAGCGCAAC
>JAVXMM010000142.1:0-4994 GCA_036646255.1 Comamonas sp.
CATCTTCGTGACCACCACCGGCAACAAGGACATCATCCGCCACGAGCACATGGTAGCCATGAAGGACCAGGCCATCGTTTGCAACATCGGCCACTTTGACAACGAGATCGACGTTGCTTCGATCGAGAAATACGAGTGGGAAGAGGTGAAGCCCCAGGTCGACCAGATCAAGTTCCCTGATGGCAAGAAGATCACCCTGCTGGCCAAGGGCCGTTTGGTGAATCTGGGTTGCGCCACTGGCCACCCCAGCTTTGTGATGAGCGCATCGTTTGCTAATCAAACCATTGCCCAGATCGAGCTGTTCACCAAGCCTGAAGCCTATGAAGTGGGCAAGGTATACGTGCTGCCAAAAATCTTGGATGAGAAGGTGGCTCGCCTGCACCTGAAGAAGGTAGGCGCTATGCTGACCGAGCTGTCGGACACACAAGCCGCCTACATCGGCGTGCAAAAGCAGGGCCCTTACAAGCCTGAAACCTACCGCTACTAATCAGGCGGTCACCATTCACAGTGCGAGCTATTGCACTGTGAATGGATGCTTTAATTTTGATAGCTGCTAGCGCATATTAGTAGGGCGCTAGAGCCGTATTTTATTTATAAGGATTGAGCATGCGCGCTGATGTATTTTTGGTTGAGGCCGGCCATGCCGCCACCCGTTCGCAGGCGCAACGCTTGATTGCGTCTGGCGTACAGTGGCGCACCACGCCGCTAGCGCCTTGGACCAAGGTGGCCAAGAACGGCGACGAGATTCCAGCAGGTGCCGATGTGCAACTGCTGGATGCTGCCGAGGCCAAGTACATCTCGCGCGGCGGCCTGAAGCTAGAAGGCGCTTTGGCGGCCACTAGTGTGGCCGTGCAAGGCATGCGCTGTCTGGATGTTGGGCAAAGCACCGGTGGCTTTACCGATTGCCTGCTGCAAGCTGGCGCCGCCCAGGTGGTTGGTGTGGATGTAGGCCATGGCCAGCTGCATGACCGCCTGCGCAATGACGAGCGAGTGATCTGCGTCGAAAGCTTTAACGCCCGTGCGCTGACGGCAGAATCGCTGCAAGCCGCGTGCGAAGACGCGTTGTCCGAAGCCATCGAAGAAGAAGAGGACAACGACACGCAGCCGCAGGCTCCGTACGCCTGGATGCGCAATGGCGGCCAGATTGACGAGGAATATGACGACAGCGACGACGCCAAAGAGCAAGAGATTGAAGCCTTCAAGGCTGAGCGATCTGCCAAGGCGCGTGCCAAAACTGAAGGCACTGCGCCGGTAGAGCGTCGCCGCAAGCCTGGCACTGAGCACGTGGACATCACGCCCGCGTTTGACGTGGTGGTGGGCGATGTGTCCTTTATCTCGCAAACCTTGGTGTTGCCTGCGGTAGCCCAGGTATTAAAACCCCACGGCCATTTGCTCATGCTGGTCAAGCCCCAGTTTGAGCTGCAACCTGGCCAAATTGGCAAGGGCGGCATTGTGCGTGACAAAGCCTTGTATGCCGAGGTGGAGCAGCGCATTCGCGATTGTCTGGCGGAGCTGGGCTTGAGCGTGAAACACTGGTTGGATTCGCCCATTGAAGGCGGCGACGGTAACCACGAATTTTTTGTACATGCACAGCAGGGCGCTGAGATCAAGCCGCCTGCGGTGGTTGAGCCCGAGGCCGTGGATGAGGACGGCGACGCCAAGCCCGCTGCCAAAAAAGCAGCGGCCAAGCGCCCATCACGTTCCGACATCAAGGCTCAGCGGGCTAAGCAAGAGTTGTATGTGGACCCCGAGGTGGCCAGTTTTGGTCAACCCGGCCCCGCACGCGCTAAACAGAAAAAACGCAACGTGTATTGATTGCCAACGCCGCTGCATATTCCTAGATTCAGAGACAAACCATAGCCATGACTTTTCCGATCAGCTTTGAGTTCTTCCCCACCAAGACGCCCGAAGGCGCGCAAAAATTGCGTGGCGTGCGCCAAGAGTTGTATGCCCGCAAGCCCGAGTTTTGCTCGGTCACCTACGGCGCTGGCGGCTCTACGCAAGAAGGTACGTTTGGCGTCGTCAAGGCCATCCTGGATGAGGGCGTGGATGCAGCGTCGCACTTCTCCTGTGTGGGGGCAACCAAGGCCACTGTGCGCGAGGAGCTGCAGCAGCTCAAGACCATGGGTGTCAAGCGCCTGGTGGCACTGCGCGGTGATTTGCCAAGCGGCTATGGATTGGGCGGCGAGTTCCACTACGCCAGCGATCTGGTGGCGTTTATTCGCCACGAATTTGGCGACGATTTCCACATCGAAGTGGCTGCGTACCCAGAAGTACACCCCCAGGCGCGTAGCCCCGAGGCTGACTTGCAGGCCTTTATCACCAAGGTGAAGGCGGGTGCAGATTCGGCCATTACGCAGTACTTTTTCAACCCCGATGCGTTTTGCAAATTTCAAGAAGATTTACAAAAACGCGGGGTAGACCTGCCAATCATCCCGGGTATTATGCCCATCACCGGATCGATGCAACTGATGCGCTTTTCGGATGCCTGTGGTGCAGAAATCCCCCGCTGGATTCGTCTGCGACTACAAGGCTACGGAGATGATGTTGCCAGCATTCGCGCCTTTGGCCTGGATGTGGTGACCGAGATGTGTGAGGAGCTGCGCCGCCGTGGAGCCGTGGGCCTGCACTTCTACACCATGAACCAAAGCGCCGCCACACTGGCGATCTGCGACCGATTGGGGCTATAAGCTCTCAGTCTGCGCAGTTCAGTGGTAACAAGGTGCTGAACTGCTTGTACGCTGAGGGAGTTGTCTGTTGCCACCATCCATACGATCCAGCTGTAGAACTTTGCTGGCCGCTATCAGCGCGGCTGTGGTGGTGGGCGGCTGCGTGCATGCGCCAACGGACGATGCTGCAATGGCCGACGCAGCGAGTAGTACGCCTGCTGCAGACAGTGCCACGGGGAATAAATCTGGAGAAAAAGCGACCTCGGCGCCCGCTGGCCGGTCTTCAGAGACTTCTGATCCTATAGCGACGAAGCCGGACACGCCTGCTCTTGGTGCGACAGTATCTGCATCCCATATTGCCGTGCCTGCAAGCCCGGCGGACGGGGCAGATGCAGGTCGCATGTCCGACGATCGCCGCGGCTTGGGCTTGGTTTTGCCGCCATCCGCGCCATTTAGCAGCATTGATGGCCGATCCCGCCAATGGGATGTACCTGACATCCCCAAAAACCTTAAACAAGACCCGTACCGCGCCAGTGACCAGCAAGGCCTAGCGTCTTGGTATGGAGGCCAGTTTCATGGCCGTAAAACGGCTAATGGTGAGCGTTTTGACAAAGAAGGATTCACGGCGGCTCACAAAACCCTGCCCTTTGGCACGCAGATCTGCGTGCGCAGCATGGTCACGGGTAAAACTGTGATGGTACGGGTAAATGACCGAGGGCCATACTCGGGCGATCGCATCATCGACCTGAGCCAGGGCGCAGCCCAAGAGTTGGGCATGCTGGGACTAGGTATCAAGCCGGTGGAGTTCTGGATTTTGGGCGAGGATGAGGACGATTGCCCATCCTTTGTACTGGCAGGCCGCCGAAATGCTGGCAAGCTGGTGGCGCCGGGCAAGAAGGCGGCGCTTGGCAAAGACAAGGCGACTGGCCGTGTGCGTGCCGTTGTGCCTGCAAAAGTAGCCGCCAAATCGAAGGCCAGGGTTCCAGCCCCTAAGAAGCGGCGTTAAAAACAATAGCTGTCAGCGCCCGACAGGTGGGCGCTAGAAGCTGTTCTTTCTCTTAAACCCCGCCCGTCTCCAGCACATAGCCCGCATTGCTGTCTTGTTGCAGCAGCTCGGCCATTTGGGGCAGGGCTGCTTTGAGCTGGTCTTTGAGGGTGTAGGGCGGGTTAATCAAGAACATGCCGCTGGCGGGCAGGCCTGGGCGCTTTTCCTCGCCCTCACGCATGGCAGCAGTGATCTTGCTGGATTTGACGGTCAGCGTGGCGTGCAGCCAGCCCTTGCCAGCCTTGTTGGCGAGGGTCTTCAGGCGCTTGGGCAGATCGTGCGCCTCTTGGCGCGGAATGATGGGGTACCACACGGCATACGTGCCTTGTGGAAAGCGCTTCAAGCTGTCGGCCACCATATCGGCCACGCGGCCGTAGTCGGTTTTCAGCTCATAGCTGGGGTCGCACAATACCAGGGCGCGGCGCGATGGTGGGGGCAGGAACTTCTTCACGCCCTCAAAACCATCTTCCAGCAGCACCTGTACCTGGCGGCCTGCGCGCAGCTGGGCAATGTTGCCAGACAGTGAGCGGCAGTCGGTGGGGTGCAGCTCAAATAACTTGAGCTTGTCGTGCTCGCGCAGCAGGCGCTGTGTGATGAAGGGTGATCCCGGGTACACCTTGGTGGTCGAGCTGGTGTTAAAAGCTTTGACCATGTCCATATAGTCTTGCAGTGCGGGGCACAGGTCTTTGGCGCCTTGCAAGCGCAAAATGCCTTCGTTCGACTCTGCGCTGGTGGTGGCGTAGTCGCCGTCCAGGCGGTACAGACCGGCACCCGCGTGCGTGTCCAGCGCGACCAAGGCCGCTTCCTTTTGCGTGAGGTATTGCAAGGTGGCAATCAGGGTCGTGTGCTTGAGCACATCGGCGTGATTGCCGGCATGGAAGGCGTGGCGGTAACTGAACATAGGGCGCCAATGGTAGCGGCCCACGCCAGCAAAGCGAGCCAAAGGGGCATGATTTTGTTGCTAAAGCCCTTGATTCCCGCCTGAATCAGTGCTTTACGGTTTTTAGGATTGCTTTTATAATGGAGAGCTTCGCAGCGATTTTTATGAATCCCGCGGCGAAGTCCTAGCGAGGGTAACCAAGCTCGGAAATACCGCCTAAGAGGCTTCCTGTAGCAGCTTGCTGCTATCGAAGAAGAAGCACCGACCGCGGAAAAGGATTCGCCAAACCCTCTATTGAAAGAGAAATCTCATGTCTACATTCAGCGCAAAACCCGCTGAGGTCGTGCACGAGTGGTTTGTGATTGACGCCACCGATAAGGTGCTCGGACGTGTCGCCAGC
>JAVXMM010000143.1:0-4453 GCA_036646255.1 Comamonas sp.
TGTACGGCAAGGTCGATGCCAAGCGCGCCCGCAAGATGGGGCACTTGAACATCACTGCTGGTACGGCGGACCAAGCCCGTGCAACAGCTTTAAAAGCTGCTGACATCTTGGGCATCCCTGCGTTTTAAGGAAATCACGTGATCTTGGATGGAAAGCTGGACGCATCAGTCCAGGCTGCGGCTGAAGCACTACAACGCGGCGAGCTGCTCGGCCTGCCGACTGAAACGGTTTATGGCCTGGCTGCCGACAGCGACAACGACGCAGCGGTGGCGCAAATCTTTACCGCCAAGGGCCGCCCGGCCAACCATCCGTTGATCGTGCATGTGGCGGATGCTGCCGCCATCACACGCTATGCCAAGGAAGTACCCATCTTTGCCCAGCAACTGATTGACGCTTTCTGGCCCGGCCCACTCACCCTCATTCTGCCGCGCTTGCCGGATGCCGCCAGGGCATCTACCGGCGGGCAAGGCAGTGTGGGCCTGCGCTGCCCGTCACACCCGGTAGCACATGCGGTGCTGAAAGCTTGCCAGCAGCTCACGCCGCCGGTGTGGGGCGTATCCGCCCCCAGCGCCAACAAGTTTGGCCGCGTCAGCCCCACCACCGCCCAACACGTTGCCACCGAGTTTGGTGGCGATCTGATGGTGCTCGACGGTGGTGCTTGCGAAGTCGGCATTGAAAGCACAATAGTGGACTGCACTCGCGGTGTGCCCGTGCTGCTACGCCCCGGCGCCATCACGCGCGACGATATCGAACGCGCTTGCGGCATCAAACCACTATCAAAAGAAGAGCTGCCAGCACATACCCCACGAGCATCAGGTACGCTTTTAGCGCACTACGCACCCAATGCCAAGGTGCGTTTGATGGATGCCAAGCAGCTGCAGTCCGCACTCGATATTTTGGGCGTTGATGGCAAAAACATCGCCATCTACCACCGCAGTTCGCTCAAACCCGGCAGCACCTCACTGCTGCTGCGCCGCATGCCCGATGCACCACTGGCCGTGGCGCATGAGCTGTTTGGCATGCTGCGCAATTTTGACGAATGGGGCGCCAAGCTGATCTGGATTGAGGCACCGCCAGAGACGGCCGACTGGGAAGGCGTGGCCGACCGGCTGCAGCGCGCAGCCGCTGCATAAAGCGCTCTTAGACCGGGCGCGCCTGCACACGGATAGCCTTGGCACGATTTACCACTCTTTACCTGCATTCCTTGGAGGCATCTGCGCGCCTCGCTACACTACGCTCTACAAAACTGGAGAACCTACATGGCAGCAAACTGGATGCGCCGAACCCTGCTGACTGCAACAGCCTGTGCCTCGGTGGCACTGCTGGCGGCCTGCGGCTCAAGCTCTACCGCAAACCCAATCAAGCCTGACAAGATCATCACCTTCGGCGATGCCATGTCTGATTTGGGTCAAAACCCCAATGGTCTCGCTTACTCGGTCACCGATGGCGTCACCCCTAACAACTGGACGCGCCAAGTCGCCTACCGCTACGACCTGACGCTGAACCCCGCCAAGAGCGGTGGCTCGGCCTACGCACAGGGTAATGCCCGCGTGGCCTTGCCTGATGCGACAGGCGTGACCAACGCCCCTTCTATCACCGCACAAATCGACAGCTACCTGGCCGCCAACCCCACCTTTGGCGACAAACAGTTTGTGCTGGTCAGCGGCGGCATGAGTGATGTGATCGCCGGCTACAACGATGTACTGGCAGGCAACAAGGCCGTAGACGCCTACTTGGCCGACATGGAAGCTGCTGGCCAGCAACTGTCCGACCAAGTGCGCCGCCTGCACAATGCTGGCGCCCCCCGCGTGCTGGCCATTGGCACGCCCAACGTGGCACGCACGCTGTGGGCCAAGCGCATGGATGCCGCCAAACCCGATGCCGACCCCAAGCCCACCAAGGTGCTGGAGGATGCTACTAACGCCTTCAACCGCAAGCTGCTGAGCTCGATGAAGGATCTGTCGGGTACACGCGTGCTGTTCGCTGATGTGCAGTACTACTTCAACGGCATGACGGGCAACCCCGGCAACTACAACTTCAGCAACGGCGACGACCCGATCTGCAACTCCATCGACCCAAGCAACGGTATCAACATTGGCACCGGCCAAATCAACGCATCGATGTGTACTGACAAAACCTTGGTGGTCGAATCCAGCAAGCTGCGCCAGTACCTGTTTGCGGATTTGGTGAACTACACGCCTCATGCACACATCCAGTTCGGCGACTGGGTCTATGACCGCATGAAAGCCAACTGGTAAGACAAGCTGCAATCAAGGCGATCACTTTGTTGTCTCGCCTCCCTGAGCAGACCATCAATACCAAAGCAAAGCGGACACCTCGGTGTCCGCTTTTATTTTGGCCAATTGATATCAAATTAATAGCTATTAGCGCCCGTCATTCGGGCGCTAATAGCCACTTCGCTCAGGCTTTGCGCATCAAGCCTGCATCTGGCCGAACTTGCCACTGTTGAAGTCGTTCACGGCCTGCACAATCTCCTGCTGGCTGTTCATCACAAACGGGCCATAGCCAACAATGGGCTCGTCGATGGGCTCGCCGCTCATCAGCAACAAGGCCACATCACCATTCGCCTCCAACGTCACCGTGGTGCCGGATTGCTCCATCACCACCAGCTGGGCTTCGCGGGCCAAATGCTCGCCGTTCACCAGCACGGTACCTTGCACCATGGCCAATGCCGTACTCCAGCCATCAGGCAGCTCCAAGCTCAGTTGCTCGCCAGCGGTCAGCCGCACATCCCATACATTCATGGGCGTAAAGGTGGCAGCGGGGCCACGCTTGCCAGCATAGTCACCGGCAATCACCCGCACCTGGCCACCACCGGGCAGGGCCACCGTGGGGATTTGTGCGCTGCTCAGGGCTTGATAGCCAGCAGGCGCGCTCTTGTCCTTGGCAGGTAGATTGACCCACAGCTGCAGCATGCGCAGATCGCCACCGCGCTCGGTAAATGCGGGCGAATGGAACTCCTCATGGATGATGCCGGCACCCGCCGTCATCCACTGCACATCGCCGGGGCCAATCACACCGCCCTGACCGGTAGAGTCGCGGTGAGCGACTTCGCCGTCATAGACGATGGTCACAGTCTCAAAACCCCGGTGTGGGTGCTGGCCCACGCCACGCGGGTGGCTCGCAGGCTTGAAAGCCGTGGGGCCGGCAAAATCCAACAGCAAAAACGGGCTGAGCTGCTTGCCATGGCTTTGGTACGAAAACAGCGAACGCACGGGGAAGCCATCGCCCACCCAGTGCTGGTGCGGTGCGTCTTGAACATGCAGAACGTTTTTCATCATCAATCCTTTGATTCGCCTACCAATCTATGGCGTTGGGGGCGTGTATGTATTATGGTATTGGAACGATGAAGGCACTAGATCACACAATTCATCCAGATAGTCCCATTACAAGAACGATAAAACCAACCACCATGCAACAACACCAAGACCTTAACGACCTGTATTACTTCGTCCAGGTGGTGGACCACCGCGGTTTTGCGCCTGCAGGTCGCGCCCTGGGCATGCCAAAGTCCAAACTCAGCCGCCGCATTGCCCTGCTAGAGGAGCGCCTGGGCGTACGCCTGCTGCTGCGATCCACCCGTAAATTTTCCGTGACCGATCTGGGGCAAACCTATTACCAGCACTGCAAGGCCATGCTGATTGAGGCCGATGCTGCACAACGCAGCATTGAGGCCGTGCAAGCCCAGCCACGCGGCGTGGTGCGCCTCACCTGCCCCATCACATTGCTGCACGAGCTGGTGAGCACGATGCTGACCGATTACATGGTGATGTACCCCGACGTGACCGTGCAGCTGGAGGCCACCAACCGGCGCGTGGATGTGATTGGCGAAGGCATGGATCTGGCCATCCGCGTGCGCACCATGCCACTGGAGGACAGTGACCTGTCGGTGCGCATGCTGTCGGTGCACGCCCAGCATCTGGTGGCCAGCCCCATCTTGCTAGCGCGGCAAAACCTGCCACGCACACCGTATGACCTGACCAGCTGGCCCAGCCTGTGGCTGGGATCGCCCGAGCAACAATTCATCTGGCAGCTAGAGCACGCTGAGCAAGCTACCGCCAGCGTGCCCCACCAGCCGCACCTCATCACCACCGACATGGTGGCCCTGCGCAGTGCAGCGCTGGCGGGCCTGGGCATAGTGCAACTGCCCGTGATCATGATCCACGAGCAGATCGCCAATGGCACCCTGGTCAAAGTGCTACCCGAATGGGGGCCGCGCCAAGAAGCCGTACACGCCGTCTTCGCCAGCCGCCGCGGCATGCTACCTGCGGTGCGGGCGCTCATCGACCACTTAGCAGTGGAGTTTGGGAAGGTGGAGTGTTGATGGGTTTTGCACCCCAACGCTGGCCAAACGGGTTTTCCCTTGAGCAGCCCGCTTTGTCGCGAATGAAAAAGCGGTTGTCTTGAAATGCAAAGTGGTGTGTGCATGGGC
>JAVXMM010000144.1:0-4374 GCA_036646255.1 Comamonas sp.
CAGTGCCTCGGCTGATGCACATCAGTTGTGCCTGGCGGGTGATCGACAGGCGATGGCTGCGGTCGATCATCGCTTGTCGCTGAGCAAGCCCGCTTTGCTCAGCGCACCGTGCAAAAAATCTTTCTCCAAGGTGAGCTGCCCAATCTTGACATGCAGCTCTTTGAGGTCCACTGCGGGGACGACAGGTGCAGGAGCTGCGCCAAACACATCAGCAGCCCGCTCCAGCAAAAGCCGCTTCCAATCGGCAATTTGTGTGGGGTGTAATTCGTATTGCTGAGCTGGCTCAGCAACGGTGCGCTCACCGCGCACCGCTTCCAGCGCCACCTTGGCTTTGAAGGCTGGGCTGTGTTTACGTCGTGATTTTATGGTCATAGATCTCTCCAAATTGGGCCCTGACTCAGGGCCATTTTTACGGAAAGATCTCGCTTAGCTACTTGTTCAAAAAACCGGGACCACTTCTAATACGGGGAGCACTCCAGTTCTCTACTACAACATACGCTTAAGAACATCAGCCTGAGCGTCCTTGTCAATAAATCTGTGTTTAAGCGCCCCAGCGATATGCAGCACGAGTAGGCCCAAAAGCGTGTACGCGAGTACGCGATGCAGCCACTGGAAGCGCTCGAACCATTGATCGTTCTTTGGCAGCAGTTCGGGAAAGTGCCCGAAAAAGAAAAAGGGCACACCGTCGCTTTGTGTGAAGGTGCTGGACATCGAATAACCCATAACGGGTACGACCACCAGCAAGGCCATCAGCGCGCAGTGGACGAACTTGGAAAGAGCGCGCTCCCATGGTGCCAATCCGGCAGGAGGCTTGGGTACATCGGTGCCGACACGCACGATCAGAGCG
The DNA here is from genome assembly GCA_036646255.1 of Comamonas sp. Classification (GTDB taxonomy): domain Bacteria; phylum Pseudomonadota; class Gammaproteobacteria; order Burkholderiales; family Burkholderiaceae_C; genus Comamonas. The sequence continues at coordinate 848 of JAVXMM010000144.1, forward strand.
ACGACCACCAGCAACAAAGCAAGCAGGCCGAACTGCTTGTGATTGAGGTAAAGCACGTTGAACTTGATCTGAAGCTCATCTGGCAGATTCACCATTGTCACGCCAATGGCTAGCGTACCCAACACTACCGCAGCGCGCAGCCAATGCAACCAGCGCATTGTTGAGGAGTACCGGCTCGGATGGGAAGTCGTGGTGGGACTCATGAAATTCTGGGTAAATGTGAGTTGGAAAACTTCCGCTCAGCGTCGAGAGACTTAAATATGCACTTGGGTCTTGGTGGCAGCATTCCTGGTAGACCTCAGATGAAGCACCTCCAAGCCTTCCAGGATCCTAGAGGCATCTCTCAAATGGTCGACAGCAGACTCCCACTCTGGTGGAGCGTTCAAGACTTCCGAGGCTGGCGTATGGGATGCAACCGAAGACTTCTCACCAGCAAGACATGCGCACCGTGAAGCCACATCAACAAGGCAATCAGCCAATCCTTCTGGTGCAGACTCCACATTCTTGCGCATCACATCCGAGAATGCCTCTCCAAACAGCAAAGAGGATGCATAGAGGCGAATTGCTGCTCGGTCATAACGTGCGGCCGTCTCAACGACTGAACGCTTGGCGAGCCGACCTCGGAGGGACCAACGGGCCTCATACCTCGCGGAGTCGATGCCCGCACTGAGCGCGATGAGACTGGCATGCGCTGCAGAGAAGCGATTCAGCGCAGATATCGCTTTGTGGGTGTTTTGATGCTTCAAAGCCTCAACGCAATCCTCAAATGAGCGGCTCAGGCCTCGAAACAAGTCAGTGGCGGCCACATCAATTTGTCTCACAGGATTGGGAGTCAACAGCACCTGGCTAAAAAAGAGGCCAACTGTCACACCGACGACCACATCTTCCAACCTGACCAGACCAGCGCTATGTGGCCCAAGAGCAAGAACGAGAACAGCTGAGCATCCGGCCTGAATCGCTACAACAGCTGCTTGGCCAAAGGCCGCAGCAATTAGGATTGAGAAGAACGTCGCAACAGTCAAACGCAGCAGTGACAAGCCATCGGGGACCAACAGGCCTTCAGGAAGTAAGAAAAATGCGGCTTCACCAATAACGATACCTGTAGCAACACCAAGCATCAGCCCTACTGCTTGCTTACCATGACTAGGCAACCCAGGAGATAAACAAACAATGGCTGTTACGGCTGCGAACACGGGATGGGGATGACCGAATAACCAAATCGCCAGCACCCACGCGATTCCCGCTGCGATAGCGGAAACCGCCGCATCTCGCCAAGCTTGAGCGAAGCGATTATTTAAAGTTGACCGAACAATGCTGAACACCAAAGAGCCTTTTTTGCTAACCGCAAAGATACACATTGGCTATTAGTGTATCGACGCCAATACTTCTTCTTAAGCAACCCATCACAGCACAGCTAAGAGTTGACCCGTATGGATTCGGAGCGACGTGCAGCAAACGAGGCCAAATTTTTTCGCAAAAATAACTGCATAAAGAGTGGCGGATGCCGTGCTTGCGGATGTGCAGAATGGCCGCACACATCAGAGGTGTCGAAGCGTCGTATGCAGATACATACAGGAACATCCTATCGGTAGAGGCAGCCAAGATGATCGTAAAGGAAGGCAAGCCGAATCTGCTACTGGACGACGCACCACGACCAGAGTGGACCTGGAAGTGGCAGCATTCCTACAACGGGGCAAGCGACAAGAGACCTGATGTTCTCTTCTTGTTCAATACGTCGACGGTAGAGGCCATGCATATGTGTGTGACTTCAGCGAAATGGGGTCTATGACCTGTGACCAGTCTTTATTGATGCCCAAGGCCGCCGTGAACTACCAGCAGAACGTGCTAAATGCGTGGCAGAAAATCGACGACGCTCTGAGCGCCTGCGCCGCCGAGCAGCATCAAGCCCAGCACCTGCAGTCGCATGTGCGCAACGTCTACCAACTAGCGTAGGCGCGCTACAAAGGCGGCTCCGCCGACTACACCGTAATGCTCGACAGCCAGCGTGGCTACCTGCAGGCGCGCCCCGACCTTGCGGCCAGCGAGTGGCGCCTAGGCACCCGTTTTGTGATGATCAACAAGGTGATTGACAATGTATCCCTGCCACGAGACAGCATGGCGAAATGACGTGCCTCGTGCAGGCACATGCGCATGCAGCCGTGCTCTTAGGCTAAAAGAATATTGATAAAACGGCCTTTAGATCTTATCTGACAAGCGCTGTCAGCTATCGAAATAAATTATGGTTGCTGCGGCATGCCAAAGCTTTATCAAAGGTTCGAGTGCAAGAATAAAAAATTACCTTTCGCCTTGATTCAACAGTAATTTCGAATGCACGCTGTGACGCACCTGTGTTGATAGTGGCGACGTAAGCACCCGCTGAATATGGAGTGACCGCAAGATGAAGAGGATCATTGGGGTGTTCTGGTCTTTTGCTCTGTCATTAAGTGTCTTGTGGCTTTTTGCCGACACGCTTTGGCCTGCACAGCCCAGCTACTTCGCCTTGCGAACTGTGTGGATTCAATATAGCGGTGTTCTAGCTATCTGCGCGATGTCGGTGGCGATGGTGCTGGCCACACATCCTGCATGGCTGGAGCCCCGCCTGAACGGACTGGACAAGATGTACCGCCTGCACAAGTGGCTGGGCATTGCCGCGTTGGCAACTGCCACGGTGCATTGGCTGTGGGCACAGGGCACCAAATGGGCCGTGGGCTGGGGCTGGCTGACGCGCCCAGCGCGCAAGCCCCGCTTGGCGGGTGATACACCAGGCGCCGATTGAATCGGCGCTGCGCGGCTGGCGCGGGCTGGCTGAGAATCTGGGCGAGTGGGCCTTCTATGTCGTCGCGGTGCTGCTGGTTCTCGCCTTGGTCAAGCGCTTTCCTTACCGGCGGTTCACCAAGACGCACCACTGGATCGCGGTCGTCTACTTGGTGTTGGCCTTCCACTCCGTGGTGCTGGTGCAATTTTCCTGCTGGGCGCAGCCCGTGGGCTGGGCTTTGGCCGTGCTGCTGGCAAGCGGCGCGATGTCGGCGGCGTGGATGCTGCTGGGCCGCGTAGATGCGAAGCGCACCACGTACAGGATCATCGAGTCGCTGCAATGGAAGGACACAAGCGTCTGGTTCTGCGGCCCCACCGCCTTTGGCCGCGCGCTGCGCGTCGATCTGCTGGACCAAGGGCTGGCACCAGAGGCATTCCATCAGGAGTTTTTCGAGATGCGCTAATGCGCAGAATGGGTTCCCATGCAAGAAATGATTTCACGATATAGGGCTGCTTTGGAAGAAAACAAATGCGCGTATTGATCGTCGAAGACTCGCAAACGCTGACCGAAGCCCTGAGCCAGAGCCTTCAGTCGGAAGGTTATGCCTGCGATACAGCAGCCGATGGCGTGTCCGCGCTGATGTATCTTGCCCGCTACCGGTACGACGCCATCATTCTGGACTTGATGCTGCCCGGGCTGGACGGCTTTGGAGTGTTACGCGCATTGAGCCGGGAGGCCCATGCCGCACCGGTGTTGGTGCTCTCCGCGCGCG
>JAVXMM010000145.1:0-4243 GCA_036646255.1 Comamonas sp.
TGGCGGAAGCGGTGAGATTCGAACTCACGAATGGCTTACGCCATCGCCAGTTTTCAAGACTGGTGCATTCAACCACTCTGCCACGCTTCCATGACCGGTTTCTGCGCGAGTGGGGCGCAGCGATCAGCAGGCATTGTATGCGAAAACTGCGGCCCCGCTGGCCAGGTTGTGGGCAAGCGCTGCTTGCTCAGTTCCATTAACGCCTGCTGAGTTCCGGGTCGTCCTTCAAGCGGCTGTGAGCTAGCGCGCCTGCAGATTCAAGGATAGGGTAGGCCACGGAGCACAGCAGCGAGTTGATGCGCTTCAAGTCACTGATCAAGTCGATATGCAGCGAGCTGGTTTCAATGCTCTGCAAGGTGTTGTGCGACAAGCGCTCCAAGTGCGATGCAGAGTAGGCCAGCTCCAGATCGCGGAAGCGTGCTTTTTCCTCCAGCAGTTTTTGTGCATCGCGCACATTGCCGGAGAGGAACACGCTCATCGCTAGGCGCAAATTATCCAGCAGGTGGGCATGTAGCTCGTTGATCTCTTCCATGCCTGGTTTGCTGAATTGGCGGCGCTTTTTGATTTTTTTGTTCTCTACATCCGAGAGCACGCGCTCGATGATGTCGCCAATCTGCTCCATATTGATGGTGAAGTTGATGACTTCCGTCCAGCGCTGGCTCTCGCGCTCGTCCAGCTCGGCGCGCGAGATTTTCGTCATGTAGTACTTGATGGCTGAGTACAGTTCGTCCACCGAGTCGTCCAGCTTGCGCAGGTCTTGCGAGAGTTGCAGGTTGTCTGTCTGCACTACGTTGTGCAGGCCGATCAGCATGGACTCGACCACATCGGCCTGGTGCAGTGCTTCACGGGCGGCACAAGAGATGGCCAAGGATGGCGTGGATAACGCAGAGGGATCGAGGTGTCGTGGACGTTGTGGGGTGTTGTTGGCAGGGTCTTCTTTGGGCAGCAGCTTGCGCATCCAGTCGCCGATGAAGCCGGTAAACCAGATAAAGCCCAGGCTGTTGAGCACGTTAAAAGCCAAATGGAATAGCACTGCCGACTGGCCTGCACCTTGCACTTGTGGGGCCACATAGACGGTCCACAAGCCGGTAAAAGGCGCAACGATGGCAACGCCGAGAATCTTGAAGATCAGGTTGCCCATGGTGACTTGGCGCACTTCGGTGCTAGATTTGGCGGTCTGCAGAACAGCCAGTAAACCACTGCCCAGGTTGGCGCCCAGCACCAAGCCCAGCGACATATCAGGGGTGATAGCGCCGGATGCCGCCATGGCCGAGATCAGCAAAACAATGGCGAGGCTGGAGTAGGCGATGATGGCCAAAATAGCGCCCAGCAGCAGCTCCATAAAGAAGTCGCTTTTGATGCTGACGAGCAGGGTACGCACGGCCTCAGAGGCGAGCAAGGGTTCGGTCGCCTCCACAATCAGGCGCAGGGCCAGCAGCATCAGGCCCAGGCCAATAAACACGCGCCCTACACGGCCAGGGGTGGAGTCTTGCTTGGCAATAAACAGCACCACGCCCAAGAAGATAAGTAGGGGAGACAGCCACGACAAATCGGTGGAGAACAACACGGCCATCAAGGCGGTGCCTACATCGGCTCCGCGCATCACGGCAAGGGCTGCTGTCAGCGGGATTAAGCCCTGGCCTACGAAGGAGGCCGTCATTAGTGAGGTGGCGGTGCTGGATTGCACCAAAGCGGTAACGCCAATGCCCGACAGCATGGCGGTAAAGCGATTGCTCATGCTGCGCGCCAGCAGGTTGCGCAGGTTGGCCCCGAAGACGCGCAGCACCCCGGTGCGCACCATGTGTGAGCCCCAAACGAGCAGGGCAATAGCAGCTAAAAGATTCAGTAAATGCTTCATGTACAGTGAGCGAAGAAGCAATCTAATGTAACCCGGCTGGGCTTAGTTTGCTTTGTAGGCGCTTCCTTGACGCACTTATTGGTGCGGAATAAAGGAACAGAATAGAACAAAAACGAAGCAATTGGAACAAGATTTTTACGAATAAGAAAGCAAAAATAAGGCGATTAATGCTTGTTCCGTTTGTAGAAGTTGCTATCAAAAAGGTGTTTCATGATTCCTGGTGCCGGCGGTGCAGCTGCGGTGGGCAATTTAATCATTCTGTTGGCGATTTTTCTGGGTGTATGGCTACTTCTGTGGTGGTGCTGGCGGCTGTGGAGTGAGCGCAGTGGCGCGCCGCGCCCGCCGCTGCGCACGTGGCAGTGGATTACGGCCATGGTGCTATCCGTGTTGCCCATATCGACGGGGTTGATGTGGGTGCAGTGGGTGTTGAGCGATTACCAGCGAGAGCACCATGAGGTGCAGCGCGATCTGCAACGTTACTTCACCTTGCCGCAGGCCGTACCTTGGGGGGATGTGGTGCTGCCAGTGGGCAGCCATGTGCATCGGGAGCTGCTGGAAGGGGGCGAGCGGCTTAAGGGCGATAGACCAGATTTGCGCACGATGACAGACATTCGCTTTGCGCAGACCGTGCCGCTGGGCGACTTGTTCATCAACGCCATGGGCTGGAATGGAAACTGGTTGCTTCTGGAGCTGGCGCGGCCGCATCGGTTTGTCCAAGAGGATTGCCCTGCCGGGTATACGGTGCAGTTCAAGGCACTTAAAAACCGGGCGTTGCTGGAGGAGGTGCCAGGCCCCATTTATGAAGCGCAGCCGCTGAATATGGCGGACTGGCAGTTTGACAGCTGTTTCAACGCGCGCGTCATCATGATGCGCAACTGGCGAGGTGATGTGCTGGAGTGGACGGAGCCACCTGATTACGGACTGGACTAAAACAAAAACCGCTGCCCCAATGGGCAGCGGTTCTCATAAAAGATAGCTGTTAGCGCCCGTCAGGCGGCCGCTTTAGCCCGTTTTGCTCGCAATATTTCGTCCAGAATCAACAAGAAGGCACCTAGCGAGATGCATATATCCGCCACGTTAAAAGCCGGAAAGTGGCTGGTGCCCCAATAGAAGTCCAGAAAGTCCACCACATAGCCGTGCTGCAGGCGGTCCACCACGTTGCCAATCGCACCACCCAGGATGCAGGTGAGCGACAGGCAAAACAGTTTGTTGGCACTGTGTTTGTACAGCTGCCACGAGATGACCAAGGCCACCACCACACCAATGCCGGTGAAGAACCAACGCTGCCAGCCCCCCGCTGATGCGAGGAAGGAGAAGGCTGCGCCCGGGTTATGCGCCCGAACAATGTTGAAGAAACCGGTGATAAGCGTGTACTCGCCCAGCCGGTAGTGGGACAAGATCCAATCCTTGCTGGCCTGGTCAATCCAGAACAGCAAGGCTGCCAATGCCAGCCAGGTGACAAAGCCTCGCTTGCCGACGAACCAGCCCTTTGGGGTGGGGGTGCTAGCAATGCTCATCAGGCCACCGTGCGCACTTCGCCGTCGCCGTACAGGTTGCTGACGCAGCGGCCGCATAACGTGGGGTGCGCGGCATCAGCGCCCACATCGGCGCGGTAGTGCCAGCAGCGCTCGCACTTGTCATGCGTTGATGGCGTGACAGTAGCTGTCAGCGCGCTGCCTGCCACCACGTTGGCGGCGGAGGTGATCAGCACAAACTTGAGGTCGTCGCCGAGGGTTTTGAGCAGGGCTTCATCTTCGTGCTGTGCAGCTACGGTGACCTCAGCCTGCAACGATGCGCCCACTTTGCCATCGGCGCGAACTGCTTCAATGTCCTTGTTCACTACGTTGCGGATTTCGCAGATGCGTTCCCACTTGGCCAACAGGGCGTCGTCGCCTTCGGGCAGATCAGTGAACTTCTCCAGGAAGATAGTTTCGCTATTGCCCACAATCTTCCAGGCTTCTTCGGCCGTGAAAGACAGGAAGGGCGCCATCCAGCGCAGCAGCGCCTGGGTGATCTGGTGCAGCGCAGTCTGGGCAGAGCGGCGGGCCAAACTCTTGGGCGCTGTGGTGTACAGGCGATCCTTGAGTACGTCCAGATAGAAGCCGCCCAAGTCCTCGGAGCAGAACAGCTGAATCTTGGCGACCACAGGGTGGAATTCATAGACCTGGTAGTGGCCGATGATTTCCTTTTGTAGCTGCGCCGCGCGCGCCAGGGCGTACTGGTCGATCTCCAGCATGTCCTTGTAGTCGACGCTTTCGGTGGCTGCGTCAAAGTCGCTGGTGTTGGCTAGCAAGAAGCGCAGCGTGTTGCGGATGCGGCGATAGGCATCGACCACGCGGGCCAGGATCTTGTCGTCGATACCCAGATCGCCCGAGTAATCGGTAG
>JAVXMM010000146.1:0-4206 GCA_036646255.1 Comamonas sp.
GTAGCCGCTCTGGCAGTCCTGCTGGTCGGCCCAAACCTGGGACCAAACTTCTGATAGCCACACAGTGGGCGTTGACCGTCTTCGGTATCTTTTGCTTGATCGGCGTCGCAGTGATGACGGCCCTCAAGCCCGATGAATGGCCCATGTGAAAGTCATCGCATAAATTTTTCAACATCGCGGATTTAGTTCTTCGCGCTGTCTACCTCCACCCCTCTCAGCCCGCACCTACGCGGGCTTTTTTGTTTCTGGGAGACCATATGCGTACAACCAGCAATTGGGCCATCGCGGCCCTGCTCACCATCGCCGTTGGAGCTATCGCAGCCAACACAGATGCCAAGTCTCGCGGCCCTGCTGCGCCAGAGCGTTCCAAGGTCGTACCCGCAGGCGTTTGCCCTGCTGGCCACTCGGCCATGTGGATCAACAGCTCCACCCTTGAATGCTTGCGAGAACTACCATGAACACCATTACCAACCTGCTGATTGCCTCTGGAATTGCCGCCCTCTCATTTGGTTGCGCCTTGATCATTAGCGGCGTGCCTTTATGGACTTAGCACCTTGCCCACACTTGCCATCCACGCCTTATCAGCCAAGCTGGGTGTCGGAGCAAGGAAATTGCTCGGCAGAAATACAGGTCAATACCCTGAATGGGTGATGCGCTTCTGCTCCATATCCCCCAAGCTACCGACAGAAATTCGCACCCTAGGCTCGTCTAGTCGTACGATCCCCTAGACATTTTTCGCAATCACTGCGTGTTTCCACTGATCATCGAAAGTAAATCAGGAGGCCGTATGCATTTTCTAGGCAGCCAAGATGTCATGCTGAGGGAGATGAAAAGCCAGCTGCTAGCTCAGCAAGCACTTCTACTGGCAATAATCGAAACACTTAGCAGCGACAAACTCAAGATTCTGAAGTCTCGGTTTGAGCTACATGCAGAGGAAGCAAAAGCAGAGCTATTGAATTCAATGGCAACTGACGAGTTTTACGAGCGACTGGTTGAACATGTCGAAAAATATTCGAAGACCATAAGCAGCTACTGCTGAGCCCTCCCAACACACATGAACCCGCTATTGAGCGGGTTTTTTGCTTTCTGGAGTCCCTATGTTCAAGAGCATGATCATTTACCGCATTGCTGAGAGCTGGCAAGGCGACCTGCAGGCACTGGAAGATGCACTGCAAAAGACAGTCTTTGCCGAGTGCGGCGCGACCCAAGAGCGCTCCGTGGGCTGGGTATCACCGCGCGGCGAGCAGCATGGCCTGCTGGCCGAATCGGTGGCCGGTCAATGGGTGATGCGCTTCATGAGCGAATCCAAGGTCCTGCCGGCCAGCGTGATCAATCGCAAGGTCGATGAAAAGGCCGCGCACATCGAAGCCACCGAGGGCCGCAAGCCCGGGAAGAAGGAGAAGAAGGAGCTCAAGGAAGAAGCCAAGCTGGATCTGCTGCCCATGGCCTTCACCAAGCAAGGCAGCATGTGGGTCTGGATCGACCCGCAGGCGCGCACCCTGGTGCTCGATACCAGCGCCCAGGGCCGTGCCGATGAGGTGGTCACGCTGCTGGTGGAAGGCCTGACTGGCTTTAGCCTGGCACTACTGGACACGCAGACCAGCCCACAGGCGGCCATGGCCCACTGGCTGATGACGCAGGAGCCGCCCGCTGGCTTCACTGCTGACCGCGAAACAGAGCTGAAAGCGGCCGACGAATCCAAGGCCGTGGTGCGCTACGCCCGCCACCCGCTGGATATTGATGAGGTACGCCAGCACATCGAGCACGGCAAGCTGCCCACCAAGCTGGCCATGACCTGGGACGACCGCGTGAGCTTTGTGCTGACCGAAGGCCTGCAGATCAAGAACATCGCGCTGCTGGATGCGGTCATGGACGGCAACAGCCAGGACGATAGCGGCTTTGATACCGATGTGACCATTGCCACGGGCGAGCTATCGCGCCTGATTCCCGACCTGATCGAAGCCCTGGGCGGGGAAGGCCGCACCGGCCTTGGCGACCTACCCGCCTCGCTGGCTGCCAGCGCCAGCACCACCGGCCCCAAGGCCGCGCCAGTCGATACAGCCCCCGACAAACAACCGTTTTGAGGATCACCATGACTGCCCAGGAAACTCACCCCGGCCTGCTGGCCATCAATCTCCAAGCCAAGTTTGTAGCAACCCGAGCCCAGGCCCGGACACTGCGCGCAAAAGCAGCCGGCATGCGGCGCGAAGCAAAAACCGCAAAGCTGAGCGTTGACGCTGCCAAGTTGCGCCGCGATGCCAAGCCTCTCACCGAGGAAGCGAAAGACCTTGAGCAAGAGGCCACGGCCTGCAAGGAAAAGGTAGTGGCGCACACAGTGGCTGCAACGGAACTACTCAACCGACGCATGCCTCCCGAGTTCGCCCAATGGGGAATCATCAAGACTCGCGCCTACACCAAGGTGCTGGGCGTGCTGGTGGCCCAGCAAAAGCGCATCCATCCCAACCTACCTCTGGCAACCCAGGCAATCAATCTGCTGCTGAGCCACCAGGCATGGGCGGACGACTTGCTGCCCAAGCTGGCGGCCATCACCACCGTGCCGCGAGAGCTTCCCAGTTCCACCTGAAATAATCCGAGAGCCAGGTTTCTTGAATCTATTTTGGATGATCCATCAACTTGTAGAGCTTCGCGAGAGTGTCCCTCGCATCACGCACTTTGCGAGCTCGCACCTTAGATGTCTTGATCTGATAGGTTCGATCACCATCCAAATTGCACTCACGGATTGCCACTCGTGAATAAGCAAGCTCGGCCATGACCGTCAATAGTGACGATGCTGCCGCAGGAGGCGGCTTTGAAGCAATGAGAACTCTGATTGTTTCTTCAAGACTCTCAATTCGTTCAGTACTTGAGCTTGGCGGGCGAGGCGTCACTCCCGCCAATTTGTCTGATAAATCGTCCAGGGCCTTAAACGCATCACCAGCGGCATACATACATGCCCATAGAGTGGATAAATCTGCGTCTCGCTGCACACGACGCTGCTGCATGTCTGCATGCATTATTTGCTTAGCTACGAATCGGCCGGCAAAGAAAATGGCTATAAGTCCGCCAATGGCCTGTACCCAACTAGCCAGCTCACTGGAAGTGGATGGGAACCACTTGTGAAGACCTGGAAATGCCAACCACAGAGCCCCCACAGCAACTACCACGTAGGCAATCCATAGAAAAGCGCATTTCACATCCAACTTGATCGTGACAACCATCGACCCTCCCATTTTTTGGGGGATGGTATCCCACCCACAAACTACCTGCCCGCCACTGAGCGGGCTTTTTGCTTTCTGGAGCCATGAACCCGGCGTACTACAACGAAATAGACCCGTTCGCGGCCCAGACGCTGCGCAATCTCATTGCCGCTGGACACATAGCACCCGGCGACGTTGACGAAAGGAGCATTGAAGATGTTCACCCCTCAGACCTCAAGCCATACACCCAGTGCCATTTCTTCGCAGGTGTCGGCGTCTGGTCCTATGCACTTCGCCGCGCCGGCTGGCCAGATGATCGACCTGTTTGGACCGGTTCCTGCCCTTGCCAACCTTTCAGCCAGGCAGGCGAAGGAGCTGGGTTTGATGACAAGCGGCACCTTTGGCCGGCTTTCTTCCACCTCATCGAGCAGCGCCGCCCTGCAGCGATCCTTGGAGAGCAAGTTGCGAGCCGTGACGCAGATCCTTGGATCGACCTTGTACAAGATGACCTGGAAGGCCTGGGATACGGGGTCGGAGCGGTCCCGTTTCCGTCTGCGGGGATCGGTGCTCCGCACATCCGTGACAGGCTCTACTGGATGGCCTACGCCGGCAGCCAGGGATTGGAAAAGCGGGTGCGACACGCCGGAGAACAGGGCCGCGCGGAACGCCGGAGGAATGCTCATGCAGGAGGCGGTGGCGCTTGCCAGCTGGAACACCCCCGACAGCACGATGACGCAAGCCAAATCGCGACCTCCCGTGCTCGGCAACCGCAAGCCTACAGATCCACAGATCAGCTTGGCCGACCAGGCATTCCATTTGGCACCGGGCCCGGCCCGGTTAACGGCCTCTGGTCAGCTGCTGACTGGCTCCTGTGCCGGGATGGAAAGTGGCGGCCAGTTGAACCCGGCACATTCCCGCTGGCTCATGGGGCTCCCGCCAGAGTGGGACGCCTGCGCGCCTATGGCAATGCCATCAACGCGGAAGCCGCGCGCGTCTTCATCGAAGCAGC
>JAVXMM010000147.1:0-4052 GCA_036646255.1 Comamonas sp.
GCTGACGGCTGAAAAGCAGCGCGTGGTGATTGACTGGTATGTGCGTTGGCGCATTACCGAGCCATCTGCCTATATCCGTAACGTAGGTACGACCGAAGGCCAGGGTGCAACCCAGCTGAATCGAGTGGTGCGGAATGCCTTCCAAGAGGAGGTTAACCGCCGTACAGTACAAGAGTTGATCTCGACGAAGCGAGAGCAAACTATGGCTGACGTCAAGCGCGAAGTGCTGGAGGCTGTGAAGGGTGCTAAGCCTTGGGGCATTGATGTGGTGGATGTGCGTATCACCCGCGTGGACTATGTAGAGGCAATTACTGAATCCGTCTATAGTCGCATGGAAGCGGAGCGTAAGCGTGTTGCCAATGAACTGCGCTCTACCGGTGGTGCAGTGGGTGAAAAAATTCGAGCCGAAGCAGATCGTCAGCGTGAAGTGACGATCGCGAATGCCTACCGTGATGCGCAAGCATTGAAGGGGCAGGGGGATGCAGAAGCTGCCAAGGTGTATGCTGAGGCCTTTGGCAAGGATCCTCAGTTTGCGCAGTTCTATCGCAGTCTAGAAGCCTACAAAGCTAGCTTCAATAAGAAGTCGGATGTGATTGTGCTGGATCCGTCTTCTACAGATTTTTTCAAGAGCTATCGCAGCCCCGTAGCCAAGTAATTAGAGCTCGCTTTTGAGTAAAAAGGCCGCCTGGCGCATGCTGGGTGGCCTTTTTTAGCTTCGGTACTTATAGCATCGTATGCAGAGTGCGGGTGTATACGCTGCAATGGTGCACTGGTTCTGGTTGGTTTTAACTTGCTGCTTTCCTCATCCCTGTAGAATTACGTTTTTAACAGCCCTCCCAATTCCCCATGTCTGCTTGGATCCTCCCGGATCACATCGCCGATGTGCTGCCATCTGAAGCGCGACACATTGAAGAGCTTCGGCGTGGCCTGCTCGATACGGCCTGTGCTTACGGCTATGAGCTGGTGATGCCGCCTCTGCTAGAGCATCTGGATTCCCTGTTATCAGGTTCAGGCGAGGCCTTGGATCTGCTGACATTCAAACTGGTCGACCAACTCTCTGGTCGCACCTTGGGTATCCGTCCCGACACCACTCAGCAAGTTGCTCGTATTGATGCCCATTTGCTCAATCGCAAGGGAGTGACGCGTCTGTGCTATTGCGGTCCTGTGATGCATGCTAAGCCCGATCGGCCGCATGCCACGCGTGAGCAATTACAGTTTGGCGCGGAAATTTACGGCCATGCTGGTGTCGAGGCAGACATTGAAGTCATCGCGTTGGCAACTGAAACGCTACGCGTGGCGCAGTTGCATGACTTCTCGGTGGACTTGGCGGATGTGCGCATCGTGCAGCGCTTGCTTGCCGGTTTGGTGGTTGATCTGCCCACCTTGCGTCGCGTGCATGGCGCGCTAGCAGTCAAAGATGCGTCTGAGCTGGCTCGATTGACCAAATCCTTCCCGCGGTCGCAGCGCGACGGCCTAGCTGCCTTGCTTAACTTGTATGGTGATATCGCCGTGCTGGATGAGGCGGAAAAGGCTCTGGCGAATATCCCGGGTGTGGCTGCTGTCATTGCGGATTTACGTAAATTGGCACAGCATGTTGACAGCCCATTCGTGACGTTTGACTTGGCTGACTTGCGTGGCTATTCGTACTACAGCGGTATGCGCTTCGCCATTTATGCGCAAGGTGTGACTGATGCGCTGGTGCGGGGTGGCCGCTATGACGAGGTTGGTGTGGCTTTTGGTCGCAGCCGTCCGGCAGTTGGTTTTAGTTTGGATATCAAACAGCTGGTGCCCGTGGTGCATCCGCGCCCGCTAAAGGCTGCTATTCGTGCACCCTGGGTGGATAAGGCCGAATTACGTGCCGCTATTCAGCGTTTGCGCGCTGCTGGCGAGACCGTTGTTTGTGCTCTGCCGGGGCACGATGATGAAGTCGATGAATTCAATTGTGATCGCGAACTAGCTGATGTTGATGGTCAGTGGGTTGTGCGCAGCATTTAACTGTATTTTGTTCTTGGATGGAAAAAGACATGGCTACTTCAAAAGGTCGCAACGTTGTTGTGGTCGGCACCCAATGGGGTGACGAAGGTAAAGGCAAGCTGGTGGACTGGCTTACAGAAAGCGCTAACGGCGTAGTGCGGTTTCAGGGTGGTCACAATGCTGGACACACTTTGGTGATCAATGGCGTGAAGACTGCGCTGCATCTGATTCCTAGCGGCATCATGCGCCCCGGAGTGAAGTGTTACATCGGTAATGGTGTAGTTCTGTCCGTGGGTAAGCTGTTTGAAGAAATTGAGGGCTTGGAAAAAGCGGGCGTGCAAGTGCGCGACCGCCTGCGTGTATCCGAAGCTTGCCCGCTGATCCTGCCTTTCCACGTGGCACTGGACATTGGCCGCGAAGCAGCCCGTGAGAAAGGTGGTGTGCAAAAGATTGGTACTACTGGTAAGGGTATTGGCCCTTCGTACGAAGACAAAATTGCTCGCCGTGCACTCCGTGTGCAAGACCTAAAGCACCCAGAGCGCTTTGCTACCAAGCTGCGTGAGTTGCTGAACCTGCACAACCACATTTTGGTGAACGTGCTGGGCTCCAAGAGCTTTGACTTTGGCGCCGGCCTGGCTCCCTACATGAAGGACGGCGAGATTCAGTTTGACGCCGTGTACGAAGAAGCCATGCGCCACGCTGAGCTGCTCAAGCCCATGATTGCTGATGTGTCGCGCGAGTTGAATGCCGTTCACGCTGAAGGCGGTAACTTGCTGTTTGAGGGCGCACAAGGCACGTTGCTGGACGTGGATCATGGCACCTATCCCTACGTCACCTCGTCCAACTGCGTGGCCGGTAACGCTGCTGCTGGCGCAGGCGTTGGCCCCGGCATGTTGCATTACATCCTTGGTATCACCAAGGCGTACTGCACCCGCGTGGGCGGCGGTCCTTTCCCGACTGAGCTGGAATGGGAAAAAGAAGGTACTCCTGGTTGGGTGATGAGCACTGTGGGTGCTGAAAAGGGTGTGACTACAGGTCGCTCGCGTCGTTGTGGTTGGTTTGACGCCGCGCTGCTCAAGCGTTCGGCCCAGATTAATGGTCTGTCCGGTCTTTGTATCACCAAGTTGGACGTGCTGGACGGTATCGAAGAGCTGCAACTATGCGTGGGTTATGAGCTGGACGGTGAGAAGATCGATCTATTGCCTCTGGGTGCAGACGACATCGAGCGCTGCAAGCCTATCTACGAATCCATCCCTGGCTGGACGGACTCCACCGTGGGGGTGACTGAGTACGATAAGCTGCCCGTCAATGCCCGTCGCTATCTGGATCGCATCCAAGAAGTCACTGGTGTTCCTATCGCCATGGTGTCGACAAGCCCCGATCGCGATCACACCATCTTGGTGCACAACCCTTACCAAGCCTAATTGGCCTAGTTCACCTGTTTGAGGAAAACCATGCTTACTGAAGATGGCAAGCACCTATACGTCAGCTATGACGAGTACCACGGCCTGATTGAAAAGTTGGCTATTAAGATTCACCAGTCTGGGTGGGAGTTCGATACTATCTTGTGCTTGGCGCGTGGTGGTATGCGTCCGGGTGACATCTTGAGTCGTATTTTTGACAAGCCTTTGGCAATCATGTCCACCAGCTCGTACCGCGCTGAAGCGGGAACCATGCAGGGGCATCTGGACATCGCTCGTTTTATCACTACACCTAAGGGTGAGATTGCTGGCCGGGTGCTGTTAGTTGATGACTTGGCTGATTCAGGCCACACACTCAATGCCGTGATCAAAATGCTTAAGAACAACTACGCTCCTATCACTGAGTTGCGTAGTGCCGTGATCTGGACCAAAGGCGTCTCAACCTTCACGCCGGATTATTCGGTTGATTTCTTGGCAACCAATCCTTGGATCCATCAGCCATTTGAGGGGTATGATTCACTTCGCCCAGAGAAGCTGCTGGAGAAGTGGAAGGTCTGAGGTGAAGGGGTTTCCCCGTAAATTTTTGCAGTTTTGTGAAATGCGCGGGAAAACTCCTATACAATTGCGTTCATCGACAGCACGACACCTTGCAAAGCT
>JAVXMM010000148.1:0-3984 GCA_036646255.1 Comamonas sp.
GCTTACCAAGAGCGCAACAAGCAAGTGCGCACGCACGCTTGCCGTCTGGCTTATGCTGAAGTGAAGGCTGGCCTGACTGAGCAAGGCGTTGCATTTGATGGCGTCAAGGTCGAGAGCATGCTGTTCGACATCGAAGCCAACATCGTGCGTTCGCAGATTCTGGCTGGTGAGCCCCGTATTGACGGTCGCGATACACGCACAGTGCGTCCTATCGAAATCCGTAACTCGGTGTTGCCCCGTACCCATGGTTCGGCGCTGTTCACACGTGGCGAAACCCAGGCTCTGGTGATCTCCACACTGGGTACCGAGCGCGATGCGCAGCGTATTGATGCGCTGGCAGGTGAGTTTGAAGATACCTTCTTGTTCCACTACAACATGCCTCCCTTTGCTACCGGCGAAGTGGGCCGCATGGGTTCGACCAAGCGCCGTGAAATCGGCCACGGTCGTCTGGCTAAACGCGCTTTGGCCGCTTGCTTGCCTAGCAAAGAAGAGTTTCCTTACACCATTCGCGTGGTGTCGGAAATCACTGAATCCAACGGCTCGTCGTCGATGGCATCGGTGTGCGGTGGTTGCTTGTCCATGATGGATGCGGGTGTGCCCATGAAGGCGCACGTGGCTGGTATCGCCATGGGTCTGATCAAGGATGGCAATCGTTTTGCCGTGCTGACCGACATTCTGGGTGACGAAGATCATCTGGGTGATATGGACTTCAAGGTGGCGGGTACTACCAACGGTATTACTGCCCTGCAGATGGACATCAAGATCCAAGGTATCACCAAGGAGATCATGCAAGTGGCTCTGGCACAGGCCAAGGAAGCGCGCATGCACATCCTGGGCAAGATGCAAGAAGCTATGGGTGAAGCCAAGACCGAAGTTTCTGACTTTGCTCCTAAGCTGTTCACCATGAAGATCAACCCCGAGAAGATCCGTGACGTGATCGGTAAGGGCGGTGCCACTATTCGTGCACTGACCGAGGAAACCGGCACTCAGATCAACATCGAGGAAGATGGCACCATCACCATTGCAGCTACCGATGGCGCGAAGGCTGATGAAGCTAAGCGTCGTATCGAAGAGATCACAGCTGAAGTCGAAATCGGCAAGATCTACGAAGGTCCGATCGTTAAGATTCTGGAATTCGGTGCACTGGTCAATCTGCTGCCTGGCAAAGATGGTTTGCTGCACATCAGCCAGATCGCCCACGAGCGCGTGGAAAAGGTCACTGATTACCTGCAAGAAGGTCAAGTGGTCAAGGTCAAGGTTCTGGAAACCGATGACAAGGGTCGCGTCAAGCTGTCGATGAAGGCATTGTTGGAGCGCCCAGCAGGTATGCCAGAGCGCGCTGAGCGTGGTGACCGTCCAGCCCCGGCAGAGCGTGGCGAGCGCCGTGACCGTGGCGATCGTGGCGATCGTCGTAACTATAACGACGGCGCAGTTGCTGACCAGCAACAACAACAGCAGCAGTAAGTAGCTGGGCGCACCCATGGCCCTTGGAAGAGGGTGGTGGGTGCGTTTTGCGCTGTGGTATCTGCATAAGTGGGTGCCGCGCATCTGAGTGATTGAATATCCATAAAAGGTAGTGCGTGGAAACAATGCGTGCAATCGAGATCACCGCTTTTGGTGATCCGCAGGTGTTAAAGCTGGGTGAGCGCCCTTTGCCGCAAGCTGGGCAGGGTGAAGTGTGCATTCGCGTGGTTGCCAGTGGTGTGAATCGCCCGGACGTGATTCAGCGCAAGGGTCATTACGCGCCGCCTCCGGGGGCCTCGGATCTGCCGGGGCTGGAGGTGGCGGGTGTCATCGTGGCTGGCGATGCTGCAGCATTGGCAGCACATGGCTTTGTGGTGGGTGACCGTGTTTGCGCGCTGGTAGCTGGTGGTGGTTATGCAGAGTACTGCGTGGCCCCGGTGGCGCAGTGCTTGCCCGTGCCTGCGGGCTTGAGTGATATAGAGGCGGCGAGCCTGCCGGAGACTTTTTTCACCGTTTGGAGCAATGTGTTTGACCGCGGCGCTCTGCAGGCGGGTGAGACCTTGTTGATCCAAGGCGGTAGCAGTGGCATTGGTGTGACGGCTATCCAGCTGGCTAAAGCTTTTGGTGCGCAGGTGATCGTGACTGCTGGCTCTGACGACAAGTGCAAAGCCTGCTTGGCGCTAGGTGCGGACCATGCTATCAACTACAAATCGCAAGACTTTGTTGAAGAGGTCAAGCGCATTACCGCTGGCAAAGGCGTGGATGTGATCTTGGATATGGTTGCGGGCGACTATGTGGCGCGTGAAGTCGAGGTGCTGGCAGAGGATGGCCGCTTGGTCATTATTGCTGTGCAGGGTGGCGTGAAGGCAGAATTTAACGCGGGTTTGGTGCTGCGTCGTCGTCTGCACATCACAGGCTCTACGCTGCGCCCTCGCCCTGTTGCATTTAAGGCCGCAATTGCCAAGGCGTTGCATGCCAAAGTGTGGCCACTGCTGGCGTCCGGTAAAGTACGTCCGATTATTCATAGCCAGTTTGCTGCAGCGCAGGCTGATCAAGCCCACGTACTGATGGAGTCAAACCAACATATTGGCAAAATTATGCTGACTTGGAATCAACCATGAGAAAACTGATTGCTGGTAACTGGAAGATGAATGGCGGCCTGGCTGTCAATGAGGCTTTGCTGCGCGAGTTGCAGCAGGGTTTGGGGCAGCCTGGTTGCGATGTGGCTGTGGCGGTGCCTGCGGTGTATATCGCCCAGGTGCAGGCTTTGCTGCAGGGTTCGGTCATTAAGCTGGGTGCGCAAGATGTGTCTGCTCACGATGTGGGTGCTTATACCGGAGAGGTATCTGCTGTCATGTTGAAGGATTTTGGTGTTCGCTATGTGCTGGTTGGGCATTCTGAGCGCCGTCAGTACCATGGCGAGACCGATGTGTTCGTGGCTGCCAAGGCGCTAAAAGCGCTCAATGCAGGAATTACGCCGATCGTGTGCGTGGGTGAAACGCTTGCGCAGCGAGAGGCGGGTGAGACCGAGCTTGTGGTAAAGCGCCAATTGGCGGCAGTCATTCAGGCGGTAGGGCAGTGTGTGGCCGAGCTGGTGGTGGCTTATGAGCCTGTGTGGGCTATTGGTACTGGTAAGACAGCAACGCCTGAGCAGGCGCAGGCTGTGCATGCCGTATTGCGCGCGCAATTGACAGCCGCCAGTACGCAAGCGGCCAAGGTTCCTGTGCTGTATGGTGGCAGCATGAATGCCGCTAACGCCGAGCAATTGCTGGCCCAGCCGGATATTAACGGCGGCCTTATTGGTGGCGCGGCGTTGAAGGCGCAAGATTTTCTGAAGATTATTGCCACTGCCGCTTGATAGGCAGGCGCTGGTAGCTATCATATTTGATAAAAGGGTAGATGATGATCACGATTTTGTTGGCGATTCAAATGTTGTCCGCGCTAGCCATGATTGGCTTGGTGCTGATGCAGCACGGCAAGGGTGCCGATGCGGGTGCGGCCTTTGGTGGTGGCAGTAGCGCGGGTAGTCTATTTGGCGCATCTGGTAGTGCCAATTTCCTGTCGCGCAGCACGGCAGTGCTGGCGGCGGTGTTTTTTGTGGTGACTTTGGCTTTGGCTTATTTTGGCAATGCGCGCCCCAGCAGTGCTGGTAGCGTGCTGGAGGGTCCTGCCGCTACGATTCCTCAGTCGACTGCGCCTGTGGATTCCTCGATTCCTCCTGCTGCACCTGCGGCAGTGCCTGCGCCTGCGGCAGATGCATCGGCACCTGCTACGGATGTGCCCGCGCCGGCAGCTAGCGTGACTACTGAGCCTGCGCAGCCAGCGGCTAAATAACTTAACTATTTTGGAAAGAATCCCGAATTCTAGGGTTTTTACAGAGTAGAATCTCGGTCTGTCTGGGGAGTAAATTGTTGCAAAAGCAATCAATGCTTCTCAGGCCAGTCAAAAAACTGCCGTCGTGGTGAAATTGGTAGACACGCTATCTTGAGGGGGTAGTGGCGAAAGCTGTGCGAGTTCGAG
>JAVXMM010000149.1:0-3968 GCA_036646255.1 Comamonas sp.
GGCCTCGGGTCGGGGCAATGCGCGGCTGCCTTTTGCGGTGTGCGCCGCCAGTGCTCTGTGGCTGGTGGATCAAACCGCGCCGGCCAGTTTCAAGCAGCAATGGCTGGAGCAGGCCTGCGCGGGTGAGGTCTTGTTTAGCCTGGCGGTTGACGACGACAACCACCAGGCCCAAGCGCCTGGCGTGCGCATGCAAGGCGGGGTATTGCTAGGGCGTAAATCGGCGGTAGTGGCGGGCGGGCTGGCGCAATGGCTGATCGTGCCCGTGCTGACCGAAGCCGGTGCGCAGCGCCTGGCCTGCGTGTCCACCCAGCACCCCGCCGTGCGGGTGTGGAGCGTGCCGCAGCTTGATGGCCATAACTCTGCCGAGGTGCATTTTGATGGCGTGCCGCTGGCCGATGTGCAGATGCTGGATGCTGCCGGCGACGGCATGGCTGCGCTGGCGCAGGCACTTGATATTGGCCGCGTCGTGCTGTGTGCCGAGGCGCTGGGCCTCATGGAGTCGCTGTGGCAGCAGGCGGTGGAGTATTTGAAAAACCGCCAGCAGTTCAAACAGGCGCTGATCCAGTTCCAGGTGCTGCAGCACCGTTTGGTCGATCTGATGATTGCCGTGGAATCAGCCCATTCAGCCACCTTGATTGGAGCAGCAGGCGTGATGCAGACCGACGCCAGCCAGCGCCGCCGCCAAGTGGCGCTGGCCAAATGCCGCATTGGGCGCCATGCACGCCTGCTGGCCGAGCAGACCACTCAGTGCTTTGGCGGTATGGGCATTACCAACGAATTTGAGCCTACGCATTACGTGCGCCGCTTGCACACCATTGACATGACCTGGGGCAATGCCGACGAGCAACTGAGCCAGTACGCCGCGCAGATGTAAAAAAGTAAGGAGACACTAATGAAAAAAGTTCTGGAGTCAATCGCCGCCATCAAGGCTTTTGTGGGACAGCCGGGGGTGGATAGTGATGCCATCACCATCACACAGCCCATGATCAACACCTTTGCTGAGGTGACGCAGGATCCGCAATGGATCCACGTCGACCCCGAGCGCGCTGCGACAGAGTCGCCGTACGGCACCACGATTGCGCACGGCTTGCTGACCCTATCCCTACTCACTGGTTGGTACCACCAGTGCTTCTCCTTCCCTAACCGCAAGCTGGGCCTGAACTATGGCTTTGACAAGGTGCGCTTTACCGGCCCTGTGCCATGTGGCTCACGCTTGATCGGCCACTTTAGCCTGGCGCGCGCCGACGAGGTCAAACCTCAAGAAGTGCGCTGCTATTGGGATGTGGAGGTGCGCATCGAAGGCCAGGAGCGCCCCGTGCTGGTTGCCCAGTGGATCATGCAGATTCGCTACTGATCCGATCTACCGATATATCCAAAACCATAAATGAAGTGAGACACGCATGATGGACCCCGTATTCAGCCTCGTTGGCAAAACTGTGATCGTGACAGGCGCAGCCCAGGGCATTGGCCGCGCCATTGTGGACCAGGCCCTGGCCGCAGGCGCCAATGTGGCAGCTGTGGATCTGAACACCAGCAAACTACAGCCTTTGGCAGATGCGCAAGGCAGCCAACGCATCTTGTTGCTGCAAGGTAGCGTGGCTGCTCCCGCCTTTGCCGAGGAGGCCGTAGCAGCAGCAGTGGCGCAGTTTGGCGCGGTGGATGGTCTGGTCAATAACGCCGGCATCACCCGCCCGGCGATGATCGACAAGATGACCCTTAGCGAATGGCAGCAAGTGATTGACGTGCACCTGTCGGGCTCGTTCTTCTTTTTGCAGGCGGTGGGCCGGCATTTGATTGCCCGCGCCAAAGCTGCTGCGCAGTCAGGCGGTGCAGCAGAGCCGCCCCGTGGCGCCATCGTCAATATTTCGTCCGATGCTGGGCGGCGCGGCACCATCGGCCAGGTTAATTACAGCGCGGCAAAAGCTGGCGTTCTGGGGTTGACCATGAGTGCGGCCCGCGAATGGGGGCGCTACAACATCCGGGTGAACACCGTAGGTTTTGGCGTGGTGGAGACACCGATGACCGAAGTGATCCGCAGCGAGAAGTTTGCCGACACCTACAAAGCGCAAATTCCGCTGGGCCGCTGGGCGCAGGCCGACGAAGTAGCGCGGCCGGTGTGCTTTTTGTTGTCCGATGCGGCGTCTTACATCAATGGCCAGCACATCTCGGTTAACGGTGGCTACACCATCGGCATGTAGGCCGCATTGTGGGCTGGTTCTGTGCAAATACAGATAAAAACGACGGAGACAAAACCATGACGAAAAACACCCAAATTACCAAGCGCGCCGTGCTGCAAACGCTAGCGGCCAGTGCCTTGTTGGCCGTGGCCAGCCCTGCAGCCTGGGCGGCGGACGGCAGGTACCCGGACAAACCGGTCAATATCGTGGTGTCGTTTGCACCCGGTGGCGCTACCGATTTGATTGGGCGCATTATTGCCACCGAGTTGTCGCAGCAGTTGGGCCAGAGCTTTGTGGTCAGCAACAAGCCGGGCGCAGCAGGGCAGTTGGGCACTGAGTGGGTTGCATCGCAAAAGGCAGATGGCTACACCTTGCTCATCAGTGCGACGGGCCATGTGATGGCGCCGTCGCTGCAAGCCAGTAATATCCGCTACGACCCGGTGAAAAGTTTTGAGCCGGTAGCCTTGCTGATGGTGATGCCCAATGTGCTGGTGACCCGTGGCGATGGGCCTTACAAGAGCGCTAAAGAGTTTTTCCCTTGGGCCCAAACACAGGCCTCGGTGCCGTTCGGCTCAGCGGGCGCTGGTGGCTCTACCCATATCTCGGGCGAGGTAGCCAAGCGCATCACCGGTGTCAAGTTTGCGCACGTGGCCTATAAGGGCAACGGCCCGTCGATGACCGATGTGATGGCCGGCCACATCCCTAGTGCCTTTGTCGACACCGTGAGCCTGGGCGACATGATCAAGTCGGGAAAGCTCAGTCCCATCGCAGTGACCAGCAAGGAGCGAAGCAAGCTCTACAGCCGAGTTCCAACGTTTGAGGAGCTGGGCTACAAAGGCATGGATTTGAACAACTGGGTAGGTCTGTACGCCCCGGCAGGCACGCCCAAGGCCACTGTCGAGCTGCTAAACAAACATGTCATGGAGATAATTAACGCCCCCAAAATCAAGGAGCGTCTGGAGGGCCTAGGTGCGGATGTGCCTGCCCACATGAACGCGGATGCCTTCCGGAGCTTTGTAGGCGATGAAGTTGGTAAATGGAACAAAGTGATCAAGCAAACGGGCGTGACGCTGGATGAGTGAGCATCTGCGCATGAGCAGGTTGGCAAGGTACTGAGGCTGCGCGATCATCAACGGGTGCTTGCAGCTCAAAACCCATGAGTGATGCACGCTACTTCTCGCCGGTAAATGCACAAAAAAAGCCACCGCAAGCGGTGGCTGAACGACGCGCAGATAGCGCTGGCGCCGAAGGAGGAGGGTGGAGCTACTCGCTGCGTCTGCTGCCGTATCGGGGCCAGCAGTATCCGCTTTCGCTCAAAAAAACTGTGCGTGTTCCCTATATGCATTAAGCGTGAGGGAGGTTAGTTGGGGTAGCCGCCCTGCCGGCTGTGTGTG
This sequence comes from Comamonas sp., assembly GCA_036646255.1. Lineage (GTDB taxonomy): Bacteria > Pseudomonadota > Gammaproteobacteria > Burkholderiales > Burkholderiaceae_C > Comamonas. The sequence continues at coordinate 3,572 of JAVXMM010000149.1, forward strand.
GCAGGTGTTCGCAGATCAATGGGCTACGCGTACGTCAAAGTACGCCTCTTCGGCGGCACCTAGGGGGCGCATGCCGGCTTCGTTGGCTTTGAGAAAGGCTTTTTGCCAGCTCGTGGCCAGTTGAAGGGCTTCGGGCTTGGGAGGGTCGTAGCTTTCGCTGCAGTCGATAAAAGCTTTGCGGGCCTCGATCAGCTCGTCAAGGTTGTTGAAATAGCGCACCAGGGTGCGGCTAAAGCGCTGCTCGGCGTCGATGCGGTGGCGGCTGTCGAGCTGGGGGTAGTCGCAAAGGCGGACTTCAAGGAGTGGCTGTTGGTCCATACGGGTGTGCAAGTTAATTACTGTACGGAAAAACAGTATATCAAATTTATCTGTATGGATAAACAGTATTTATGCAGGG
>JAVXMM010000150.1:0-3887 GCA_036646255.1 Comamonas sp.
CCAGGTCCTTCAGCTCGTCACGGGTCATGGGGCCGGTGGTGTCTTGCGAGCCCACGGTGGTCATGCGAGGCTCGCAGTAGGTACCAGGACGCACGCCCTGACCTTCTGGCAAACCAACTGCACGACCCACCATCTTCTGCGCCAGCGTGAAGCCAGCGTTCGAAGCCGCAGGAGCCTGAGGCAGGCGGAAAGTGCTGGATGCAGGCAGACCCAGGGCTTCGCGAGCCTTGGCGGTCAACGAGCGGCCAATGATCAGGTTGATACGGCCACCGGCTTGCACTTCGTCCAACAACACATCCGACTTCAGCTGGAAGTCAGCTATGGTGGCGCCGTTCTTTTCAATCTTGCCAGAGTAGGGGTAGATGTCGATCACATCACCCATTTCCAGCTTGGAAACATCCACCTCGATAGGCAACGCGCCAGAGTCTTCTTGCGTGTTGAAGAAGATGGGAGCAATCTTCCCGCCCAAAGTTACGCCACCAAAACGCTTGTTAGGCACAAAGGGGATGTCCATGCCGGTCGCCCAGATGATGGAGTTGGTGGCAGACTTTCTGGAAGAGCCGGTACCGACCACATCGCCCACATAAGCCACCAAGTTACCCTTGGCCTTGAGATCGTCAATGAACTGCATGGGACCGCGCTTGCCGTCTTCCTCGGGCTTGAACGCTGCGTCAGGACGCGTGTTCTTGAGCATGGCCAAGTAGTGCAGCGGAATGTCAGGACGGCTCCAGGCATCGGGTGCGGGGGACAAGTCGTCAGTATTAGTTTCGCCGGGTACCTTGAAGACGGTAACAGTAATCTTTTCTTCAACCTTGGGACGCGATGTGAACCACTCGGCATCCGCCCAGCTTTGCATCACTTCCTTGGCCTTGGCATTACCAGCCTTAGCCTTTTCAGCCACGTCGTTGAAGAAGTCAAACATCAGCAATGTCTTCTTCAACGCTTCAGCGGCCACACCAGCAACTTCAGGGGCGTCCAACAGCTCAATCAATGGGTGGACGTTGTAACCGCCCACCATAGTGCCTAGCAGCTCGGTGGCTTTGGCCTTGGAAATGAGTGCCACTTTCAGGTCGCCGTGAGCGACGGCAGCCAGGAGGGAAGCCTTGACCTTGGCCGCGTCGTCTACGCCGGGCGGCACGCGGTGGGTCAGCAGATCCAGCAGGAACTCTTCTTCGCCAGCAGGCGGGTTCTTGATCAGCTCGATCAGCTCAGCGACCTGCTTGGCATCCAGGGGCAAGGGTGGGATACCCAATGCGGCGCGTTCTGCCACATGGTCACGGTAGGCTTTCAACATACTTTCTCCGGTTCTCTGTTTCAATAGTGGGGCGCTCACCAGGTTTGCGACATCCGCACCGCTGATCAGAATCAGCGGCCGTTGCCTTCAAACAAAGCGGCGGGTGGATTTTTCTTGATAGCCTCAGCAACTTGGTTTTGCTCCGGGCTCATACATTCGTCAGCCATTCGCTGACCCATCTTGCGATTAATCAACATAGACTTATTTGCAACTTGCAGCCACATGGCACCTGCATGCACATCTTCCAGACGGACTGTGCCGGTCGTAGTGCCAACAGGCGACATGTGATACTTGAATCCCTTGCCTTCCACAAAGAAGTAACCAGGGTTCACCGAATCTTTAGCAATACTGACCGACGCACCCAGCTCGCAATTAATGCGACCTTGGTACACCTGCTCAGCAATCGCTAACTCAGCGGGTGTCAGCGTTTGCTGCGTAGGGATAGCGGCTGCAGAGCCCACTGCTACGGCGCCAACACCTGCGGCTACTGCAGCTTTTTTGGTGGTGGTTTTTTTCGCGACAGTTTTTTTGGCTGGGGCTTTTTTGGTGGCTACAGGCTTGGCCGCCTTCTTGGGGGGGGTGTTCCCTTGAGCAAACGCCAGCGCGGGCACCAAAACCATCAAAGCAATTACGTGATTTTTCATATCAACTCCCGCGGTACAACGCAAGAAACAGGAAAACGGACTGACCGGAACTGGTTACAGCCACTCCCGCACTGTACTCGGCAACACACAGCCTGTTTGTGCAGCGCGCTCCAAAACTTGCCAAAAGTAACGATAACTGGCGCGGTCATGCAACACGCCGTCATCGCTGATGGGTGCCCATTGGGCAGCCACTGCCGCCGTCACGATACGCGCCGCTTGGGTGACTTCCTCCTCAGATGGGGCAAAAGCCTGCAAGATCGGGCGTATTTGCGCCGGGTGAATACTCCACATCCGGGTGTAGCCAAACTCGCTACCCGCCTTCTGCGCAGCCTGCTGCATGGCTTGTGGATTTTTAAACTCTGTTACCACGCAGTGTGCTGGAACCTTGCCATAAGCATGGCAGGCAGCAGCAATCTCCAGCTTGGCACGCACCACCAAGGGGTGCGTAAACTGCCCCTGCACGCCCATAGCACTTGCAGGAATGGCCCCGCCATGGGCCGACACAAAATCCATCAAGCCAAAACTGATGCTTTGCACGCGAGGATGGGCTGCAATTTCAAAAGCGCGATGCACCGCCTGTGGCGATTCAATCAAAACATGCAGCGGCACGGGCACCTCTGTCGCTCGCTGGAGCAGGTTTTCTGCCTTTACTACATCCTCAACCGACTCAACTTTGGGCAGCATGATGTGGCACAGCTTGTCGCCCGCTTCACCTGCAATGATGGCAATATCATCAGCAAATGAAGCATGATCTACCGCATGTATGCGAGCAGCCACCCGCGCACCGGGCTCCGCATTTTTGAGCAGATTGACAACTAACTTGGCGTGCGCTGTTTCGGCGCCGACCGCTGCACCGTCTTCACAATCCAGCGTTACGTCAAATACGCAGCGTCCAAACTCTGCAGCCATCTCAGCCTGCAGCGCCAAACTCTTGCGCATGCGGTCTTCAACACCGCTGTAGTGATCACAAACAGGCAGAGCCACCGCACCACTTTGGGCGCCCAACAAAACTTGTGCGGGATGAATAGCAGAAACGCTCATGTCAACTATTAGATGGGACGTTAGCCACCAAAAACAACCGAGGGAAGGCCAGCAAACGCTTGCCATCGCTGCGTTGGCTGTATGCCGCATCAATGCGGCGGGTGTATTCGGCTAAAAAACTGGTTTGCAACTCTGGACTCAACGGCTGTAAAAAAGGCCGCAAGCCCGTTCCACGAACCCATTGGACAATAGCCTCCGCACTGTCCATTGGGTGCTGATATGCCGTGCGCCAAGTATCCACTTGCGCGTGACCGGCCAACAAATCGTAATAATCATCCAGGGCAAGCAAATCGGTGCGAATCGCATGAGGATCCCCAATCTCTGCCACCCATGGCAGCCCGCTCGCCAAGGTACGCATCAAGCGGTGCGTAGGCTCTTCACGGTTATCCGGCATCTGGATGGCCAGCACGCCACCAGGGGCCAGCATTCGCATCAGACGCGGGAAAAGTTGCCGATGATCCGGCACCCATTGCAACGTAGCATTGGCAAAAATCAGATCCGGCAAACGCCCATTAATTTTTTCCGCCTGCCAACTGCCAACATCAGCCAGTTCAAAACGGCAATTCGCAAGCCGCCCGCGGGCAGCCACGAGCATGTCTTGCGAATTGTCGATACCCAGCACGTGCGCTTTAGCAAAGCGCTGGGCAAGCAGCTCGGTGGAATTACCAGGGCCACAACCAAGATCTACGACATATGCCGCATCATCGGTCAGTGGCACTCGTGCTAGCAGGTCTGCAGCCGGGCGCGTGCGCTCCACTTCAAATCGGCTATAGAGTTTGGCATTCCACTCAAGCATGAGTTACAGCCCGGTTACAGCAGGTGCTTGACGCCGTCTTGCTCGCCCTGCAGCTCAGCCAGTGTCTTGTTAATGCATTCTTGCGAGAACGCGTCAATTTCCAAGCCTTCGA
>JAVXMM010000151.1:0-3869 GCA_036646255.1 Comamonas sp.
TGATTCCCCCTGGTTTTTCGGTGATGTGAAGCGCGAGGGCGGCGTGCTGCATGTGGCCCTGGTGTTTCCTCATGGGCCAGAGGCCAGCGAAGTCGCGCGCTTTCCCGTTCCTATAACCGTCACGCAAGACGGGCCGGTGGATTTGCCACCGAGCGGGCATGTCGTGCCTGCTCTCCCATCGCTGCCGCAACTGCCTGTAGAGGAACCCCTATGAGCAATATTGATTGGACGCAGCGCAAGACCGTGTCAACGGCTGCTGAGCAGCTGCAGGCGGCCAAGGATGCGCTGAAGGCCCAGGCCACAGCGCGGCGCTGGGAGTGCGAAACCGGCGGCATTAAGCTAAACGGTATGCGCGTGCTCACCGGTATTGAAGACCAAAACCGCATCACCACGGTGGTGGCTAACGCGCGGCGCTCGGGTCTGGAGTCGGTGGACTTCAAAGCAGCCGATACCTGGGTCACGATTTCGGTGGTCGAAGTGGAGGCCATCGCTTGCGCCATCGCCGTGCATGTGCAGGCCTCATTCACGAGCGAGCGCACTCATCACGAGGCCATTGATGCTCTGCCAGACCTGGCGGACGTGAAAGCCTATGACACAACCACCGGCTGGCCGGGCGCCTGAAGTCTCGCAATCCGCACCACCCGCTTCGGCGGGTTTTTTTATGCCCGAGGGAGGGCAACAGATGGCAGAACCTACATCGACCGCAACGGCTGTGACCATCGCCAGCGCGGCCGTCTCCACGTCTGCGCTTACGGCATTTGGTGTGCCGCTGGGCCTGCGCGCTGACGTGCTGCTCGCAGGCTTTCTGGGCAGCCTGATCGCAATCATTTTGCTCAACACCGTGCCAGGAAGCAGCGACACATGGCGGGACATGGTGCGCCTGGCGGTGCGCCGTATGGCCGTGGCCTGGGCGAGTTCCATCACAGCGGGCTATCTCACGCCCTTGGTGCTGCTGGTGGCCATCGTTCCTGAGTCCGTCCTGTTGCCTATGGCCTGCCTGGTTGGGGCGGGCGCGCAGAGCTTTCTGCGCACGCTCATTGGCAAGTACCTGCCAAGGCCTGACCAGGCGGAAGGGGGTTGACCATGTTTTATCCCGTGATCACTTTGCTTGGCTTGCTGCACTGGCTCTGCGGCCTGGTCGTCGTTGCCGAGGCGCTCAACAAACTGGAGCGCACCGCGCCCTGCAGGCCAGGGCTTACTCCTCGTATTCGCCTGGTGGCCTGGCTCAAGGCCGTCGCCTGGGCGCTGCTCGCTCTGGGTGGTGCCGGCGCCTTGGTGGCGCCATGGCTGCGGCCCACGCCGCCCACGCTTTCCGATGTCTGCGTGATTGCAGGCTTCACCGTTCTCATTGTTCGCACCCGTTTTAAGGAGGGTTGATTTATGAAGTTGACTGAGCATTTCACCTTGGCCGAGCTGACGGCCAGTAGCACCGCGCGCAAGCTCGGGCTGGACAACACGCCAGGCGCTGATCCCCTGCAGCAACTGCACCGCACCGCGCAGATGCTGGAGCGTGTGCGTGTGCATCTGGGTGGCCATGCCGTCATCGTGACCAGTGGCTTTCGCTCCCGCCAGGTCAACGCGGCCGTGGGTGGCGTCACATCAAGCGACCATTCGCAGGGCATGGCTACCGATGTGAAGATCCCCGCATTCGGCACGCCCTATGAGGTGGCCAAGGCACTGGCGCCGCATATTGCTGCTCTGGGTATTGGTCAAATCATTTACGAAAGCGTCAATAGTGTTCAGTGGGTGCACCTGTCCACGCGAATTCCGCTGCAGGCGGTCAACCGCGTGATCACCGTGCATGGCAAGACCACCATGATGGGGATTCAGTCGGTATGACGACCGCAGCAAAGGCTGCAGTAGCGCTTGCCCTGGCGTTGCTGCTGAGCCTGCTGGGCAATGTGGGGTTGGGCATTCTGTATCTGCAGCAGCGCGATGCGGCCACCTTGGCCAGATCCGATGCCGATCATGCGGGCGAAAAGGAATCTCTGGCGCGCGGGAGTGCAGACGTGTGCACAAAGGCCGTCGAGGCGCTGCAGCAGGCTGGTGAAGGTCTGAAACGGGAGCGAGACCAAGCGCGCGCACAAGCAGCTGCGGTTGCCGCTGGCCACAAGGCCCGCGCAGACAAGATCTTGAGCATGCCGGCTGCAGTGCCTGGCGATGCATGCGCAAGCGCACAGGCCCGAGTGACTGAGCTGCTGGCGTCCCGGCAGACGGAAGGAGGTCAGTGATGCGCCGTCTACCCCTACTCTCGGCTGCGCTGGCGGCCGCTGTCCTCTTCACCGGTTGCGGTGCAACGGCGCCGGCGAAGGTGGCGATCCAGCAGGTCAAGGTCGCTGTGCCTGTGCCCTGCGATGAGCCAGAGCCGCAGCGTCCCAATATGCCGACCGAGCAGTTGCCGGCCGGCGCAGACGTGGACATGTACGTCCAAGCTTCTGGTGCTGAGATCGAGCGCCGCGAGGGCTACGAAGTGGAGTTGCGAGCGGCTCTGGCCAACTGCAAGCGGCCGCTGCCAAAAAACTAAACCGCGCCGGTGCTTCGGCATCGGCGCGGTTTTTTGCATTTGTGGGTAGCTAGGCAGGCTAGCTTTGTGAATCATGTCACTACTTGAAGGCGACATCCGTAAAACGGAGAAGTGCGGTAGCAGCACCTATCAGGAAAATAAGCCCGGTAATTACTGGATTATTCTTGGCAACTTCTAGTAACGCTACTGGATGAATGCCGTATTTGTCGGTAAATGACGCGGTCGTTACCAGGCCTTTATCATGTGTGCGGTCAAAAACGTTTGATAGCACATCCACTTTTCGGAGTGTTGACTGCTGAAGGCTCATAAACTCTCCGTTTACAAATGCAGCAGCTTCTTCTGCTCCTTGGAGTGCGTCAGTGTCAGATATTTTGTTGAGCTCAATGACCGTCATCAGGCGTCCTTTGCGGCCGCTTGGTGAAGTATGAGATGCGTAACGTTTGCCGAACAGGGTAATGAGCTCCCGGGCCAAGTCGAATTTCTTGTTGTCCTGGAGGATGGTTGGGTTCCCTTTCAGCACTTTAAAGCGGTGCTCTAAAGCGGAGAATCCATAGTTGTCATCCCGCATGTTCCAGTGAACAAAGTTGCTTTCAGTGTGATTTTCCAAGAATGAAAAATAGCCTGTAAGCATATCAAACTCTAGCGGATCCAAGATCTCCACAATCTGAGCAATTGATGCCGCCTGCTGCGTGCTAAGAGGTTCAGTTTGAGAGGCGAGTGGAGCATGGTCTTTGGTCATCGCGGTGAGCCTGTCAAGCTGACCAGACAACTCCGCTGACTTATGAATAGACCAAGTTTTGGTTTGGCCAGACTTCAGATTCCTAACAGCGATGCATGTCACTCGTGTCGACTTTGCCAATGGGGATTGGTCGACTGGCGCGTAGAAGGATTCACAAGAGTAATGAATCACGTAGGTGTTAATAGCGTCGTCGTAAATTTCATTTAGACGCTTGCGACATTTCGATCGCTCTCGCACACGCGAGATCTCAGAAGACGCCATAGCTCAACTACTCCCCGTTGTTTTATTGGTTCTCATGTCCTCCAGCGAGGCCGAGCAGCGAAATTATCCACTATGCCGTTGCGGCGGGCTGTTGTAGTGATAACTAAAGCTCAAGGACGGCTGCATCGAGCAGAGAATATGATGTGCTTGGCGTAACTTTTGGCGTAGTTTTTTGTGATTGTGCAAAAATTTCAGAGAGGATGACGCCGATGGAACATCGGCGTGTGCGCCGAGAGGTCCGTCATATCGGGGAAATTGGCCAGCGACGGGTTTACTGTACTTTTCTGGGGCATCGCTTCAGCGTTTGGCAATCAGGGGGCGCGGCAGCGGTGCTGCGCCAAACCG
>JAVXMM010000152.1:0-3806 GCA_036646255.1 Comamonas sp.
ACCACCTTATGTCCACCATCCACACCACCGACCAACTGGGCGCGGCCTTGCGCACAGCCCGCAAGCAATTGGGGCTGACCCAGCCCCAGCTTGCCTTGGCTGCAGGGGTTGGCACGCGTTTTATTGTGGATCTGGAATCGGGCAAGCCCACGGTGCGGCTGGAGCATGTGCTGCGCGTGATCGATGCGCTGGGCGGGGAGTTGCAGTTGGGTGGTTTGCCAGATACAGCTTCTGAGGGTGTAGCAGAGGGCGCACGCCATGGCACATGAACTTGAAGTCTGGCTGTTTGACCAGCGCGTCGGCAGTCTGTCGCTGGTGCATGGGCGGCTGAGCTTTGCCTATGCGCCCGACTGGTTGGCGCTGCCGCAGGCCACGGCTTTATCGCAGTCGCTGCCGCTGCAGGCTGGTTCGTTTGACGATCACCAGACCCGGCCCTTCTTTGCCGGTCTGCTGCCCGAGGGGCAAATGCGTCGCTTGATTGCCCAGCAGTTTCAGGTATCGGGTCAAAACGACTTTGCTTTGCTTGACCATATTGGCGGTGAGTGCGCGGGGGCCGTGACTTTTCTGGAGCCGGGGCAGGCTTTGCGGCAGACGAACGGGAAAGGGGCGACTTTTGCGACCGGTGCAGCGGGCGATGTGGAGTGGCTTAGCGATGAAAAGCTGCTCGCCCTGCTGGACGAGCTGCCGCGCCGTCCCATGCTGGCGGGCGATGACGGCTTGCGCTTGTCGCTGGCCGGGGCGCAGGACAAGCTGCCCGTGGTGGTGGACGAGAGCAATCCGGGGGCCGTGCGGATAGGTCTGCCGCGCAATGGCGCGCCCAGCTCGCATATCTTGAAGCCCGCCATCCATGCCGTGGAGGACAGCGTAACCAATGAAGGCTTTTGCATGCTGCTGGCCGAGGTGATGGGGCTGCGCCCGGCACCGGCGCGTATTCACCAGGTACTGGGCCGTTCTTTTTTATTGGTGGAGCGCTATGACCGCGTGCTCAATGCTGCAGGTCAGCGCGAGCGCTTGCACCAGGAGGATTTTTGCCAGGCGCTGGGCGTGGTGCCCGAGATGAAGTACCAAAACGAGGGCGGGCCTGGCTTGGCGCAGTGCTTTGGCCTGCTGCGCGCTGTGACAAAACCTAGCGCTCCGCAGATTCTGCGGCTGCTGGATGGGGTGATCTTTAATACCTTGATCGGCAACCACGACGCTCATGGCAAGAATTTTTCGCTGCTCTATGCCGGCAAGTCAGCTGCGTTGGCACCGTTTTACGATCTGCTTTCGACAGCGATCTACTCCCAGCTGACGCCCAAGATGGCCATGAAAATTGGCAGCAAGTACAAGTTCAGCGAGCTGGAGATGCGGCACTGGGAGCAGTTTGCCGAGAGTGCGGGTTTGGCGAAAGCCGCCAGTAAAAAGCGACTGCAGGTGCTAGCCACTGAGCTGCCAGCGGCCGCGCGCCAGCTGCAGGCTGCGCCGCAACATGGCTTTGCAGGCCATACGGTGGTGGAGCAGATCGTGCAGCTGATAGAACAGCGTTGCTCCCTGACGCTCAAGCGCTTGGTTTCTGCGTGATTGCTGTCTGCAGGCGAGGGGAGTGTCGGCCAAGTCCGTAGTGCTGCACGGATCGCGGGCGCATAAAAATTCCCGTTCGGGAAATAATTTGCACTTTAAGTGGATTGATGAAGAAAAATTACCGATCGGTAAATTTTTGCGCAACTGTTCAACTCAACTACAAAAACTGTTTTGATAGCTGTCAGTGCTTGATGGGTAAAGGCTGGATTCGTATTTGTTGCATATTTTGCAGCGTAGATAACGTTCTCCATGTACTGACTACCTCGTTTTCAGTTCACACCCTCGGCAAACCTAAGAGGAAGCGTCAGCCTCTGCGGTAGACAGCAAGCTTAGGCGTGGAGTCAAAAAAGGCAGCTCGGGCTGCTTTTTTGCTGGGCGATTGGGGTTGCTCTTCTGTGAGAGCACTAGAACGCATGGCCGCAGTGGGCCGCCTCAGCGGCTGCATCGCGATCACATGGCCTCATGGGGTTTGAATGGAGGCTTGCAAACGTGCCCATTCCTCTTCCAGGGTGTTGGCAGGCAGCTTGCCGTTACCGCGCCCATACCAGTAGCGGGCGTTGCTCAGATCTCCCTCGACCCGGTGCAGATAGCCATGGATCTGGCAAGACAGTTCGTCGCCATGCTTTTGCACGATGGCATGGGCCTCTTCCCAGTGGCCGGCCTGGGCCAGATCCAGCACTTTTTGGTGATCGCAGCTCATGGAATTTCCTTTTATTGATTCTTGTGGGATGCGTGGGGCCGCTGTTTACGTGCCGCCGCCAGCCAAGCTTGGGAGTGGCTCTGTCTCGAACAAAGGGCCTGCAGAGAACATTCCGGCCTTGCTCCAAGGTCTGAATGTTCTCAGTGGGGCATCAACCCGCATCAGCGGGTCTCAAACCAAGGCTCAGGCCTTTTTCAAGAACTCTGACTTGAGGATGAACGGGCCTTGGTCGGTCTTGCAATCCACGTCGTGGTCGCCGTTGTCATAGACGAGGCGAATGCCTTTGATCTTGGTGCCCTTCTTGATGACGGTGGAGGAGCCTTTGACCTTCAGATCCTTGACCAGCAGCACGCTGTCACCATCGGCCAGCGGCGCGCCGTTGGCGTCTTTGATGATGCGCGGGCCGTTGTCTTCGTCATCGGCGGGCGCGCTGGCAGACCATTCGTGGGCGCAGTCGGGGCAGATCAGCTGGTCGCCGTCGGGGTAGGTGTTGTCCAGGCCGCATTGGGGGCAAGAGGGTAGGGTGGAATGGCTCAAGGAATCGCTTTCGTTCAAATGCTCTGAAGAGAAGGGCGCAAGGTTACCGCCTGGGCAGTAGTGGCCTGGCGAGGTGCGGATTGCATGCACCACGCGCACATCTTCGGCGGCAGCCACGCGGCACGGAGGTTGCGTCATGTGCCGTGTGGCTTGGCCAGACAGTTCAAAAGCCGCTCTGGTTATCTGCTTGCAATTTTGATAGCTGCTCGCGCCTGATAGGCGAGCGATAGCGGCTGTTTTGGTTAAAACTATTCGTACTCGAATTCCGCGCGGTAGTCGTCGCGGCTGATGCCTTCGGCCTGCAGCGGCGCGACCAGGCAAAAGCGTGTGATCTTGGCCGATGCGGTCATGTAGCCCTTGATGACCAGCTCGCTCGAGCAGGGCATTGGCGCTGGATCAGGTTAGCTGCCGATCGCGCTCAGTGAATCATGATTTTGATAGCTTTCAGCGCTTGATGCATCAGCACTAGAGGCTGTTTTTATAGGTTTTTAACGTCAAAAGACCAACGGCAAGTGCATTGTCTGCACCTGGCGTTGGTCTTTTCTTATGGATCAGATCTTGCTGTCAGGCGCTCTCTAGCGCTCTGAGTCTTCTCAAGCTCGCTGGGCTTTGGCCTTGCGGATGGTGGCCAGCATCAGCACGATGACGGAGAGGATCAGCATGCCCAGCACCAGGTAGATGCTGTAGTGCTTGTTGCCCGTGTACTGGGTCAGGATGCCGGAGAGCATAGGGCTGGCGGCAGAGCCGAGGTTGCCCAGGCTGCTGATGAGGGCGATGCCGCCTGCGGCTACGGCGGGCGACAGGTAGTCGCTGACCAGGGCAAAGAACAGTGGTGGCAAGGCGGCCAGGCCGATGAGGGTGAAGGCCAGTGCGATCAGCGAGCCTTCCAGGTGTCCGTGCATCTGCAGCGTGATGACGAGACCGACAATGGCCATGCCGGTGGCGATGAAGAAATGCCAGCGACGTTCGCGGAATTTGTCCGAGCTGGCGCCGAAGATGATCATACCGA
>JAVXMM010000153.1:0-3491 GCA_036646255.1 Comamonas sp.
GTCTCCATCCTCGACGAATGGAGCGCCTTCGACCAGAGCATCGAGAAATCCGGCGGCCCCGGCAGCCTGGCCAAGGGCCGGCTGGAAGGCGCGCCATACCTGCTCAACCTGGGCTACGACCGGGATGGCCAGCCCAGCGTGCCCCATGCTCAGCCTATAGCCGACGACCAGATGATCGTCTCTTTCAACGCGCTGCCCGAGCGCATCGCCAGCGGCGAGGTTCTGTCCGCCACCGACGCCCAACTCGCCACCCTGGCCACAGCCTGCACCCAGCGCCTGACCCAACGCGCCCAGCACCGCGAGAAGCAGGCCGCCAAGCCCGGCCTTCCCACCGCGCAAGCCGCGCCTGACCTGCTGATGATGACCTTCAAGTAAGCAAATTTGATAGCTTCTAGCGCTTGATGGATAAGCGCTAGAGGTCGATTTGGCTTGAATCTCTTGGCGCAATGAAAAAGCCCCTGCTGGCGTTGGCTGGCAGGGGCTTTGTTTTTGTTCGGGGGTTACTGCAGGCGTTGCAAGGTTTCTTTCAAGATCACGTGGCGTATCGCTAGCAGCAGGCGCCACTCGCCGCCCTGGTATTGCACTGCTTTGCCAGGGTCTGGGCTGGCTGCGATTTGGGCGGGGTAGCTGGCTTCTATTTCGGCAAGCAACTGGTCTGCCTGTTCGGGCAGTGTTTTGCGCATTTTCTCCAGCTCGCGCAGGGCGGTAGATTGACTCAGGCCCAGCGCTTTACCTGCTTGAAGCATGGTGGCACGGTTGATCTGGTCAAATCTTGTGGCTTCACCCAGGCTAAGAGCTAGCTGCGTTGCTGGCCATACAGGGTTGTCGTTGAAAGCCTTTGTGTCATACACGGCAGTACAAAGTAGATCGTAGGCAGGGGCCAGTCGAATGCCTTCGTGGCTGATGTGGAATGAGATGTTCTTGAGGTGGTTGTCTGCGTTGCCGATCAGGTAGTTGAACACCAGCCAGCGGTACAGTTGCAAGCGTGTCAGCGCCTTGGCGCTGCATTGCTCAATGGCCTGTGTCAAGGTGCCCAGTGTGGCTTGCTCGTATTTGAAAGCGCGTGATTTGCCCAGTAGTTGGCAGGTATCAATGATGTGCAGGCGCTGTGTGCTGCCGTCTGGTGCAGTGCTGCGGTCAAAGCGATTAATAAGGTAAACGGGCTCTGGCGCATAGAGGTGGTGTACGGCGGGTACGTTCAAGCCCACTGCAGCGGCCAGCCGCATGCTGAAGTATTCGTTGATGACGGAGTGCGGGTAGTCCGTCGATTGGCTGTCGGGCTTGAGGATGTGGGTGGACGGGGTGCCGGCCAGTGGCTCAAATAGCTCGCCCTCTCGGTAGATCACCACCATCTTGTGCTGCGCACCTGCTAAAGACATGCGCTTGGGGGCGTTGTGCGTCAGCGTGGCGCGGGGCAGGTTGCGAATGCGCGCATCCAGCTCTGGCAGGGGCAGCGCAATCAGGCCGGTTGCCGCTGCGGGTGCATCTGGCAAAGCAAGAACCAGTGAGCCTGCTGATTCCGCCCCAAAGTAGGCGAGCAGTCCAAAGGCATCGGCTTCGTCAATCTGGGCTTCTTTGGCTAAAACGCTGCGCAGGTTTTCTTCGGGCAGCAGGTTGTCAAAGTACCACTGCACGGGGCGCTGGGTTGAGCCATCGATATATTCATTTTCAGACAGCGGTAGCCCGGGAGCAATCGCAAATGCTTGGGAGTTTGCTATCCATTCAGGTGTATAAGCAAAGCGCCAGATATCGTCTTGTGCGCTGAGGGTGCCGACGATCTGGTCATTGATGCGCACCTGTAGTTGACGTGCAGTGCTCATGACTGGGTCTGCTTGCTATTGCTGCTTGTACGGGGCTTCAAGGGCTTGAGACCGGTGGCTTGCAGCGCTTGCAGGTGTTCTAGCGCATCTGAAGGAATTTCAACGCTGAGCTTGATCCCAGCTTCTTCCAGCAGCTTGAGCACGCGGCCCATTTGCACGGTTTCCTTGCCATGCTCCACTTCGCGGGCAAATACATGGCCTACGCCAGCGCTACCAGCCAAGTCATCCAGACGCAGGCCCTGGCTCTTGCGTACGGCCCGCAGCACCAGGCCCAAATCAGCGACGGATTGAATGGTGTGTTGCATGGTTCAAAAAAGATTGTTTCGCATCTATTTTTGCATGCTTTTGCAAACTTTTCTACTGATAGATGCTTTTGCATCTTTTTTTTAATTTACAGCAGATGATCTTGTTAAAAAAGATGCAATTGGATCTATTTCTTTGACTCAGAGCCTCAGTTGCGATAAAAAGATGCGATTGCATCTTTTGAAATGTACGCATCATGTTCACGCACGCCGACGGCGTGCAGTCCAAATTCGTCGAGTAGGTGCGGACGGCGCGAAGGGTATGTGACGGGCTGAAACGGTGTTGGCTTTGTGTGGTGCTTCTGTTGAAGGCAGAACTGGGGGCTCTGCACGATGGAACCGGATGAGATCGCGTAGCAAGTAATCCAGCGTCACTTGCTGGCTGTGCAGTACAGGGAATATGGACGAAAAGAGGTACAGGACTAGCTCATAAATTTGGCGCAAGACCTGGTATGCAACAACGCACGCAACGAATGTCACGACGGCGAGTCGTGCTAACGCCGTTAGAAAATTCCATGTTCCTTCATCACCCATCGTCTCAATGAAATTCAAGGCTTCACTTTTGCCAAGAAAGGCGATTACAAGGCCGAGCAACGCGGTGATCAGTGTGAGAAGTCGTGCTTTTGAATCCGGGTCATAGATTTTTGGCAATATCTCGGCAAAGTCCTTGTCGGAGGTTGAGCGGCATGCTTTTTCCAGGCCTCTCAATTCAATAATTTCTTTGGCTGTTGCCATGAACTTCCAAGCAGGTCTATCAAGTAGCACTTCTAACCTTGCTCTTTTGGAGTTGGCCAGGCGCTCCACCGGCTTTAGATCACTGTCTTCGCTAGTCGCACGCACAGTGAGGCGCATACGCTCGATGGCGATTAGTGCGCAAGATAGAAGAAAGGCTATTTCTGTGGCGAAGAATTGCCAGAAAGGCTTGTCAGCTGAGGGCATTTCTACGAAGAAGAATTCGTAGCCAAAGTAGAAAAACAGTGCGAATAGGAAGATCGATAAATACCAGTGGTAGCTCTTGAGTCCGGGAAACGAGCTTCTTGGCTCGAACTCCTTGAAATAAGCGGCAGCTAGCTTGTAGTAGTCGTCCATTTTCCCTCTCGAGATATTGTTTTATGTGGCGGGCATCTTAACTTTGCTATCAATTTGATTGTTGATGTTATTGCTGCATAAGCGATAGAAAGCTGCGACATGTTTTTACGACAATGTCGCCTGGAAATGTCGCACCCCTGAGCCGACCATCGGCGCATGGGTCTCTACAGCCACCTCACCACCGAACAGCTCACCGCACGTCGCGACAGTTATCTGGCCGCCATTGATGCGCGCCTGACCGGCCCCACGCAGGCCAGCCACAGCACCGACGGGGTGGGCG
>JAVXMM010000154.1:0-3104 GCA_036646255.1 Comamonas sp.
CATCGCTCCACGGCCAAACGTCGGGGCAAGACCTGCCACCGTCGGGCCGTGTCAAACACGGGCTTGGTTATCGAATGCCAGCAGGCCCCACGAACGGGCCACTTTGTAGGTGATGTAACCAGCTTCATTGCTGGCGGCCGATGCGGCCAGCATGCCGGTGGTCAGCCAACGGTTCACCGTCTTGCCGTCTTCAGTATTTTCGACGAAGTTGGCGTCGCGGTCATCCTTCATTAGCTTGGTGATGCGGGTCAGCGCCTCATCCCAGGACAGGCGCTTCCACTCGTTGGAGCCAGGGGCGCGGTATTCGGGGTAGAGCAGGCGGTTGGGGCTCTTGACGATGTCAAGCAGCGAAGCGCCTTTGGGGCACAGCGTGCCGCGGTTAACAGGATGGTCTGGGTCGCCTTCGACGTGGATCACCGACAGCTTGGCGTTCTTTACACCATCGCCGAGGGAGTACATCAAAATGCCGCAGCCAACAGAACAGTAGGTACACGTCTGACGTGTCACTGTGCTGCCGATCAGCTTGTACTGGCGGACACCTGCAAGCGCAGCAGAGGGCGAGAAGCCCATTACCGCCAAGCTGGAGCCAGCCAGGGAAGTACCAGTCACTTTCATGAACTGGCGCCTGGAGAATTGCACCATGGGTTTGTCCTTTCAAAGAAGGATGCTTGTTTTCAATATGTTTACCGGGCGGATTGTAGTCTGCTCCCCTCTGTAGGTCGAGTTAGTCGGCCATTGGAGAGGTTCTATTTTTCCCACAATGTGGAATTTTGAATATTTTCCTTCATGAAGATAAAAATCAATACGATTCACTGGGTTGCATAAACTTATGAATAATGCGCTTTATGAAACCTTTGCAGAGCGCGATTACCGAGATGGACGGGCCTAACGCACGCCGACAGTTTTTGTGGGCAGGCTTGGCAGCATCAGCGCTTTTGGTGGGCTGTGCGACCAAGCCCAGCACGCCCGTGGTGCAGCCGGGCGGCGATGGTGTGCCCCGGCGCAGCCCCGGTGCAGGCGGCAGTGTGGCTCCCATCGGCCTGAACCTGCATGGCGACCTACGCGAGGCGCTCTATGCGCGCGTGATGTTGGTGGTAAACACGCCCTACACCTACGGCGGCAACTCGCCTGAAGGTGGTTTTGATTGCAGCGGCCTGATCCAGTACGCGATTGCAGGTATCACAACCCGTAAGTTGCCACGCACCACGGCACAGTGGGCCACGGTCAGCGTGCCGGTAGATCGCGGCGATCTGCAGCGCGGGGATTTTGTCTTCTTCAACACTCTGGGTGGGCGCTATTCGCACATGGGTATTTATGCCGGCAACAACCAGTTTGTGCATGCACCGTCCAGCGGTGGCGTGGTCAAAACGGTGAGCTTGTCCAACCCCTACTTTGCCAAGCGTTTTACCGATGCACGCACCATCTTTGCCGCGTAGCGCAGCCAAAACAGGCCTTGATGCGCTGTTTCGCGCCTGGTCGAGCTGATGTACTGTCTGCGGGGCTCTTGCCTAGCCTTAACTGCAAATCTGCGATTTTCTGGCGCACCTTTGCTGCCATTTTTGCTATCTAATAAATAGCATTTGGCGCCTATTGGGTGGGCGACAGATTCAATTTTCTTCTAGATTTACTTTGCCGCCACGGGTGGGCGCTTCCAGGGCGGTTGGGGTTTGGCAGCAGGTGCTGTGCTTTGTCCACAGTAACCGCTCGGCCCGGCGCATCAGCAAGGCCTTTATCCACTCATTGCGCGCGGCCTTGTGCGCAGTAGGCGGTACAAAATCTTCTCTGCCGGTGAAGCAGGCGCGGGCGGCGTTCACTTCTAGCGACTGCCATTGCTGGGTGGTCGTTCGCCAGCCCAGCATGACCAATGCAGGTACAAAACTGATGCGTGTGCAGGCAAATGCATAGCGCCCCGCTGCGGGCTCGTTCGCATCAAACGGCCTGCAGTGCGTTCGCAGTTGATCAGGTAGCTGGTGCTAGATGCTGGCTTGGCCCGGATCGGTGCGCGGGCCACGGTGACTTGTTTGTGCGCTACAGCGATTGCGCGCTCCTCCTGTGGCGCAGCAATTAGAGAAATGGCGCTAGCGCTCTATTGGTAGGCGCTGACAGCTATCAAAAATGATTGTGCTTGAAGTTGCTGCTGATTAGTAATGGTGAGTGGCATCGCAAAAAAAGCCGCACTGTGGCGGCTTGGTGGCGATGTGGGTTGGCTTTATGGTTATTGCAGCGTGAGCACTTCACCGCGCAGCGTGTAGACCATCGCCTCGGTGATCTTCACATCAATCAGCTGGCCGATCAGGCGCTCGTTACCTGGGAAGTTGACCACACGGTTGCATTCCGTGCGGCCCATCAGCTCGCCGTTGCCACGCTTGGATGCGCCTTCGACCAGCAGGCGCTGCACGGTGCCCACACGCTCTTCGCTGATCTCTTTGATGTTGTTGTTGATGACGGCCTGCAGCTCTTGCAGGCGGCGCAGCTTGACGTCGTGTGGCGTCTCGTCCGGCAAGTTGGCTGCAGGCGTGCCGGGGCGGGGGCTGAAGATAAAGCTAAAGCTGTTGTCAAAGCGCACATCGTGGATGAGCTTCATCATCTTCTGGAAGTCTTCCTCGGTCTCGCCGGGGAAGCCCACGATGAAGTCGCTGCTCATTGCCAGATCAGGGCGGATGGCGCGTAGCTTGCGAATCGTGCTCTTGTATTCCATAGCGGTATAGCCGCGCTTCATGGCCATCAAGATCCGGTCGCTGCCATGCTGCACGGGCAGGTGGAGGTGGCTGACCAGCTTGGGGATCTTGGCATAGGCTTCAATCAGGCGGGGCGTGAACTCATTGGGGTGGCTGGTGGTGTAGCGGATGCGCTCGATACCGGGGATCTCGGCCACGTATTCCAGCAGCAGGGCAAAGTCGGCAATCTCGGCCGTGTCGCCCATCTTGCCCAGGTAGGCATTCACGTTCTGGCCCAGCAGGGTAACTTCCTTTACGCCTTGATCGGCCAAGCCGGCCACTTCCACCAGCACGTCCTCAAATGGGCGGCTGACTTCTTCGCCGCGCGTATACGGCACCACGCAGTAGCTGCAGTACTTGGAGCAGCCTTCCATGATCGACACAAAG
>JAVXMM010000155.1:0-1710 GCA_036646255.1 Comamonas sp.
AAACCCTACATCCACATCACCTTGGAGCTGCTCAAACGCTTTGGCATTGCTATCAAAAATGATAGCTGGCAGCGCTTCACCATCCCCGCAGGCAGCCACTACCAATCCCCGCGCGAGATCCATGTCGAAGCCGACGCCTCTTCGGCCAGCTACTTCATCGCGCTGGGCGCCATCGCCTCGGGAAAAAGTAGCAAACCTGGCCCCAATAGCAGCACCCTTACAGTAGACCGCAGCATCAAGGTGCTAGGTGTGGGCGCCAACTCCATACAGGGTGATATCCGCTTTGTAGAAGCCGCCCGCAGCATGGGCGCCAATATCACCAGCGGCCCCAATTGGCTGGAGATACGCCGCGGCAGCTGGCCGCTGCAAGCCATCGACCTGGACTGCAACCACATCCCCGACGCCGCCATGACCCTGGCCGCAATGGCCTTGTACGCCAACGGCACCACCATCTTGCGCAATATCGCCAGCTGGCGCGTAAAAGAAACCGACCGCTTGGCCGCCATGGCTATTGAGCTGCGCAAGCTGGGCGCCGTCGTGGAGGAAGGCGCTGACTACATCGCCATTACCCCACCCGCCAACCGCGAGGCCTGGAGGCCCGCCAGCATTCACACCTACGACGACCACCGAGTCGCCATGTGCTTCTCGCTCGCCGCCTTCAACCCCGCAGGCATTGCCGTACGCATTGAAGACCCAAAATGTGTGGCCAAAACCTTCCCCGGTTATTTTGAGGCACTGTTCTCAGTCGTGCGTGCCGTACCCGGCAGCGTGCCAGTGATTTGTATTGATGGCCCTACCGCATCGGGCAAGGGTACGGTGGCTTCTGCCGTGGCCGCAGCGCTGGGCTACCACTTACTGGACTCGGGTGCGCTCTACCGCATCACGGGGTTAGCCGCCATGCGCGCCAGCATCCCCATTGACGCCGAGCACGCAGGCCAGATCGCAGCACTGATTGCGCAGATGGACATCCAATTCACCCCCGACCAACGCGTGCTGCTGGATGGGGAGGACATCAGCCTCGCGATTCGCAGTGAAGAAGCCGGCATGAACGCATCGCAGGTATCTGCGCTGCCCGCCGTGCGCCAAGCGCTGGTGCAAATGCAGCACGATTTCCGCCAACTGCCAGGCCTCGTTGCTGATGGGCGAGACATGGGCACGGTGATTTTCCCGCTCGCGCCCCTGAAGGTGTACCTGACAGCCAGCGCAGCCAAGCGGGCCGAGCGCCGCTATAAACAGTTGATTGAAAAAGGATTACCGGCTATAATTGCCGACCTTCGCGCCGACTTAGAGGCGCGCGATGCGCGTGACATGCAACGCGCCACCGCGCCATTACAGGCTGCGCAAGATGCTCTCTTGCTCGATAACTCCGAGATCACAGTGGATGACGCTGTGGCCCAGGTGCTGTCGTGGTGGGAAAAGCGCCAACCGTTTGCACACGCAGCAGCCCATTCGCAAGAAACCTCTTAATGGATCTTGCGAACGCGGATTTCGCCCTGATGTAGACGGTTTGCAGGCCCCAGCGGCCTTCCACTGGTGTGTTCCATACCGCCATGGGTTGCTGGGTTGTTTAACTTTTAACCCGCGGATCCCTCCGCAACCTGCATTTACAGCCTTAAAAACGCGAGCAATAGTGCTAACGGAAACCTGTAGATGTTTAAGGAAATACATGTCTGAATCTTTTGCCGCCCTTTTTGAAGAGTCGTTGACACG